>CALSPN010000006.1 GCA_943788245.1 uncultured Verrucomicrobiae bacterium | reverse complement strand
GGCGCTGTTGTCCTACTCGTGCGAGTTTACTGACGGGATTGCATCCGCACCAGACGGGTATTGGTCACATGACTGAGACCCCGGCAGGCCCCAGCCCCATGAGTGATCATCCATACCAGGGTTATCTCAATGAACAATGTGTTACTCTGGCGGAGGTTTTGAAAAAAGCTGGTTACTCCACCTTGATGACCGGTAAGTGGCACTTGGGTTATCACGACAAGAATAATTGGCCATTACAGCGGGGGTTTGAAAAGTATTTCGGGATTATTTCAGGGGCTTCCCATTTTATGAATCCGCAACCACCACGAGGCTTAACCTACATGAATGAACCGGTTTTACCTGGTCCCGGATTTTACACAACGGATGCATTCACGGAACATGCAATGCAGTTCATTCGTGAATCGACGACAGAAGACAATGAGCAACCTTTTTTTCTCTATCTAGCTTATAATGCACCTCATTGGCCCCTTCACGCGAAATCAGACGATCTTGCCAAATACGAGGGCAAATACCGTGGGGGATGGCATGCTTTGATGGAGAAGCGGCTAGAGAAACAGCGTGCGATGGGATTGATTGATCCATCCTGGCAAGCCGCACCGCACGAAGGTCCGGAGTGGGGGGCATTGGATGAAAAAACGCGACACCTGTTGGATTTGCGTATGGCGGCTTATGCTGCTTGCATTGATTCCGTGGATCAGAATATCGGTCGTCTGGTTGCGTTCTTGAAGCATCAGCAGTTGTATGAAAATACATTACTGTTCTTCTTATCCGACAACGGTGCTTGTCAGGAAGGTGGAATCCTGGGAAGTGGATCTGAATTGGAAGTGCGAGATCCACTTTTGAGTCATGGAACCGCGGGGGCCACGTTGTGGTCAGGCCTGGGCCAACGCATCCAACACCCCTTTCAGGTATTATAAACATTTTGTGCATGAAGGAGGGATGTCTACCCCACTGATTGCCCATTGGCCTGCTGGTATTCCATGGCATCTGCGTGGATCCTTTGTTCGGCAGATGGGGTTTTTACCAGATTTCATGCCTACGCTTATTGAGTTAGCTCAAACCCAATACCCAGTTGAACGAGCTGGTGTGAGAGTGCATCCTCTGGCAGGTAAATCACTGCTGCCTTTGCTTCAAGGAGAGCAAACCCCAGTGCATCAGGAACCAGTCTACTGGGAACATGAGGGCAATCGGGCCATGCGCGATGGGAAATGGAAACTCGTTTGGTCGGTTAAAGGTCCTTGGGAGTTGTATGATATGGATGCTGATCGTACGGAGATGCATGACCTCTCATCAAAGGAGCCTGAGCGCTTACGCAAAATGATCGGGCGCTGGGAGTCATGGGCCAAAAGCGTCGGAGTGAGCTTTCCTGAACCCATTAATTATTACAAGGCATACAAACAGTCTCAGGGCAATCAATGACAATGACCCCTCTGGAATTATTTTGACACGTTTGTTTCCTGACACATGAAGTATCCGGAATACAGTTATTTCTCACACAGTGAATGTCTATATTCCCCATACTTGGCCTTGCTTTCGTTCTTTTAAATGACAGCGGGCCTGGAGCCTGATGTTGATCATGGTAAGATGGGTGTCTGGTGCAGATTCTCCTGCGAATCGAACTTGAGTGGGATATCGAAGGGGCCACATTCAGGAGAAGGATGTTAGGCAAATGTATGCCGAACATTTGTCAAATGTCTCCGATCGGCTCTTGGGCGACTTTCGCAGAGACGTTTCGAAAGCAAAGAGAAACGTTCTTTTTTTCTTCCCTCTCGGCAAAACGGAATGCGTTGCGTCCCATCCTGCATGGAGGGAAGTCCCGATTCCGAATTCAGGGGACTGCGATTTAACCGTCGGAAATCGTAATCGGTATGACTGCAATCAACCTGGAGCGGTCAAGTGCGGGTCACTTTTCGGTCCAGAGACAAGTGGAGGGTGAATTCGATATTGAGGTTTCTGTTCGTGAATTCCGCTCTGCAACTCAAGGCGCGGTGGGGGTTGAGTTGTTAAGTTGGTTTTGTTTTATCACCGGGCAAGAGGCAGGATTGGCTGTCACAGGAGTCGAGCTGATCGGAAATTGATCAACAACGCTTATCCAATTTTTCGACTAGACGTGGATAAAGGGTGAAGACCCGCAGCTGGTATTTGATCACAGCTTCATCAATGTTCACCCAAAGATAGAAAACAATGAAGATTCTACTACTTATGCTTGCAACAATAATCACCCTTGGCTCGACCGTCTTGGCCCAGGTGGTTGATGATTTTTTGGAGTTGCCGCCTGTAGTCGTGACACCTTCGCGTAGTGCCCGTCCATTGTTTGATGCTCCTAATTCAGTGGCCCTCATTTCCAATGATGAGCTTGAACGCAATATGTATCGCACCACGCCTCAAATCTTACGGGATACGCCCGGTATTATGGTTCAGGAAACCTCCCCGGGACAGGGCTCACCTTTTATTCGTGGTTTTACTGCTTTCAGGAATATCTTCTTGATTGATGGGGTGCGTTTGAATAATTCCGTATTTCGTGATGGACCCAATCAGTATTGGAATTCAGTAGACCCGCTGTCCATGGAATCCGTTGAAGTTCTCAAAGGTCCAGGTTCCGTGCAATATGGGTCAGATGGTGTGGGAGGTGTCGTCAGTGTGAATACGCTTTCACCCTCCGCATACGGTGACGATTTTGAATACGGGGGGCGTGCTTATTACCGTGTGAGCAGTGCTGAGAATTCCCATATGGTTCGGGCCGAATCACAAGTGGCACTCGACCACAGGACGGGGGGTGATTGCCGGGGTATCTTACAAACAATTTGGTAGTGTGGTTGCAGGTGGTGGCACGGGCACACAAGATGGAACTGGATATGAAGAATGGGATTTCGATCTTAAATTCGAACATCACATCAATCCCCATCATACGTTTGTTCTGGCTTATCAGAATGTGGAGCAAAACAATGTGCCCAGAACTCACAAGACCATCAATGGTATCAGCTACAAGGGATCTGCTATTGGAAGCGAAATTCACCGCGATAGTGACCAGCTTCGTCGATTAACTTATATTCAATGGCACGCGCATGACCTCGATGGCTTTGTCGACAGCATGCAAACGAGTTTATCCTGGCATGTTCAGGAAGAGCTGCGTGATCGCTTGCGTTCCAGGGGGCGGCAGGATTATCAGGGTTTTGATGTCGACACGTTTGGCTTCTTCAGCCAACTCCAAAGTGAGACCCCCGTCGGTGATCTCTCCTATGGGGTAGATTATTATCATGATGAAGTGGATAGTTTTTCATCCAGAAATCCTATTCAGGGCGCGGTAGGTGATGATGCGTCTTATGACCTTGCCGGAATCTTCGTTCAGGACACGATCGACCTGAGCGAGCGATGGAACTTCAGTCTCGGAGGGCGTTTTACTTATGCAGGTGCAAATGCCGACAAAGTGGAAGATCCTGTATCGGGTAATCAAGTTTCAGTGGATCGTGATTGGAGCAACGCGGTGGGTAACGCAAGGTTGGTTTACAAGATTAAACCTGACAGGTGGAATATATTTGGTGGCATTGCTCAAGGTTTTCGCGCTCCCAACCTGATGGATTTGACTTCTCAAATCGACACCGGAGCGAATGAACAGGAAATTCCCGCCATCTCACTGGAACCCGAGAAATACCTGACCTACGAAATTGGGACCCGTGTGAATTATCAAAGATTCTCTGCGGAGCTTGCAGGTTTCTACACGGACGTCAATGACATGATCAATCGCTTTCCAACGGGTGTTGTCACCGCGGACGGTAAAACCGAAGTGGGTAAAGCCAACGTCGGAGACGGTTTTGTCACAGGGATTGAATACGGTATGGCCTACGAGATTCATCCCGAATGGACTTTGTTTGGAAACGCTACCTACATGGATGGCGAAATTGATGTGATGACTGGACCTGGACCTGCTGCAAGCGCCGAGTATCTAAGTCGAGGCATGCCATTATCTGGTCAGGTTGGTCTGCGCTGGATGAGTGAGCAAAGACGCTTCCATGCTCAAATCAGAGGGGTTTTATCAGCGACCGCGGATCACCTTTCCTCGCGTGATCGACGTGACACCGAGCGCATTCCTCCCGGGGGTACGCCCGGGTATGAACGGATCGATCTTAAAGTTGGTTGGAACATTCACACAAACCTCACATTAACAGTAGCCATCGACAACATGACCAATCAAAATTACCGAGTCCATGGTTCTGGAACCAATTCACCCGGGCGTAATTTCATCGCAGCGCTTGAGTCACGGTTCTAAAATACAGCTAATCTTTATCTGTCAGAGCAGTCTCTAGATCATTGCACCAGCAGGAGCTATTTTTTTGATAGTTTTGCATTTTTCATAAAATGCCTGCATTGTTTGTTTAAATGATTCGCTGTTACACATCACCCATGCAACAACAATGTCAGTCTTTTGGACTGACATTGCTTTGTGGTATTGCCTTTTTGCTCTGCTCTTCTTCCAGAATCGTGGCGCATCCTATTTCCATGAGCACGGCAGTGGCTGATATCTATCAAGATCGCGTCCAAGTTGAGTTACGAATTCTCACTGAAGATTTGATGTTTTATCACTCCATTCAAGCGGATGGGGATCAGATGCTGTCGAGAAAAGATCTACTTGAAGCAGCTGAAGCACACCGCGCGTTTTTAAAGAAGTATTTTCGGGTGCTCGACAAGAGTGGCCAGACTATTGAAGGAAATTTCACACGGGTCGATACTCAGGAAATACCCGAGGAGGGTGTCCGCCTGGATCAAGTCATGGAAGTTGGTGTGTTTTACGAATTGCATATTCCTTTGGAGGAAATCCCTCAATACCTGACCTTCACTCAGAATTTCGGGGGCGATGATTCTCCTGTGCCGGCTGTGATGGATTTGATCATGCTTCAGAATGGAGCTCGTCTGGACTTTCCTGTTCAAATAGGTCCTAGATCTCCACACTCAGTAGCTATCGATTGGGAAAATCCACCCAGAAATGACCGCATGTATTGGAGAGAACGTCGTGACTTGATGAAAAAACGCCGCGAAGAGCTTCTTGGAATCACGAGCTACAGTTCTACCTACGCCTATATTTATGTGGAACCTTTTGAAATCCGCTTTGAAATTCTTGTGCCTCTGTTGACTTTGGAGACGTGGATGCCGATAGAAAGAAATGAAAAAGATTTTCTCAGCGTTGAAGAACAGGAAGGTTTAAGGAAGCCGCTGGAGAAATACATCAGAAGCCATTGTGAGGGCCTGGTAGATGGTATCGAAGTTGTCCCCGTTCTCTCTCATCTGGATTTTTTCAGTTTGGACATTCGAGATTTTGCGAGCCGATCTGAGCCCCGTTCCATAGGTATGCAGAATGGCCGTGCAGGGATCATCATGACCTTCAGTACAAAAGGAAAGCCCAAATCCGCTTCCATAGAGTGGAGTGGTTTCAATGATTATACTCCCATGCTCAATACCATGGTTTACATGATGGATGGAAAGGGGGAGCGCCATTTTTTTACGGAAAATGAACCTCGGTGGAATTGGCAAACTAATGAAGAAGGTCTCAGCGAAACCGCATGGCTCACCCTGCCTGCAGCTCCGCAGCAGGCTGTGCTTTCCGTTTCTCCTATTTCAATGACTCTGGCTGGGGTTGCTGGGCTTTTTTTACTGATCGGATCAGCGGGGCGGAATCGAGCCGCACTATGGAGCGGGGCGACTGCCTTGGTTGTTGCTGGAATAGTCTGGCCAATGACGGTTGTTGAGATCAGTCATCCGTGGGAAAAAATAAACCCTCCCTCGATTGATCAGCAGAAGATGATCACAGAAGCCATGCTGAAAAATGTGTATCGAGCTTTTGATTATCAGCAGGACGAGCAGGTATATGACGCGTTGGCTCGCAGTGCCAGCGGAACTTTTTTAGAAAACTTGTATCTTCAAATCAAAAAAGGTCTGATTGTTCAAGAGCAGGGCGGTGCGCGTTCTCACGTGCGAGAGGTGCGATGGGACTCTGCTGCATCTGTAGCCCTCAGCTTCAACGGAAGCTGTTTTTGAGCTTAATATTCGATGGGAGGTCACAGGCACAGTCGAGCACTGGGGGCACATTCATACCCGGGAGCATGCTTACGATGCTTTGATTCAAATCGTTGCGGAAGGTGGCCAATGGAAAATCGGTGGAATGGACGTGACATCTGAAGAACAATTGAAGTCCTCAACGGGTTTGCGCAATGCTGCTTGATACATTTTTCTTTTGTAAGATTCAACTCCATGGGATAACGAAGACACGATGAGTGGGCGACAGGCCAAAATTGACCGGAAGACGGGTGAGACGCATATCCGTTTGAAATTGAATATCGATGGAAAAGGTGATTACCGCATTCAAACCGGTATTCCTTTTTTTAGTCACATGCTGGATTTATTTGCACGGCATGCTGTGCTGGATCTTGAGCTGGAATGCGATGGGGATATTGACGTCGATGGGCATCACACCGTCGAGGATTGCGGTATTGCACTTGGAGAAGCCTTTTTAAATGCCCTTGGAGATAAAAAAGGCATCCGTCGCTATGGTTTTGGATTTGATCCTAAAAACCCTTTCACCGGTGAATCTTACGTTCCCATGGATGAGTGTTTGGCACGCTGTGTGATTGACTTCAGCGGGCGGCCTTACATGGTGTGGAAAGGGATGGATGGCATGGGGATGAAGTGCATCTCACAAGAAGAGAAAAACCAAGACATGTCATCTCGCTTCAGGTTTGGCCTGGCTAGAGAGTTTTTTCAGGGTTTTACGAACGCTGCGAAATGTAATCTCCATTTGGAGCTTCTTTATGGAGAAGAGCCCCACCATGTTGTTGAGGGTCTCTTCAAAGCCTTCGCAAAAGGCGTCGACTTTGCTTGTTCGCACGACCCGCGCATCAGTGATCAAATCCCAAGCACCAAAGGTAAGCTTTAATTTTTACTGAATATTGGTTCAGTCTCGAACGTCACTTCAATGTCTGCAGATTTTTCATTCGAAGACCGTGAAGAAACGGAAGTCGTCTCCGCTGCCAAAACAGGCGACGCGGTCGCCTTCGAAGAATTGGTTCGCAGGCACGGTGACAAAATATTTCGTCGAGCTCTGAGCATGATGCGCGATGAGAATACGGCTCTGGATATGGCTCAGCTTGCCTGGATCAAAGCATGGAATCGATTGTCGCAGTTTCATGGAGACAGCAGCTTTGCAACCTGGATGACTCGAGTGACTATCAATGTTTGCCTGGATCACATTCGAAAAGCCAAGCGATGGAAATTTGCCGAATCCATCGAAGAAATGGATGAAAATTCGGGGGGAGTTGAGCGAAAGTTACCCGTTGTGGAAACAAACCCAACGGAAGGGCTCGAGCGGGAAGAATTAAAGAAGACAATTGATAGAGCGCTTGCTCAATTGAGCGAAGGGCATCGAGCAGTCATAGTGATGCACACTTTTGAAGAAATGGCATACAAGGAAATTGCTGAATCGATGGACTGTTCCATTGGAACCGTGATGTCGCGAATTTTTTATGCGAGAAGAAACCTAGCTTCCATACTTAAACGGATGCTAGAGGAGGATAGTCAATCATGAACGAAAAGCTGGTAATTCAAATTCAAGCGTATCTGGACGGAGAACTATCCGCAGAAGCCAGGCTGCAATTGCTGGCAAGATTGGAAAAAGATTCGGAAGCTCGCGAACTGTGTGATTCTCTAAAAGCTGAGCAAGGTTTCTTGAAAGATGTTGGGGAGAACAGCCATGAATTGCCTGTGGCTCATTCATATTTCTGGAAAGCCATTTCCGATGAAATACAGCCTCATCCATCTCCCCGTAATGAGACAAGGCATAAAGAGGCTGCCGTTGCTTTCCAGCGATGGTCGGCATGGCTTGTCCCCGGTGGTGTTATTGCATGCATCGCATTGGTGGTGTTCCAGAAAGGTGTTCTTGACGATGTCCTGGATGGCATCAAGTCCACCGGCAAGAAAGCCGCACGGGTAGCGCCCAGTTTCCATGAAATTGACAGCCAGCAGCAGAATGCAGGATTTATCTCCTTCCGCTCCGAGTCCGAGGGCGTATCTGTAGTCTGGATTAGTAATTATTAGGCTTTTCCATTTGCTCAATCGTATTAGAAAGATTAGTACATATTCCCAACACCAAGACTATGAAAGCGACCAACTCATCAAAACCTAAATTTAGTTCAGCCCTTCAAATACTGGGGCTGGCGCTCATGGTTTTTTGGTTCGCTACTCCGGTATTACAGGCAGCTGAAACGCTCAAATTATCCGCAAGACTTGTTTGGGGTACGAACCGTGATAAATCTGCTGACGATGAACTCAAGGCCATGACGCCGAAGCTCAAGTCAAAGTTTGTCAATATTTTCAAGTGGAAGGAATATTACGAAATATCCAAAAAAACCTTCCAATTCCCCAAACACGAGGGCAAGCAGGTGCGCATGAGCAAAAAGTGCGAGATCATCATGAAACTTCTGGACAAAGATACGTTGCAAGTTCAGGTCATTGGTGAAGATCAACTACAGCGCACCGTCAAGCACCCCTTGAAGCCCATCCTCAACGACGGGGATCTCTTCGTTGTTGGAGGTGATGACAAAGACAGTTATGGCGATGCATGGTTCCTAGTCATCACTCATCCAGATCTTGGTAAAGAGCACAAGAAAGAGAAGTAATCACTCTCGATCTCTGTTTTTTCGAACCCAATGCCTTCTGGAACTTTTTCCTCCGAGCAGATTTCCCTAATTTCAATTCAAGAAAAACCCAAGCAACCTCTGGATGAGATTATATCCTTGGCATTTGGTCCTGAAATGTGGTTCATTTTCCTTAAGTCATCCAGCACTGTATTTCTCATGTTTTTTGGGAGGTCTTAAAGTTTGATTTTGATTGGGAAATTATGATTTTGAATATTTGCAACAAACCTTCAATTTGGCATCTTCTCCTGCTTCTTCTCCTTTCACCCAGACCTGCGCAAGCTTTGTCTATTGAGATGGCTACTCAGCCAGGGAAACTGAAATATGACGTAGAAGTATTCGGTGTTCGTCCAGGCGAGCAGGTGCGTTTGACTTTCGTGAACAACGACGAAATGCAGCACAATCTTCTCATACTTCAAGGCAAGGAGGGAATCACACTAAAGGTCGCGCAGATGGCATGGGCGCTTGGTCCTGGAGCTGTTGAGAAGGAATTTGTGCCTGATATGGATGAAACGGTGCTTGCTCACACCCGAGTGCTCAATCCAGGTGAGAAACAGACATTGAGTTTTCAAGCTCCTGAAAGCGAAGGTAAATATCCATATGTCTGCACCCTTCCTGGCCATGCTTTCTCCATGAAAGGGATAATGGTAGTGACTTCTGATCCTTCCTCCGTGACGGATGTTCAAGAAGAAGAAAAAAAGCTTTCCAACGATGCATTTGTCCTTAAACCGCATCACAAGCCACTCGTGAAGCGAGCGTTTGTTCGAGATGGTCCGCCGCGCGCTATCAGTGTTGGTATCCCTGGAGGGATCAATTTTTGTTTTGATGCTGAATCCTGCATGGTTGCCTTTGGTTGGTTTGGCCCTTTCCTTGACATTGGGCCTGATTGGGGGCGAAACGCTGGACAGCGTGGTGGTGGTTCAGTAAATGTTCTGGGAGAGCGCTTCCAGTCTGGACAGATCATGTTTCCAATACGTGTAGGGGGTAAACACATAACACCACAAGTGAGTTTCAAGGGATATCAATTGCGTGGTAAGGAAACTCCTGTCTTTGAATTTACGGTCAACGGAGCCTGGGTGAAAGAAACTGTTTCGGCTTCTGAAAAAGGAATTGGCCTGACCTATGCGTTTGAAATGGACCCAGGTCTCGTAACGCCTATCTTTGTTTACCTTGATCGATCCAATGCTGAAGTTGAGGCATCACACGGCAAGTGGGACGGGAACTGGTTAAAGATTGAGCCTGAAAACATTGCTTCTTTTTCAATTTCCCATTATCGACAACCCTAAACCTTAACTGACTATGCTTCCCAAGATTTCCATGAATCTCAAATTAACTTTTTCCCGATTGAGTACGGTTCTGGCAATTGTATGCTCCAACTCCCTCCTTGAAACTTCCAATGCAGCAGCTCATGCGCCAGCGGGCTACATCGTCGAAACATTGGAAATTCCAGAAGGGGTCACTTTGGGAGTCGGTGGTTTGGCGTTTGCCCCAGACGATGCACTTTTCGTGACCTCACGGGAAGGTCAGGTCTGGCGATTAAAAGACGATCAATGGAGTCTTTTTGCAGATGGACTGCATGAAGTGCTTGGTATCTACATTGACCCTGTCACAGCTGAGGTCTGGGTCATGCAGCGCCCTGAGTTAACCAAGTTAATCGATGAGGATGGCGACGGAAGCGCTGATGTATTCAGGACAGTCAATGCCGACTGGGGATTGACGGACAATTATCATGAATATGCATTTGGTATTGTGCGTGATTCCGGCGGGAATTTTTACGGAACACTCAACACCAGCTTGAGCTGGAAAGGCTGGGCAGGTAGTTCTAAATGGGATGTTGGACGCGTTCATGATGGTAAGATGGGGAGAGCTACTAAATACCGCGGCTGGTCCTTCCAAATTACACCTGACGGCCGCTTTGTCCCGTGGTCCTCCGGGATGCGGTCCCCTGCAGGTATCGGCATGAACAGGCATGAAGAAATTTTTTATACGGATAATCAAGGAGACTGGAACGGTTCTTCCACATTGCAGCATGTGGTTAAAGGACGCTTCCATGGTCACCCTTCCTCATTGATGGACCATCCCGGTTTTCAAGGCAAGGATCTGAATGCCATTCCAGTTGAAACTTACGATGAGTTGAGAACCCCTCCCGCCGTATTCTTCATTCATGGAGATCTTGCAAATTCACCTGGAGAGCCTGTCTTCAATGAAACGGGTGGACAGTTTGGCCCTTTTGAGGATCAGGTCTTCGTAGGTGATCAATCACGCTCCAATCTAATGCGTATCTATCTGGAAAAAGTTCAGGGTGAATACCAAGGTGCTATTTTCAATTTCATTGATCCCATGCAAACTGGAATTGTTCGAAATCAATTTGATAAAAATGGAGTGCTTTATGTTGGTCAGACAGGGCGCGGATGGCGGTCGGTCGGCAGTGAAATATTCGGCTTGCAAACTGTGCGTTGGGACAGAAGAACCACACCTGTTGAAATGCATTCGATCCGTTTAACAACAACAGGGTTTGAGATACGGTTTACACAACCCATGGATGAAACGTTGCTGAGAGATGTAAATCAATTTTCGATTCAACATTGGAAGTATCTCTATCGTCCGGAATACGGTTCCCCCAAGGCAGATAAAACGAAGGTTACACCTGCTAATGTGAAGGTATCTCACGATGGGATGAGGGTGCGCTTTGATGTGCCTTTGCTGACCGGTAGAGTATATGAATTCAAGGCTCTGGGTATGAAATCCAAATCAGGTGGTGATCTGACTAATCCTCTTGGATGGTATACCTTGAACCACCTGAGATTGAATGACACCAGATAGAAGTCAGTTTACGTTTGCCAGACGAGCAGGGCTTTTTTCTTTGAGCATCAACGGATTCCTTCAAGCATACATTGAGCGTTTTTGATATCCTTCTTTATTTGTGATTTCAGTGAATCAACGTCAGGAAAACGACGTTCGCCCCTCAATCTTCCCTTGATTTCCAGTCCAATGCGTTTGTCATAAAGGTTCATCTCAAAATCCCAGAAATGAGCCTCCACCTGAAGCTTGGGATCAGTATGGTTGAGAGTTGGTCGTTTCCCTATATTCAAAACTCCACCGCGTTCCTGACCTTCGATATTGCAAGTGATGGCGTATACGCCCAGGGGCGGAAGTGCGAGTCGCTGGCAGTCCAGGTTTGCGGTTGGGAAACCTAGTTTCCGGCCAAGTCCATCTCCCGAAATGACCTGCCCCATGAGGGAGTAAGGCCTTCCGAGTAATCTCGAGGTCATTTCGATGTTTCCAGATTGAATTAAATGCCTGATGCGCGTGCTGCTGACCAAGTCTTCTCCATAATGAAGAGGAACTTTCCCTTCTACCTGAAATCCGTGATGCTTTCCGCAGTCTTTGAGAAGATCTACATTGCCCTTTCGCCGACTGCCGAAGGAGAAATTGGACCCAACACTTATCCCTGATAAATTATGCGTATAATGCCTGATCTTCTCCACAAAATCTTCTGCGGACATTTGACTCAAGCGCTTGTCAAAAGGAATCATCCACGCAATATCCACACCGATTGATTCGAGGAGTGCTTGTTTGTAATCAGTCGGATAAATAAGTTTAGGCGATCGGTCGGGAGTCAGTAGCTCTGCGGGGTGGGTCTGAAACGTAAGGACGACGGAGAGCCCTTTTGTAGATCTGGCCTGGTCGATGAGGTGTTTCAGGACCGACTGATGACCGAGATGTAAACCGTCAAACATTCCGATAGCACAAAATACAGGTTGCTCCCCTGTAGGTAATGCCTCGAAGTGTTGAATAGTTTTCATGCGCATCGCTACACTTTCTGCCATCATGGCCTTGCTGAGTCGGCGAGGGAGGGGTGCAGCAAAGATGCCATCAATGATCCCATATCGCACGCAAGAATGTCATCCAGACGTATCGCTGCCTCGATCTTAAAATTACCGGAAACAGTGCGACGGAGCGTTTTCAAGTGGGCGCCACAGCCGATGTTTTGTCCAAGATCCTGCGCCAGACTTCGAACGTAGGTGCCTTTTGTGCATGCAACCTCAAATTCGCATTCTGGTCGTTGATAGGTTTTGATTCGGAAGTAATAAATGTGGATGAGCCGAGGAGGTCTTTCCACTTCAATTCCCTTGCGTGCTAATTTGTAGAGAGGGACACCGTTTCTTTTAATGGCAGAAACCATGGGGGGGATTTGCATTTGATCCCCCTTGAAAGCCTGGGTGAATTCGTTGAGTCGCTCTGTTGATAGATCAGGTATGTCTTTTTCTGCGACGGTTTCTCCGTCGATATCATAACTGTTTGTTTCTCGCCCAAGCTCAATGATTCCCGTATAAACTTTATCTTCTCCCATGAGTTTTTCGGAGAGCTTGGTGGCTTTTCCCAACACTAGAATCAAAAGACCTGTCGCATTTGGATCCAGTGTTCCGCAGTGTCCAACCTTTTTGATTCTAAACCTTTTTCTTACCGCATCGACAACATCATGTGAAGTCATGCCCGAAGGTTTGTCTACCAATAGAATTCCATCCGGAGTGGCATTTTTAACCATCTGAAAATTTACCGTTTTTAAATTAGGGGTGATTATTCTTCTGGAGAGAGGGTCTTCAGAGCTTTTCGAATGGCCGAGATGACCTTTCGCTGAACAGAAAGTTGACTGCCTTCAATACGCGCTCCTGACGCCGCTTTGTGGCCTCCACCGCCAAATAGCTTAGCAATTTCGTTCACATTGACATCAGGATGTTTCGACCTAAGGCTTATTCGCGTTTCACCGGGTTCTACCTCTTCAAAGAGGCACGCTACCACTACAGGTTCTATGGCTCGAATGTGATCGATCAATCCCTCCGTATCTTCTCTGGTTGCTCCTGTCTTGGAGTAATCAGATTTCTTGAGCCAGAGATATGCAATCTGGTTCTCGGCCGTTAACTTGAACTGGTTGTAAACTCTTCTAAGGAGACGGACTCGAGACAGCGAGTAGGACTGATAAACCTCATCACAAATTCGGGCAATACTTGCTCCTCGTTTGACGAGTTCTCCTGCAGTCTGAAAGGTATCTGGGCTGGTCGAGGGATATTGAAATGATCCTGTGTCGGTAGAAATTGCAGTGAAAAGACCATCCGCAATTTCCGCGGTAACAGGCCATCTTGCGGCCTTCATCAATTGAAAGATCATCTCGCCGCTGGACGAAGCATTGGACGCAATCCAATTCAAATCACCGTATCTTGTGTTGCTTGGGTGATGATCAATATTGATCAGTAGCTTTCGTTCAGTAATAGAATCAACCACGCTGCCAATTCTCTCATACGAGGCCGCGTCTACGGCGATGACACAATCAAACTTGTAGCCTTTTTGTGGCTGTTGCAATAACCCTTGTGGATCCATGAAAAGAAGTTTTGGCGGTAATGGATCCTGATTCCAGCAAACAACATCTGCACCCAAGGATTTCAGGGCCAACGTCAAAGCTAATTGAGATCCAATGCAGTCACCATCCGGGCGAATATGTCCCACGACGCAGAACGTTTGGTGACTCTTTATCTCTTCCAGGATTCTGATGGCAGATTTTGGCGCTGACTTCATGATGGCGAATCGTCGGAATCTTCCAATTCATCAATAATACTCAGCACGTTGTTCCCTTTTTCAATGGAATCATCGAAGGAAAATTTGACCTGAGGTGAATACTTCATGACCACTCGGCAAGACATTTCCTTCTGTATTTCACCTCGGTGGGTTGAGAGGTAGATCGAGGCTGCTTTTTGCTGGGTGACGGAGCCGACATGTCCCAGAAGAATTTTCGCGTGTTTCAAATCACCCGAAACAAACACTTCATGTACGGAGACCAATCCATAGGTCTCTATAGAGAGATGCTGTCTTAGCAGACCTCCTGCCTCCCTCTTCAATAACTTCCGAATGCGCTGATGTCTCAGAGACTGCATGTATCAATCAACTTTTGCCGATGCCCTAGAGCTTTTGCGCCACTTTTTCGAGGATATGCGTCTCAATGATATCGCCTTCCTTGTATCCGGTGAAGCCGTCAATACGAAGACCACATTCCATGCCCGTTCTCAACTCAGAGACCTCATCCTGAAACCTTCTAAGAGACTGCATGAGGCCCTCAAACAATAATTTGTCCTGGCGGTAAACTCGTGTTCTTCCACGAACCAGTTTTCCATCGACCACGTAGCAACCTGCCACCGCACCCCCTTTGGAGAGATCGAAAACTTTCCGGACTTCGGCTTTGCCTGTGATTTCTTCCTTCGTGATTGGATCAAGCAGTCCAGCCATGGCCTCCCGCATTTCATCAATCAACTCGTAAATGATGCTATACAGTTTGATCTGGACTCCTTCGCGCTTGGCCGTATCGGTAACGCCAGTGTCCAGTTTTGTATGAAAACCAATTACAACAGCTTGTGAAGCAGACGCCAGCATGATGTCTGAATCTGTGACAGATCCCACACCATTGTGTATGACATCCAGATCTACTTTATCAGAATTAATCTCATTAAGAGCATCCACAATGGCCTCGCAGGAACCTTGGGTATCAGCTTTAATAACGACTTTGAGTGTTTTGCTGGAACCCTCCTTGAGGGTGTTGAAAAGATTCTCCAAAGTGACTGCTTTGCGTCGGTCTGCTGATTTGACTCTTGCGTTCTCAGCTCGTTCTTCGGCTAGTTTACGTGCCTGTTTCTCGGATTTGACCACATTGAATTCGAGGCCCGCCTCTGGCACACCATTCAATCCCAGGACCTTGACTGCCACGGATGGATCGGCAACTTTCAAACGGTTGCCTTCCTCATTGATCAGGGCCTTGACGCGCCCCCAGAATGGACCGCAAATCATTGAGTCGCCTACATTGAGCGTGCCTTTGCGCACCAGCACTGTTGCAGTTGGACCACCTTGATCCATACCCGATTCAATGATATTTCCAGTTGCCGTTCGATTAGGGTTTGCCTTGAGTTCAAGGACTTCTGCCTGCAGTAGGACCATTTCGAGGAGCGAATCAACACCTTGTTTGGTAATAGCAGAAACGTCCGCAAAAATAGTTTCACCTCCCCATTCCTCACACATTAATCCTCGATCCTGAAGTTGCTGACGTGCTTTCATAGGATTGGCTGAAGGGTGGTCGCACTTATTAACAGCAACGATGATGGGGACCTTAGCAGCCTTAGCATGATTCAATGCTTCAAGAGTTTGAGGCATGACGCCGTCATCTGCGGCAACCACCAGGATCACAATGTCGGTGACATTCGCCCCGCGTGCACGCATTGCACTGAAAGCGGCATGACCAGGGGTATCAAGAAAGGTGATTTGCTGGATTTCCTCAGGACGTTCAGGGTGGGGGAAATGGATCGTGTAGGCTCCTATGTGCTGGGTGATACCTCCGGCTTCTCCTGAAGTGACATCAGACTTGCGAATCACGTCCAGCAGAGTCGTTTTGCCATGGTCAACATGTCCCATGATGGTCACCACTGGTGGCCTGTTAATGAGATCCTCGTCCTTGTCACTGTGGTCTAGTTTGACTTTTTCTTCGACCTTTGTGACACCTGCTCCTTTTTCCCGTTTTTCAACTTCGAAACGGAATCCATGTTTGGCGCAAACCTGTTTGGCAACTGGCTCATCAATTGCTTGATTCACTGTTGCAAAAACATTTAATTCCATCAAATCCGCAATCAATTGAAAAGGCTTGCGTTTAATTTGAATGGCCAAGTCTCGAATGATGATTGGTGGCTTGAGAGTGACCACTTCGCCTTCGTCCGGAACCTTGTATTTCTGTACGAACTTAGGTTTGGGTTTATTTGCGGTTGATTGAGATGGGATGTTACCGCCTGCCTGAGAGCTTCCAGCGCCATGGCCGCGTGCATTGCCCTGCTGCTGAGAGCCTGTTGTTTCACGCTCTTTCTGTTTTGCCTTGCGTTTCTGTTCCCGTTCTTTTTTGCGATCTGCCTGTCGAGTCTGTTTGGATGGACCGGATCTCGTAGGGAGCTTGATGAAACCAACCTTCGCACCCAAGCCCGGTTTCGTCTCATCCTTGGTCTCTGGGGTGGCTTCTGCCTCAGTATTCTGTTGTTCAGTTACTTCAATTGCTTTTTCAGGCTCGCTTTCAGGAGAGGAGGTTTCTGTGGTGTCATCTTCCTCACTTGATTCACTAATTTCTGTTGCAGTTTCGGTTGAGTCTTCCAGAGCGGGTTGCTCGGGTTCAGGCTCAATGCCCTCGTCGCCGGATTCTTTTTGCTCCTCGCTCAAGGGTTCCTCTATGACCTCTTCTTTTTCCTCCTCCGGAGCATGGATGACCTTGATTGCCGGTTCCTCACTGGGGGCTTGTTTCTCTACCGCAGGGACCGCAGTCTCTCTTATATCTGGTTCTGCTTTTCCAACTTTTTCCTTGTCCTCTTTTGCCTGCTCATTATCGGCCTCAGGCTTTGCATCAGAAAGGTCTGGTGTCGGTGACTCAGCCCCATTGCTACCTCCGCCCAGTTCCTTAATCAGGTACTCGGCGGTGATTTTGTCAATGGAACTAGAGGGGACCTTGGCGTTGGCAATCCCCAGTTTCTTGGCGTGGGCAATGACTTCTTTATTTGGTAAACCAAGTCTTCTGGCGATGTCGTATATACGAACGGGCATAAATTTTATGATCAAAGCCTCTCCTCGAAGAAGAGGCTTATGACAAACTTTTTCTTATTTTCGGATTATTTTACAAATGACCTCTAAGAATCACCTTCAGAGGATGATTCCTCATTCTCCGCAGCGGATACCCGACTTTGCGTTTCGGTTCTAACCGACTCCAGTATGGTTGCGGCATCTTGGGCTATCTCAGGTATTTCACTGAGGTCGTCCAATTCTACCTGAAGGAGATCCTCCAATGTATGGAACCCGCTGTTGACAAGGGCGGTTGCCTGTTCTTCTGAGATTCCATCAATCGCAGCAAATGAATGGATGGCTTCGGCGACTTTTTCCTCAAAGCCCAGGGTTTTGACTTCCCTCGCTTGAATATCTACATGCCAACCGCACAATTTGGAGGTGAGTCTTGCATTCTGTCCACGTTTTCCGATGGCCAGAGACAGCTGTTCCTCATCGACAACCACATTGAGCCTTCGACGGTCCTCATCGATGTTGATCGATTCTAACTTTGCCGGATTCAGGGCGTTAGCTACGAAATTCTCAATCTCAGGATCCCAGGGAATGATGTCCACTTTTTCATTGTTCAGCTCTCGAACAATATTTTTGACTCGTTGGCCTCTCAATCCGACGCAAGCGCCCACTGGGTCCACTTTTTCGTCACGGGAATAGACTGCCAGCTTGGTTCTGTAGCCAGGCTCTCTTGCGATTGCTTTCACCTCTATGGTGCCATCGTTTATCTCTGACACCTCAAGTTTGAAGAGTTTCACTACAAAATCGGGGTCTGCCCTACTCAGGATGATCTCAGGTCCGTGTGACCCAGTGTCTACTGCTTTCACGTAACAGCGAACACGCTCTCCAACCTGATATTCTTCGGTTGGAACGCGTTCGCGGTTTGGCAGTAGTGCTTCGAATTTCCCGAGATCCAGATAAACATCCGATCGCTCGAACCTCCGCACTGTTCCACTGACGATATCCCCCGTCCGATCTTTGAATTCACTATAAATCAGTTGTTTCTCTGCCTTGCGTAAATGCTGGAGCAAGGCTTGTTTGGCGTTCTGAGATGCTATACGACCAAAATTCTCGGGCGTAACTTCCATTTCAACCTCGGCACCGAGCTGTGCCTCAGGGTGGAATCGCTTGGCTTCTGCAAGCGAGATATGGTCGTGCTTTGATTCAGGTTTTTCCATGACGACCAAAGTCGCATAAGCCCTGATATCCCCGTTCTTGCGGTCTATTTGAACTCTCAGATTCCTTGCGGGGCCCACTGCTTTCTTAGCGGCTGAAATCAACGCTTCTTCGACAGCCTCAAGCAAGGTATCTTTGCTGATACCTTTCTCTCGCTCCCAGTATTCCAATATTGCTAATAAATCCGCATTCATGCGCGATTCCTTTCCCTTTTTAGAGAATAAAAAGAGCCGGCATATATCGCCGACTCAGGCGTGCCGCTCAATGCGACTTTAAATTGTTGCTCGAAAACTAAATGGATGGGAGTACACCGTCAAGTTAGATTTATCTACAAACAGTGAACAATGAAGTCGAACAATCGGCAATTTCAGCCATCAGGATCCTGAAACTTCTCGTCCCTGAGGCATAAAACAGCAGCGAGGTCACTTTCAGCAACAAAAAGGGTTCCATGACTTGCGTTGACAGCGAATAAGACAAGCCCGATAATAGCCCCGATTTAAACGAGAGGCGGTTCTCTTGATATCTGAATCCCTGAATTGATAGAAAGCCATGCAAGAAGTAACCCACAGAGCCCCACGGGAGCAGTTGTCGGCTGAGCTGCAGTCAATCATCGAAGACGTCGAAGCACTCATCAGCGCGACGGCATCGGAAACAGGTGAAAAAGCCAGTAACGCTCGAGCGAAGGTCAAAGATGCTCTTGAAAAGGCCAAAACCAGTTACGATGCAATTGAAGGGAAAGCACTTGCACATGCACGAGCAACGGATCAAGTCATCCGCAGGCATCCTTACGAAACTCTAGGCATTGCCGTGGCGGCAGGCTTATTTATAGGGCTTCTTATCAATCGCCGCTGAGAACATGGCTGCTGAACCGGAAAAACAATCTCAATCATCCGTTCTGGGAGACACAGGTTCCAAATGGATACATGCTTTTTTTGGCGTCTTAAGATCGCGGTTGGAGCTTTTTCTTTTTGAATTGGAAGAGCAAAAGGCTCGTCTTGTCGAGTTGCTGTTCTGGTTGGTTTGCCTGATCATTTTCGGGCTGATCTTCCTTGGAGTCGCATCTGCAGCCGTTGTTTTTCTGCTGCCAGACGACTGGCGAGGAAAGGGGGCCCTCGTTCTAGCAACGATTTACGGCATCATTACTTGTCTCTCAGTATGGAGAATTCGATCTATCGTATCAAAGGAGTCTCCGTTGTTTGAGGAATCCATCGCTCAATTAAAAAAAGATCAGGCATGTTTTTCGGATCAAAAATAAATGTGAATGAGCTGCGCAAGCGAATGCTTGCATTGGAATGTGACACTCACCGGCTTGAATTGACTGAGAGATGGCGGGACGTCAGTAGAGAGATCGGATTCGGTCCCAACAGTGATCACTCTCCAAAAGAAAGCGTTCGTCGATGGGGGCACTGGCTGGCACCGTTTGGAGCATTTTTGCTTTCCAGATGGCTTCGGGCAAAATCAAAGCATTCAAACGACAGAGCCGTATCACCCAATCATTGGGGTTTCCTCGGGCAATTTTTCGACTGGATGGCCAAGCTTAGTCCGCGGGATAAGCATTGAATTTTAAAATTTGATGGAACAGGCCTCCAAAGAAGAAACGGAAAAGGTCAAGCCAAGGTCTCTCATCTCCCTTCTCTGGCCTTTTGATGAATTACGGAAGCTGAGCGAGTCCGATAATCGCAATCTTCTGGTCATTACGACAATCGGTGTGGTGCCGATGGTCATTTTGACGCTTTTTTCGATGCTGATACAGGCGCAGATTGCCTATCTTTTAACCGGTTTATACTTTTCGGTTCTGTGGTCCATTCTTTTCTACAATCTGTTTCCCGCTCCTGCGATTCGGGTCAGCACTTCTCTATTTTGTTTTGTTGGTACTGCGCTGGTATCGGTGAGCATCCTTTCCCTGTTTTTTAAATTGCCCTTCGTAAATTTGCCGCTGGATTTTATTCAATCGCCCAGTCATCTGGAGCGATTTATGGGCTTCTGGCTTTGGGTAGCGCTTCCCGAAGAGTTAGTGAAAGTGTTCATGTTATACGTGCTCTCCAGACGACATGATATAAAGTTTCCAAGCACCTTTGCCTATTACGGGATGATTTGTGGTCTCGGTTTTGGGATTTACGAGGGGATGGATTACCAGATGACTGTTAATTTTGATTTAGCGGATGGTATGGAGGAGTATTTGTTCTTGAATTTATTGCGCCTGACAACACTACCTGTGCTTCATGCCGTGTGGACTGGCATAGCCGGGTTTTTTCTGGGATTTGTTTTTTTACATGGTCAAAAGAAATATTATTTCGTCTTGGTAGGGCTGGGTATTCCATCCGTGCTTCATGCTCTCTTCAATACCTTTAATCACACCGTTGCCAGCCTTGGCCTGGCTATCATGAGCGTCTTGGTTTTCAGTCTTTACTTCGCCAAACATGATTCTCTCAACTTTTATTTTCGGCAGCAGAGTAATCGCCTCAAGGAGTGAATCGGTTGTTTGGTAAAATCTAACTTGATTGATCGATCACAAATTGACAATAATCTCCGCCCATCCAGTCTGGCGTTTTTTCCGGTTTGATTGGGAGTAAAGAACATCCTTATACTAAATATATTGTGAAAGTTTTTAGCGGTACGTCCAATCTCCCTTTGGCGAACAAGATTACCGATTACATGGGGATTCCACTCGGACGCTGCAAAGTCAGTGCATTTCCAGATGGCGAGACCTTTGTTAAAATTGAAGAGAACGTAAGGGGCCAGGATGTTTTTGTGCTTCAATCTACCTCACCGCCTACAAATCATCATCTCATGGAGATGTTCATCATGATTGATGCGCTGAGACGAGCCAGTGCGTCCAGGATCACGGCGGTACTTCCTTTTTATGGGTATGCGCGGCAGGACCGCAAGGATCAGCCCCGTGTTCCCATCACGGCCAAACTGGTAGCCAATCTCATCGTTGGTGCCGGAGCACATCGAGCTTTGACCATGGATCTGCATGCACAACAAATCCAAGGTTTCTTTGATATTCCCGTGGATCACCTGTATGCGGCGCCCGTGATGTATGAATATCTTCGCAAGAAGAACATAAAGGATTTAGTGGTGGTGAGTCCTGACGCAGGCGGCATCAAGATGGCTCATGCTTATTCGGAGGTGCTCGGCTGCGGTCTGGCAATTGTTGCCAAGCGAAGAAAAAGCGCCACCGAAGTCGAGAGTATGACACTTATTGGTGAGGTTGACGGCAAGTCTGTTCTCCTTGTGGATGACTTAACAGAGACTGCGGGAACGTTGACCGAGGCCGCTCGTTTGTTGAAGTCCCAGGGCGCCAAGTCCATTTTTGCCTGTGTTTCGCACACTCTTCTGAACGATCTTGGAATTGAAAGATTGCAGAAATCAGATATTGACGAGTTGATCACAACTGATACAGTCCACCGCTCTGCCGTCGAAGGCGTCAATATCACCACATTATCAGTGGCTGAACTATTGGGCGAAGCGATCAAGCGAATTCACAACAATTCGTCGGTCAATTCGCTCTTTGAATTTAATGGCGCTCGAACGAGCTAGGTGGAGACAGCATTTTCAACAGTGCAATCAAATTTAATCTATTAATTAAATGGAAGCGGTAGCTTTAAACGCCCAATCACGCAGTGAGCTAAGACGGACTCGAGTCAAAAAAATTCGAGCATCCGGTCTTTTGCCAGGAGTTCTTTACGGATGTCAGAAGGATCCCAAGCCCCTTACGGTTTGTGCCAAGGATTTTGAAAGAATGGTCAAACATTCTGCATCGGAAAATCTTTTGGTCAAGCTGGCCGTTGAAGGAGACGGTGGACACCTGGCACTGGTGCAAGAGGTGCAGCGTCATCCCTTGTCAGGTCTCCCTTTGCATGTAGATTTTCGAGCAGTGGTCGAGGACCAGCCTGTTATCTTATCCATACCCATTGAGCCTCGCGGTGAGGCTCACGGTGTGAAAAATGAGGGTGGAAATCTGGAACACGTACTCTTCAGTGTAAAAATCAAAGCATTGCCCAAAGATTTACCAGAAGTGATTCTCGTTGATGTTACCGAGCTTCGCTCCGGACAGACTTTGCATCTGGGAGACCTACCATTGCCTGAAAATATTGAGGTTATTGGAGAAACAGGGATTCCAGCCTTCTCTGTATCTATTGGTCGAACTGCCCGCTCTGAAGCATCGAAAGAATCGGCTGCCGAGGCAGAAGAAGATGCTCAAAAGTAAATCCAGTTGCTTTTTGTCAGGCCGCATTTGAGCGGCCCGACCAATTTGGATCCCTTGCTCCGTTTGTTTTATGAGTTACCGGATGCTCGTCGGTCTGGGGAATCCAGGCAAGGGATACGAAAAAAACAGGCACAATGTCGGGTATATGTTCCTTGACAGATTGGCTCTCGCTTGGCGGTGTTCCCTTGCGGTTGAGGGTAAATTTCGAGCCGAGACAGGCAAAGTGGCTATGGGTGGTCATCAATGGTTGATGGTCAAGCCATTGACTTTCATGAATGCCAGCGGCGAATCAGTTTCGAGAATAGCACGTTATTACAAAGTTGATTCCAGTGATGTTCTCGTCATCTATGACGATTTGGACCTCCCACTGGGAGCCCTGCGTTTGAAACCTGAAGGTAGTTCAGGTGGACACAACGGTATCAAATCAGTTGAATCTTGCTTGGGAACAAAAGCGTTTCCGAGATTGAAAGTCGGGATTGGAAGAGATCAAAGAGGGCGCGAGGAAACTGTGCGTCATGTTCTCTCCGATTTTCCATCATCTGAAATGAATTTAATGGATCAAGTGCTTGATCGTGCTCTGGAGCAAGTGCAAGAGTGGAGCAGGTCGTCACTTGAAAAGGCAATGAGTCTTTACAACGGTCGAATCAATGGTCATGATTCGGTCTGAATACTACAAAATTAACAACGATTCAAATTACTTAGCGGTTGTGAAACAATATCAGGGATTATTTATCCTCAATACAGCAGGAAAAGTCGAAGGCGCGGATGACGTGCTCTCTCAAGTGACTGAAGTCATCAATGGCGCTGGCGGAAAAGTTGGCGAAATTGAAAAAATTGACAATCGTCCCTTTGCGCGTGTCGCCGACAAAAAACACACCTCAGGCTTCTATGCCAAGGTTCCTTTTGAATTTGAACACTCAGAACTGGCCTCTCTTCAGGCAGAATTGAATGATCGTGATGACGTTTTTCGTGTCATGGTCACACACGCTTGATTGTCAGTGCTGACTTTTTGATCTACTTCCAATGCCATCATTCAATAAAGTCATACTCGTCGGGAATTTGACGCGAGATCCTGAACTTCGGTATACGCCCAGTGGCAAAGCGATTGCCAAGCTAGGTTTAGCCGTCAACCGTTCATGGAAAACCGAATCCGGTGAAACCCGAGATGAAACGACCTTCGTAGATGTCGATGCTTTCGGCCGTCAGGCAGAGGTGTTGGGGCAATACCTTCGCAAGGGGCGCCCAGTGATGGTTGAAGGGCGACTCAAGCTGGACCAATGGGATGACAAACAAACAGGGCAGAAAAGATCACGCCTTGGCGTTATTCTAGAGTCTTTTCAGTTTCTTGATTCAGGTGGGGGACGAGGCGAAGGAGGCGGAGAGAATTATGCTGGAGGAGCTCAGTCAGCACCACAGCCTAATCCCAACCCGGCTCCGCACACCAGAAGACCCGCTCCGGACGGCGCTCCGCCGATGGATGATGATGACGTCCCATTTTGAAAATGAGTCACTCCACCGGACTCACCTCTATCCTTTATCAACAACAAAAATACTAGTTAAGAATTAAATCAATATGGCAAAGACAGATGTAATCCTCATCAAAAAAGTAGATGGTTTGGGTGGCGAAGCGGATCAGGCAACAGTAGCTGCTGGTTATGCTCGCAATTACCTCATACCCCAAGGATACGCCATTCCATTGACCAATGCGAACAAGCGTCGTGTTGACAGCCTTCGAGATCGTCGTCAGAAACGTGAGACAGAAGAGTTGAACCACGCCAAAGAACTGCAGGGCAGTTTAGGGAAATTGATTCTCAATGTCCGGATGAAAACAGGAGAAGACGGTAAGATGTTTGGTTCTGTCACATCCCAGGTGATTGCTGAAGAGTTAATGAGCCAGTTCGAACTGGAACTGGAGCGTCGCAAGATCCTGCTTCCAGAGCCGATTAAATTTGCAGGTGAGCATTTAATTGAAATTCGACTGCACACGGATGTCACTGCCAATCTCAAGGTAGTTATCGAAGGAAGTGCTCCTATTCTGACTGCTGCTGAGTAGTTTCTTTTCCTGCTCAATATATATTTCGTAAAGCCCCGTTTCATATGAAGCGGGGCTTTTGTCTTTATTATTCTTAATGCCATGAATTCTGAGTCCTTTTCAGCAAAACGTAATATGATAACGACCTGATTCAGGATTCATCAAAAGCTTGACCATACTTCTTCAATCAAGGTCAATGGACCCATGGTCAACATCAATCGACGAAAGTTTGCAAAGCAAAGTGTTCAAAGCGCTTTGATGTTCGGGGTGGATCATTCCGTGTGGTGCTCGTATTTAAGAGCTGATTCAAAGCAATCAGGATTTAAGACTGATGTTGCGATCATTGGTGGCAGTTTAGGCGGTTGTTCGGCAGCGTTTGCCGCTTTGCGGAATGGGCATCAAGTGGTTTTGACCGAAGAGACGGAGTGGATTGGTGGGCAACTGACATCACAGGGAGTGCCCCCAGATGAGCATCGTTGGATTGAGTCATTTGGCGCCAACGCATCCTACCGTGAACTACGGCGACGGATTCGAAACTACTATCGAACAAACTATCCGCTAAAACACGCTCAGCGGCAGAAATGGAAGTTGAACCCAGGTAATGGCTCTGTTTCACGACTCTGTCATGAGCCAAGAGTTGCGCTCGCTGTGCTTTTGGATTGGTTGGCTCCATATCTCAGTTCAGGTCAGCTTATTATATTGAATCAATGTAGACCTGTTGGAGCAGAGGTGAATGGTGGTCGGATTCAATCTGTTGAAGTGTTCAGTGAAAAATCAGGAGAAAAAAGTGTCATAGAAGCGCCTGTCTTTATTGATGCAACCGAGCTGGGTGATTTACTGCCACTCGCAAAAGTCGAATATGTCGTTGGAACGGAATCCAAAACGCAAACGGGTGAAATGCATGCCAGCGAATCCGCCCGACCTGATAACCACCAAGCCTTTACCATGTGTTTTGCCATGGATCATATGGACGGTGAAAATCACGTTATTGCGAAGCCTGAACGCTATGGTTTCTGGCGCAAGTTCATGCCTGACCTGAGCCCTGCTTGGCCAGGTCGTCTGTTGGATTGGACATACACTCACCCTCGCAGTTCGGAATCAAGGCTACTTGGTTTTAATCCTGGTTCTGGCGGTTATAAGGGGATCATTAATCTATGGAGTTATCGCCGAATATTAGCCCAGTCCAACTTTGAAACTGGCAGTTTCAAAAGCGATATTAGTTTGGTGAATTGGCCGCAAAACGATTATTTCCTTGGATCGATTATCGATGTGAAGCGAGAGGAGTTTCTTAAACACGTGTGGGATGCAAAGCAATTAAGTCTGTCCTTGTTGTATTGGATGCAGACGGAAGCACCTCGGCATGATGATGGGCAAGGGTATCCGGGCTTGAGACTTCGACCCGATGTCATGGGGACCGAGGATGGTTTGGCAATGTATCCGTATGTGAGAGAGTCACGAAGGATTCAGGCAGAGTATACGGTAACGGAACAAGATTGTGGTCTTGAGCAACGCATGGCCTCAACCGGCATGGGCAGGGCTGATGTCCGCGCCGAATCCTATTCAGATGCAATTGGCATTGGAAGTTACCCGATTGATTTACATCCCTCGACAGGTGGTGACAACTACATTGATTTTGAAACCTTGCCTTTCCAAATTCCTTTAGGAGCGTTGATTCCCAAGCGCATCGAAAATTTAATTCCTGCCTGCAAGAATATAGGAACAACTCACGTAACCAACGGCTGCTACAGATTGCATCCAGTGGAGTGGGGGATTGGTGAAGCAGCGGGGCTTCTGGCTCATGAAGCTTTGAAATCCGGTCAGCCCATTCGATCTATCAGGAACCAGAAAAAACATCTCAATAATTTTCAGGCAACTATCAAAAAACAAGGCGTGGAATCCGAATGGCCAGATATGGCTTCTTAACTCTATGACTATCAGCATCTGCTTTGCTCAATCGATTCGTTGCCTCACCATCAAGTGCATCCTACCATTCGTCAAAAGTAGTAAATCAGGTTTCTGATGCAGACATGGCTTTTTCGGCGTTGAGCCATGTCAATGGCATGCGAAGATGGGTTTCCGTTTTGAATGGAACCACAATCGATGAGAGGGCCTCATTTATTCTCCATAGCGGTCGCTCCATCTTGAGTGTTCCCTTTTTCGTTAATAATGTGCTAGGACTGAATCAATAAAAAATTTTGAAAACTATTAAAAAACCAAGTAATCTTTTCTACGAATCCCGACGTTGAGGAAACAAAAGTTATGGTTTGATTACAGCAATGTATGCGTCTTCATAAACTCGATGAGAGCTAAAATATATCATGGTTGTGTGCTGCTCTTCAGTATGAATGTGTGCCTTGCGATGGGCCTAGTTGCGCCAGAGTCAAGACCTCCCTCCAAGGTTCCTGATGAAGCCCCTCCGATGGTACAAGCAGAGGTGAAGTCTCTTGATGAGTTTTCGATAAAGGAAATCAGTCCGGGTGTTTTGGAACTAGGCAACGTTCGGCTGAATCAAGCGCAGCGATCGATCGCTTTTCCAGCAAATGTCAACATGCACGAAGGCCCTATCGAAAACCTTTTAGTGACATTCTATGGTAAAGTGAATGGGAGTAACTTTTATTTTTAGCGATCAGGAGGGGGAAATATCAAAATGAGCCCAGTTTTGGATTCAATAATTATGAGTGTAAACCAACTTAAACGATGGACCGCGCTGATCCTTTATGTAGCGAGTATTCTTTCGCTCAAGGTTTCCGCGGAGGAGTCAGATGAAATTAGATCGCAGGTTTCCAAGTTAATTCAGCATGGTACGAAATGGCTGGAATCTTCTCAAAACCAAGCCGGATGGTGGTCCACAGCGGATCACCCGGCTGTTACGGGCTTGGCTCTGGTGGCAATGAAGGGAGATCCTTCGGGGTTGTTTGAATCCAACGAACATCCTGCTATTAAAAATGCCCTGAAGTATATTGACTCTTGTTACCACGAAGATGGAGGTATTTACCGAATTAATCTGATTACCTACAACACTGCTATATGTCTGATGTCAATGGTCGCGGCAGGAGATCCCTCCTTGGATGAACGCATTTTGAAATCACGAGAATACTTGATTGGAATGCAAAGTGATTTCGGGGATAAGGGAGTAATGGACCATCCTATGGATGGAGGAATAGGCTATGGTTCTAAGTATGACCATTCTGATATGGGAAACACGCTTCAGGCATTGGAAGCATTGCATTACAGCCAGCACCTTGCGCAAGATCAGTCTTCTGCCAAAAATCAGAAGCTCGATTTTCAAGCAGCGATTCAATTCCTTCAAAATTGCCAAAACCTGACATCCGTCAACAAACAGGATTGGGTCTCGGATGATGAAACCAACAAGGGTGGTTTTATTTACTATCCTGGTCTCAGTAAAGCAGGGGAGTACAAAGATCCCCTGACCGGTCGAGTCGCCTTGAGATCCTATGGGAGCATCAGTTATGGTGGGTTGTTAGGCTATGCCTATGCCAAACTAGGCAAGGAATCTCCGCAGGTTCAAGCGGTTCTGGGTTGGTTGAAAGCAAATTATACCCTTGAAGAAAATCCTGCGATGGGGCTGCAGGGTTTGTTTTATTACTATCATACCATGGCCAAGGCACTGACAGCATATGGCGTTGAAACCCTCCAACTCAAAAACGGAGAAACGGTAGATTGGCGAAAAAAATTAGTGAACAGGCTGGCATCCCTCCAAAACGAGGACGGCTCATGGATTAATCAGAATGGTCGTTGGTGGGAGCGAGATCCTGCTTTGGTGACAAGCTATGCCGTACTGGCGCTTGAAAAGATTTATTACAGTCTGGACTGAATGGATTCTCTGCACGTAAGTGCAAGAACCGGAAACTATTGCTCTTAAAGTGCATTAGGTGTAAAAGTTTTTTCAAACAGGTTTCTTTCAGACATGTTCGTCTGCTTTTCTGAAGAGGAGTAAAGAAAATATCAAATAGGTATCAGGTAAATCCCGGGTGAAAAGTTCAGGGCACGAGATGTTGAAAGAAAATTCTAATCAGCCTCATGAACCTGAAATTCCTGATAAGCAGCAGGCATCTGAGCCTTAAGACCTAGAGTTGATTCCCTGACGTTTTGCCATGCTGGCGAAGACACCCCCTTTTTGAATCAGGCTGTCAAAAGAGCCATCTTCCACAATGGCTCCTTCTGCAAGGACAATGATGCGGTCCATCTGCTGCAGCGTGGAAAGTCGGTGGGCAATGCAGATCACCGTTCGGTCTTTTGCTAATTCATCGATGGCATTTTGCACTTCACCTTCCGATGCTGAATCCAATGCAGCTGTCGCTTCGTCCAGAACCAGAATGGGCGCATTTCTGACGAAAGCTCGTGCGATGGAAATGCGCTGACGTTGGCCACCCGACAAAGAAGTGCCGCGTTCTCCCAGGATTGTCTCATAACCTTCGGGAAGGTTTTGAATGAATCCGTCTGCATGTGCATTCATGGCGGCTGATTGGATGGCTTCGTTGGAGCTTCCCTCCTTACCGCACCCAATGTTGTCAAAAACGGTTTGATCGAATACGACCACATCTTGGCTAACCAAGGCCATCAGCTGGCGCAGTTCTTTTTGGCTGTAATCTCGAAAATCAATACCATCCAGTTTGATCGTCCCTTCTGTGGGATCAAAAAAGCGAAAGAACAGATTGATCAGCGTGCTTTTGCCGGATCCACTCTCACCCGCAATCCCTAATTTTTGACCGCGTGGAATGTCAAGGTTTAGACGGTCGATCACTTTGGCTTGATCGTAGGCAAAAGAAACATTTTCAAAGGAAATGGAACGTTTGAATTGGCTCAATGCAACCGCCGATTCGCATTCGGTGACACTTGGTTTTTCGTCGAGCACTTTCATAAGTCGATCCACTCCGATGCTCGTTTTCTCAATCAGGACATGGAGGTTAGCCAGTTTCTTTACCGGTGAATAGAAGGTGGCCAATGCGCCAAAGAAGACGACCATGTCGGACATAGAGCGCTCTGTAGCAACCACGAAAAGAATCAATCCTCCCATAGCCGAAACCCCCATGAATTCAACCAAAGGGCCCACCTTTTCCTGAGAGCGGATAGTTTTCATGGTGTGACCGAACAGGCGCCTTGAGAGAATGCCGAAGCGGCTTGTTTGCAGAGATTCAAGACCGTAGGCTTTGACGATTCGGATGGACTGCAGCATCTCAACAATCAAACTGGATTGAGTGACATTGGTTTCTACTGCCTTGCGACTGGCTTTCCTGGCTTTTTTTCCGAATACAAGAATCGCAATGAGCACAAATGGTAGGATGAAAAAAAGCGACATCGTCAATTGCCAGTCGAGGATAAGCATCAAAAAGAAAACCGAAATTACGGTCATGGGAGAAGTAATACTGTTGCGAACACCCGAACTGAGGCAAACTTGAAGCATCGCCGTGTCTCCATTGATGCGCGTCAGCATATCTCCCATTTTGGACCGATTGAAATAATCCATTGATAAGCCGCTTAATTTGCCGAATACCCGGATGCGTAGATCGTTAACGACCCGTTCTCCCACCCAGCTGATCCCATATTTTGAGATAAATTCCATTCCTCCCCGAAAACCTGCCACGAGGGGAACGAGCAAACACGCTCCAAGGATTTGCCGCAGGGTGATGTCCTCTCCATAACCAGGAAGCCATTCTTTGGATAATGCTTCAGAATATTGCTGCAAAGTTTCTTTCTTTGCCATCGCTCCATCGATCCATTCGCTGGCAAAGCCCGCATTTTGTGACAATGGTTCGATGTTGGATTCGACAACAATTTGAGTTTTTGGGGGTTCTAGTCGATGGAGTACTGCTTTGATGGTCCAAAGCACGAAGGCATTTGAAACTCCAAAACACACAGCAGCGAAAACGGAAATCCAAAGACGCATTTTGTAGGGCCGAATAAAGGGCCAACTGAATCGCAATATCGCAAGAGCTTTATCCACGTTTTTTATGCATTGAGTTTTGTCTGATTGATACAGAAGGGGTGATTTTGTTGAGCAAAGACATCATTACATTCCTTGCTGCTCTCACGGCCACCCATTTCATAAGCAGGCATCAGAACCAAACTTGAGGCGAAAAGCAACAAGCGTTTTGTGGCTTTAGTGATCAGAAGCTTGGATCGGGCCAATGTATTCCGCAGCCACGACGATTCGATTAAACCAAATTCGGCTGAAGTGCCCTTCTCGAGCCTTGGTGATATACAAGCATGTCCAGAGGTAGTTGATGTTTGATTCTGGAATCGATCGCCAGGCGAAACCTTCCAATGATTCCTGGCTTTTGGAATCAGCGCTCCACCCATCTCCTTTCCATTTCCCTCAGGGAAATTCATGCCCAATGTGATTGATGATCCGGCCTTCATGTCCTATTAATTTACCATCGATCCAGAAAGTTTGTTCTCCGTTTTTTCTTTCTGGTGGATCGTTGAGTTTTATCATCATTTCGGCACAAATCCATTTTTCCCCGGAGATCCAAGGGCTGGAAGCATCCTGAAGAAATGGCGTTCCCCAAAATGCTCCATTCCCATGCTTTCGCATGCCGTGTCAGTAAGAGTAGAAATCCCGGTCCCCTCCAAGATGGGTGCCGAAGTGGTGTATGGGTCAGCAATCGGAATCGATGCGTACATACCAGCGTGCAAAAAGCTGCTGAAGTCTTGAAGGAAGTCTCCGGTAAAGGTGAGCGCCTGTTGCTCTTCCACCTTCGTGAATGATTAATAAAGATTGTTATGATTCAATTCTGCCAGGCGATTTAATCGATAAACAAAGGTTTGCTGGATCGTCGATGCTTTCCCATCGTTCCAGGAAAACATCCAAACCTTTTTCTGGAAAATATTCAGCGAAAAACGCCGATGGATCAGCCGCTGTGCCTTTGTCGTTTGGGTGCTTTTAAACAATACCGGCGTTTTCTTGAGGAAGGGAAGCGCCGAATGCCTGGATTGTAAAAAAACAGGCTGGGATCAGTAGCAGAAGAGAGAAAGGATGCACATTTGTGGGTTCTTTGAGATGATTGTGTCTGATGCAAACCTGGACAGCTTACTGCTTAATCTCTTTATATGTGCTCAGTTGCTCCATCAGATCACAATGAGGTGTCGTTTGAAATCGGTAACCTAAACAATTCTAGCGTTTTCAGTTTTTTCTCCAATGCTTCAAATTTCACAAGACCCTGAAATTGAGTATGAATGCGCCCTTCACCATCAATAATGAATGTTTGAGGGATGGCCGAGAAATTTCCCAGCTCGTCCACAAGTTTTCCGTTCCCCATGAGCACGGGGTAATTCAACTTCTGAGTGCGCACGAACCGTTTGACAGGACCCAATCCTGAATCAAGAGATATTCCCAGAACGACAACATCCTTGTCTTTGTAGTCATCGTGGAGCTTCATGAAGTCGGGTATCTCTTCACGACAGGGAGGGCACCATGTGGCCCAGAAATTCAAGATCACAATCTTTCCCTCATACTTGGATGACGAGACACTCTTTCCATCCAATCCAACGAGTTCCCATGTGGGCGCTTTTTTGCCAATTTGAGTCTGAACTTCCGATGCTTTTGATGACATCAGGGAAAGGCACAAGGATAACCCAACAAGGCTCATCCAAAGGGTTTCATTCCAGCGATGATTTGATTGTTTCATATATCAATATCCTACAGTTTTGATCATGCCAATTGTTCTGCATCCTATTATGGAACTGGATTCTAACAAGTTAATTATAATCGACAGCAGTGGCATGCGATGAGTTCTTTTTGGATGAGGTTCGAAGCCAAAGGGCCATAAATCCAAGATTCCATCAACATCATACGGGTCACGTAGATCGGATCGTCTCGATCCGTGTTGCGTGTTAGGAAAAGGGAATGGAGATGCGTCAGTTCTCCATGCCTTCATTGGTGCGGGGGCCGGAGGTATTCAAGCCACAATGATCTTGTGACGGAGGCGTCCCCGCTGCTACACCTGCTGCGGTTTTTGAAGCGGCGTGCTGCTCGCCTCGCTGGTCCCCCAAAGCCATCCCAGAAGCAGAAAATATGGCCATGCGATTGCCGGTATGTACAAGCCGAATTCAATGAAATTTTGCAGCGCAAGCGCCACCAAACCCAACCAGATGACCTCGCGAATGGGTTGGTCCCCCAGTTTCTTCGGGCGTAACCAGTAAAGTGAACCAAACATCCACACCGCGTAGATGATCGCGGAAGGCCACCCGGCATCGGATGCTTGCTGGAGATAATCGTTATGGGTCAGTCGTGTCATCTCTGCTCCATCCGTTTTTGTTTTGGAAAATGCACGCATGAATGTACCGGGACCAGTGCCAAGGACAGGGTGATCGAGACTGGTTTCCCACGCAGCCCTCCAATACTCAAAACGCGCTCCAACGCTTGTGGCTCCTTTTTGGAAATAGTCCTGATACTTCCAGGAAAAAAGCCCACCCCCGCCCATCAGCAGGACGAAAACCAGCCCCACCTTTAAGGCTCTCGGGACTTTTGCAAAGAGAAATGCCAGGCACATGACGATCATTGCAACCAGCCAGCCCCCTTTGGAGCCAGACCAGTAAATGCAGGCGATCGCCCAGAGGGCAAAGCAAGCCAGGATAAGTAAGCGTGATGGCGTTTGTAATCGCGATGTCGCATTCCACAGGCAGAAGAGCGATAATGGCAACAGGAGGAGAATGGCGGCTGCCAAGGTGTTTGGGTAAAAAAGCGTTCCAAAAATGCGGTCTTTTCCGATTTTTTCAAGAAACGCCAACTCTCTTTCCAAGGGTGAATCCCCCTTACCTGCATACTCCAGTCTGGAACTGAATCCATATTCGGCGGCCGTATTTTTCAGCAGATTCGGGTCGCGACGCACAGTTTGGAGCCACTGTTGATCTGTCATGGCTTTTTTGAGGAAAGCTTCGGGGTAGGATGTCTGCCAATGGTTATGTTGGTAGATCATTTGGCGTGTCGCTTCCAGTCCACCAAACTTCTGTTCGGTACCTGACCACATGGTCATGACCAATCCAATGGTTGCCATGATGGAGATTCCACGAAGACTGTCACATCTGGACAATAAAAAATAACCCCCGTAGAACAATCCAATCAGCACGATGAAATGTGCAAGTACTGTTTGAGTTAACGGTTTGTCCACCGTGAATAAACCTGATAGAAACTGCCAGCCTAACCAGATCAGAGGTAGCCAAAGGAATTTTGGAAACGTCGACTTACGGAAGGGAAGGACACGTATTCCTATCAGGAGCCATGCAGCAAACAAGGCGTAAGCAGTTTCCATGGGCCATGCGAAAAAAATCCATTCAATCCATTCCTTTGGAGTCTCTAATTGATCTTGCAGTATGACCGGAGTTCCAAACTTGAGGATCCCCAGCATCACGAGCATACCGGAGATCCAGGTGAAAGCACGGATGCGAAATGATTTCAGCTGATCGTCTGGATCTTTGGTTTTTGAGTTGGACATCAAAGATGCAGGATTCCTGTCTGAAGCATTGCTGCTGTTTTTTGAATTTATGGGGGATTTTGGCATGAAGATGGAATCGGCTTGAGGTCAAAGATTCAACTTGAGCAAATGAACCTCGAGAGCAAGGGCTTCCTGCACGTTGGAGTGAAGGACACGCTGAAGCTTTTCAACAAGGCGAATATTATCCAGCAGCTTCCCTGCATCCGTTCGTGTTGCCAGCGCATGAGTGGCTGGTGCGAGGTCGGGAAAGGTCAAAGTGGAGGTCTCGGCTTGCAGGGAAAGCAACCATGCATCCCGCAGCCACCACTCAAGTGCATTGAACACATCCGTGCGTCGTCGTCGGTATTGCCCTTCGATTGCAGCCTTGAGTTCCTTGTCTCGTTTTTCACGGATTTTAGGTTCGGCATCATTGGGTAAATCACCCAGAAAGCGGTCCTTCAAGCCGTCTTCAATCTGATGCCTTGCCTCAGCAAGTTTCTCCATCAGGGTGTCCAATGCCTTGTATCGATCCAGCATCCCGGAATCTTTCACCGCGAGTTGTTGTGCAAAAACTTCCAGCCATGATTGATGTTCGGTCTTCATGGTCGACGAGGAGTCGCCGGGGAAATTCAAGCGGAGACATCGGCTTTGAATCGTTTCAAGCAGCCGATCTGGTTGGGTTGAGAGCAGAATCATCAACGAGTTTTCGGGAGGTTCCTCCAGTGTTTTCAGAAACGCATTTGCCGATTGCTGGTTCATTCTGTCTGCATCTGCAATCATCCAGACCTTGGTTCGCGCATCATTTGCCTTCAGATGCAGGGTCTCCATCAACTGACGTATTTGCGGCAGGGTGATCAGTCTCGACTTTGATTCAGGGCGGATCCATTTGCACATCACCGTGGTGGTCGGCGCTGATCTGTTCACATGTCGTGCAATGATCACAATATTCGGCAACAGGACTGGGCAAGGGCTCACTGGCATGGGTTGCCTGCGTACAATTCACTGCTTTGGCGAAGGCCACGGCGGCTCGGTCAAGTGTCTCTCTGTCTGCGCCGGTGAACAGGTAAGCGTGCCCGATGCGTGCGCGCTCAATGCTCTTTTGTAAAATGCCCAAGGTTGGGATTTCTGATATGAGTTCTGCAAAAGCCATGACTTGAGCCGTGCTGCAATCAGTGGATGGGAATGACTTTGAGATGAGACATTTCCAGCCAGCCCAGTTCTCCCTCTGGTGTTGCGGATTTGTCGCCATTGGTTCTTTTCTGCCAGCAGTTGCACCTCTTCGCCGGTTTTCATTTCGCTCAGATTCTTTGAGTCGGAAAAAGGGCTCGAATGAAGTGGAGCCCGGTCTGTAATGACCACTCCGACCCGTTGCCCTGAAATCGTCCAAGCAATGAGTGCCAACAAACAAGCGCCAGGGCCGATCATCCACCCCAATATGGATCTCACCCCCTCCCATTTTGCTGAAGCCGTTAATAATTGAGCGGTTTTTAAAACGCAATATCCCCAGAAGGGTAATGATGTCAGAATGAACCAGGTGTTCAGTGGAAGGGTGCGTATCCATTGACGCCAGGCAGAAGAGATGCCTCCCGAAGGTAAGCCCGCCGTATCTCTTGTGAATTTCAGGTTGGCTTGCACATCCGCATCGAGTGGGTCCAGCGTTTGAGCCATCAAATAATGGTATATGGCCATTCCCGTTTTGTTCTGGCGAAAGTAAGCATTTCCCATATTGAAATGAACGGCGGGAGTTTGGATTCCTGACTCGATCAGGCTCTTGTATTCAACTATCGCGGTCTCATATTCACCTTGTTCGAATAATCCGTTGGCTTGATCGAATCTCGATTCATCTCCTTTCACACTTATCGCGATCATTACGATCGCAAGCATCAGCATAACACGTCTAGGGAAAACAGAAAGATGAATGCAGACATTCCCTTCAGTGCAATAATCCTGTTTCAGGGTTTTGAAATTATGGGGGGAAGGATCAAGCATTTTCTAGACGAACAAACTGAAAAATTTACCTTTGTCGGAAATACGGATCAAAGTATTTATCCTCGAATCGTCCCCTTTGGGCTTGAAGCACCTTTTCATTTTTCCAGCTTTCTATATGGCCATCAACAAACCCCATATTTATCCGCCCGTTGTGTGTGATAAAAGCGCCTCTCGAAGCGGTTCCTCCTGGAGTGAAACTGGCATTGCGCATGGTTGCGGGGTCTTCGTTAATGAGTAATAATTTTTCCGAAGGGGTGGCCACCGCCCCTGCTTTGACTCCTTTTGGGCCTGTATTGCGACCTTGGGCGAGCGACTCGTCTCTGTCGATTTTTGAGTTCATGCTGAAATTAACCCTCAATGCTCTTCCATGGGCTTTCGTACTTGGGCAGCGGTAAACATCGTAAACATTGGTGTGGCGCTCACTGTATGGTAACTGAGCCTGGCCGGTTACGTAAGGAAAGACGGATCCTGATTCGGCATGAAAACCGAAGCTTCGGGATTTCCACCGGTTGGGAGAATCGGCATAGGTGTCCGTCTGCCCTCCATGCACCCAATCGGGCTTTAAATTGCGATCTACCCCCCCAGACCAAGGGAGAAAGTCGTTGTTGTCATCGACATACATCAACATGCCCAATGTGATCTGGCGCATGTTACTCTTGCAAACCGTGCTTCTGGCGCCTTCCTTGGCTTTGGAAAGAGCCGGTAATAACATGCCAGCGAGAATGGCTATGATGGCAATTACCACCAGTAACTCAATTAACGTGAAAGCAGTAATCCGGTGCTGATTCCAATGCATTTGTTTGGTGGATGAGTAACTTCTCATGTTGGAACATTAGACTGTTAAAGCTGTCTATAAGACAAGAATAAAAGACTTAACGCTGGGACTCATTCGGCATTCCCCGATTCTTTGCAGAGCGATCCAATCCTACTTGAAATTCTCCGACTTGAATGTAAGATTGGCAACATCTCTTCAACTCCTCGCAGCATGAATGTTTTTACCAGAAAAGTAATTTTGGCTTGGCGATGGCCATTGACTTTGCTCGTTCTCGGAGGAATGGCGATGCTCATGGTGCTCCTATGTTTTGTATTTGCCGGATCCTTGTTGAATCAGAATTTCCAAAACGGTCTCAAAACTTCACAAAAGGCCCTGCAAGACCTGAGCCAGCTTCTAGGCGGAGGCACACGGGTTTCATTGAAAGAATCGTTTCTGGCAGGTATCCCGGAGATCAGTGATGCCGGGGGGGGGCGTTTGGAATTAGCCAAGGTGGATCGTGTCGAGATCCTGAAATCCGAAGATCGCATGTCTTTGTTCTGGGATCATTTTTCTCTGGGGACTTCCATTGCTGAAATTCGAGTGCCCGTGACTTACCGCTACTATGTCAATTTGGACGGTCCTTGGGAAATTGAAGCTCAGGGAGATGTTTGTTATGTTCGAGCTCCCCGTCTGAGGGCGATGCTTCCTCCTGCGATTCATTTGAACCGCATGGAAAAGCGAAGCCAGAATGGCTGGGCTCGCTTTGGCGCTGAGGACCAGCTTGATTCGCTTGAAAAGGATATGTTGCCAACGCTGGCACAATACGCGGAGAACGAAGCCGTCATGATTCTAGTGCGCGATCAAGCGCGGAAATCAATGACACGATTCATCAGTAACTGGTTCTTGAATCAGTTTCCAGACGCCTATGAAGAAATTAAGCTGGTAGAAGTGACATTTACAGATGAGCCTCCTAATGATTCTTTTTCAGGATCTCAGCCACTAACGATGCCCCATGAGTGAGTTGTTCATCATGCGGCATGGTAAGGCGGAGGATGCGAGCAGTCACACTGGGTATGCTGACCGACCTCGCCGATTGACCCCTGAAGGGATTGCAAACATTCAGGCAATGATGCCGGCCCTTCGACAATTTGATATGATTCCAGATCAAATTGTCTCCAGTCCCTTCCCTCGAGCTGCAGAGACAGCACGCATCATACATCAGGGACTCAAAGTCATTCATAGTGTGCAATACATGGATGCCTTGGGAGCGGACCAATCCATTTTTGCTTTTTTTGAGAACAATCTGGCTTCTTTGCTGGAAAGTCAGCAGCGTTTAATGATTGTAGGGCACGAACCTTGTTTGAGCGGATTGGCAAGTCTCCTTATTTCCGGGCGCATCGACACCCGTATTCAATTGAAAAAGGCAGGCATGATTCACCTCGAATGCCTCACAAGAGACGGCAAATGCCGCGGAATTCTCAAAGGTCACTGGACTTCGAAGTTGCTGCGGTCGTGTCGCTTTTCCGGATCGAGGTAATCAGATCAGTTTTCTCCCGCGGGTCTCAGTGGTGATTCGCGCTCTGCCGCATGTGCTTGGAGCCATTTGAGGTCTGGATTACCTTCTGATGCTTCAAAATGCAGGATGGTTTTGTTGGTGATCGTTCTTTGATCTTTCCATTTCAATGTTTCGACATGGCCGTCGACAAAGGCGGCCGCTCCCCGACCGTTGTGGTAAGCGCCCGGGATGTGGAAAAATTGCTCGCTTGTTCCCATTTTCGTAATAAATCCCGAATAACATATGCTGTCTGAATTGACATCGATGAATGTGAATACATCACTTGCCTTCATTCCCGCCAATTGAGAGGGCTTAGAATAAGCGTGATAGCCAGACCCATAGTTCACTGCACCTGGAAATACCCACCCAAAGAAAGCATTCAAAGAATAACTTCTTACCCCGCGGTAATTTACACCCTGGAAAAAGGTGGGCCTGCGATCTGCCGGGCATTTGTAAGTATTGGCTGAGCCCACATAGCCCCCTTGAGCGAAAGCCGAGTAGGAAGGGTTTGTCAGCAATTGTGAGTTAGTGTGCATGAATCGTTCCACATGGGTGCCACCCGATACCCATGGGCGTTGAAGGCCAAGTGTGGTACTTTCAACATAGCCATTTGGCACCATTTTTCCGTGATCTTCTGCATACAGCAGCCATGCAATATTGAGCTGTCGCTGATTATTGATACAGTAGGCCTTGTGCGCTGCTCCTTTGGCTTTTGAGAGTGCCGGTAACAGCATGCTTGCAAGAATGGCAATGATGCTGATGACAACAAGCAGTTCTATCAAGGTGAAACCTCGGGAAAGGTTTCGCCTCACTGCCACGAATGCGATGAATATCGATTGAATGTATGGGCTTCTTAACATGTGTGATCCTGATCCACCCCTTGGTATGCCGGACTAAGAAAACGATTACCAATTACAATCCAGCATGTTTTGTTCCATGTCAAAAACTGGTTTTGATTTTGATTGTTTTTCGGGGTGGTTCAATTTGAATATATAGATGATGTTATCCAACCCAATTTCCAGCCGATCCCTTTCATCGGGTTGGAATTTTCTAATCGTCCTTCTCCTGACATTGGGAATCAATGGGATCATCCAGGCGAAAGCCAAACCTAACATTGTGTTGATCATGTGCGACGACATGGGCTGGTCCGATATAGGTTGCTATGGGGGAGAGGTGCGAACACCTCATTTGGATCGACTTGCCTCCGAAGGTTTGAGGTTTACTCAATTTTATAATAGTGCGAAGTGTACGACCACTCGTGCTGCACTTTTGACCGGACTGTATCCCCGCCAGAAAAAGGGTCCTTTGCTCAAGGGATCAATGGTGACACTTGGTGAGTCATTGCAGTTGGCTGGCTATCAGACTGCGATGAGTGGAAAGTGGCATCTGGGGTCAACCAAGCCCAGACGCCCTGTCGATCGTGGGTTTCAAGAATACTATGGATTAATGGATGGAGGTTGTCATTATTTCAATCCAGTAAAACCTGACCCTGATTTCAAAAAGAATCGCATACGCGTCTTCGGTCAGAATGAGAGAATTATTACAGAATTTCCAAAGGATTTTTACACAACAGATGCTTTCACTGATCACGCAGTAATCAACATTCAGAGGATGGCCAAAAGCGATGCCCCTTATTTTATGCATGTTTGCTACACGGCACCGCACTACCCACTGCATGCGCCCGAAGAAGACGTTCAAAAGTATCTGGGAAAATACAAGGAAGGATGGGAAAATTTAAGGGGCGTTCGTCACAAAAAACTGGTCCGGTTGGGGCTCATTGACGCGGGGTGGAAGTTGCCCTCAGCTGACCCTGAAGCTGGTAACTGGGAGGATCAAAAAGACAAGGATTGGCAGGATCGAAGAATGGCGGTTTATGCCGCTATGATCGATCGAATGGACCAAGGTATTGGCCGAATATTGGATGCCATCGAGGAATCCGGAGAAACAGACAATACCATGATTCTTTTCCTTTCTGATAACGGGGGCTGCGGTGAAACATATTCACAAGATCGCTCTGAGAACGTTCCGGGTAGCTCTGAACATTACATGACCTGTGGGCCAGGTTGGGCATCTGCTCAAAACACACCGTTTCGACGTTTTAAAAGCTGGATGCATGAAGGCGGTATTTCGACTCCGCTCATCGTTCGTTGGCCTGATGTCATTCAGCCCAACACCGTGACACATCAAGTGGGGCACATCATCGATTTCATGCCTACTTTTCTTGAAGCGGCTCAGACGGATTATCCCAATGTTTTTAAAGGTAATTCCATCATCCCGTTAGAAGGCAAAAGCCTGATTCCCATCTTCATTGGTCAACAGCGGGAAGGACACGAAATTCTATGGTGGGAATTTATTGGCAATCGCGCCGTGAGAGAAGGGAATTGGAAATTGGTCTGGGATCGAAAAATTCAAAATTGGGAGCTTTATCACATGCGCCATGACCGCACCGAAATGGTAGATCTGGCATTGCAGTATCCTGATAAAGTCAGAAAAATGGCATCTTCCTGGAACAGCTGGGCCATCAATACGGGCGCTTTCTCTGGCCAGAAATGATAGCTTTATTTCGATCATCACGAACTGGAGTGAACCAAGCATTTGTTTATCTGTTCGTTAACTTTCTCCTTTTTGGCGGAATTGCAACCACGGTAGGTGCCACCTTACCTTTAGTCATCCGCGAATTCGGCTGGAATTACCTTGCTGCAGGTTGGATTTTTGCTGGTAGTGCCGCAGGTTTTTTTGTGTCCACCTTTGTCACGGGCATGTTACTGCCGAGTTGGGGGGGGGCGCAACGTGATGTTGGTAGGCCTGATTCTTCAAGGACTTGGAATTGGGCTTTTTGGATGTTTTGACTCCCTGGCTGCGAACTTGATCATTTTCATCGTACTTGGTTTGGGACAGGGGGCGGTGGAAGTCACAACCAATGTTTCCGTGGTCAATATTGAAGCTCCAGGCAAAAGCCGCTTGATGAACCTTGTTCATTCGGCTTTCACGGTAGGAGCCATGATTGCTCCTTTCCTTGCAGGCTTTCTCGTTTGGTGGGATGTCTCATGGCGTGTCGTCTATATCGTCATGGCCTTTCTCTGCCTGTGCATGTTGGTTTGGACCTGGCAGGCTCGCTGGCTTCACGATGCAAGCGAATCTTCCAGTGTATCCAATGAAGCTAACAAGAGAAAATTGTTTTGTGATCCTCTCCTGCTTTTATTGTCAGGAACGATATTTTTCTATGTGGGAGCCGAAATTGGGATTTCAAATTGGATCGCAGAGTATTTTGTTGAAATACATCAATCTTCAGCTTCGTTCGGTGCATTGATGGTTTCAGTTCTGTGGTTCGGCGTTTTTCTGGGGAGAATTGGGATTAGCGTTGGATACCGGGGCAATCAATTAGTCAAGTTGCTGGTCATCTGTTCTCTAGCGTCTTTTTTATTTCTTGGCTTGGCTGTCTGGAGTGTCAGCATATGGTGGTCCGGTTTATTTTTCTTTCTTACGGGGATGGGTTTCTCAATCATTTACCCCTGTGTGATGTCGATTATTGGTCTCAAGTTTAAAAAAGGCCAAAGCGCAGCAATAGGTCTCGTATCCACCAGTGGCGGTGTTGGAGTCTGCATCTTTCCTTTTGTCATGTCGGCGGTTTCTGAACAATCAGGTCTGATTACCGGGTTCTTGTTTTATTGGATACTGACAGCCTTGATGTGTGTCTGTGCCTGGTTGGTGATAATGCTTTTTAAGCGTGAGGTTTAGTGATTGATGCGCAGACTCCGGTCACGTCATCCTCACCCTTGAATACGTCCGAATTTTTTCTCCAGCTCATTGAAACTCATCTCTATGAGAGTAGGTCTGCCGTGTGGGCAGGTGTAAGGCATATCGCAAACCTTCAAATCATCGAGCAATTTTTCAAGTTCCGGTCCGCGCAGCATGTCGTTGGCTTTTACCGCGTGCCGACACACAGTCTTGGCAATGACGTCTTCGCCCAAGCGCAGCTTATTGACATCACCGGATTCTTTCAATGTGTCGATGACATCGAGAATGAACTGCCGCATGTTTTTTGTTTTCACAAAAGGGGGTAAGGCATCAAGGATAAAGGTCTGGTCGCCAAATTCTCTCAGTTCCACGCCCAGATTCTGAAATTTGCTTATTACTTTATGAACAAATTGAGTGTCTCTTGGGTTGAGTTCTATTGTTTCAGCCAGCAGCAATCGCTGGGAAGGCGCTTCTCCATGCTCCAATTCCCCGAGCATTTTTTCAAACAGGATTCGTTCATGAGCCGCATGCTGATCGAGCAGCACAAGGCCACGATCAGATTCCAGCAGGACATATAACTTACCCAATACACCAATGATCCGCATGGGAATCGCCAGCAAGGGGGTCGGAGCTCCAATATTCGATGAAATTGAGGGAGTCTCTGTTGCTGCCGAGGGTGATGGTATTTCGATGCCCGGATCCTGATGTGTGCGAGGTTCCCAATCTGATGCTGTTTGGTTATTCGGCTGAGAATCAGGTTGATTCAATGACCTGGATGGATTTACCGGAGAACTCTTGGGGGGTATGCCTTCGAAAGAGGGAAGAGAAATGACCTCCGATTTGGGTATCATGGGGCTCGACGGAGACCTCGACTCAGTGCCCTGATGAATGTCTTTGCTTGGTTCAGTCGATGTTGATTCTGCGAGATCCCTTTCCTGTTGCTCGCTGCTTCCCGGTGCTGTGGGCGAAGTCCCCATGGCAAAGTGCAATAAAGTTCGCTTTACTGCCCTCACTGCACATTGTTTCACCGCATACTCATTATGAAATCGAATCTCTTTTTTAGCTGGATGCACGTTCACGTCGACAAATGCGGGCGAAAGCTCGAAAAATAGACAGCATACTGGAAATTTACCTTTCATTAGAGAGGTATGATAAGCCTCCTTGAGAGCGAAATTCAGGGCCCGGTTTTCTATGGGGCGCTGATTGACAAAAAGGTGTTGGTCCGCACGACTAGATCTGGAGACGCCTGGTGCGCCAATGAATCCCCAGATGCGAACAGGATGTTCTTCGAAATATTCCTTTTCCTCGTCCCGCACTTTCGTCTGGATGGCATCTGTGAATTCAGCAGGCAGGAGGCGAACTTCATCTGCATACAGGAATGTCAAACGTTCCTTGAGAGCCTGCATCCTCGACGCCATGGTATCTTCCATGGCAATGGGATTGAGTTGCCATACGGTGCGTTTGTCTTGAATGAACTTGAATCCAATTTGCGGGTGCGCCAGCATTGCGAGAGTCAAGTAATGTTGAATGTGGCTTTTTTCTGTTTCTTTTGTTCTTAGAAATTTGCGTCGTGCTGGCATGTTGAAGAACAACTGCCTGACTTCAATGCACGTTCCGACGGGGCTTGACGCAGCCTCAACATGAACCATTTTACCTCCCTGTAACACAATACGCGTCGCCTCACCATTTTCATTTTCACGTTCTCTGGTGGTCAGGGTAAATCGACTGACACTGGCAATGCTGGGCAGGGCTTCACCTCGGAAACCCATGGTTTGTATCTCTGTCAGGTCGTTTGCCTCTCTGATCTTACTCGTGGCATGTCGCTCAAGACACATGAGTGCATCATCGCGCTGCATGCCTGCTCCATCATCGGTAACGCGAATAAGACTGCGTCCTCCCGCATCGATCTCCACCGTGATGCGCTTGGCTTGAGCGTCGATGGCGTTTTCAACCAGTTCCTTGACAACACTGGCAGGCCTTTCAACCACTTCGCCGGCAGCGATCTGATTGGCAACATGGTCAGGCAGCATTCGAATGCGATTCATGTCATCACTCTAAATACTCCGAGCCGCGGTGGGCAATCACCCTTTTGCATGGAATTGAGAAGGCGCTTATTCCGACTGTCTTTCTCTATTGTATGAAAAACCACAATAGGTATCTTCATTGAAAGGTTCATGAGGGGCTTGTGCTAGATTATGGATGATAAAATTTTAAAGTTGTTAGGACGTCGTGACTATGTTCCGGCCAACATTCCCGAGCTTTTACGCGGGCTTCGCCTAAGCGCCAATCAACAACAACAATTGCAGAAGGAACTACGCATTCTGGAACGCTCTGGGCAGGTTGCAAGAATCAAGGGGAATCGCTACATCTTACCTGCGGAAGCTGATTTGATTTCCGGGCGCATCCAGATTACACGTCAAGGCAGAGGGTTCCTCACGCCGGATGACCCCAGCATAAGTGAGATTTCCATCCCTGCCAACAGTACCTCCACCGCGATGCATGAAGATCTTGTATTGGTGCGGCGCGATATTCGTGTCAAGCACGGCAGCATTTCCCGCGAAGCTCCCTGCACTGGGACTGTGGTGCGTGTTTTGGAACGACGGCGCAAGAATATTGTTGGTACCCCTGAAACGCGGCAAGCAGTTCCTTTATGTCATTCCTGACGACACCCGGATGCCTCAGGATATCTATGTGCCGCCTCCCAAAGATGTGGGACGTTCGGCCAGGGAAGGGGACAAGGTCGTGGTTGAATTGTTACACTGGGAATCCCGGCATACCAATCCTGAAGGTCAAATCACAGAAGTGCTCGGGCCACCAACAGCCGAAGGTGTGGACATGCTGGGTGTGCTGCGACAATATGAACTCCCATTAAAATTTCCCCGCAAGGTCCTTCAGGAAGTGCGGCATTTCGGTACTGAAGTCGCTCCTTCAGAGTTCGCGGATCGTGTGGATTGCAGGAAACATCAGGTCATCACGATAGATCCTCATGATGCCCGTGATTTCGATGATGCTTTCTTTCTTAAAAAAATAGAGACCGGCTGGAAACTTTGGGTCCACATCGCTGATGTATCGCATTATGTGAAACCTGGCTCTGCCTTGGATGTTGAAGCTCGAAAACGAGGAAATTCAACCTATTTGGTTGATCGCGTGATTCCCATGCTTCCAGAGGCTCTGAGCAATGAACTCTGTTCACTCAAACCTGAGGTTGATCGTTTAACGAAATGTGTTGAGTTTCAGCTCAATCAGCAAGGTCACGTGAAGCGCTTCACGTGTTATGCTGCCATCATTCATTCCAAAAGACGATACGCCTATGAGCAAGCACTGTCTATCATACGGGCCAAGCCAAAGGATTCCATTGAACGAATGCTGCATGACGCGCACAAGCTGGCCCAAAAAGTGCGGCAGCTGCGCTTCAGGGCAGGTGCCTTGGAGTTGGATTTCCCAGAGACAAAGATCCGACTGAACGAGAAGGGATTTGTGCAGGATATTGAACTCAGCAGGAGTGATGAGTCACATCAATTGATTGAGGAATTCATGCTTCTGGCGAACGAGGCTGTTGCGTTGCGATCCAGTAAACTAAGACGGACAACCATTCATCGTGTTCATGAAAAACCGGACCCGATTCGTCTGCAGGAATATCGTGAGAATGTGCTGGCACATGACGTTCCTTGCGGCAATCTGACGAAACCGGTGGAGGTTCAGAAACTCCTGAAACGGCTGGGTAAATTGAGCATTGGTCCTGCCTTGAAGATCGGATTCCTGAAATCATTGATGCGGGCCTGTTACTCCGTGGAGTCTTTGGGGCATTACGGACTGGCCAAATCCAACTACACTCATTTCACCTCTCCAATTCGGCGCTATGCGGATCTGGTGGTGCATCGGACTTTATTCGACTATTCCAAGACTCCCCTCACAGCCCTGAAGCAAACTGCTGAGCACCTTTCGGTCACAGAGCGCAATTCTTCGGATGCTGAGCGCGACAGTAAAAATGTGAAACTTTTCGCTTACCTGACTTCCCAGCTCACGTCGGGTAAACTGGTGCATTATGATGCGATGGTTACCGAGATTCGTAATTTCGGGTTTTTTGTGGAGGTTCCAAATCTTGGGATGTCAGGTCTTGTGCCGCTCTCGATCCTTGATGATGATTTTTATGAAATAGATCAGCGAGGGACCCAGATTACCGGGCGCCGCAACCGAAGGACCATAAGGCTTGGGCAGGATATCAAGGTTGTGATTGCCAAAGTTGATCCATTCAAAAAACAGGTGGATTTCCGACTGCTTCAGTCCGGTAAAAAGAGTTCAGGAAAAAGGAGATTGTCCGGCAATCACCCCAAAAAGGTCAAAAAGAAATCCAGCTCCCAAAATCGTAGGCGAACTGTTCCTGATAAAAAAACTGTCACAAAGAGGAAAAGTAAAAGTCGTAAGTCATCATCCTAACGCGGCAAGGGGAGCAAATACATTTCTTTTGATTGAGTGTAATTTTGTGATTCCAACAATGGTTGGGTTAGTTAGATTAATACCATATTTATCCAAGAAATCGTATCATGAAATCCTTTGAAGCCTCAATTAATTCGGTTGCCAGCTCATGGCCTGCCCGGTCGGCCTTACGTTACTCAATAGTCATTCTCCTGTATTCGATCTGCCATGTGGATACACTTTATGCCCAGCAGGTCCTCAGCCAATCCAAACTGGATGCTCAGGTTATCTTGGGTGTTGAAGATCCCATCACCCTATCATTGGGTGAATTACCACCATTCCTTGAAGCAGACAGTGCTTTAGGCTTGCTGCGGCACTCTTCTGTTCAAGGACAAGTCCTGCATGTCGCTCCCTCGGATGTCAGGGGGCTTTTCGAAACGCGAGCTGTGAGGACTCCCAAAGGGGATTTAATGGTGATGTTTCCGGTGGGGAATCACTACGCAGCTGGTGCAGGGAAAGTCAATAGCATGATCATGTATCGCTCTCAAGATGATGGTAAATCATGGGGAGGGCCAGCTGTTGCTTTTGATATTGAATACAGTCAACATGGGTTCATTCCTCTCATTCCCAAAGGGAGTAAACGCATATACGCATTCGGAACACAACCTATCCCGAGTCAATACAGCCGAGAAAAAGGAAAGTTTGAAAATGCACCGATTGGTTTTCGGTGGTCTGATGATGATGGTTATACTTGGAGTCGGGTTTCACTCATTCAACCTGTGAATGATCCGGGTTTTCTTGGGATGTCTGTGACTCGCATGTGTGAAACTGCCAATGGCGCTTGGTTGCTAGGATCCCATGCTGCTGACTGGTCGAAAAAACCATTGGAGACGCAACAATATATCCTGCGGAGTGAGGATCAGGGCGAAACCTGGCATCTCCTGCCAGGGGCTCGCAAAGTTGGGTGGTCTGTACCGGAATATAACCGTATGGATGAAGGGCGCCCCATCTGGCTGCAGGGCAGTGAAGTGTTTTTCATGGCTCGCACACCCGCTGGACAGATCTGGACGTCGCGAAGTCATGATGATGGGCAATCATGGTCTGATCCGAAACCTTCCTCACTAGTCCATCCCGATGCACCTCCCATGGTATTTCATTCAAGTGATCGAAAAACGCTCATCAACTTTTTTCACAATCGCCACACTGGAACCCAATACACGGGTTTGTCTGGAACGATGGACGGGATGAAAGACCGATCTGAGATTTGGGTGACCCTCTCAAGCGATGGTGGTCGAAATTGGTCAGAGCCACGTTTTCTCTTCGCTAATGCTACTCAGATGAACCCTGAAAAAAATGGATGGTTCAACCATCAGGTGTCTTACCTCGACGCAGTCATAGACAAAGGAACGATTCATATTTTCTGTCCACATCTTTGGAACCGAGCAGTCTACCTGACCTTGCAAGAGTCTGATCTTCAAAAGTTACCAACCAAAGAGATGCTGCAAAATACTTTGCCACGGTGAAAATGCTTTGGGTATTGATAAGCCGCAATCAGATGGGACAGCCGACGGGGTTTGATGTTTGTAAAAACGGCTTCATTCAGGCTTGATCGACGCTCAATATATTTGCAATATGCTCACATGCATCCAGACTCCGCTCAGAAACAAAATGGCCTGCTCATTCGGGCCTTTCATTACTTCTGCTGGGTTAACGTTTTTGTTTCTTTTGCATGTTTTGGAGAATCGAAGGAATGGCCTTTTTATCCGCCTCAAGCCGTTGAGCCGCCCCAGGTTCAATCCAGTGATCGAGTTCAAAATGGCGTTGATGCATTTCTTCTTGCCAAACTCGAAGATCAGGAACTGAGTTACTCGCCCAAAGCACCCAGGGAGACACTGATTCGCAGACTCTATTTTGATTTGATAGGATTACCCCCTTCGCCAGATAAAATAGAATCTTTTGTAAATAATGGCGATCCCGATGCCTACAAGGCCCTGGTTGATTCGCTTCTTGATGACCCTCGTCATGGTGAGCGTTGGGCCAAGTTCTGGCTTGATCTAGCTCGTTACGCCGATACTGCAGGCTACGAGGGAGATCCTGATTTGCCTCATGCCTGGCGATACCGTGACTATGTGATTGACTCTATCAACCGCGACAAACCCTACGATCAATTCATCAAGGAGCAAATCGCAGGCGATGAGTTCAATGCTGTCATGGGGGCAGGTGAACTTCCTCAACCCAAGCCCGAACATATGGTCGCCATGACTTTTTTGCGGCTTGCTCCTTTTACCGAGCCTCGTGGAGATGAGACCCGCCACGAAATGCTCAGCGAGATGACTTCTACTGTGGGATCCGTTTTTCTGGGGCTGACGGTGGGGTGTGCGAAATGTCATGATCATAAATATGATAGAATTCCTACCAGAGACTTCTATCGAATGAAGGCTTTTTTCAATACGGTTCAGTTGATGCCCCCCGAGCGCGGAGATGCCTTTCAGATCGGTGGATCACTCCCAGCAGCCTTCTATCGTAAAGGTGAGTCCGAATGGGCAGAGGCCAAGCGTAAAGAGATTCGATCCGACACGGAGAGATTTGAAGCTCTCAAGACGCGCCTTGAACTGCGTGCTTCAGCTCAAAAGGAACAAGATGAGAAAGTATCAGAGGACTCCGACGATGACTTTGATTTTGAATCCTGGATCCTTGCTTCGACCAATAGGTCCATTACCGCAGAAGAGCGCCTTCAATATGTCAGGCTGAAACACAAAAAAGATTTTGCCGGTCAACAACTCAAGCGCCTGGCTCCACAGTCCATGTCCCTGCGGCATTCTTTTGGCCCTCCTTACGAACCCGGGGTGCCTGTTTCTCGAGTGATGATACGTGGTGAATATGATAGTCCAGGCGAAGTCGTCCAGGCTGGGTTTCCTTCTTGTATCACCGGGCATCAGAAGCCTGCAGAGATTCGTTTGGACCCCTTTAAACGCTGGCCAACTCGAAGTCGAAGGATGACTCTGGCTAACTGGATCGCTTCGGACAAAAATCCCATGACTGCGCGCGTTATCGTGAATCGTCTGTGGATGCATCATTTTGGAAGGGGGTTGGTCGAAACACCCAGTGATTTCGGTGCCCTGAGTGGTGGGGTTTCACACCAGAGATTACTGGACTGGCTTGCCCTTAAATTGGTGAAGGAGAACTGGAGCTTGAAAGCGATTCACCGTCTCATTGTGCACTCATCCGCCTATCAACAAAGCTCAACACAATTTACCTCACGCTGTCTGGAACTGGATCCGGATAATCGTCTTCTGGGGCGATTTTCGCGTCGTCGATTGGAAGCCGAAGCTATTCGAGATTCCATTCTTCACGTGAGTGGAAGACTCAACCCGGAAATGTATGGGCTACCCATATTTCCTGCCTTGCCTGATGGGATAGAGGACAGTGTCAAGTATTCCAGGAGTAAATGGGCAACGACCTACGGGGCTGAAAGTCGCAAGCGAAGTATTTACATTTATCAGCAACGCACCCTTACCATGCCATTCATGCAGAATTTTGACAGCTTGGTGTGTGAAGACACGGTACCCAAACGGCAACTGTCTGTTACTCCATTGCAGGCACTGGCAATGTACAACGGAATCCTGGTCAACGAGGAGTCAGAACATTTTGCCAGAAGGATCGCAAAGGAGGGCAAATCTGATCCAGAGGCCCGTGTTGTCATGGCTTATCAGTTGGCGCTCGGTCGTCTACCTGATGATCAGGAACTTGGCTCGCTCATCGGATTCGCCAATTCGATAGAGGGACTCACCCGCATGACCCGAATTTTATTCAACACAAGCGAATTTATTTATGTCGATTAACGTCCATCCCGGTTCTCCCATTCCAAGGAGGCAATTTTTAACAAACGCCTGGAATGGCATAGGAGCATTCGGTTTGGCAGGTTTGCTGGGCGAAGATCTTCTGGCAGGCCCGGTGACGCCCGCCAACGGTCCGCTCACGCCCCAAAAACCGCATTTTCCTCGCAAAGCAAAGCATTGTATCTTTTTGTTTATGCAGGGGGGCGTTTCCCAAATGGATGCTTTTGAAAATAAGCCCTTGTTGCGAGAGTTGCATGGAAAACCTATTTCAGGAAATACTTCAGTCAAAGGCGAATTACAGGGGCGACTTTCATTTCCGCACGTGTGTGTAGGCAGTCCATTTGATTTCAAGCAATATGGGGATTCTGCTAGATGGATGTCCGAACTCTTCCCGAATATGGCGCGTCGTGTGGATGACATGGCTTTCGTTCATGGTATCAAGACAGATAACCAGAATCACGGTCCTTCGACCTATCACGTGAACACCGGAAGCCAATTTCCCGGTAGTCCCTCAGTTGGATCCTGGATTCAATATGGACTTGGAACGCTCAACCAGAACATGCCAGGGTATATCGTCATTCAAGATCCCAGAGGTGCTCCCTGCAATGGTGCTGCGGTCTGGGCCAATGGCTACTTGCCAGCGGTGCATCAGGGAACTTTGTTGCGTGATCATGGAAACCCAATCCTTAACCTTCATTCGCCTGCAAACTTAAGCACTTCCCAACAGCGAGAAGAGTTTGATCGTATCAGGGAACTCAACGAAGGCCACCTGACTCATCGCCCATGGGACTCGGAGCTTGAGTCTCGTATTGCCGCTTATGAGTTGGCGTTCCGCATGCAAACGGCTGCTCCTGAGGCCGTTGATTTATCGGGTGAACCGGAATCGATTCGCAAACTTTACGGCCTTGATAAAGAGCATACCCGGGGATTCGGTAGGCAATGTCTGCTGGCAAGACGCATGGTGGAGCGTGGGGTACGCTACTCGCTATTGATCCACGGTGTTCAGATTGGTTCTCATAGCTGGGATGATCATGGCAATGTGGAGGGCGGGATGAGGAAACACAGCAGAGAGGTTGATCAACCGGTCGCGGCTTTGCTCGAAGATCTGGACAACCGAGGCTTACTGGAGGAGACGCTGGTCGTCTGGGCATCAGAGATGGGAAGAACGCCGTTTGTCAACAGTCTCGAAATGCCCAAGAATCCAGGACGGGAGCATAACTCCTATGGGCTTTGCATGTGGATGGCTGGAGGCGATGTCAAAAGAGGCGCCACTGTTGGGGAAACTGATGCATTCAGTCTGCGGTCTGTTGGAAAGCCCATCCACATCCGTGATGTGCACGCGACCATTTTAGATTTAATGGGTTTGCATGACGAGGACCTTACCTTCCGTCATGCCGGTAGAATCCGTAAGCTCACCGATATTGGTGGCCACGTGCTGCATGATGTGATTGGTTGAGCATCATTCGAATTTATCTGCTCCTTTCAGAAGCCTCATGCCAGTATTTTGTGAGCCACGTAGCCTGACACATCTGTGAGGCGAAACTCTCTGCCCAGATGGTTGTAAGTAAGTCGCTCGTGATCCAGTCCCATAAGATGAAGCAAGGTTGCATGCAGGTCGTGGATAGTGCATCGGTCCTGCACCGCGTGATACCCGAAATCATCCGTTGCTCCATATCGCATACCACCCTTGACACCGCCCCCTGCCATCCACATGGAAAATCCGTCTGGATGATGATCACGGCCTACAGGCCCATCGCCTGCTTGGATCGATGGGGTTCGGCCAAACTCTCCCCCCCATAGCACAAGAGTATCATTCAGCATTCCACGTGATTTTAGATCCATGATTAAACCAGTGATAGGTTTGTCAATTTGGCGTACGTTGACGGAGTGCCCCTTCTCCAGATGTGAATGCTGATCCCACTGTTCGTTATTAAAGGGAAGGCTATGGGCATGACTAACTTGAATAAAGCGCACCCCTCGCTCAGCGAGACGCCGCGCAAGGAGGCATTGATGTCCGAAATTTTCCGTCTCCGGCTCATTCAACCCATAAAGTTTTCGAGTTGATTGGGATTCGCCACTGATGTCCGTTGCCTCTTTGGCTTCGGTTTGCATGCGGAATGCCAGCTCGAAGGATTTGAGGCGTGTCTCAAGTTCTCTTTTTCCCTCCAATTGCATCGTCTTTTGAGTCTGAAGCTGATTCAACAATCTTAACTGTAGCTCTTGAACGGACCGATCTTTTTGGGAATTCGCTTCGACGTAATGGAAGCGGGCATTTTTGGCCAGAGTATTTGGATAACCTTGTGTCCCAAGAGCCACCCCTTGATGCTCTCCGGGAAGAAAGGCTGCTCCAAAATTATCCACCCCCCCATGCAGGGAGGTAGGGCAAATAGTCACAAAGGAGGGGAGATTTCGGTTTTCAGTGCCTAATCCATAACTCACCCAGGAACCCAGGCTGGGCCTCAACAGGGATTCATTTCCCGTGTGCAACTTCATGCATGCGCCTCCGTGGGCCACATTAGTCTCACAAAGTGAGTGGAGCATGCAGATGTCATCAGCCACCTTGGGAAGGTGCTGCCAAAGCTCCGACATCCAATGGCCACATTGCCCCACTTTCCGAAAGGACCAGGGCGATTGCATGAGATTGCCACGCTTTGCAAATTGCACTTTGCGCTCAGGAAATGGCAGTGCTTGACCGTTATACTTCTCCAGATTTGGTTTGTAATCGAAAAGATCTACATGGGAAGGCCCCCCATGCATGAAAAGGAAAATGACTCTTTTGGCCCGCGGAGGGAAATGCCAGGGAGCGGTGCCAGCCTCTGCTTTTGATTCATGGAACAACATGGCATTGAGCGCCAGACCTCCAAAACCAACGCACAAGCGATCCAAGGCTTCTCTGCGTGAGAGGGATGATAATTGAAACGGGCTATTGGACATAAATAAAGTCGTTGGAAATCATCAATACATGACAGAGCGTTTCCCAGGCTTGTGCTTCCTCCAGCAGCTCGGAAGTTTTGCTCACCAGCTCAAGGCATGCCGTCCTTTCTTTCTCGGAGGGATGTCGGCTGAAAAGGATATGATATAGTGTATCCAATCTACTTGCATTTGCTTTGCTTGAATGAAGCACGCGACGGTTCGTCTGTTTGGCCATCTCTTTGACGAACGGGCTATTGAACATCATCAGAGCTTGAGTAGGCACAGTTGTAAGGGAACGTTTCCCGATGGGAGCTGTGGCATTGGGGAAATCGAGAAGCGCAAGCAAATCGTAGATATGAGAACGCACGACCGGAAGGTATACCGTTCTATGTGGAAAAGATTCATAGGCAATCCTGTTCTTATCCAGATCTTCTGATGATGGATCCTGTGCTTTGACGTAAATCGGTTTCTTCAGGTGAGCATTGGCGTTCAGCGAGCCTGACACAGCAAGCAATGCATCCCGAAAGGTCTCCGCATCCATGCGTCGCATATTTTTTTTCCAATACAAACGGTTGGAGGGATCTTTTTTTTCGGCCGCTTGATTGAGGGACATGGACGATAATTGGTATACGCTAGAGAGGAGTATTCGGCGATGCAGATGCTTTATTGACCATCCATGCCTGATGAAATCTGTGGTCAGCCAGTCCAGCAGTTCAGGGTGGGAGGGAGCTTGTCCGGTGGTTCCAAAATTATCGGGAGTGTCGACCAGACCACGGTCGAAATGCCAATGCCAGACACGGTTGACAAAGACTCTTGCGGTTAATGGGTGATGACGTGATGAAATCCATTTGGCAAGCTCGAGGCGACCACTTGAATCGGCATCGACAACAGGGTGTTCGAATTTTCCTATTTCCAAAGGGAAGCGTCGCTGAATTTCTTCACCCAGCTGATGCGGGTTTCCACGGATGTTCAAGCGCACGTTTTGTATAGAGCCATCAGAAACCCCCATAACCCTTGGTTGTTCAGGGTGATTCGACGCCAGTGCTTCGCGTTCTTTTGTGAATCTTTTAATTTGCTGGATGCTTGCAAGGGCTTTTTCCGGGTCGCTCACAGAAATCAAGCGAATGCGATCAATATGGGACATGAGCGGCTTGGATTCGATGCGAAGGACGTGCTCCCCTGATTTCAGCTCCAGTATACCTTCGGTAATCCATTTTTGATTCTCCGGAAACCAGCCCCCTGTGGTCGCTGAAACTGCGTTCTCAAAAACAGGGTTGCCGTCCAGAAGGATTTTGCCGGGGCGAGCTGTTTTTGCAGCATACCTTAATTCCAATATTGAAATATTCTCGTCTTTGACCGACAGATCATATTCGACAAAATTGTCCTGAGCACCAGGGTCGCCGATAATGCCGATTTCCTTGCCATACTGCTCACGATCAGTAATGACATTACCCCGATCGAAATCCTCAGCCTGCCACTCGCGTGTTTGCTCAATATTGCGAAAATTTGACAACTGGATTTCGGCTTTTGAAATGCGTTGATCCAAGTCCTCTATTTGCCTTTGCCAGATGCTTTTCTGAAGCACGCCCTCGGGTGTCTTGACTTCAAGATCTTCGATATCCGTGCTGTAGAATATGCCAGCCAAAGCATAATAATCTTTCTCTGAAATGGGATCGAATTTGTGATCGTGGCATCTTGCGCAACCGATGCTCAGTCCCATGAAGGCGCGGCCAAGAGTGTCTAATTGTTCATCGATAATATCCGCACGTTTTTTTACCGGATCTTGTTCAGCGAGGATTTTGGTTCCTATTGCCAGGAAACCGGTGCCTGCCAACGTCTGTTCATCACCCCAGGATACCAAATCGCCCGCCAGTTGTGCCTGTACGAATTGATCGTAGGCCATATCTTCATTGAAGGCATCAATGATCCAATTGCGATACCTAAATGCATGGGGGTAAGGGTGGTTCTCATCACCACCGTTTGAATCGCCATACCTCGAGACATCCAGCCAATGGCGGCCCCACTTTTCACCATAATGCGGGGGAAGCGAGCAACGCGTCGATCATACGTAAATAAGCCTGCTCGCTTGTATCCTGTAAAAATGCGGTCAGCGCTTGTTGTGAAGGGGGAATTCCCAAAAGGTCCAGCCAGACACGGCGCAGTAGCGTTGCTTTATCAGCACGTGCCGAGGGCGACAACTCAAGGGCTTCCAGCTTTTGCAATATGAAAAGATCTGTCGGTTGTTTTGCCCAGGATGCATCCTTGACGGCTGGGAGTGAGGGAGTTTCGGGTGCTTCGAAAGACCAGTGGTGGTCATCAGCTAATGTTACATGCGAGATGGCGATTGCACACCAAACGATGATGTTGGAACACAATAATCTCATACGCTTCCTTCAATTCTCTAAAGCCGCATCACGCGTTGTGCAAGTAAAAATCAGAATCGCATTCCCGGCCTATTCTTCTTGAATACGGTCTGCGGCAAATTTACTGTTGTCATATTCCATCTAATTACCATGTTGTTATGAACCACATCAGGGCCAAACGTGATATCTCTTCAAGGAAGACTGCTCGCCAGAGGTGGATGCCTTTTGCAATAAGCATATTGCTTCTGAGTTCTTTCTGGTGCTCCCATGCGGCATCTCAGCATCCAGATAAAACTCAGGATACTGAAAGTGTTGAGTGGTGGTCGCTTCAACCGATTCGGCAGGTTGATTTACCACCTTCAACTGAGAAAGCTCGAAATCCGATTGATTATTTTGTCCACCAGCGATTGCGGCAACATGGACTTCCGTCTTCCATTGAGGCGGATCGATGGACCCTCATACGTAGATTGTATTTCGACTTAGTGGGTCTTCCTCCCTCGCCCCTTGATATTGATGCCTTTATAATGGACGATTCTGACAGCGCTTATGAAAACCTGGTGGATCGTCTTTTGGCATCACCCCACTACGGGGAGCGCTGGGGACGTCACTGGCTTGATGCCGTTCATTTTGGGGAGAGTAACGGATTTGAATACAATCAGCCGCGCAATCACGCGTGGCATTACCGCAACTGGGTCATTGATGCCTTCAATCAGGACATGGCCTACGACAGGTTTGTCCGACTGCAGATAGCGGGTGACATCATCGCCTCAGAAAAAGAAGGGATCGTAGCTACTGGATTTCTCGTCACCGGTCCCCATAACACCACAAAACCCTCAAACGATGTGATGCGTCTAACCATGCGTCAGGACGAGATGGAGGACATGGTGGCATTAGTCGGGCAAACCTTTCTCGGACTCACGATCAATTGTGCACGTTGTCATGACCATAAATTTGATCCAATTTCGATGAAGGATTATTATGGCATAGCCTCTGCCCTGGCAGGTGTCGAATTCGGGGACCAAACTATCAACATGCCTGCTTCGGGAGTAGTCGAGGGGAATTCACTCAAGAGTGACGAGGGTGATTCACTCAAGGTGTGGGCAGTCACTCCCATTGATCCCGGGAAGACGCATCTGCTCAAGCGGGGTAATGTTGAAAACAAGGGCGAGCTTGTATCACCTCGTGGCATTGCTGCTTTGCGGATGCTGGACAGCGACTTCGGCTTGAATCCTGATTCAGACGGACGTCTTCGAAGGTTCAAGCTTGCTGAATGGATCAGCGGCGTGGATAACCCTTTACTTGCTCGTGTTATGGTTAATCGAGTATGGAAGCATCATTTCGGACAGGGAATCGTTCTTACTCCCAACGATTTTGGTTACAGTGGTGGACGTCCCAGCCACCCGGATCTGTTGGAATGGTTGTCGGACTATTTTAAAAAACATGATTGGCGTCTCAAACAGTTGCATCGCTTGATTGTTACCTCAGCGACTTATCGCCAGAAATCATCCCCGAACGCTCATGCTGCTGCGGTTGATGCAGGGAACCGGTATCTCTGGCGTAAAAGCCCTTCTCGTCTGGAAGGTGAGATACTGCGTGATACACTATTGGTGCTATCTGGAAAGTTGGATCCTAAATTTGGTGGGCGAGGTTATCGCGATATGCGTGAGTATAAGTTCAAGGGGTCGCATTTTTATGATGTTATTTCTCAGGACCACCCGGAGCAATTCCGGCGGACAATCTATCGCTTCAGTCCACGGGGTGCCATGCGTACTCTCCTGGATACCTTTGACTGTCCGGATCCATCTGCCATTACCCCTCAGCGAGCTGTCACTACCACACCCCTGCAGTCTTTGGCGCTGATGAATAACGATTTCGTGGTAAATATGTCTCAAGCATTTGCCAGGCGCCTTGAAAGCCAAGCTGGGTTGAATGCTCAGCAGCAGGTATCGCTCGCATACAGGCTTGCGTATGGGCGCGGTGCGGAGGAAAAGGCCTTGAAGATATCAGTGCCATTTATTCAAAAACACGGTCTTGCGGCCTGGTGCCGAGTCATCTTCAACAGCAATGAATTGCTTTATGTCAGATAGGAATAATTTGTCTCGTCGTGAATGGTTGAGCTGGGCAACACATGGATTGGCTGGTGCGGCCTTGACTGATCTTTTCGCTGCTGATCGCCCGGTTTCAGCAGGAGGGGGAGTTGGGCTTCATCACCTTCCTCGTTCCAAACGTGTGATCCATATCTGCCTGATGGGGGGATTGAGTCACCTCGATTCCTTTGATTACAAACCAGAGATTGCCAAATTTCACAATCAGTCGCTCCAATATGATGAACGCCCTGCCACTTTCTTCAATCGCATAGGTTTGATTCGGAAAAACGATTGGGAATTCCAGCAACGCGGCAGAAGTGGTTTATGGATTTCAAATTTGTTTCCTCATATCGCTGGGGTTGCGGATGAGTTGACGGTAATAAGGTCCATGGTTACTGATTCGGCCAACCACACTCCTGCGACCTTTCAGCAGAATTCTGGATTTCAGTTAAACGGTTTTCCGGTCATGGGTTCCTGGATATCCTATGGTCTGGGCATGGATACTGAAAACCTGCCGGCTTATGTAGTGCTCCCGGATGCCAGAGGCTATCCCGCTGGCGGTACGATTAATTGGTCAAACGGGTTCCTGCCCTCACTCCATCAGGGAGTGGCTTTTAATACCAAGGGAACGCCGATTCCTGATTTGTTTCCTCCATCGGGAATTTCACCTGAAACGGATGCGGCGTCCCGTCAACTGTTAAGGCAACTCAATGCCCAGGATATTAATCGTCATGGCCGGGAAGACGCCGTTATGGCCCGCGTGCGGAGTCATGAATTGGCTGCTCGCATGCAGTTAACTATTCCTGAAGTCACTGCCATCGACGGTGAATCTGAATCCACCCGCGAGATGTACGGATTGAACCAGGAACCGACAAGAGACTTTGGGAGAAACTGCCTGCTCTCACGCCGTTTGCTCGAAAGAGGGGTTCGTTTCATTCAACTTATATCGGGTGGCTCCTTTGGCTCACCCCGCATCAACTGGGATGGTCACGAGGACATGAAGAAAAATCATTCCCGTGAAGCGCAACGAATTGATCAGCCCGTTGCCGCGTTGATCCGGGACCTTCGTCAACGGGGCATGTTGGACGATACTCTGGTTTTGTTTACCACGGAGTTTGGGAGAACTCCCTATACGCAATCGAATGATGATGAACTGGGGGCGGGAAGGGATCACAATATGTATGGTTTTTCACTCTGGATGGCCGGAGGCGGCCTGAAACCGGGCGTTGCGTACGGTTCCACAGATGAAATCGGATGGAAGACTGCAGAGAAACCAGTTTATTGGCATGACTTTCATGCGACAGTCCTGCATTTACTGGGTCTTGATCATGAAAAGTTGACCTTTTATCATAATGGTATCGAACGTCGTCTCACTAATGTGCACGGTGAGGTACTGCGCGAGATCATTGCTTAAACCGTTTTCGTGATTCCTATTCAAAATGGAGTTCATACATGCGCATGGGGCAAGAAAAGCTAAATGGTATGAGCACCGATAATTTGGCCCTGCGTCAACTGGAAGATTATGATCTGGGCAGACCTGGAACACTTTTTGCAGGTGGGATTGAATTAAGCGTCGATCAGGCTTATGCATTGCAATCAGCTGTTGTTAACTTGAGATGTAAAAGGGGCGAAAAGGTTATTGGTTACAAGGTGGGTTGCACATCCCCTGCGATCCGTTCTCAACTGGGTATCGATCATTGTATCATGGGAAGGTTGTTCGATACGGAACAGTATGCTTCTGGAACAAGCGTTTCTGGTAAGGCCTATGCTGGGTTGGCTTGCGAAGGCGAGTTGGCCATTGAATTATCCCGTCCACCAACTCCAAGGGATTTTCAAACGAAAGGTCTTCCTGATTGTGTGTCGCGTGTCTTTCCCGTCATTGAATTGCATCAATATGTGATTCGATCTCAAAAACCCGATGCAGCTGAGTTAATCGCAAACAATGCGTTGCATGCCGGGGTCGTTGCAGGGTCTGGGATAAAGGCTCTAGATCACGGAACCCCATCGCTTTCGCTTTACAAGGACGGCATATTGCTTGAAACATGTTGCAGCATCACATTGACTACAACCATTGCTTCCTCGTTACGATGGTTGATGCATCACTTGAATGTCATTGGCATTGAGATGCGAGCTGGGCAAATGATTTTGACAGGTTCGGTTTTGGGATTGTTTTCGATAAAGGAAACTTGTTCCCTTCGTATGAAATCTGAACCCTTTGGTGAGGTCGAGGCTTTCATTGAATATGAAGACGTGGTCTGAATTGGGGGCAGGGGATGTTCGTTCACTCCCAGCGCTGCGATTGTTGAGCTTTATTGAAAAAGTCTTTAGTTTGATTTGTTTCATACACAATCGTGACCATATTTTAAGAAACACTTACAGCATGTTTTTGGATTACAATGAACTTGAAAGTCGATCGTAGAAAGTTTTTGAGAGGAGCTGGAATTGGGTTGGCCCTTCCCTTGTTGGAGTCTTTTGAGACATCAGTGATGAATGCCTCTTCTTCAGCTGAGCCTGTCAAGCGGCTTGTATGCATTGGTACTTATCTTGGCTTTCATCAGGCCGACTTTTTCCCAAAGAGTATTGGCAAATCCTATGAAATGCCTTTTGTGCTGGAGCCACTGACACAGTTCAGAAATCAGTTCTCAATTTTTTCCGGTCTGGATCATCGAGGTCGAAATGGGCATGAAGGCTGGAAGGCCTGGATGAGTGGTTCTGCAACAGGCGCTGTCTCCATGGATCAATTGGTTGCGGGCCACGTTGGGCATCAAACACGATATGCATCCTTGCAACTCACCTGTGGTACGCCTCCTGATGCAGCACGATTAAGTTTTACCAGGGAGGGTGTGGCTTTACCGATGATTGGTCGTCCAAGCGTACTCTATCAAACACTTTTTCGTTCTGATAGCGACAAGTCCAGAATGGAATATGTATTGAGAGGCAATGGTAGCGTATTGGATGACTTGAAGGATGAGGCCAACTCAGTTCACCGACAAATTTCACGGCGTGATCAACAGAAATTGGATGAATATTTGTCGTCTCTGAGGCAGGTGGAGAAAATGCTTCAAAAACAGGAGGCCTGGTTGGAGAAACCATTTCCTGAAACAGATTATGCATTGCCTCCCTTTGACCCGGTATCTCCTGATCAGTCTTTGGAATGCGAGTCAATAATGTATGATCTCATGGCCTTGGCCTTGAGCACGGATTCGACGCGTGTGATGACTTTTCTGGTGCCAGGATGGAGTCAGGTTTTTGAAATTGAGGGGCAGCGACTGAGCGCAGGGTATCACGGTCTTTCACATCACGGAAATGAAACAAAGAAAATTGCCGAATATAATCTTGTAGGCAGGGAGCACGTGCGGCGTTTTGCACGATTCATTGAAACATTGGGGAACTGCAAAGATCACCAAGATCGATCACTACTCGATTCCACAACCCTTGTTTACGGTAGCGGTATGGGGGATTCGAATACACATGATAATAGCAATTTACCCACACTTATCGCCGGGGGTGATTTCTCTCACGGTAATCACTGGGCCATCGACCGCACCTCCTCCAAGTCAAGGCTTCTAGGCGATTTAATGCTGACTCTGATGCAGAAGATGGGAATGGGAATTGAGGCGTTTGCTGGCGCGCGCCACAATATGAATGAGTGCTTAGTTTAGGCTTTTGATGAAAATTTTCCATTGGTGCCACTCGATTTGGTTGTCCGCTATTGTTCTTTCAGCTGATACATTGCCTCGCTCAGTATCGAGTTTCATCGAACAGCATTGTTTCGAGTGCCATGAGGGAAGTAATGATTCCCTGAAAGGTGATGTGAATCTTGGGCAAGCTTCCTTTGATTGGTCCTCCCCCGAAACCGTGAATTTGTGGGCCACGATTCATGACGTCGTGGGTTCGAGCGACATGCCCCCAAATGATGCTGGATCTTTCCCAGGAACACAGGAGCGCGATGAATTTTTGGCGTGGTTGAAAGAAAAGCTTACTCGGCATGCGCCCGTCGGTGGAACTTTGCCAAGACGACTCAATCGGGTGGAATATGAAAATACCATCCGGGATTTGTTTGGTTACCCGGAATTTGAAGTGCCTCCTTCATTCCCCTCTGACACTTCCAAACACGGATTCGATAATGTGGCGTCGGGGATGGTCCTGTCCCCCCCATTATTGGCTCAGTATCTTGAGATTGCGACTGCCATTGCGGACGAATTTCTGCCACAGCCTATTTCCCTGCCCAAAGCGGAGCCTCGTGATTATTCCATTCCCATGTCTGAATTGAGTACAGATGCAGGGGGCGGAGGTAGGCAAACGGGTAGTGTTTTCCGACTTGTTTCTTCTCGGAATATGGCGAGTGGAGCTGGTTGGACTTCTTCGTTTGAAGCGCCGGTGAGTGGCATTTATCGTGTTCAGATTGAAGCCAATACCTTTCAAAGTGATCGCATGTTTTATGATCAAAGAAAGGCGCCTTTCAAATTGGCAGTTTATGCAAGGCAGAATGGGGAACAAAAATATGCACGGTTTTCTGATCTAAGAAAAATCGGAGAATTCAAAGTTTCGACGGAACCCTCAGAAGGAGGCTTTGGAATTCTGGAAGCAGAACTTTTTCAGGGTGAGGTGCTGGGTTTTCGATGGGCGGATGGTCCGGTTTTTTCTGATCCTGGAAGAATTGATCTTTCGCATGACTTTATTGATGACCGTTTGTTGAATGATCGTCCTTTTTATGCTGCAGCAATTCAATTGAACGGAGGAAAACGAGGGTCCTCACAGGCGGAGTTTTACGAAGCCATTCGCGATCTTATTGAAAGCGGTCAACTTGACCTAAGCAATCCTGATTTGGATAAGCCTCCCGCTATTTATGGTGGCGGGTTATTCAATGGTCCACACAATTGGTGTCAGTCTTATGCTCATGAACAGATGTATCGCTTTGGTCCAGCATTGGATATTGTGCGGGTTTCCGTTAGTGGCCCGAGTCGCACCGTCAGTAGCCAAAAAGAGCGTGCCAGGATGGTCAGATCGAAAGCATTTTTGAACAGGCGGTCAGATGAAGTATCGGATCTGGTATTTACTGAAAGGTTTCTCAGAGGTTTTCTCTCAAAAGCATTCAGGCGACCTGTAAGTTCATTGCAGTTAGACAAATATTTAGATCTTGTCCATGCACATCGGGAATCTTTTCCTGACAAGCGTATTGAAGATGCACTCCACCTCGCTATCAGGAAAGCCCTTCTATCGTCACGTTTCCTGTTTCGTGAGCTTGGATCGGGTAGTTTGGATGGTTTTGAATTAGCGAGCCGATTAAGCTATTTCCTAACAAGCGCTCCTCCCGATGATCGACTAATCTCCTTGGCGGTAAAAGGTAAACTGTCGGACCCCGTGACCTTGAAAAGCGAAGCGCACCGTTTGTTGCGTCTGCCCCAGCGTAGTGCTTTCGTCCGTCACTTTACTGGTCAGTGGTTGGGCACAAGAAAGCTCATGGATATCATGCCTGATCCTCGATTGCTAAAGTTTTATGGCCCTGACCGTCAGGCTATGATCAACGAAACCGAACTCTTTTTTGAGGAGATGTTGGTTGAGAACCACAGTCTGGAATATTTTATTGATCCGGGATTCAGTTTTCGAAACCAAAACCTCAACAAGATTTACGGAGGAGAGATCACCGGAAACAAGATGCAACGTGTGACTTTTCCGAAGGGAGGGAAACAAGGTGGTTTACTTGGCTTGGCTTCCATTATGATGGCGACTGCAAATGGTGTGGATACGCACCCAGTGCATCGAGGGGTATGGTTGCTGGAAAATGTCCTTGGTCAACCGACGCCGCCCCCACCAGCTGATGTTCCTTCCGTGGCTCCGGATACAAGCGGTACGATAACGATGCGTGAAAAAATGTTGGCACATCAAGCCGATGCTTCCTGTGCTCGCTGTCATACAAAAATTGATCCGCTTGGTTTCGTGATGGAGCATTATGACCCTGTTGGACGCTGGCGTGAGTATTATCCGGTTTACACCCAGTTAGCCTCTACGCCATTGAAAGAAGAATTCTATGCCAGTCAGGGGGAGGGAACCCAGAAGGGAAGGCATATCGATACGAGGGCAGTGATGCCTGATGGAACGGTTTTAAAAGATGTCACGGATCTCAAAGCCTACCTGGTCAACAATATTGATTTATTTGTGGAATGTCTGGCTGAAAAGTTATTGATATACGGCACCGGTCGTCCGCTGAGCTTCGGTGACCAACGAACCGCCCGTGCATTGTCGCAACAGATTACAGGCAACAAACGCGGATTTCAGGATATGATTGTTTCCGTGATTTTGAGTGATTCATTTCTTTCTCGTTAGCATCATCCACTCCATTGCAGGGGAGGAATAAGTGCGGAATCCATTTATCAAATAGATTGCTTCATTGAAAAAGTCTGGATCGAGACTTCAGAACAAATTGTCTGGTCAGGTTTTCGGGCGATAATACGTTTTTTATTTGTGGTCTGTTCATTAATCAAGAAATTTTCAATAAGGATGAAAATCCCCGTTTTGAGGTTGGCATCAGGAGTGTTTTTTTTCTTTGTCGCATCCAAAAGCCTGGAGGCTCAGGATTACCCAGAAAAGCATGAGCCATCCTTGATGAAACATCGTCAGATCGGTCACCCTGATTTTTTGAGCCCACATGCTCGCCCTATCTTGCTGCATGACGGTAACGTATTTGTGGTCAATACCCGCGAGGATACGGTTGATGTGATTCAAGTGGGTAATTTTGGCATTGTCGCACGAATCCACGTGGGGGTTGACCCTGTCGGGTTGGCCCTGAAACCGAATGGGAAGGAAATCTGGGTATCTAATCACATATCCGACTCAGTGAGTGTGATCGACACCGATCCGACCAGCCCTTTTTATTTGAACGTTCTGGCAACGATTCAGGATATCGACCCCAGAACAAAAGCAACCCGTTTTGATGAGCCTGTAGGCATAGCTTTTGCCAGCAATGAAAAGGCATATGTTGCTTTGTCCGCCGAGAATCAAATTGCCGTGGTCAATGTGCATACTCGGCAAGTAGAGAAAAAGTTAACTATTCATGCACAGGATCCTCGTGCCATCATGGTGCGAGAAGACCGTCTTTACGTCGTTCCTTTTGAATCAAATAACCAGACACAGATCTCTGGTGGCACTGGTGAGCTGGATGGCAAATTGTCCACTTTTGACGCTCGAGAACATGTCCTCGATAATAACAACGTGCTTTCTCTTGGAGCCGTCGTGGATATCGTGAAGCATTCCCAAATTCCTGATCGAGATTTGTTTGTTTTTGATACATCGACTGATGAACTGATTGAAACAGTGGATTCTCTAGGGACCTTGCTCTACGGAATGACCGTCAACTCCCACGGGACCGTTTATATTGCCCAGACCGATGCACGGAATGCGGTCAATGGTCAATCTGGCACCGCCCATCATGGTTTGGCTGAACTGGAAAACCGTGCTTTTTTGAATCAAATTACACAGATCGATTTCAGGGGCGATGCGCCCCATGCTCCCAGGTTTATCGATCTTGAACCGCTACTCCCTGAGCATCCCGGACCAGGTATGGCCCTCGCGACACCGTTTGCCATTCAAGTCAGCGATGATGATTCGACCTTGGTGGTTTCCGCTGCCGGATCGGATAAGGTTTTTACCCTGAATGCTACATCTGGTGAAGTGCTTGGTCGCGTGAGCGTGGACCACGTGCCGCGGGGGATTGCCCTCGATTGTTCGAAAGATGGCTCGCCCTCGGCAGCTTGGGTTCTCAATGCCGTTGCAAACACGGTATCTTATCTGGATCTCTCCGACCCCCGGTACCCCCAGAAATATACACACTGTAATTTTGGAAGATTCAACAGATCCTGAATTGAAACAGGGACGGATTGCCTTCAACGATGCGGATGCCTCCAGCACGGCGACCTTCTCCTGCGAAAGCTGTCATCCTGATGGACATACAGACCAGTTACTTTGGGTGCTGCAGACTCCCATCTCAACGGGAGGGAATCAGATCGTACCCCCGCACCACGATGCCTGCCCGGGGTCTTCGGGATACGGCCCCCTACCATTGGGATGGAATCCCTGGCGATCCCTATGGTGGAATCAATACCGCCAGTACCAGGAATGCAGTTGAAGCCAACAGCAACAGGAATGATCCTGCGAGCAGCACGCGTCACTTGGTTGATGGTGCCCTGGCTTCCACGATGAAAAGGGTGGGTGAAGAAATCTTGAACAATGAAGGTAATGCGGGTGCTTTGAATGCTGACCAACGTGATGCGTTAGCAGCGTTTCTATTGACAGTTCCCTATCCACCGGCTCAGAGACGCGCCTATGACAACATACTTTCGTCAAAAGCTCGAAACGGATTTAGAATGTTTCATGTTGTCGGGGATAAACAGGGGAACCCAGATGTGAATGTATGCGGGAATTGCCATCGAATGCCATTCTGGGTCAGTACTAATACGAGAGGGTCAGGGATGGATGCACCGACTTGGAGAGGCGCATATGATCGCTGGATGATTCTACCTCAGGGGCGTCTGAATTTGATCGACTTTGATTTCTATGCATCGATGGCCGACCGTGGGGTTCCTGAGCGATCCCTGTGGCGTCTCTCCTGGGGGAGTCGGCGGGAATTTGATAACGTGTGGGATATGGTGCTGGAAGGCAGTACCGGGTTTTCCGGCGCGTTTGCTCGACAGGTCACTTTGAATGAAATGGCCGTAAACGATCCGGTGTCTCTGGATTTGTTGAAAGCCCTTGAGCAGTCCTCTCGCGAGGGTGGGGTGGTTTTGCAGGGCGAAGGAGTCTGGATGCATGATGGAAATCCAGTGCCCGCTGCACTGGAATTTAACGGGCAGCATTATGCAGACAGAAACCATCCCGGGAGGAACTATGAACTTCAGCAATTAGTATCACTTGCGACTGAGGGGGAATTTATTGGAACCTTTACCGGACGCTTGGGACAGAATATCGGTTTGAATTATCCGCAACCGGCGCTCTGGACTTCAGGTAGGATTGAAAGGCAGCGAGGGCCTCAAGTTTTCCCTGCTTTGACTCTCGATAAACTTTCGATGACGATGAGCGGACGCCATATCATGGAAGATGCCCATGTGATCATTAACGGACATAAAGTGCCCGGCACGCTTCGTGTGGAGAAGGCGGAGCACAGGGGCGCCGCCAGCTTTGATCAAAAGGTGACTGTTACTTTAAAATCTCTTCCTTTAGGGAAACTCGAAACCAAGCTGGTCAGGGCGGGGGGGGCAGCCCATGGGCTCGTTCCAAAGGACGGAAGCCTGGGAACAAAATGGCGTCGGTTAGGTTTTGATGACTCCGATTGGTTTTTTGGGGATACAGGCTTTGGCTATGAGAAAGGAGAAGGATATGGCGACATGATTGAGACAGATCTGGAAGATGCGATGCAAGATAATACCAGTGTCTTCATTCGTATTCCTTTTGTCGTGGAAAATCCCTCCAGTTACGACGGCCTCGAATTCAGGATTCAGGCTGATGACGGTTTCTCTGCTTACATCAATGGTAAGCGGATAGCGTCGAGGAACAGGCCTCGCCAATTGAGCTGGGACTCTCAAGCAACAGACTCAAGTGCTGAGGTGGTGGCTGATCGATTTGAAACCTATGACTTGAGCCACCTTCTGGATTCATTGAAGCCTGGAGAGAATGTATTGGCTATTCATGGGCTGAATCGAGGTGGAATCAGCAGCGATTTTCTCATTCGCCCTGAACTGGTTGCTTCGCGACCGGCCAAAAAAAGCAATGAGGCTGGAACTGGAATGCACTTGGTCCAGCTTCAAAACCCCGATGGGCTCTTCAGTAATGATTTCATTTTTTATGTCCAGTAAATCGGGGCCTTACAGCTGTATTTGCGAATCTGCCGATCTCAGTAACAAAGATGGTCAGATCCAAAGCAAGATCATCTGAGCGGAGGCAACCTCTTGTTTGAATTGACTCAAGGTCGCGAGCGGTTTTCGTCCTGCGATAATTCGTAGGTGTAGACGTATTTCTCTTTCTTGACCCATTTGGCGCTTCCGTCGCACATCTGGAAGTTCGTGCCAGCTTCGCCGTGATTGTCGTTGGGATCTGGGTAATTGTTTTGTGCTCCTGTTCCCTGACCGTCACCATCAAATATCAAATAAATATCGGACGGGCCAACCACTTGTCCCCTTAATCCCTGAGCAGAGCTCTTGTGTACCCAGCTCAGGACCGTTCGTTCAGTTTTTCTTGTCGTGTAATTCATGAACGCGTTGATCTCATAGCTAACTCCACGTAAATCTGCCTGTCGGGTTCGAGTGCCGCGCATGCGTTTATATGGAGCCTGGCGGCGTAAATCCTCCAGTATTTTTCTGCCTCGCACCGTGACTGTATTTGTACCGATAAAGTTTTGAGTGGATGGGCATACAAATATCGATTGGGCATTGGCGCTTGGGATGTAAGTTGGATGCAACCAGGACAGATCGTCACTATTATCGTCGGGAGTGCCTGATAACCATCCTTTTTCATTGTCCTGACCATACATCATGGATCCTAATCCCATCTGCTTGAGGTTGTTGAGGCAACTGATGCGGCGAACCTTTTCCTTGGCCTTGGAAAGCGCGGGTAAGAGCATGCCGGCCAGAATGGCGATGATGGCAATCACCACAAGTAATTCAATCAGTGTGAACCCTTTTTCGCATGGTTGGTTTTTCTTTGATATTCTCATGATATGTTGAATCTTGTCCAAAAGGATGGAGCGCGTCCATAATTTTTTAAAGTTCAGGGCTCCTGGGAGCGGCGTCTTCATGAGTGTCAAAAGCATTTTTTAGCAATGCGTTTTCCTGACTGGGTTCTGACAAAAAATAGCACGCCAATCATACAATAGATATTCATCCAGGGGCATGTCATTTGCCGCCCGCTAAGGTTGCAGCATATAGAAAGGCTCTATCAACGATTACTTTTATCATATCCAGATCAAGGGAGTTATTATTGGGACCAGCTGGCTTGACGGTGGTGACGAAGATCTGTTTTTGAATCCAAAAGGACAACTGGTATTTCTTGATTATATGCTCGGTCCATCCACACACGCTTTCTTCGCGGTCATAGTCCTTGAAATCTTGAGTTGATTTCTTTTCAGTGTCGTGAACGTTCGAGTGTGTTTGTTTGAATGGATCAATTTATGCAAAACGAGATTGCATCGTCATTATGGAAAAAATGGGGCCCTTACCTGAGTGAGCGTCAGTGGGGCACTGTGCGAGAGGATTATAGCTCCACAGGAGAAGCATGGGACTACCTCAGCCATGACTTGGCGCGCAGTCGGGCCTACAGATGGGGTGAGGATGGAATCGCTGGTTTCAGTGATGATCGACAATCGTTGTGTCTGGGGGTTGGTTTGTGGAATCACAAGGATCCAATACTCAAAGAACGCATGTTTGGCCTGACTGGTGTCGAAGGCAATCACAGTGAAGATGTCAAAGAGGTGTATTATTACCTTGATGCCACTCCATCGCATGATTACCTCAAGATGCTCTATAAATATCCTCAGGCTGCTTTTCCCTATCAACAGCTCGTGGATGGGAATCGAACTGGCAAAGAAAGCCCCGAGTATGAGTTGGTGGATACCGGGGTCTTCAAAGAGGATCGATACTTTGACGTTTTTATCGAATATGCTCGACCCCGGCCTGATGATACTTTGATTGAAGCAACGATTGTTAATCATGGGCCCGAGCCTGCTGCTCTGACTTTTCTTCAGCAGCTTTGGTTCCGCAATACATGGTCCTGGGGGAACAATGATCAAGCCAAACCCCGCATGCAAGGAGTGGATTCCATTGGTCTGGAGATTCATCATGAAGCGCTCGGTCATCTTCATTTCCATGCTGAAAATCCAGATGATCTAATCTTCACGGACAATGAATCACGTCCAGAACACAGATTGGGTTCGAAGCCTCAAGGTTATTGGAAGGATGCGTTTCACGAATACCTTGTTCATGGTAATTCAAAGGCGATCAACCCCAATGGGCAGGGTACTAAATGCGCCGCGCTGCATCGTTTGAAGTTAGAAGCTGGAGAAACCAGAAAATTAAGGTTTCGCCTGACGTCACAAAAAGCGATCAAGCCATTTGAAGGATTTGATGAAACATTTCAGCAGATCAGGAATTCGGCGGATCGTTTTTACGGTCACCTTCAAGAAAATATCGAAAGCCCTGATGAACGGTTAATCCAGAGGCAAGCTTTTGCAGGTTTGATCTGGAGTAAACAGTTTTATTATTATGACGTTGAAAAGTGGATAGCTGGGGATCCGGGGCAGCCAGCTCCCTCAGCTTCACGACACCATGGACGCAATCATGAATGGCTTCATTTAAAAAATGCCGACATCATTTCCATGCCAGACAAGTGGGAATATCCCTGGTATGCCGCCTGGGATTTAGCTTTCCATTGTGTTCCTTTCGCTCTGATCGATACCGAATTTGCCAAGGAGCAAATGCTATTAATGCTTCAGGAATCATACCTCCACCCTAATGGGCAAATTCCCGCCTACGAATGGTCTTTTGGAGATGTAAATCCGCCTGTTCATGCTTGGGGTGCATGGCGTGTCTACCAGATGGACCGTAAACGCAACGGATTTGCAGACCGTCGTTTTCTCGAACAAGTCTTTCATAAACTGCTCCTGAATTTTACATGGTGGGTGAACCGTAAGGACGTGGACAATCGAAATGTCTTTCAGGGTGGTTTTCTTGGACTGGATAACATTGGGGTCTTTGATCGAAGCATTCCAGTTCCCGGAGGTGGGCAGTTGGATCAGGCAGATGGTACTGCGTGGATGGCGATGTATTCACTCAATATGATGCGCATGGCACTGGAGCTTTCACTGCAGAATCCGGTCTATCAAGAAATCGCCATCAAGTTTTTAAATCACTTCCTGGCCATCGCAAAAGCCATGACCAATATTGGTGAGTCGGGCATTAGTTTGTGGGATGAAGAGGATGAGTTCTTTTATGATGTTTTACACTTTCCTGAAGAAAAACCGATTCACGTCAAAGTGCGTTCCATTGTGGGACTGATCCCCATATTCGCGGTGGAAGTGCTCGAACCGGAATTGCTTGAAAGGGTGCCGAGGTTCAACGAACACCTTGACTGGATACTTAAGAACCGACCGGAATTGGCCTCGCTTGTTTCACGTTGGAACGAACCTGGCAGAGGACATCGTCATTTGTTTTCCCTCTTGCGTGGAAGTCGACTCAAATGTTTATTGCGGCGGATGCTGGACGAAGATGAGTTCCTTTCCTCATACGGTGTCAGGTCAATGTCCAAAATACATGAGAAACATCCCTATGTCTTGCACTGTGAGGGGAAAACGAAGCATTGCAACGGTTCTTCAAAAGTGGATTATCAACCGGCTGAATCCAATACCCATATGTTTGGCGGTAATTCAAATTGGCGTGGTCCCATCTGGTTTCCTGTCAATTTCCTGCTTATTGAATCTCTCCAACGCTTTCACCACTATTACGGAAGCGATTTTAAAGTCGAATCGCCTTCCAACTCGGGACAAAAGCTCACTCTTGAAGAAGTTGCTGAGGATATTTCCAATCGTCTGGGGGATCTTTTTCGCAGGGACGATCAAGGGCATCGTCCTATTTACAAGCATCATCCCGATATTCAGTTGAATCCACAATTCAAAGATTGCATCTGGTTTTATGAATACTTTCACGGTGACAGTGGGCGTGGCGTAGGAGCCTGTCATCAAACGGGTTGGACAGCGCTTATTGCCAAATTACTCCAACCCAGAGTCAAAGAGAACTGACTTGAAATGGGCTTCTGGAGTTTTCCCTGCGGACTATTTCTAACATTAAAATGATCTGGACAGCGCTGGCACGTACTCCTCCAAAAAATTAATATCCTTAGGTGTATATCTAGTTCACTAACCATTGCTGTTGAGTGTGAAATTATCATTAATCATGCACCTAAAGCGCTTTCCGCGATGCTTCTATCTCCATATTGCTTTGTAATACTGACTTTGCTTTTTGTATGAAACCGTCTATGATCGACATCATGTTGAGCAGGGATTCCTGCGGTATGTTGGGCCTCTCGAAAGTAGTATGAAAATTAGATTCCAGATGATACTGATTGTTGCGCTGCTTCACGCGTGCGCCTGCACCTGTATTGTGTCGGGTTGCGGACCGTCATCGCCTGATCCTGACGGTCAATCGCCAGATATGACGAAGCCGGTCAAGGTTTATATCATGATGGGGCAATCCAATATGTTGGGTTTCGGTCGTATTGAGCCGGGCCGAAAAGGGCCCGAAGGCTCTTTGTCTCACGCAGCAAGGGAAAAGGGGCTGTATCCTTACCTCATTGATGAAGATGGGGCTTGGACAGTGCGCAATGACGTTCGCAATGTGCGAGTCATGGGAAGTGGTCTTGGCGGGATGCAGGTTTTTGTCAATGACTGGTTGACCATCGGTCAAAGCAATATCGGACCGGAAATTGGCATAGGCCATTACCTGGGCCAAGCAATCAACGAACCTGTTCTGCTGCTCAAGAGTTGTATTGGCAATCGAGCTCTGGGTTGGGATTTGTTGCCTCCGGGTAGCGAAGGATATGAGTTCACCGATTCCAAGGGTGTGACCTGGGTGCATCCGGGTTACGAAGGTTCACCCGAGCGTTGGCAAAAAGGCACCGATCCCAAGAAGATCACTTGGTATGCGGGCATGCAATATGATGGGGACATTGCGAGAGTCAAAGAAGTATTGAGTGAGCTCGATACGTATTATCCCGGCGCAGAGAAATACGAGATTGCCGGTTTCTTCTGGTGGCAGGGAGATCGTGACAGTCGAAGCGAAGCGCTCTCCGCCCATTACAAAACAAATCTTGTTCATCTCATCAAACAATTGCGTAAGGATTTCAACGCACCCGAAGCAAAATTCGTCTGTGCTTCCCTGGGGCAAACGAGCAAGGAGGACACAGGCAAAGGAAGGAAAATACTGGATGCCATGTTAGCCGTGGATAGCCGCTCCTCCAGTTATCCTGAGTTCAAAGGCAACGTAGCGGCAGTCTATAGCCATCCATTGTCCAAAGGCGGTAGTTCTGGTGGCCATTACAACGGCAATGCTGAAACCTACATGAACATCGGGGAAGCCATGGGGCTCGCTATGGTTGATCTCCTCAATAATTGGTAAAAATGCTCCCTCAAAACTGATGTTGCCAAGTAAACCCAAATGTGCCCAATTGGTCTGATACTTGCTCCCAATCATTGCTGTAAGGGATTTTAGAAAACAAATGGAAAGGCGACGCTGATGTCAAAAGCAATCATGGATCCGGAAGAAGTTCGACGCTTCGCGAAGGAGTTGAAGCACTTTAATGCAGGCCTTCAGCAGGGAATGACTTTGCTGGATGCGCGGTTCAAGGCGCTTGGCGACAGTTGGCAGGATCAGGAACACCAACGGTTTGCAGAGGAATTCAGTCAGACCATGCGGGCTTTGAAGAAATTTGTTGAAGTGTCGAACGAACATACCCCCTTCTTGCTTCGCAAAGCGCAGCGGATCGAGGATTATCTGGAGCAACGATAGCCATGCCCTCAAAGGCTCAGATACATTCGGTGGACGCTTTGGAATTGTTCCGGGTGAAGCTAGTTCAGTACCTCGAAAAGTCGATAACGACCATGGATGAAGTCGGCAGCGATCTCAAGCGAACGCTGATCTGGCTGGAAGAACAGCAAAAACCTTTTTGGGAACATCAAGTGCGTCTCAAACGGCGTGCTCTGGAGGAGACGCGAAATGAAATCTTTGGAGCCAAGCTCTCACAAATGCGTCATTCCAGCGATGCACAGCAAGTAGCCCTTCAACGCGCCAAGCAAGCCTTTCAGGAAGCCGAAGAAAAGCTTCATCGAGTAAAAAAGTGGTGTCGTCGATATCAAAGCGACGTGGAACCGCTGGGGCGTGAAGTGGAAAAACTCCAAGCGGTCATGTTTCAGGACCTGAAACAAGGCGCCGCTCTCCTTGATCGAATCATTCGTACTTTGGAGGGTTATGCGGATCGACGTAAATCGCTTGATTCGGATCGATCGGACATGGTTGAGGCTTTAGATGGGGGAACTGGTTTGCCGGATCAGCGGGGTAACGAAGTCAACAAGAAGTTGGGAGAGCTGGAATCATGAGTTTGCACGCACGCAATCAATTAATGGCATTGACCAAAGATCTCCTTCGAACATGGGAACGGACGCGATCGGTTTGGAAAGATAGCAAGGCGGACACATTCGAGCGTGACTACATCAAGGAACTCGAATCAAGCGTGAACCGAGCCGTGCATGGGATGGAAAAGCTGGATGTTATCTTGAAGAAAGTGAGGAAAGATTGTGGCTAAAATACTCACAGCAGGTCAATCGATCTCGACCTTGGAAAAGCTCCGCCAGACCATGGAGGAGCTGGGGGTTCGCGAGAAGGCATTGATCGCATCACGCGATCGCGAATTGAAGTCCATTCAGCAAAAATCTGCGTTGGAAAACGCGCGCTTCAAACGACAGGCTGAAGCTGAAACACAAAAGGCGATGGACGCTCTGAATGAGGAGCGAATTCGACTCGAATCCCACTTTGCCGCGCGCAAGGTTCGTATTGATCATGCTTATGAGAATGCGCAGAAGGCATTGAATGAGACCGCCGAGCAAACGCGCAGTCAACAGAAGTATGAAAATCAAAAAGAACTTTTGCAGGCTAATCGCGCGCACGACGCTGATCTGCAATCGGTGGATCATGCAGGGAAAACTCTTTCGGCTGAATTATCAAATGAGACCCAGCGTCTTGAAAGCATTGGCGGGCTTGGTTGGAGGGTTTTCAAAGGTTATGGTAATTTCAGGAAGTGGCTGCGAGATGGAGGACAACCTTCTCCTGGCGAAGTAAGCATCCAAGATGAGCATGCACTGCTTGAGTCATTGAAATCCCAGTTGACTGAGCTCGAATCGTCTCTCTCTTTTTCCGCTCACAACGCTCTGGCCCGCCTCTTTTCCTTCGTCTCCATCTGGCTGATCCTGTGTTGCCTTGGCATTGGCGGAGCGATTGTATTCCTGATACCACAGGTATCCGATGCCATTGGTGCAACTCAGAACCGGATCTTGATGGGGTTCGGGGGTATGGGGGGGCTGGTAATGATTGTATACGCGATGGGCTACATCCTGGCCCGAGGTGCCGCACGCTCCTTCGTGAATTTATTCGCAAATTGCACCGGCTTGATCGAACAATGCCAACTTGCCGCCAATCGAAGTCGTGAGGATGCCACGGCCTCTGCACGCAAAGTTCTTCAGACCATTGAAAGCCGTCTCGAAGCCGCATGGCTTGATGCCGATGTTTCGGCGACAGAACAATGTGAACGCGGACTCAACAAGCTCTTACCCCAGCGAAACCGTTTGATGGCGCGGCATGAATCGATGCTTGCCACTGCGCTGAAACGCTTGAGTGAGAGCAGGTCCTCAGGATTGGACGATGGAAATTTTGCTTTCCACGAGAAGGATGAAAAAGGTGAAACGGATCAACAGGCATTGCAAACCGAGGTCACACTTCGCTTTGATCAGGAAATTGGAGACGTCGTTTCTGATTGGAATCGATTGATTCCTGCGTGGTGTTCAGACCTCAACACAAGTCGGGAAGCCGTTCAGCAGTTGGAACAGACGTGGAATACCGCATCCACGCAGGGATGGGAAGTTCCGCTTTCAGGGGAACCGGCTGGCTGCTTTGCTCAAATCACAATCGATTGGAAAGAATTTGCTCCATCGGTTCCTGTTGATTCGAGCATGCACTTGCCAAAAGGCACATGTTTGCAAGTGCCCATGGTCTTCAAGATGCCCTTGGGAGAATCGGTTTTGTTTGAATCAGAAGGACCAGCTCCTGAGCATATTATCGAGGCCATCAATCATACCGCGTTGGAACTCCTGCTGACCGCTCCTGCAGGGAGGATGAGGTTTACCCTGATCGATCCGGTCGGTCTGGGTAAAAACTTTGCAGGGTTGATGCACCTTGCCGATTATGACGACCAGTTGATCAATCGACGTATCTGGACCCAACCAAATCAAATTGAGCAGTGCCTGCTCGATTTGACGGAACACATGGAGAAGGTGACACAAATGTATCTCCGCAACGAATACGACACCCTTGCCGAATACAATCAAGTCGCAGGCAATATCGCGGAAAAATATCATGTGCTGGTCGTTTCCGATTTTCCCACGGGATTCAGTGAATCTGCCTTGCGTAGATTACATAATATCGCCGTAAGTGGTGCCCGCTGCGGGGTGTTCTTGCTTCTGCATCGTGACCGTCGTCAGGCAATGTCCGAAGACGCTGTGGTTCACGATCTGCGCGAACACTGTGTTTGGATTCAATCACAAAAGAAGGGATATCGATTAGGAGCGCATGCATGGACGGGCGTTCATTTGAATTGGATGGATCGAGTCAAATTTCAGGACACGGTTCATCTTATCCATCAGATAGGACAAGCCAATGTCGATTCGAATCGCGTGGAGGTTCCGTTCTCGCAAATCACTCCCAAGCCCGATGCATGCTGGACTCAAGATACCAGCGCTTCATTGAAGGTTCCCATTGGGCGGACAGGTGCTTCGAAATTGCAGTATCTGACGCTCGGTAAAGGTACTCAGCAGCATGCCCTCATTGCTGGGAAAACTGGTTCAGGTAAGTCAACTTTATTTCATATCATCGTCAGCAATCTTTCACTTTGGTGTAGTCCAGATCAGGTTGAGTTCTATCTCATCGATTTCAAGAAAGGCGTTGAATTCAAGTGTTATGCTGCGCATAAACTGCCTCATGCCCGCGTGGTTGCGATTGAGAGCGATCGTGAATTCGGCCTCAGCGTGTTGGAGCGAGTGGATCAGGAACTCCGTCGGCGTGGAGACTTGTTCCGTGAAAAAGGGGTCCAGGATCTGGCGAGGTATCGTTCCGCTGAGGATACACAGCCCCTGCCTCGCACACTCCTGATGATTGATGAATTTCAGGAATATTTTGTCGAAGATGATCACGTGGCTCAAAACGCAGCGGTTTTGCTGGATCGTATTGTTCGCCAAGGGCGCGCGTTCGGGATTCATGTGATTCTGGGATCGCAGACGCTGGGGGGCGCCTACACCCTGGCTCGCACTACTTTTGCCCAGATGGCGGTTCGCATTGCACTTCAATGTGATGAGGCGGATTCTTATCTGATCATGGATGAGAACAATGCCGCACCCAGACTTCTCTCCCGTCCCGGTGAAGGAATATACAACAACAGAAACGGCGCAGTGGAAGGGAACAGTCCGTTCCAGACGGTCTGGCTGAATGACGACGAGCGAGACACATATCTGCAGCAGGTGAGCACCCTGGCTCAAAACCATGCTTCGAAGGAAACGGGTCCCGTGGTCTTTGAGGGGAACGCCCCCGCCGATATCAAGGATAACCATGAGCTTGCCGTTGCCCTGGGAATCGAACCTTCCGGCGGTCCAGAAGAGACCTGCGCCTGGCTGGGGGCTCCCAATTCCATCAAGGGTCCGACAGGCGCTGCCTTTGGTGCGCAAAGCAGCAGTAACCTTCTGATCATCGGTCAGAATGAAGAGATGGCCTTTTCAATGATCATCAGTAGTTTGATTTCGCTTGCGGCACAACAATCTTCAGATCGCGCCGAGTTCATTGTTCTGGATGCCTTTCCAGATCATTCTGCCAAGCGTGAGATGATGGATCAGGTCATCGCCATGCTGCCGCATCGAGTCAGGTCATTGAAGGATGAGCGACTTGAGGACATCATGGAGCGACTTGAAACCCATATGGATCGGCGTGCCGAGCATGGAGCCGTTCATGGCGAAATATACTTCATCGTGATTGGACTTCAGTTGTTCAAGAAGCTAAGGCCCGAGGATGAATTCAGTTTTTCCGCAAATGACGAAGAAGGTGAATCAAAGCCTGGTGCCGTATTGGATCGAATCATTCGTGAAGGATCCAGCCTTGGGGTTCGGGTTTTAGCGACGATGGATTCCTACAACAGTAGTCAACGATTTCTAAACCGAAAAGCACTCTCGGAATTTGAGATGCGCGTGCTTTTTCAGATGAGTGCGAACGATTCAGCAGCGTTGATCGATCATACCAAGGCCAGTCAATTGGGACTTCATCGGGCTCTTTTCTACAACGAACGACGTGGATATACTGAGGTGTTTCGCCCCTATGCCATGCCCGATGGATCCTGGCTATCTGATGTACGAGACCATTTCGGAAAACGTTCACCACGCCTCAGTAAAAGCTCCGGAGATACCTGCACTCCCTAGTTCTGTGGCTTTCCACATGAATTGCTCCCAACTCATGAACGTGGGACCTGAAAAGACTTCGCTCAGGAAAGTGGATGAAAATGGTTCACGTATTTGCAATTGAATGGCCACGAACTCCGAGAAGAGAAATGGATTTTCTGATTCAGCCATAAACCTCAAGTCTTCATTGGGTTCCAAAATGTATACTCGCCATTGATTTACATTTGGATTAATGTGAATGCCATTGAGAGTATGAAACAGATTAGCACTTCCTCAGCAAGTTTCGCATCAGCGAAAAAAACACGACGGCATTTCTTGAAGGACAGCTTGGCAACGCTCGCCACCGTCAGCATCTTACCCAGCCATGTCATTCGCGGGCAGTCCGAGCTCAGGGATAAGGATGGGAAACTTGTGCGTGCTCGCTCAGTTGTTCCCAGTGAACGCGTGCGACTGGCATGCTGTGGAATTGGTAATCAAGGCGGTAGTGATCTGCGTGCGATGCACCAGACAGGTTTGGCCGACATTGTTGCTCTTTGTGATGTGGATATGGGGGGGGCTCATACACTCAAAAGCCTCAAGGCATTTCCAGATCTTCCCAAGTTTCAGGATTTTAGGGAAATGTTCGATCAGATGGGGGATTCCATCGATGCCGTCACGGTTGGGACGCCAGACTTCTCACATTTTCCAATCGCGATGCTTGCGATGTCCATGGGGAAACATGTTTACGTGGAAAAACCGCTCACGCGCACTTTTCAGGAGTCAGAGCTTTTGATGCGTGGTGCCAAAAAATACGGTGTTGTCACACAGATGGGCAATCAGGGGCACTGTCAGGATAACTATTATCAGTTCAAGACATGGGTGGAAAAGGGGATTATTCAGGATGTGCGTGAAATAACCGCGCACATGAACGGAGGGCGTCGTTGGCACGGATGGGACACATCCATGACTGCTTTTCCAAAGGGGCAAACGATTCCGGATACGCTGGATTGGGATACCTGGCTGATGACCGCTCAACATCACGATTACCATCGGAATTTTGTCCGTGGTCAATGGCGTTGCTGGTATGATTTCGGTATGGGAGCCCTCGGAGATTGGGGAGCGCATATCATGGATGGCTTCCATCAATTTCTAGATCTTGGTTTACCTGAAGAAGTCACTCCTATCAGGATTGACGGACATAACCCATTGATCTTCCCGCAAGCTTCCACACTTGAATTTAAATTCCCAGCCCGAGGCAAAATGCCAGCGACAAAAGTCACTTGGTATGATGGAAAAGAAAACCACCCAATGGTTCCCGAAGGTTATGGTGACATTAAGATCAACCGCGATGTCAATCCCGTAAATGGACGTGTGATGCCTGCACAGGAATTACCTGCTGGAAAGGAAATCTACGGCAAGGATCTTATATTCAAGGGGCATTCACATGGGAGCACCTTGTCGGTCATCCCCAAAGAAAAAGCAGCCGATCTCTCGACTGATTTGCTCAGTTATCCGAGAAATACAACTAATCATTACGCAAACTTCCTGAAGGCATGCCAAGGCCTCGAAACCACCCTGTCCCCGTTTGAAGTTTCCGCGCCATTGAGCCAGGTCTTCTGTCTGGGTGTGATCGCTCAAAAATTTAACACCCGACTCAAATTTGATCGGCATAATAAGCAGATAACTAATCATGCGGTTGCGAACCACTGGCTAAAAGGAGCGAGCCCCAGGAAAGAATGGGAAGAGTTTTATCGCCTTGCTTGAGTCGGGTGCGACCTCATCTCATATTTCCTCAGGCTATACTGTTGATCAATCAATATTGAACGCGGGAAGCCTTTGGCTCCCGGTGGATTGCTGACATGCTTTTCATGAGGTCAACATTGAAAGGTTACTGACCACCTGAGGGAAATGAGGTATCGTGACGCGGTCTGTTTTTTTCTGGCAATAGGAGTTTTTAAGTGTGCCCTCACCATTGGATCATTGGCCGGCTCGCTGCGGTGGTATTCACGGACCCGTTCTCGAAAAGATTCGATGACTCCACTGTTCGAAGCCAAATAATAGTCATCCAGCCGAATGACAACGGAAGAAAGAACACCGTCAAGTACGGAAGACTGCTCAAGGATGATGACTTTCTTATCAGATTTTGCCGCCACAATGCCAGCCGGCGTGCCTCCGACAATGATAATATTCTAGGTTGTGGGGCTTTTCCGGGCGGTTTGGCTGTTAAGGGCTGCATCCTCGGGCTGAATATTGCGAAACAACACCAATACCAGCACCATGTTTAACATCTGGATACAACTTTTCATGGATTCAATTCATGGATAAATTTGGCCGTCATTATAAGAGAAACTGTCTTATTCCTTGTTCAATTTCAATTCCACACCGCAGTTTCCATTTTGTTTGTTCCCCCTCAGCTAATTCATTTTCTATTGATGGAAGGACTGCAATGAAGGCAGCGGACGGAAGTATACCCATGGCACGATCGTAGATCTTTTTTCTTATGCCTACTTTTCAAATATGGATTGTGGCTTATTCTGTGGCCAGCTTATGTCAGACAATTTTTTTAAATCATGGATCGTCTCATTGATGCGAAGCCAGCGATCCCTTTGGATTCTTGTTCTTTTGCCCCATGTATCCACCATGCATGCTGATTCTCAGTCAACTATTTCATTCCCGGAGGTTAAAGGCAAGAGCCTGCAAGGAAACGAAGTATTGTTTCCAAGCGTCTTCAAGTCTCAGGATTATCATATGGTGATGGTTGCTTTTGAGCAGGACCAGCAATTGGACGTCAATACTTGGCTTCCTCATCTTGAGACATTGGCTGCATCTCGCAATGATCTTGATTTTTTTGAATTGCCCACCATTAGTCGCATGAACGTTTTGATGCGCTGGATTATCTATCGGGGCATGCGCTCAGGAATCAAGGAAGATTCTTCCAGAAAGCGCACGGTGACGCTTCACATCGACAAACAACCTTTCAAAGAATCACTGGAAATTGAAACTGAATCTTCGATATACGCTTTCCTGGTTGACTCTAAAGGCACAGTTATCTGGAAAGGGGAGGGGGTTTGGAGTGAAGTTTTGTGGGAGGAGCTTCTTGAAGTCTTGCCAGCAGAGAAGTGATTTATTCAACAATCCGGGCATGCTGATGATTTTCGCACCTCATCAGATTTTCTTTGATTTCATACAAACATGGTCATTGGTAATGTTCAGCCAGCACGCATGCATGAACTTGATTGATATAACGTGAGTTGTTGAATATTTCCATTTATTCACTTAGCAGCCAATGGATCCAGGGCGATAACAAAAAGATAACTGATTTTCGCCGAAGTGTCTTTAATTAGCGAAATGATTGAAAGTAAGAGTGGAAAGGTCCTTGCGAGGGAGCAGTTGCAGCAAGGAAAGTGTTATCTGAATCATTCAAAGGATGATTGTCTATTGAATTTTATAAGTGTTGCCAAACCCTTTTTGAATAATCGTAGATGGCATGTATGCCTCCAAATAAAAGAAAAAAAGATGGTCAATTGATTCAACCATCTTTGATTCGCTACCTGCATGCCCGCCTTAAGCTGGCAAATTGTTCAGCCTACAACGTGTGGCCGGTCAGTGTGGAATATGTCTTGTCAAGCGCGTAGCGATAAATCCATGCACTCTCATCTGCAGATTTACTCTCGGACATCTTCAGGCTGCGGTTCAAGCTTGCCTTGATGACACCGTTCAAATCCGTGCGCACTGCGAGCGACTTGATGCAATCCCTGTAGACATCAGCGCAGGCTCGGGCGTCGCCCTGATTATACAGGGGCACACCTTGCTGGATCGCTGCTATGATGCTTGCCTGAGGGGTTACCGATTGATCGCTTACTTCCAAATCTGCCCTGTCTTCATTTTCATCAAACAAAATGACTTCATCCACCACATGAATTATTCCATTCGAGCAGACTAAGTCCACTGTATCGATAGTTATTCCATTTACCTCAAAACGCCCGCCTTGAATTTTGAATGTGAGTGTCTGATTCCCCAACGTTTCAGCTGTTCCCTGGCTCAAGGCAGTGCCGGCTCCCACCGAGCCCTGCAAAGCGTGGTTGATGAGGATGGTTTCCAGTTTTTTTCTGTTTTCAGGTTTCAGGAGCTGCTCGACAGTTCCTGCAGGCAGCTTATCAAACGCTGCATCTGTTGGAGCAAAAATGGTTACCGATTCACCGGACTCCAAATACTCTCCCAACCCTGCTGTCTCAACAGCTGCCAGCAACGTCTTGAATGAGCCCGCTTTGTTTGCTGTCTCCAGGATAGATGTCGGCCCCTGCTTTGTTGGGATAAGGACAGAATCAATGATGTGGACTATCCCATTGGACGTTGACACATCCGCCTGCTGTAGGACTGCATCGTTTACCCTGACGCTTCCTTCCGAAAACGCGACTTTTAGTGTGTTGTTCTCGAGGTTGGAAATCGAACCTGCACCCAGCGCGGAAGATAAATCAGCGCTTCCCGAAACAACGTGGTTCTTTAGTATTGAAATCAGACTTTTTTTTCCCTCTTCCGTGAGAAGAGCTTCAACAGTCCCCTCCGGAAGACTCTCAAAAGCCGCATCTGTTGGAGCGAACACAGTGAACGGGCCGGTTCCACTCAGGACTTCGCCCAGCCCAGCCGCATTCACCGCAGCCGCCAGCGTTTTGAATCTTCCATCTGCAGCCACCAAGTCCATGATCGTGTTGGATGACTTACCGCTGTATGCGCTGATGGAATCAATCTCTACCTCAAATCTGCCAGGCTTTTTGTCCCCGAGCAGTATCCCTAAACGTCGTATTTTCGACGGATCAAAGCTGACTTGATCCAGTGAGCGACCACGGAATCCCGCCTTGAACTCACTGAAAGGTATTTGCACATTTACCCAGGTGTCTTTTTTTGTTTGGAATCCGGCGCTGAATGAAACATCCCATGATCTGTATCGAGCTTCTGTTCCCAATCTCACCTGATATTTCCGGCCGTCTCCCTTAACTCTCAGTGCCAAGCCTTCACTGTCACTCAAATCGAAACTGACTCCGCCACTTCTCACTGACGAGAACCCACCGTTATTTTCCAAAGACAAATTCCCGCTGAATCGCATGGTGTCCTGCTTGGTGATCTCGAATTTACCCTGAGATCTGCCACCCATCACTCTGTCGTCGGTGATTCTCCATTTCAAACTATCAGCCCCATTCCCAGAGAAGTTTGTAATCATGTTTTCCTTCGCCGTTGCTGTGATACTCGAGATCACTGTCAGCAGTGCTGCGAATGATACCCATATACGTTTGTTTATTTTCATTTTACTGATCTTGATTGAATTGATTTGGTTAAATTGATTTGGGCTATTTCTTGACTGGATCATCACCATGACAAACCTGTCCTATTTTACGCCGTGCAACCCGCGCCTACTTTGAGCCGTCTGCCTGAAAATCGGTTGCTCGCTGTCTTGTTCTCATGTCTCTGGCGTTGATCAAACCGAGGGACACTATGAATGAAATGATGATACCGAAACCGAATATTACTAGTGAAGTTAGCATAATGTTTTGTTCATTTTGAATCATTGACTCGACTACGGATCCCGCACCACAAAGAAAGAATACTCGGAACCCATATTCCCACAAAAACTCCAGCCAACTGGTCGACCAGAAACCACAAACTCACACTTGCCAGCAAACTCATGAATGCTGCAGTCAGGAATGGTGTATCGACCTTGCTTAGTGTCATTGGTCGTCGGTCTGCTCCTTTTTCATTTAGCATTGACGTATCTGTGTTCTCCTTTGAATGCGCTTTATCCATTTGCCAAATATGAATTAAGAATAAACAAAAACAAGACAAAAAATAAACAAAAAGTAAATAAACGAAGATTATTTGTTGTTTTGTTTATGTTTAGGTTAAGTCAAAGGGTTGTTAAACGTTGTGACTGAATGGTATACGGATTTAGGGGTTTTTTAGTCTCTGTCAGGAAATAAAAATGTGTTCATCTGGAGGTCTCGTTCCGATTTACTTTCTTGTTCATCTGTTGAAGTTTGTCTAACTTGTAAAATCATGAAACGTAGACACTTCATTGGATCTTTTGCAATTGGTGGTCTTGGGACAGCACTGGCTGAGGGTGATCCGTCGGTTATCAAGCCATCGCTTGTGACGACGCCTCTGTGTGTCATGGCAGCGCGTTCCGATGGCTTTGAAGCCGTTTGGGGAGTGAATCGCTTGAGCCGAGGTTGGTTGGAATGGAAGTTGGATGACGGGCATGTTGGCCTGGCCAAAGCAGATGCTTTTGGATTCACGCCTCAGGGAAAGGATGTGTTGCGTGTGCGTCTTGAGGGATTGAAAACCAATGCAAAAGGGCGCGTAAGATCGCACACCGTTGCTGCTGAAGATGGTGAAATCACCATTAGCCCGTGGAAGCCTTTCCACATCCTTGATCCGGAAGCAAAAAAAACAAGATTTGTCATGTGGAATGACACCCACGTTCACAATGAATCCATTCAAGCACTGCATGAAGTGACCCCAGCTGCTGACTTTTTGGTCTGGAATGGGGATACCTGCAATGATTGGACCCGTGATGACCAACTGACTCCTACTCTACTAAATCCCGGTGGTTGCGATATCACGAACAGTCGTCCATTGTTCATTACCTGGGGAAATCATGATTCGCGTGGGGCGCACGCTTTCAGAATGCCTGGAGTCGTTGCCACTCCGAATGGACGACCGTTTTATGCTTTCCGATCAGGCCCGGTGGCTGCCATTTGCCTCCATACCGGCGAAGATAAGCCTGATGACCACCCTTCATTCCGAGGTCGTGTCGCTTTCGATGAACTGCGGAGAGAACAGGCGGAATGGCTTGCCGAAGTGATTCATCAGCCCGATTTTCGAGATGCCCCATACCGCGTGGTTTTTTGTCATATTCCATTACGTTGGATTGATGAGCGACCGCAGGACTATTCCAAATCCGGTTTCGACAGGCATAGTGGACGCAGCCGTAACGCATGGCACGAGTCTTTGGTTGAATGGAAAACTCAAGTCATTCTATCAGGTCACACTCATAGATCGCGTTGGATGCCTCCCACCAAAGCGCATCCATATGGTCAATTGACTGGGGGAGGGCCCAAGTTGCATCAAGCGACCTGGACCGAAGGCCGCGCTGACGGTTCTCGGTTGCATCTCAAAGTAAACAATCTTGATGGAGACATCCTCCACGATATCCAAGTCCGTCCTCTGGCGTGATGTTGGACAGCGGGAAACGAAATTTCTCAGGAAGCATTTACTTTTTATCAGTCTGGGGTTGTGTAAATAAGCGTGTCACTATTCAACTCCAGTCAGGCCCGTATGAGCCCATCGCATTGCCCTCGGGTGATTATAGTGTCATTTTCCCCCAGTTTTCAGTCGATGGGTAATAAAGATATCTTTCTGCTAAAGGACGCATTAAGAGTGACATGATATCTATCGGGCAGTTTTGAGAGGTGCGATAGCGTAAGAGATCACGAATCCGGGGAACATGTATCTCCGCGCTTGTCGCCTGGAAGAAAGTAGTTGCTAACCACTCATTCGAAGTCGATTGGTCCACCTTCATTGTTTATTCAGTCAGCAAACCCCAAGCTTTTGTAAGTCTGGACCTTGATGCGGGATGGTAATAAGTGCAACCAATGCAGCGATTGTTCGAGGTTCAGAAAGAAGACCAGTGGATTGCCCCTATACGGTCGAACCTATTGGGTTCAGGGAACCCACGACTTGGCTTGACGAATACCGAAAATATGGGAGTTCCTCGGGCGTTATTCACAAAAGAACGAGGGCCTTTATGGCGAGCTATCTTTCTTGCCTGATTGGCTGAATCGGATCATGCTAACCGTATTCCCTATGTTCAGATCGATATCACTTTATATCACGACATCCATTCTCATGGCGACCAATCTCATGGGCGGTTCCAATCCATTCTATGAACATCAGCAAGATGTGGTCTATCATCAAGCTCATGGAGTAGCGCTGGTTGCTGATATTTTCATACCAAAAAAAAGTGTGAATGGCCATGCCGTCATCGTGGTTGCCAGTGGAGGCTGGTCCTCTGATCGAGGTAAGGTCAGGGATCTCAATCGCGCAGGATTATTCGAGGAATTGTGTGAGCGGGGGTTTCATGTGTTTGCCATGCGCCCAGGGTCTATCAGTCGGTTCTCAGCTCATGATATGAAGGCCCACGTGGAGCAGGGGATCATATGGGTGAAAAAACATGCGAGTGATTATGGGATTAATAAAAACACCCTTGCTTTATTCGGGGCATCAGCCGGAGGTCACCTGGCCAGTCTGGTAGCGCTTGATAATGCCGTGGGTCCATCCGAAGCTTCAGTGGCTGCCGTTGGGGTCTTCTTCCCTCCTGCAGATTTTCTTGATTATGGAGGTATTGCAATTGATCCCCGAAAAAAGGGGCATATGCATCAAGTCATTGAAAAACTTGCTTTTGGCAGCGGAACGAAAAATCTCACGGATCAGCAAATCCGAGAGCGGTTAATCGCCATTTCTCCAGTCAAGCTCGTTACGAATCAAGCACCGCCATTCCTCGTCTTTCATGGCGACGCGGATCCTGTTGTGCCTTTGCAACAATCACAAAGCTCTGGTTACCGCCCTCAAAGCGGCTGATGTATCGGCAGAACTCATCGTCAAAGAAGGAGGCGCTCACCCATGGCCCACAATCCGAGAGGAAGTAGTCGTTCTTGCGGACTGGTTTTTGAATATGAGCTCAGCGTCCCAGAATTAAAAATTGAATTTCAACAATAGTAAAAAATCACCATGAAAATCATCTCATTGATGCTCTTGTATTTGTCGTTTTCCCTGGCAACAGGGCAAAACTCCCACCAACCCTCGCCAGAAGTAGGGCCAACTCAACCGAATATCCTGTGGATTTATGTCGAAGACACAAACGGTTGGATGAGTTGTTATGGAGATACGGTGATCGAGACGCCGAATATAGATCAATTGGCTTCGAATGGTATTCGGTTTGATCGCGCTTACATGACCGCTGGGGTTTGTTCACCCACTCGCTCGGCAAACATTACGGGCATGTATCAAACGTCGATTGGAGCCCACGAGCATTATAGTTCTTTTTCCATGTGGCGGGGGAATAAAATGGAGTCTTGGGAACCCAATCACCTCGGAGTAAAAACCGTTCCTGAGATCTTTCAGGCCGCAGGGTACTATACCTTCAATGACGGTAAGTTTCATTACAACTTTGTGTATGATGAAGACGATCTTTACGACCATGTACATCCTCCAATGGGTTTTCATGGAGCCAAAAAGGGGACCGCCTGGTCAGAGTGCCCGGAAGGCCAGCCGTTCTTCGGTCAAATCCAACTGCGGGGAGGCAAGAATCTTCGGAATTCTCCTGCAATCATCAAACCCGAGGAAGTCAAAGTTCACCCTTATTATCCGGATCATCAAGTGTTTCGCCAAATGATCGCTGACCATTACAACACCATCCTTGAACTGGATCGAATCACTGGTGAGATTGTGCGAGCTTTGAAGCGAGACGGTCATTATGAGAATACAGTGATCTTTTTCTTTTCCGATCATGGTTGCGCTCTTCCTCGTCATAAACAATTCATTTACGATGAGGGAATCAGAGTTCCCTTCATCGCATCGGGTCCCGGAATTGAGAGCGGTAAAGTCCGCAGTGATCTTGTCAGTGGGATCGATCTTGCTCCCACATCACTTGCGCTTGCTGGTATCCGCACGCCTGATAGCATGCAGGGTCGGAATATGTTGAGTGCGGATTATCATCGTGACTATGTCGTCTCGGCACGTGATCGATGTGACTTTACGATTGATCGTATACGAGCAGTGACGACACAACGCTTCAAATACATGCGCAATTTCATGACGGATAAGCCTTATCTCCAACCCAACTACCGAAGCGAATCGGCGGCTATGAAGTTGCTTGCAAGAATGCACAAGGAAGGTGCGCTCAATGAAGTGCAGGATCGTTTTGCCAGTGAAGTGCGTCCTGCTGAGGAGTTTTACGATTTGGTGAATGATCCTCATGAAACGAAAAACCTGATTCATTCAGTGGATCGGAACATCGCTCTGGAAATTGCGCGACACCGAGATATTCTTTATCGTTGGATTTTGGAAACCGACGATAAGGGCCGATTCCCTGAAACCAACAATGCCTTGCGGGCCGTGGTTGACCGCTGGGGTGAAAAAGCTGTCAATCGGGAATACGAGCGAGTTCGTAATTGATTGGCAGCTAAAGTGGTCTCTGTTGCGATTTATTGCGTACATCTCCCATGTATGGGATATGAGAGGATAAAAACTCCATCAAATCAGGGGGCATGATAAGCAATGCATGATGAAATGACTTTCCTGATCGCCAAGGGCGCTGCGGAGAGGTCCGCAAGGACGCGAGCCTATGGCTTGCCTTTCCCTCTGGTCAGTGATACGATCTTTTTTCTGGCGAGGTAAGTCTGTTGAGATGATTGTTTTCATGATTCGAAGGCATCACCAATCGGGTTGATTTACAGTAACAGATCTTCAGGGAATGCTTTGAATCACAAGTCGAGCGATACCTGCGTCACATGCATCATCCATGAAATACAAAACCGAATTACTTGCTCCTGCGGGCTGCTTTCCATCACTACAAGCTGGTATCAATGCTGGTGCGGATGCGGTGTATTTTGGAGTGGCACAATTGAACATGCGCGCACGTGCGCGCAGGAGCTTTCAATTGTCCGACATAGGTGAGATTCTGAGTATTTGCCATGAAAATCGGGTCAAAGGCTATCTAACTCTCAACACGCTTCTTTACGATTACGATGCCAACGCCGCCAGAAAGATTCTTGAAGCAGGTAAGGAAAATAATGTTGATGCGGTGATTCTTGCCGACATGGCGGCTGTGCAAATGGCTAATGAACTGGGCTTGGAAGTGCACCTTTCCACTCAACTTTCGATTTCCAATTATGAAACCGTGAAGTTTTATGCTCCCCTGTGTGAGCGCATTGTGCTGGCTCGCGAACTGAATCTAAAAATGATCAAGCATATCCATGAGCAAATGCTTGAGGCGGATCTCCGAGGGAAAAGTGGACGTCCCATGGAGCTGGAAGCCTTTGCTCACGGGGCATTGTGTATCGCAGTTTCCGGTCGATGTGGTATGTCCCTGCACACAAGCAATGCTTCCGCCAGTCGCGGTGCCTGCGAACAAAACTGTCGCAAGGAATACATAGTAACGGACAAGGAAACCGGCCAGCAGCTTGAAATCGATAATAATTTTGTGATGTCTCCCAATGATATCTCGACAATCGACTTCCTGGATCAGGTTCTGGATGCTGGTATTCACACTCTCAAAATAGAAGGCCGTGGTCGTTCGCCTGAATATGTGGATTCAGTGATTCGCAGTTATCGCAAGGCGATTGATGCACTTAATGATGACCGCTATACGCAGGAGCTGGTGGAAGGGCTTCAGGGCGGTCTTGAAAAGGTATACAATCGTGGTCACTCCGATGGTTATTACTTGGGCCGAAAACAGGGCTGGAGCCAGAGTTACGGCAGCAAAGCGACGCGACAAAAAATCGAAGTTGGTAAGGTGAGTAATTTTTTCAGCCGTGTTCACGTGGCTGAGATCACTGCGACGACCGGTGAACTGAAAATAGGAGATGAATACACCATCATCGGAGAGAACACTGGTGTGGTGAGTGGTGTGGTTGAAGAAATCAGGGTTGACGAACAGGCTGTTGAGGGTGTCAAGGGACATTGCGTCTTCTCAATTAAAGTTCAGGATAAAGTGCGCCGTGGCGATCGCCTTTATCTGATGAAAGTGATGCAGCCATGATTCGTATTTCACACAAACGCGGTGAATGCATAGGTTGCGCTGCCTGTGTGGAACAGGCTCCGAGTTACTGGAAAATGGATGAGGATGGTTTGGCTTCATTGGTTAAAGTCAAAAACAACCACAAGCAGATCGAGTTCGGGGAGGGGTATGACTGCGATCGTGAGGAGCTTGTGCAAAGTGCCGAAAGCTGCCCTGTGCACATCATCTCCATCAAGTGATTGAATGGTCGATTCACGCTCAGCAAGCGTCAGGACTTGATCTTACCACCATTGCCATTCCGGGTCCGGCTCGGGATTCAGAATCCAGCCAGCCGCTTCATTGGGAAACCGAACAAAGTCCACATGCCCGTCTCCGAATAAAAGATTGCTCCGGTATTGACCGCGAACATTGTGCCACAGGTGTTTGAGGTCGTCGCTCGTTCGGTTGGGATGCCAATTCCAATCACCTTGAATGATCTTGTTCACTGGGCTGCGGGCAATCTCGCTGGTTTTGATGGATCTCACCTTTTGACTCCCCCTGATGCCGCACACCATCTTCACTCTGAATTGTGAAATTGAGAATTGAGGGAAATAGCTGTTGCCATACGCGTTGAAACTGTTTTTGACGTCATGCAAACTGTCACCCTTGTCAGATGGGCATGAGAACACATTGGCTCCGGGAGCATAAACATTGAGAGGTCGATCCTCAGGGGGAGTGTCTGCTCCATGAATGCCCGGTCTCGCAGGCCAATGCCCCAGTTTGCCTCCGGCAGTCGCCCAACTGATCAATGCGGGATAATAGTCTGCGTGATCGTCCGCATACATCATGTAAGCCAGACCGATTTGTCTTTGATTGCTGATGCATTTGATGTTCTTAGCCTTGGATTTGGCACGGGATAGCGCGGGTAGCAGCATACCGGCAAGAATGGCGATGATGGCAATCACCACCAATAATTCGATGAGCGTAAAACCCGGCAATTGATATTTAGGGTGGGATGTATTCATGAACCCCGACCATCATCCTTAGCAACGTTTCATATGACAAGGTTCAAATGGTTTGGAGCTGGAACCATTCTGTGGCGTCGCTAGCAATCAGGACAGTGAGAAAAATGAGCCAGCGAGGTTCGTCATCGGTCGCTTGCATGGCTTACGCTGAAATGCATTTCAAGTATGTTGATTCTTGCCTGAATGGGGTTGATCATAAAAAATACATTTTTTCCAATATAGGGATATCACTATGAGTATTATCAATCGACGTCAATTCATGAACCAAGCCGCGACGACGGCTGGCTTGGTGAGCTTCGGTGCCACCAGACTTGCTGGTGTCTCGGCTAATCATAAGCTGAACATTGCTGCAATCGGAGTGGGGGGAATGGGAGCCGGCAACATCGAAAAGAGTTCCAATGAGAACATCGTGGCTCTATGCGACGTAGATTTCAAGAGAGGTGCAGAGACATTTAACCGTCATCCTAAGGCCAGAAGGTTCAAGGATTTCCGAGTGATGTTCGATAAAATGGAAAAGGAAATTGATGCGGTCATCATTGCGACTCCTGATCATACACACGCTGTTGCCACCATGGAAGCCATGCGGCGTGGGAAACACGTTTACACTCAGAAACCATTGACCCACAGTATCGGGGAAGCACGTCAACTCACTGAAGCGGCCCGCAGGTATGGCGTTGAGACACAGATGGGAAATCAAGGGCACTCATCAAGTGGTGCACGTCAAACGGTAGAGTGGATTCAGGCGGGTGTGATCGGCGAAGTAAGGGAGGTTCATTGTTGGAGTGATCGTCCACTCCGTGGAACTCGATTCGAAAAGGAATTATATTGGCCTCAGGGTATTGCGAAGCGTTCCATGAGTCATCAGACAGTTCCGGACACCCTGGATTGGGATCTGTGGCTTGGTCCCGCTCCCTTTCGGGAGTATCAACCTGACTACGTTCCATTTAACTGGAGGGGATGGTGGGACTTTGGCACTGGAGCTCTGGGAGATATGGGGTGTCACATTATTGATCATCCCTACTGGGCTCTTAAACTGGGTTACCCAGAAAGCGTCGAGGCCAGCAGTACGCACGTTCATGCTGAAACAGCTCCTCTGGCATCGTTGGTGACCTATCAATTCCCAGCCCGAGAGGGACTTCCACCCGTCCGTCTGATATGGTACGACGGCGGTATCAAGCCGCCGCGTCCGGAGGAACTCAAGCCCGAGGATGATTGGCCGGTGGACGGTGTGCTTTACGTCGGTGAGCGAGGAAAGATCATGCACAAATCACATGGAGGTAAGCCGACTTTGCTGCCTCTTTCACGCATGGATGGTTTTCAGCGTCCAGACGAAACCCTCCCTCGTGTCAAAGGCTCGCACGAACAAAACTGGATTGATGCGTGCAAGGGAATGGGAGCAGCCTGTTCCCATTTTGATTATTCTGGCCCATTGACAGAGGTTGTTCTCCTTGGGAATTTAGCGATTCGCACTGAGGGGCATCTGTTGTGGGATGGACCCAACATGCGGGTTACCAACAACGAAGTAGCAAATCAATGGGTTCAGCGAGCATATCGAACAGGGTGGAAACTTTAGTGCTGACTCAATTGTATCAAGACAGATTCTATCGTTTTCTGATATCGATTATGAAAAAAAGTTATGCAAAACACTGCTTGTTCGCCATATGGATTCCATTGCTTGTCTTTGTGTCTTTGACTCCTTTGCGAGCTCAACCGCTGGCGTTTCCGGGTGCAGAAGGTTTTGGCAGGCATGCGCTCGGCGGTCGTGGTGGTCAGGTTTTATTTGTCACTAATTTGAATGATCAGGGGCCTGGCAGCCTTCGTGCCGCTGTTGATGCAGAGCATCCCAGAATGGTCGTTTTCAATGTGGCCGGCACGATCGAATTACAGTCTGCATTGCGCATTCGCCATCCGCGCATCACGATTGCGGGGCAGTCCGCACCCGGTGGAGGAATTTGTTTGAAAAAATTTCCCCTGCTCATTTCGGCTGATGATGTCGTGGTGCGTTTCCTGCGCGTGCGGCTTGGTGATGAAGCGGGTAAGTTGATGGATGGTATTGATATTTCGTATGCTGAGAATGTGATCGTGGATCACTGCTCGGTGAGCTGGACCTTGGACGAAGGTGTCAACACGTACCATGGCACTCGGAACATCACCATTCAGTGGTGCCTTATTTCGGAATCGCTCAATGACTCGCTTTTGCGGAATGGACACGGTTTTGCAGCCTCGTTGGGAGGGGTGGACACTTCCTATCACCATAATCTATTTGCCAATCATGCTGGTCGTAATCCCAGTATTGCGGGTGAGACGAGTCATCCAACGATCAATCTTGATTTCCGCAATAACGTCATTTTCAACTGGGAGAACCGCAGGCTCGACGGGCGCCCTGAGAGCATCAATGTCGTCAATAATTATTACAAGGCAGGCCCTGCTTCACGGCAGCTTCGCAGTGTTGTCAAAATGCAATGTCTCGATGATGGAACTTTTGGCCGATGGCATGTTAAGGGTAATGTGCTTGAGACCTCCTCCGGTTTCAGTAAAGGGAGGGCGCTGGTGATCATCGACGCTTCCGATCGATTGCCTGAATCTGTCTTGATCGAGCAGTCGGTTCCCTTTGGCCCGGTATCGACGGATACTCCTGACTTGGCCTACGAGAAAGTATGCATGCATGCTGGCGCGATTCGACCGAAAAGAGACTCCCATGATGATCGTATTGTCAGGGAAGTGCAGTCAGGGCGAACGACTTTTGGTGACGGTATTATATCAAGTCAGACTGAAGTGGGCGGTTGGCCGAAACTCTTATCGGCTCGACCAAAAGACGACGTTGACAGGGATGGTATGCCTGATGAATGGGAGCGTCTGTTCCATCCGAAAGGTGACTTGTCGTGGGATGGAATTGCAGATTCGGACGGCGACGGCTACACTGACCTTGAGGAGTATCTCAATAACACCGACCCCAACAAGTGAATGACTGGCTGCGTCATTTTTGTTGGTGACCCTCATGGTTGATAATGAAGGAATTGTCTGAATATTCACTTCATTGACCTGAACAATCTCTACCAAGCGACCTAAGATTCACCGGGTGCTGACATCATGCTACTGACCGCTGTCATCATATATGCTTTTATAGTACTGGGTATCTCGTTTCTGGCTCAAAGGAAGATCCATGACGAAGAAGACTTCATCGTTGCCGGGAGACGAATGCCAATCTGGCTTAACACCGGGACTCTGCTTGCTACCTGGTTTGGCGCTGGAACTCTTTTGACGACTTCCGATGAAATCGCACTGGAGGGAGTCCGTATCATTGCACTGGAACCGCTTGGAGCAGGCCTTTGCCTGGTGGTTACTGGATTGTTTTTCGCGCGTCCTCTCTGGAACATGAACATCTGTACGCTGGCAGATTTTTTCAAGGCTCGGTTCGGCCCCAAAGCAGAGGTGTTGCAGGTATTGACTTCAGTACCGACATTCGTGGGATGGATCGCGGTTCAACTGGTGGCTTTGTCTGGCCTTTTCAATATTTTATTTGATTGGCCTATTCCTCAAACGATTGTTGCTCTGGGACTCTTCGCGATGGTTTACACCATTGTGGGTGGCATGTGGTCCGTCAGTTTGACGGATGCCTTGCAAGCGGTTTTGATGATTTTCGGGTTACTGCTCTTGGGATGGAATGTTCTTGGTGATCTGACAAATTTTGGGGGGCTTGAAGGGATTTGGAAACAATCAACAGTCTCGAGGAGACAATGGATTCCAACAGACCGCGCTCAGGAATTTGCCGAATGGTGCGGGTGGCTATCCATCGCCATGCTGGGCAATTTACCCAGTCAGGATTTGATGCAAAGGGTTTTTGCCGCAAAATCCGCTCAGGTAGCGCGGATTTCCTGCTTCATGGCTGGTGGGCTTTATATACTGCTCGGAGCGATTCCGGTATTCATTGGTTTTTCTTTTCCAATTTTGTTTCCCGACAAGGAGCCCCAGTCGGTTGTTATTCAAATGGCGCAGCATTACCTCTCAGATGGAATGATGGTTCTGTTTCTGCTGGCTGTTCTGTCGATGGTGCTTTCATCCATGGATAGCGGTATCCTGGCACCGGCCACGATTCTTGGACGCAACTTGTTTCGAAAAAGGGTGCCTGACTCCGTGAGTTCCCTCACGCTCTGTCGACTCTCTGTCGTGCTGGTTTCCGCCGTATGTGTGGCAGTAGCACTCATGGGATCGCGAGCCTTTGAATTATTGGAAAGTTGCTATTCCATTGGATTGGCAGGGTTACTTGTTCCTTTGGTCATGGGATTATTCTGGAAAAACGGTAACCAGACTTCAGCATTGCTGTCCATGACCATTGGGGTCGGTGCATGGCTGATCGAATGGACCTTTGCTATAAAATGGCCTTTGGCCCCGGTGGGAGCCGCTTTGGGGTTCCTGATCTATATTATTCACGCTAAATCATTGGAATCACCCGTCCAGTCAAACCAAGTGTGATGTCAGGAAACCCTCAATCTTTTTCAACGGGTCGGAAGTCTTTATTTGGTGGAGCGCTGCTACTCTACTCCCAGTATATGAAGGTGCGGGAGGACTGGTAGCTTACTCTGATATCAGGCATATGGTATTTCTGCCCTATTTACTTACCCACCACTCGAAAAAAACCATTACCGACCCTCGGTAATTCGAGGGTCCGATCGACTCGGTGTCCAGTTCCGATAATCGACTCACTGAAGTTTAATTCAGTTGTCGTGTCTCTACTTCTCCAGTGCTCCAGGCTGTAACGTGATCCCCTGAAGCTCTGAAACGAAAGTCTCAGGTCACCAGCAGATAGGCGTGAAAAATCGATGTGCACTTGATCGGAAATCCCTTGTGTTTCGATACGGACCTCAAACAGGAGAGGCCATGTCTTTCCTGTCACAAATACCCTGTCGCGTTCTCGGTCATAGGCAATCCCATTGAGTACAGCATTCGCATCCCTCAGCGACGGCCAGTCAAAAAGACCTGAAAAATCAATCCAGGCAATGACCACTCCTGTGTCTGGAGAGATCCTTGCAATTCTGTCCGTCTGCCATTGATTTGCCCAAATTTCGCCTTTGATCCATTCCAATTCGTTCAACTTGCGCACCGGTCCTTTGTCGTCAGTGACCTTCACTGTCTCGATCAGGGCGAAACTATCTGGATCGCGGAAATAAAGTGAGTCACTTCCGTCACTCATGACCAGACGTTGACCATCGAAGGTCAATCCCCAGCCCTGGCCCTGGTAGGTGAACCCTCTTTTTGGCTGAAGGGTATCAAGGTCGTAGACCACGGCTTCGCCTGATTTCCAGGTCAGCTGAAATATGCTGTCTTCGGTCACAGCGATACCTTCACCAAAAAACTCTGGGGAAAGTTGGATTTGTTTTTTCACTTTTCCGGTGCGTGGCTCCACGACGCGCAACGATGAACGTCCGAACTGCCCGGTCCCTTCAATGAACGTGTTGTTATGGAAGACAAGCCCCTGAGTGAATGCTTCAGTATCGTGAGGTAGGGTTTGTAAGACCTTGAAAGTCTGCCATTCAGCACTGACAACACGCACTTGAGAGCTGATCAGCATGATGGCGATCAGGTAGTTGAAGCAGCTGTTTGTCATGGCTCTATCACGATTTCATCACATGAAGATAGTGCATGCATTTTTTTGCCAAAGGCAAGCCAAAGTGGAGCTTACGTCTTCAAATATTGCATCCGTGATGTCTGTCTGTTTTGTTGAAATTAGAGTGTTTCCGTTTCGGCCCAGGCTGCGAGTATTCAGCCCCAACAACACTCAAATGATCTCGGGTTTGTGATATGTTCGATACTTACTACAACATATGGTTCGCTTGTGTTAAACGACACCAATACCTTTTTACTTCATAAAACAGGATGATTGCTCTATTGATCAGTGGCAGAAATCAGACCTCAAGATAACGCTATGAATGCATGCAACAAATCATGATGCGCACCATAATCCTGTGTTGTTTTCTTTGCACCCAACTACACAGCCTTGCCGAGAATCAGTTATTGATCGAGTCATTTGACGGAGTGCCTCTGCTTCCTCAAGGAGTCGAAGGGGCAGGGGAAAAAGGGGTTTGGTCTAATACGACTCCAACAGGCTGGTTATTGAATGATGCTCAATTGCCTGCTGATGATTTTACCCGCTGGGAAGGCTGGCGTTTCGTGGATGCGTCCTGGTGGAACCTTCAAGGGACAGATCCACTTCGATCTCTTTTTCACCGTGCCAGCGGCGTTGTGCTGGTCGCTGATGCCAATGCCAGGAAGCCGGCGCCAGACGCAAGTGGCACCATGAGCAGTTATCTGTCAACTCCTCCGATTGACATCAGTCATCTGAAGGCCAGCAGATTTGAGGTTCGCTTTGATTCAAGCTGGCATTCGGTGGCCCCTATGGCCGGCAATCTCAGCGTGTCTTTTGATGGGATGCCGTCGATTCAGATTTTTCGGTATGACTCGGACCCAAACAGTCCGAGTTTTCAATTGGATACATGGAATGAAAAAGTTTGCGCCGTCTTTGAAAAGCGTCCAGGTGTTGATTCTTTCGTTCTCACCTTGGGGATGCTGCATGCAGGGCAGGATGGTTGGTGGGCCATCGATAATCTGGAGGTGATTGCCGTCGATGAGAGTGACCGTCTCGAGGTGGGGGGACACTGGATGTTTAGTTCGGATCGTGTTCATCAAGGCTTTGTTGAAGATATGGATGAGGGGCTTTATCCCGGGAATCTAGGAGGTCCAGCAGCGCTTCATGAAACGGGTGGTCTGGAGGGGCTCTGGCTGGATGGTAAAGGTCCTCCCGTTCAGGTCGAATCTCCTGATGTCCCCAGAGAGTGGCCTTCCAAAGAAATGACCCTGGAAGCTTGGGTTGCCCTTGCTGCGCCTGCTCGATTCGGTGGCATCCTGTCTGCATCCAGACAACATACATCACCTCAGGAAGGCTGGGTTCTTGGTTTCAACAGCGCTCGATTTACCTTTGGATTGGCTTCTGAGGATCATGAGCGCATGACTTTTGTCGAAACCCAGACACCTTATGCTCTGGGGCAATGGTATCATCTGGTTGGCACCTACGACGGGGTGACTCAGCGCATTTATCTCAATGGTAAACTCGAGGCAACACGGACTTTGGCTTCAGGTGAAATCCGTCATGCTGATTCAGCTCCTCTGATGATCGGGGCTCATCCAACAGAGACCGGATTGCGAAAGCTTCAGGGGATGATTCATGAAGTGCGTGTTCATACAACTGCTTTGACACCCCATGAGGTGATGGAGCATTTCACGCGGCACAAAACGTCTGTCGAACAAACCTTGACCTTGCCTGCATTAACTCAGTGCACAATCCCTGTTCGACGCAACAATAGCCCGTTCGGAACTCAGCGAGCCTTGATCATCGGGATGGATGGCTGCCGGGTCGATTCGCTACAGGCTGCTTCGACGCCTCATTTGGATGCACTTGTTGAGAGCGGTGCATACAGTTTTGATGGGCGAGCCAGTATTGGACAGCCCACGGTAAGCGGGCCGGGTTGGTCGAGCATTCTGAAGGGAGTTTGGGCGGATAAGCACAGGGTTCTCAATAACGCTTTTTCGTTCCCCGGAGGCGAGGGATATCCACATGTATTCGAGCGGATTCGCCAGTTTCATCCTGATGCCTATCTTTCTTCATGGGTACACTGGGCTCCAATCAACGAGCACATTGTCAGCGCTGAAACACTTCAAATGGTCGAGGACAGTGATGCCCGTCTCACCGCCAATGCCGCATGTCACATTCTCAACGAGGGGCCTGATGTACTTTTTGTGCACCTCGATGAATCGGATGGTGCAGGGCACGCAGCAGGGTTTCACCCCGGAAATTTTCAATATCTTGCTACTCTCAGTCGATTGGACGGCTACATCGGAACATTGATGGATGCAGTCAACCGTCGTCGCAATGAACTTGGCGAGGATTGGCTTGTCATTTTTTGCAGTGATCATGGAGGAACCTCGGCAGGCTCCCATGGAGGACTCAGCTTGAACGAATTAAAAGTGCCTTTGATCATTCAAGGACGGCAGGTTCCAAGCGGAGATATTCAACCGACTCCTTTGAACACGGACATTGTGCCAACGGTTCTTGCTCATCTGGGAATTGAGGTGCCATCCTCATGGGGAATTGAAGGTCAAACGGTTGGCTTCATTCCCAAGCTTTCCATCAAAGCGGAGAACGCCGGCCTGACCCTGAGGTGGCCAGGTATAGCGACGCTGGAAAGCAGTGTTTCAATGGAAAAGTGGAAGGCATTACCCCAAGCCAGAAGCCCACATATACATCGTCCTTCAAGTGTTCAAAGATTCTATCGTTTGACAATGCCCTAGTGTGAAGTTTGTAGAGAGGCAGTATTCAAAAAGGTCCAATGTCTCATTCAGAATATTCTACTCAAGGATGGTGTCTTGTTTTCTGATGGGAATGCGATCGCTCGTTCGATAAATCAGGTAAGTAAGGTTCATCAGGGTGAAGATCTCCTTTCTTTCCAACTGTATCGAACTTGGTTTGAGCGTGCCTGATGGATGAAAACAACGCATTTCAGAGATGCGTTTGAGGTCATTTTTTAATCACCGTAAGATCCGTCCGGAGCCGTGTTGGGAAAGTTATATTCAGCGTTCGTGAGCAATCCATATAATCCAGGATCCCTGTTACGCATAGATTGGGCGTTTCTTATCTGCCACTGATCCAGAATCCCTTCTTGACGTGTCTCATTCAAGCCAACAAGAGTGATCATCCCCCAATGAATATATTCACCGACAAAACATTTATACCCACAGTCGTCTGATCGCGTGTACCAAGCGTTATCGGGATATTGGTTTGGCATATGTTTGAAATAGCCTCCACGAGCTTTGTCCATCGCCTCTGTTAGCATAGAAGCACCTTTTTGTCCTGCTCCTCGCTTTGCGATGTAGGAGCGAAGAGCTTCTGATGGATTGCTGCCCACTTCTCCATGCCAAAAGATCGAAGGATACACACTTGCATACCCCACGTCCGTTATCAGATGGAAGGTTTCTTCTGTTGTTGCATCCGGTGGGAGAAGACCTTCTTTAAGATAATGATCCTGTGAATACTCGCTGAGCGGCAGGCCATACCAATTATGATTTATAGTTGTGACATCCAAACCATAAGTAGGAGCATGTGGATATTTTAGTATCCCTTGTGAGTGCTCATGCCACGGGCCGATTTGATCAAAAGTAACGCCGAGGATCATTCGGCTTTTCTGTCTGATAATCTCAGCGAGGACGGCCGGATTATCTGGCGTCCCGTCCTCATTGTTATCAATCCACTGGGCTAGAACATGCGCCACTAGTTTCAGGTCTCGATCTGTAACTCCCTCCAATGCGAAAACACTGATTCCAAAGACAGTTATTTTTTTCTCTATGTGAGCTGATTTTTCGTTTTGTGTTGGTAGCTCGATCTTGGTTAACGGTATGAAAACAGGTGCCTTTTCGACTTGAATGGACTGACTGTTTGCAGGTGATTGGCCGATTACAGAGTCAGTTGTTTCTAATGAATGACACCCAACAATCAATAAAGCCGCCAATGTGCTTAGTATCTGTTTCATTAACTGGCGATATTAACTCCAGACAGACAAGGTGGCCACAAGTAATGGGGACTAAAAAATCGTTTAAGCAAAATAAATTGCCTGCGAAAATTGTCCCCATGCTTGTCTCATATCAAGACTGACAAAGATGCGGCTGAGAAAAGAATCAATAAAGCGCTCAATATTGCCTTGAGAAGCAAAAGGCCAAACAAGTCATTCAGACAAGGTGTCAGCAGATTGACTATAGCTCCGGACCCGTCACTGGCACCAACCTGAGGAAATGCGTCTCATTGTTGTGAGGGATCACCACCTGCTGCCATGCCCGACCACCATCCAGCACTTTCAGTGGCTGCCAATAGGAAGCTTCGAGTGTGGGGCTGGACTCCAGTTGCCAGGCGGGGGCTCCGCGGGTGTCCATCCACAATTCAATCTGATTGCCACGGTGCTCGATGCTCTTGACCGCACCATGCAAGCCTGCCCGGGAACGGTTCCCCGAGTCGAGGTAAAGCGAGGCACTCTGCATGCGTCCAAGAACACCATTTTCTCCTGCCAGAAGCGCCTGCTCCAGGAACAGTCCCGTGCTTCCCTCACTCACTCTCCTGAAGTGGTAGATCATCACAGGCTCATTCCCGGCCAATGTGGTGCCCGTTAGTCTATCATCATCCCAGGCTGCCTTGGCACTGCCACTGCGCTCATGGCTCTGTACTCCGGGCATGAAGTGGCTCAGGACATTGGAAGGCATTCCCTCCAGCTTCAGCACGTTCGCATCCCAGCTGAGCTCCAGATCGTAGCAACGGTTCTTGCTCATCTGGGAATTGAGGTAACCTCCTCATGGGGGGCTTGAAGGTCTGTCGGTTGGCTTCATTCCCAAACTTTCCATCAAAGCGGAGAACGCTGGCCTGATTCTGAGGTGGCCAGGTACATCGACGCTGGAAAGCAGTGTTGCAATGTAAAAGTGGAAGGCATTACCCCATGCCCGAAGTCCACATATACATCGTCCTTCAGTCGATCATGTTTTCTATCGTCTGATGGTTTCATAGAGCAAATGCTCATAGAATCAATCATGTCATTCAGATTCACTTCAGCAAGACTTGACGATCGTTTTTTGATGCTAAATGTATCCTGAAGGAACCGGACTCCAAGCGAGGCGGAATCCAGGGCGGCTGTCGTCCGAGACTTCGAGTGGCCACTTGTCGCGATTCGCCAGCCGACAGTAATCGGCGTCAAAGTATTAACTGCCGCCGTTTCATTTTCAAACCGCCATTCGGTCATCTATACACTAAAAGACTGAATTACTTCGCGTGCTCGCTCACAAACCTGTATCTGAAGATTAAGGAGTTGATGAAATTTTAAAAAGATGACAATAAAGCCAGATCTTCTCCGTTAGTAATAACAACTATGAAAAGATCAAATGCATCAACAAGGAGATTTCTCCATCGCTTACTAGAATTTATTTTGAGTGTTTGCATTCTCTTACCAGCAGTGCCGCTTAAAGCATTAAACATTGCGCATCCCAGTGATGCCTCGACTGTCGAATTGCAGGCTGCAAAAGAAGTAAGGCGCTACATTTTTCTCCGGACTGGTATAGCTCCTGAAGTGATGACAGCAAACAGATATGCTGACTTGCCAGGAGGTGACGTCATTGTCGTCGCCGCTGACAACAAACCGATTATCACAGAGCTGAAATCCGAATACGGTAATATCGACGCGCCGGATTCCGACAATCGAAAGGGGTATCTCCTCAAGTCAATAAACAAGAACGGTAGAAATGTTCTGGTCATTACCGGTGCCGACACCGCGACTACGTTAACTGCAGCCTATCGTTTTGCGGAGCTGATCGGTTGCTACTTCAATTTGGCTGGAGATGTTATTCCCGATCAGAAGCTGGCATATCCTCTGGATATCAGTGATTATGATGAGAAATCACAGCCCTGGTTTGAATTGCGCGGAAATCTCCCTTTTCACAATTTTCTGGCCGGTCCCGATTTTTGGAGCACAGCTGACTACAAGTCCTTTTTGACGCAACAGGCCAAAATGGGACTCAATTTTTTCGGCTTGCATCATTATCCCCAGCGCGGGGAACCTTCTTCCATTGAGGGGCCTGAACCCCATGTTTGGATAGGGCACAAAAACGATGTCAATGCTGATGGCACCATCAAAGAGGGCGGAGCCTACACCACCTATTGGGCGAGTACATTTCGAACTTCCGAAAACAGTTGGAGTGGTACGCCCGTCAAAACAATCCATTTCAGTGATGGTGCAGATACGTTATTTGCCTATGATGAGATGGCATCAGATGCGGTGGGATCGAAAGAACCCTCTACTCCCGCAGAAAAGGCCGCCGTGATCAACAATGTAGGTTTCCTACTACGTGACGCATTTACTCATGCGAAAAGGCTGGGGATCAAGACAGCGCTGGGTAGTGAATCTCCTTTGGCTTTCGAACCCGGCAACTCTCAGATGATTGAAGAAGGAGAGCCTGCGCACATCATCACCGAGGACTGGATACGCACTTGTCCTCCGTATGTTCAAGACAGGATGAGGGAGGTTCACGGATTCTCAGTCCCTGCATCCAGGGGGGCTGACAACGAAGCCTTTGCCAAGGCCCTTTATGAAGGCATGTTTACCAGGATCATGCGAACCCATCCTTTGGATTATTTTTGGGTATGGACCTATGAAATGTGGTCGTATGGAGGTCATGTTCCCTCAAGTGACCAAATCGAAGCGGTTGCTGACGACTACAAGTATTCCCAGCAGGTCATGACAGAAATGAATACGCCGTTCAAGCTGGCCACGTTTGGCTGGAAGGTTGGAAGTTCCGGGGGGGATGGTGATGAATTGGAGTTTCATGATGATCTGCCGCTCGAAGTTCCCTTTGGCACGTTGTGGGATAATGCACAGGGCATGTGGTCCGTGTTACCAACGGGACGTGAAGGATGGTCGTCCTGTTGGTATGAGGAAGACTGGGGTTTGATACAGCCTCAATTGAGAACCTTGGGTGTATACAACGAAATTGCTCATGGCATACGTCATGGAGGCGTGCAAGCCAATATTGCCAAACATTGGCGCATCAAGTCCGTTTCACAAGCTTCGGCTGCCCATGCCAAATTGTCATGGGATAATCGAGCCCCTCTGGCGGGAGAGTTGTTAAGCCTCAACAACGCAGTCACCAGGTTCCCCGTATTCGATCTTTGGGAAACTTCAATAGCCAATCAGCCTCCTGCCTTTGTTCGCTGGATTACCCAACACTATCAGGATTGGGCCAAGGCCAACTTTGGATCTGAGAAATCGGATGAGATTGGCGCTCTCCTGGCTATGGCCGACAGATTGGGAGAACCAAAGTTTACCGGTGAGGGTATCAAAGGTTCCATACCCAGGTCTTCCCGGTTTCTTCCTAGTGCCCTCAATGAGTTGGAAGACGATGATCCGACGAACACGACGGATCCAAGGTTCTTGGATGCCATTCATGTCTATACTCAGTTCTGTTCCTATAAGGACCACATCGTTGGGATCGGAAACAGGGATCGCTATATGTATTGGTATCACTTCTTTCAAGGTCAGATCGAACTGTGCAAGATGGCCATTTACAGACAACGCTATGTCGAGAGCGATATTGAGGACAGTGTCATGAAGAAGCTTATTATGAAAAGCTGGAGCAACCTGATGACGCATGAGATACAGCGTGTAAGAAATGTCTCTGAATTGGGTGTCATTGCTCAGTTGCATCAATCGACTTTGACGGACATTATCAGAGGGGAATTGGGCATCACAGACCCGGTTGATTCCACTTACAAGGGTGAGAATGCGGTCAGAGCCATGCCGGAATTATCTCAGATAAACACTGACGAGCCTTTTGAACAGAAGGTGATATTCCTGGGTAAAGGAGAGGTGAGCCACCCGGAAATGCATTACAGAAAAATGGGTTCATCCGACCCCTTCACCATCCTTTCTCTTGTGCCAATGAACAGCAGCAGCCATGTGATGAAGGTGACATTGGCCAATCCGGGTTACGATTTTGAATACTTCATCACCGGTTTGATCGATGGGCAGGGAGTCACTTATCCTGTGACTGGCGGTAAAAGTTCAAAAAATATCAACAAAACAGTCGTGATTTCACTTCACTAAACGCTGATGCTTCATGCTTGAATGACATTCCGAAAGAGAACGAACTGCAATTGAACTCATGCGAATTCGAACTGGGACATTCGGTGGGTTCACCGTGGTGAACGTTTTTTTTGATGGATTGACAATAAAAGGCATTCACCCCGTTAGTGCATGATGACCGAATGAACTCTACCAAGTGTGAAAGCTGATATCCTGATACAACGCTATCTATCGCAAGGAGATATAGGGGCTGTTCGTGATTTGTTCCACCATTACGAGGAAGGGCTCTACGGATATCTCTGGCAGATGCTCAAGAACCAACACGACTGTGAAGACGCGCTCCAGGATACGTTTCGGAAAGCGCTCGAAGCGCTGCCCGCCTACCGTGAGGAAAGTCACTTCAAGAGTTGGTTGTTCCGTATAGGACACAACACAGGAATCGAAATCATTCGGCGAAGAAAAAGAATCGTAGAAATGCCTGACACCTTGGAAGGTCACTTGGACGCCCCCTCTTCAGGGCCGCGGGAATCTTTAATCCAGCGTGAACGAGAAGATGAATTACATGACGCGATTGCTGCGCTCCCGCAACCAGAGCGAGCCGTTGTGTTACTTCGACTTCAAGAAGAACTGAGTTTCAAGGAAATTGCCCAAGTCGTGGATGCTCCATTAGGGACGGTACTTGCTCGTATGCATAAAGCCAAGAAGCGTTTGAGGGCACAATTCAATGCAATCTAACATGAAAGATATTCAAAAAGACATGCTGCTGTATTGGAGTGGTGAAGCCGATGAAACCACCATGCGGCGAGTCACAGAATGCCTGGAACGGGATCCGAGAACGCGTTCCTATCTTGAGGACCTCCATGAAATGGACACAGAGTTCAAATCCAGCAAAAAAAACATTGCCCGTGGAGTTCCAACTCGTCGAAAGGGGCTTCTGGATGAAGTCCTCAACGAGGCGGCTCAGGTAGAGCTACCAACCAACTATTCAGAGCAGCCACAGTCCCGATGGGCCTCCTTATCTATTACCTCCACCGTCGCTGCCGCTTTCACGGTATTAGCTGCAGTATACTCCCTATTGATTTATTCAAACAATTTGACTCAAGAAATATCCAAAAACCAACCACCATCAAGTCAGAAGGAAATTGACGATATTCCTTATGTTGATCGAATGACCTTATCTAAACAATTGCTGGAGCCGTCGGTTTCGTTTCGAAGGAACGGAGATGGCTTGGTCTTGATGAGGAGCCATCGAGCACGGCATCAAAAAATACGAACCACACCATACAAACCATGAAAAACCGGAAGCCCTTGCGATTCTATTTCATCACATGCATCTGTTTATTTGCTCTTTGCACTAAGGTTCTTGGTGCTGAGGCAGACAACGAGGACCCGATTCAGTTCCCGAGCCAACAAGAGACGTTAAGTTTCCTCAAAAAAAGGATACCAATCACAGTCAAAATTCTGGAGCAGGTTAAAAACAATGAAGGTGATGAACAATACGGCGAGGTGATCGACGATTTCCGGAATAAGTTTTCGGATTATCTTGAAATCAAAGAGCATGATGGTTTGGAAGCCGCCGAGCTCTATTTATCTGGTCTCAGCATCGACTTGAGTATGGACGTTTTGCTTCATCATTATCATGAAGATACGAAAACGAGTGAGGAGCGAAAAAAACTCAATACCCAGATCCGAAGTCTGCTGCAAGAACGACTGGAACACGACAAGCAAGCTGTGAAAATGCAACTGAAGCTCATTGATAAGGAGCGCAAGAAATTGACCAAGGAACTTCAGGAGATGAAAAAATTCGGTGCCGCAGAAATTGAACTCGAATTTAGAGCATTGCTGAAAGTACGGGGAGGGGAGTAAAGGTTGCGAGTTTCAAAGTAATGACGATATTGTGAAAGCTGGCATCAAGACTCCAGTTGCCTGGGGCCATATTTCAACTGTCATTAAAAGTGCAAAGGTATGGCACTGAAGGATAGTGAGCGAATATGCTTAGATAGTAAATTCTGGAATGTGCAAGTTGTTGGTAAATAGTGCTTGAAGGGCTCAATTCGTAACCTTTCCGCCAGCCTTCTCATGTGAGTTCTCGAGTAGGGCGAAGACTCTCATGAGGAGTCATGATACAGAAGTTCCAGTAAGCTGGTATCCTGAAATCTGAAAGGGATCCGAAAATTCTTTATGTAGGACGAACCTTGGATCAGACATGAACGACTCATGATCGAGGTAAGGTCTCATTCACATCCAGGCATAAACCTTGGGAAATTCAAGCTGTCACCGCTTTTGACGTCTACATCTATCGTAAGTATAAACCGTTTGTCCTCGGGAAAATCCACAACCCCATTGTCTCAGAGGTATTTACGTTTAATAACAAGATGCTTGGTAATATTTTATCCATACCATTTTCCCAATTCTTTCGCATTGACGGTATTTTAACAGTATTCGAATTTTTAATCTTTAAATACCTATTCGGACTAACGCAAAACTCTGGTTCTGTTTGGGTAACTCGACCAGAAGAACTTAGAGCTAAGTGAAAACATTTCTTATCAAAATCCTGTGTTTGGGGTTCGGAGCGCTTTTCACAACCGCCGAGGAACCTGTTCCAGTTGAGGTAGTACATGATTTTATCCAATCTCACTGCATCCATTGCCACAAACGATCGCAAGCAAAAGGGCGATATTAATCTGGAACCATTGATTCATGACGCCGCATCTGTTGATCTGGAATTACTGGTCTCCGTCTTTGATCAACTCGATCTCGAGGAGATGCCTCCCGAAGAGGAGGAGCAGCCTACAATGGATGAAAAAGCGAAGATGCTGGCGTTCTTGAATGCTGCGATCAAAACCACAGGTTTCTCGACCATTGATAAGAAAGCGCTGCCAGGCTATGGAAACTACGTCGACCACAAGGCGCTTTTCGAGGGAGCCCTCCTGGACTCAGTATCCCCGCCACCACGTATCTGGCGTTACAGTCCGGAAAGCTATTCCCAAAGAGTCAATCGCATTGTAGGCCACGATGTCGTCAAGTTTGTACCCGTTGCCACCTTTCCGGTGCCTCAGAAGGGGCTCAAACATCCCGCCTTCCCCTATAAAGGCACGGCGCATACTGCCAAGGACTATGCGAATATTCACGACTTCGGGTTGACCGAAACGGAGCTACTGATCGGACTGGCAGAGGAACTCTCCGCTGCGCAATTCAACTCGGGGTCCCTGCGCGGTTACCACAGTCTACCGCCAGGCGACGACGAATGGAAACGGCTTCTTGACGACCAGTTTAGAAAACTCTACAGCAGAATCCCTACGGACAGCGAACGACGATCACTTTTCGATTTACAGATGAGCGTCGCGCAGACTTCCAGTATTCAAACCGCCAATCAGACGATGATTTCGGCGACCTACCTTCGTCCTGAATCGCTCTTTCGCTTTGAGATAGGCGACACCACGTCAAGGGCTGGTGATCGAGCGCCTCTCTCGCCTCTGGAGTATGCATATGCCGTGGGATTTGCACTCAATCGTGCCGGCCCCCACGCCAGAAATCGTAGACAAGTTTGAAAGCTACGAAAGTAAAAGTAAGTTCAATCTGAAAAGCCTGATTCGGCCTTTGTTGGAGTCTGAGGAAGCCCACCTGCGCATCATGCGTTTCATGGATGAATACTTTGAGTATGGATATGCTGCTTATGTTTTCAAGGACAAGCACCATCGACGCTATCGTCCTGGCTGGCTCATTGAAGATGCGGAGAGCTTCATTTCCAGAATCGTCAAAAAAGACCGTTATGTTCTAAAAGAATTGTTAACCTCGAGCGAGTTTAACGTAAGAGGAGCATTCAACACCAAATCTGCTCCGAAGTGGTTTCAGGATGAAACCAACGGACACCTCTTTTATCACGCCATCTACAATTTAGAGAAAGAGGATCTCGGCAAAGACCCTGAGTGGCGCGACTTTCAAAAAAAACGTGCTGGTATTTTGACGCATCCAGCCTGGCTTCTTGCCTTTTCTGACAACACCAGGAATCACGCCATCCAGCGAGGGCGATGGATTCAGACCAAGCTCCTGGGAGGCGTTATCCCGGACACCCCTGTCGAAGTTGATGCCAGATTCTCGGAAGATCCTGCGCTAACGCTAAGAGAAAAGATGCTGGTTGTTCGCAAAGAGGAATGCTGGAGATGCCATCAACGTATGGATCCCCTGGGATTGCCATTCGAGCAGTATAACCTGTGGGGAATGCATCGAACTACTGAACTGGATCGCCCTGTCGACACCACCGGAGAATTGAACGGCGAGGCGGTCGGAGATCCAATCGAAATGCTGCATCGACTCGCCGATTCGAAACACGTACACCAAGTCTTCTTGCGGCATGTCTTTCGCTTTTTTAGTGGCCGCAATGAAACGCTAGGCGACGCCAAAACCCCTGCGTGACATGGAGAGCGCCTATTATCAAAACAAGGGTAGCTTAAAAGAGAGCCTTCTCGAGCTTCTCGTATCTGATTCCTTTATCCAGCGTCATAAATTGCCACCTAAAAAATAATCTGCCATTATGGAAAAGAAAACCTTCTCCAACAAACCAGTCAAGAGCAGCCATGCTATTCTGTATAGTCGACATGAATTTCTCCGAGGCCTGAGTTTGTCAGCTGCCGGATCCGTTCTCCTCAATCCGCTAGTGGGGAAGCTTTCAGCGGAGGTTCAAGGTCGTTCGCAGCCGACCCGCATACTCTTCGTTATGGAAGGAAACGGTTGCCCACCCAATCAGGTGCATCCAACAAATTTAAAGCTGGCTCCCATTGGTAAGCGTCAGCAAACAGTTGAAGAATCTTTCCAAGCCGAGGATCTTCCCAATGCCTTGAAGCCTGTCACGGACTACGCGGACCGGATGCTCATCTTGCAGGGAATCTCCGGTCGTATTTGCGGCGGTGGCCACTCGACCTATTTCGGAGCACTCGGCTGTTTCAATACTAGAGAAGGTAAACACGTTCTCGGCCCCCACTCTGGATTACGAACTTGGTCGTCACAACGAGACGCTTTTCAAGAATATCTCTCTAGGGATCTCGCAAAGGTCCCATCTGGATATTGTCTTCAACAGTTCAGCAGCAGGTGCAAACAATCCAATTGGAACCATTTGCAATCCACAGACAGCCTACAAGCGCATGTTTTCGCCCATCGGGGATCGAAAGAACCTGGCAGTCAAAACGCATCTCCTAGATTACGTGAAGGAGGATATTCGATCTGTGAAGAGGCGGTTGGGTTCGGTTGAAAAAGACAAGCTGGATCGCTACCTTTCGGCCTACGAAGAGATCGGGCAACGCCATTCCGCCATTGCCGATCTGGATCCCGAGGTGAAGAATCGGATCGATCCCATCACTGAAAAATACCGCTCCAGCAATCCAGTCGACCGCCTGGAATGTCATTTCGAACTCGCCACCTCAGCTCTGGTTACAGGGCTCACCAACGTCGCCACCATTGCTTCAGGAGTCGGTCATCAGGATTTCTCCATCGTCTTCGACAAGCTTGGCGTCGGTCTTGAGAAACACTCCATCGGACATGCCCTCTACAACAAGGAACCGGTAGCGATTGAAGCCTCAGAGAAAATCCGCGCGTTCCACTTCGAGCTGATCGCCCGCACGCTGAAAAAATTGGCCAGCATCCCGGAGGGTGACGGGACCATGCTCGACAATACACTCGTTGTTTACTTCAGCGATGCTGCCAACGAACATCATACCAAATGCGACGAGTGGCCTTATGTGATTCTTGGAGGAAACCCCCGAATGAAGCTGGGCGGGCGCTGCCTCACTTACGCTGATTTTGAAAACAAAGGCCATCGCACGGTCAACACTATCCACAACACGTTGCTCCATTCATCGGGGCACCCCGTGAATGAGTTCGGGTTCAAGATTCCAGGCCTGGATCACGGGGTTCAAGAAGGTCCACTCAGCGAAATCCTCACATGAGCTGCTATAGAATCATCAGCGCATTGTTCCTCGCCGTCCTGCGCTGCTCGCTCATGGCCGACGAGAAACCATTGATGCTGCGCGGTCAGATCGACGGCAAAGCATTCTCCGAGGTTGGTAGACTCTACGTTGACAATGACAGATTAATCCATTTTAGGACAGATCAACGCCTCTATTATTTTTCTCATATGTATTATATCTGGGATGCGCTCACCAAGGCGGGCGTTGTTTCGGATGGCAAGATTGCTCGCCATGATCCCATCAGGATCACCGGTAACTATTCCAAGGCTGCCTACGTTTACAATTTCCTTGAGGAACCGGCACTCCGCGGAAGTCAGATTGTCTGGATTGATCTGGTCGAAAAAGCCGAGAGCTTGTCCGAGAGGGAAGAGGCCTTCGCTTACCTCTTTGATGGCAAAAGTCTCCAAGGTTGGTCCGCGACTTCAAATTGGCAGATAGCGGATAATGCTTTCTCTTGTTCGTCCCCCTCAACTGGGGTTGCCGAACAATTAATGAGCCACTCCAGCCACACGGATTTCGAACTCTCCTTCGAGTATCGGGGATCTTGGGGCACATCTGCGAGTCTTTTGATTCGGGCCAACAAGAAGGGAGACGGGATCTCCCTCAGTCCTTGATCATATCGACGAAGGTACGGTCGGCTTTCCCAAGTCCGCCGCTGGTGCATCCCGGCCTTATTCCTTGCACGAAAACCGTGAGAAACGAGGTGTCGGCGCAGCCACGCAGTATCATATCCAATATGAGGGACACTCTTCCCATGATGCGGTGGCCCACAATAAGCTAATAGAATGCGCCCCAACTGAGTGAGTTTCTAAGGGAATGGGACGGTGGTTTTTGGAATATTGTCAGAGTGCGTTGCGTGGGAACTGATCCGGAAATCACCTTCTGGATTAATGATTTCCTAATCAGTAAATTCAAGGCGAACACGGCTGTCCTGCGAGAGAAGAATCCTACTCACATCGGCGCCATCGAAAACTACGAAGTACATCCCTCAGGAGGCATCGGGTTTGTCGTACACTCCATGAAGCACGAGAAACCTGAGTTCTTGGTGCGCGAGGTGCGCGTCCTGAAGCTGGATAAGAATTGAACAACCAGTGGTCGTCAATGGTGGGCCTTATGACACTTCCATTATGATTTACCGGGCCGAAAAAAATGATCAATGCAGGGATGCTCCAACTGATAAAAAATATGAACCACTAAGCTTTCTAACAGGCGAGTGGATTCTGTCGTCATTTCTCCATTCACTTTTATAAGTTGATCGAAGTTAACGTCATTTCCCTACCTGGTAGATGAGGGTATAATGCTCCTTAATGTTGTTAGGAGTATAATAGATCCTGCCTCGGCTTGATCCATTCTTGAGGTCTGTGCAATTTTCAGGCTTGGAGGTCCGCCTTTTCTATGCAACTTTCATTGCCAATCTGTCATCAGATTTCAAGAAAATTGAAAAAAACCCTTTAAAAAATGGTGGAGGCGGCGGGAATTGAACCCGCGTCCTAAGCAAACTTATCGTGAAGCTTCTACATGCTTGTCCGGATAATAAATTTCCGATGTGTGATGACGATCCGGCACGAGTCACTCATCGTAGTCCGCATGAAATAAGTTTCGGTTCTTCACGCGCGGTCTCCCCTCAGAACCTAACCTGCTATCGCGTTTCTTCCACCCAGCAGGTGTCAGCAGAGAAACGTCGCAGAACTTTATGCTGCGAGAGCTAGATCATTATTAGCAGTTATTGCTATTGGTCCGATTTTTTACGAGGCCAACGAACCATCCTCGGCATGCTACCTCAGACATATCTACCCAGTCGAAACCAGTACGCCCCCAGTAAGTCTTCAAGTTGCATATCCCGAGCACTTATGTCAAGTAGTGGATCCTGGTATTGACTGAAAATAGTGCACTGAAAGCTATTTCCTGATCTATTTTTCGAGGGAGTAACACCAGCAAAGTTTCACTTTGATCACACGACCGCACACCTGACTGATCAGATTGTTGATGACAGGCGGCTCAGTTGCGCTCTCGTTTAGTCGAGAATTTGCCGTTGCGTCGTTGTCGAGTGAGTTGCATTTCGACTGATAGGGATTTGTTATGATTGGTCCGCGTCAGATACATGCCGACAAGCTTGGACCGCGACAACTTGTCGTCGTTGCGTCCAAATAGCTTACCAATCAGATTGGCTATGATGTTGATCAGCTTAATCATGCCTTGCTGAAATAAAAGTATATGAAATTGACTTGAAAGTGAATCGTTATTTGAGCTGTTCAATGCTGATTTGCCGTTGCTTTGCTGCAATTATATAAGATGGGTGAACATGCCGTCTCTGAGCTTGGGTTCAAACCAGGTGCTTTTTGGAGGCATGATACCGCCCTCATCTGATATTTGCATCAAATCTTCTATGCGTGTTGGATGCATCGAGAACGCGATGGCATAGGCGCCGCTGTCAACGATTTTTTCCAGTTCACCCAATCCGCGAATACCTCCCACAAAACTGATTCGAGTGCTCTTTCGAGGGTCTTCAATCGCCAGTAGAGGAGATAGTAAGTGATTCTGGAGCAGTGAAACATCCAGTTGCTCAACCGCATTACCTCGACTGGCGACTTTCTCGTCAAATTGAAACCTGTACCATCGATTTCCCATGTAGACACCCAATTCATTTTTACACTCAGGATCCACTGGAGTGTCAGATTCAGCCAAAGTTCCCAATCCCTCGAGAGTAGAGAGGATTTCTTCAGGTCTTCTGCCATTCAAGTCTTTGACTGCCCGGTTGTAGGCGAGGATTTGCATTTGATCATGAGGAAAAACCACTGTCAGGAATCCGCCGGAACTTCCTGCTCCTTTTCTGGATTCATAAATGCGTCCGGCAGCGGCGCTACGATGGTGTCCATCAGCGATGTAAAGGGTCGAAATAGCTTCAAAAGATGATTCGATCTGATGGATCACCTGTTCATCACTGATCGTCCATGCGGTGTGGCGTACGCCGTCAGGGGCAGTGATATCGACACAGGCCTCTTTTGATGACTGTTCCTCGAAGATACGATTCAATACATCGTTTGAGCGGTAAGTCAGGAAAACCGGGCCGGTTTGAGCGTTCAAAGATTCAATATGGCGGACGCGATCATTTTCCTTATCGGGGCGTGTGAATTCGTGTTTTTTGATAATCTCATCCAAGTATTCCTGACAGGATGCAGCAGCGACAATGCCTGTCTGGCTGTGATCGCCCATGATTTGACGGTAAAGGTAATAACAGGCGGTTTCGTCCTGATAAAGAGCGCCTTCGCTCAATAATTTTTGAAAGTTCTCAGCCCCTTTTGAGTAGACTTCATCCGAGTAAGGGTCCGTGCCCTCCGGAAGATCGATTTCAGGTTTGCTGACATGAAAAAAGCTGAGTGGATGACCTGCTGCTGCTTCACGTGCTTCTGCAGATGAAAGCACATCATAAGGTAGTTCGCACAGATCGGGTGCCAGTTCTTTTTTGGGTCGTACTGCTTTGAAGGGTTTCAGTGTTGCCATAATTCGATGCCATCCTAATCTCAAGTCACGGTCTCAGGTCAATCATCGACTGACAAAATTCGTCGCCCAGCTCAAGAGCGCTGCACCCCTTACTGATGTTGTTGGTTCATTAATTGCTCGGTAATTTTATCCATCTGCACTTCAGCCAATTTCTGTGTGTTTGAATCCAGAAGGGTGATCGCCTGTTTCAATGCATCCACATCCCCCGTGTTTTTATCCGCGTTTTCACGAGCTAAAACTTGATTCAAAGCATCCACAGCCTGCTGTATTTCTGCCGTATAATCGGGGCCTATATCCTCCTTGCAGTCCTCCAGACTTTGCTTAACAGCCTTGAGGAGATCCTCTGCCTTGAGCTTGGTTTCGATCCATCTTCTTGCATCGAAATCATCCATGGCGTGTTCTACGGAGGATTCCACCATTTCAGTGACCTTTGAATCATCCACATCGATCGCAGACCGTATTTCAAGGTGCTGTTCCTTCCCCGTTTGAATGTCACGCGCAAGGACATGAAGGATGCCGTTTGCGTCAATTTCAAACTGCACGCCGACGCGAGGTACACCCTTTGGCGCTTTTTCAAATGGGATCACAAACCTGCCCAGACTCCAGTTGTCTCTGGCCTTTTCCTCGCTCGCCCTGCAGGGTGTGAATCAGCATTTCTCTTTGATTTGCGACCGCAGTGGTAAACACTTCACCCGCTTTCACAGGAATCGTGGAGTTTCGAGGAATGAGCACATTCATGAGACCGCCAAAGGTTTCAATTCCAAGCGACAACGGCGTGACGTCGAGCAGTGTCATCTGATTCATTTGACCAGACAACATGGCACCCTGAATCGCGGCTCCAAGGGCGATGGCCTCATCGGGATTCTGATTGGTATTCAGCTCAGGACCTTTCGATTCGTGGAATGAGTCTCCAAGTCGTATGTCACCACGAGTTTCCTCGAAATCAGCACATTGAAAGTAATCTGACACCCGGCTCCTGACCAAAGGCATTTTGGTTTGACCTCCAACCATGACCACCTGGTCCAGATCCGAGGATGCAAGCCCTGCGTCCGACAGTGCTCGAATGCAATGGGATCGAGTTCGATTCACGATGGGGCTGGCGATCCTCTCCAGTTGATCCCGCGTGAACTCTGTTTTAAAGTGGTAGTCAGGTGTCAGGAACGGGAGTTCGACAGAGACGACTGTCTCGGCGGACAAAGCAATCTTAGCTTGTTCTGCTGCCTCCCTTAGCCGAGGAAGACTGTTCTCCTTGAATGCGGCTACGTTCTCGGATGATTCCTTGCGAACGATATTCAAAAAATGATCAAGTATGGCCTGGTCAATATCATTGCCGCCCAGGCAGGTATTTCCCTGAGTGGAAATTACCCGGAAGATGCCCTCCGACAATTCCAGAAGCGTGATGTCAAAGGTGCCACCTCCAAGATCGTAAACCGCAATTTTTGATTGATCCTTGAGACGATCGAGTCCGTAAGCCAGGGCTGCAGCCGTTGGCTCATTGATGATCCTTTCTACTTTCAGGCCCGCCAATCTGCCAGCCTCGATCGTGGCTTGACGTTGGGCGTCATTGAAGTACGCCGGAACAGTAATGACAGCCCGTTCAATGCTGCACTCCATGGACAATTCCGCTGTGCGTTTGAGAGATTTCAGGATTTCAGCTGAAATCTGCTCGGGAGAAAATGCGTCGTCCTTCAACAGGATTTTGATAGGTTCGCCCGGATTATGAGAAATGGAATAATCCACCCGTTTCTCATTATCCGACAAATCATCTGAGCGACGCCCCATGAAGCGTTTGACGGAATAAATGGTTCGAGCTGGTGCCACGGTTTGCATACGAACAGCATCAAGCCCAACTTGTGGCTCTTGATGGTCGTTTGGAAAATAAACAACCGAAGGAGTCAGCCGTTTGCCATTTTGATCCGCGAGGACAAGCGGAAATCCCGCGTCCACCACAGCAACCGCTGAATGGGTTGTGCCTAAATCGATGCCTATGATCATACTCATTGTTTGTGAAAAAATGGACTTGGTTTTATGGGGCACCATCTCATCTACCGCATCAAATGCAATTTCCAGAGATGAAATCCAGTCACTTTTGGTGCTTACTTTTTGAACTTGTTTCCTTCATTGAGCGAGACTAACGTCCTGCTCAATCGATAAAGCCTTTATTGCTTTTTCATCTCAAGTATAGCGACAGTCACCCAGTTTGATGATTGAAACATGACAACCGAAGCAAATAATTTCAAAGAATCACACTCACGCAGCGTTCTTAAAGGATTGTCTTGGCGCATCATTGCCACCCTGACGACCATCGTGATTGCTTGGTGGGTGACCGGTGAGACCCAGACGGCTCTCAAGGTCGGTGGTATCGAGTTTTTTGGTAAATTCCTTATTTACTACCTGCATGAGCGTGCCTGGCAGACGATCCCGCGGGGCAGCGTCAGGCACTGGGGGAGGGGCAGATCCTCCTGATCCCTCCAAGCCCGTATCGTGCATGCAAGCCGCAACTGACTTTCCACCTCGCCAAGGAATAAGCTTTTTTCATCTGTCTTCGCTGCGTCTTCCTGAATCCCAAGACCTCAGCAGGCTGTCACGGCGGGACTACCACTTGAGTTTGTCCGGAAAGAATTCAGCAATCAGGTCCTCGTAATAGGGTTTCAGTGCGACCGGATCAGGCACTTCATGACTCTTGGTGTAAAGGTCATATTTATTAAAATCCTGCACCCATTTCAGCATCTTGCGATCCGTCTCATTGCATAGATGATCATATTCTCCCTCGCGATGCCATGGATAGAAGCTGTGGTATCTCAGCATATACAACCCCTCCATGGGAAGATATGGCTTCGCGATTTGGTAAACATATTCATCATGTCCCCATGAGAGGTGGACTTTGTCCAGGCCGCAGCCTTCTTCATAAACACCCAGACGGGTATTCAATGCAGGATTTCTGAAGTCCGGATTCTTGTCGAAAAATTCAGGGAAAACAATTTTGTCAGAAAAGGCGCAGCCTACTGGAAACGTGTCGCCCACCACTGCCCACTGAGGTTCTCCATACAGGCACAAAACCTTGCCGAGATCATGTATGAATCCGGAAAGGATCATCCAGCGCGGGCGCCCCGCATTTCTGATTTCTTCGGAAGTTTGCAGAAGGTGTTGCAGTTGGGATAAATCGGTGTCTGGATCACTATCATCAACCAGGGTATTCAGATACTCTGCAGCCTCCCAAATACCCATCTCTCTGCGGTTGAATGCCGTGAACTCCTTTTTCTTGCCCATCACGAAATCGTAAGTTTGATGGATGTGATTTTCCTCATAAAAGCGGCGAACACTAGGTCGCACCTCTTTCTCATAATCACGAAATTCAGATTCTTTTTTCTCCGGGTCTGTTGGGTTGAAATCAGTTGGATCCTGATTCGCTGGAGTGGGGTATCGTTTTTTGACGAATTCATCCCATTCTTCCATGATGTCGTGCGAATCGTTTTCCGAAGGGGCGTCTGAATGGGTGTTCATAGAGGTGGTTAGAGGTTGATGATATGCTTGTTCGTTCTATGTATTGACGAGTATGTTCTGACGGGCTCGATCATCATAGATCCAGATTTGTATGGCAATCAGAATTCCATCTGAAATCGATTTAATTATCTTGTTTTGGAATAGAAATGACAAATCTGGCATTTTGATGGGAGTGAAGGTTAAATGAATCAATCCAAATCCATGAACGACACAAATCAGGGCATCTTACACAGAGCTTGTCCATCCTGTCTTGGCACCAAATTGGAAGTAATATGGCGCAAGTCCGATGTTGATTTTGCGGCCTGTCAGCGATGTGGGATGGTTTATATTCCTGAAGTTCTGGAATCGTATGCCACAGGGCAGTTTTATGAAGACCGCACGGAATCCTTCTACTTATCAGATGATAAGCTCAAGTCGGATTATGATCCGGTCAGGTTTCAGCGTGAGTGGGCCCTTTTACGGCAATGGGTTCCGAGCGGTAAAGTGTTGGACGTTGGTTGCTCAACGGGTGGCTTTCTCAAAGGACTCCATGAAATGGGAGACTATGAAACGATGGGTTGTGATGTTTCCCAGGGTGCATTAAATCAGGCTCAAAAAATAGGGGTAACTGTCCTGCGGGCCCCATTCCTTTCATTGCCGGTAACTGAGGCAAACTACGATGCGATCACTTTCTGGGCTGTTTTGGAGCATTTGGCAGATCCTGCTGCCTTTCTCACCAAGGCAGGTTCCATGATTTCGTCTGGAGGAATATGCATCCTTCTCGTACCTAACCTTCATTCTCTCGCGATTCGCAGTATCGGACCCCGATACAGGTATATCATGACTGAACATTTGAATTATTTTTCGGCTGCTGCCCTCAGTCAAATGGTTGCGCGTGTGGGTGGATGGAAGATTGAGCGAGTCACCAGCATGCATTTCAATCCGGTAGTAATCATTCAAGACGCCTTGAAGTTTCGAGAAGAAGTTCCGGATGCCGAAAGAGCAAAACTGCTTAAACGCACCAACCGATGGAAGCGTTCAGGCCTTATGCGCCCTTTGAAAGCCGCTTACAGAAATGTCGAATCCGTTTTATCAAGGATGCTGGCGGCGGATAATTTGGTAATGGTCCTGAGAAAGAACTAACTATCAGCAAGGGGTGACAAAGGCTCCACCTTCAAGCGGCGTAAATCCATCAGCACTCGTGTGATTTCCAATTGTTTCTCTTCGCTGGCCTGGTCCGATGCAAGCTGGTTTTTTTGACGTTGAATTTCCTGCTCAATATATTTGTCCCTGAGCAACAAGACATAGTCTCTGCATTGGCGCTCCCGATTCGGGAATTCGTGTGCTTCCGCCACAGCTTCAGTAATAAACCTTTCTGCTCCTGGGTGTTGGCACTGCGGCAGTATCAGCGTAGTTGCTGGTTTTTTGTGTTCGGCATGGGCATCAAGTGCCGCTAACAGGACCTCCTTGACGACAGGGTGGCGCACCCATTGAAGGTCCAGGTGAGCGAATAGCCATTCCAAAGGTTCTTCCTCCTCCTCGGTAAGGACCCATTTCATCAGCCAATATTCCTTGGAGGAGCAACGAGGCAGGGGTTCGAAATCTTCTTCTGGAATTTGAATATCTTCCAATGGAGGTCCCGATGAGAACTCTGGAGCTCTATTGGTTTTTTTAAATTCTGCTCGAATTGAAGTGACATCGACATTGATAAGATGAGCCGTCTTCTGTGCGTAAGTATCGATCAGCACAGCATTACCCGTTTTCATCACAGCTGTCCCCATTCCATGTACGATTGCCATGCGATCTTTATCCGATGCCTGGGGGAAAGCAGAATGCAAATAGCGGAGTAGAAAATCGAAAAATCCTTCTGCCTTTGTTACCAGATCCCTGAAGGCGTCAGAGCCTTGCTCTGCGATGAAGCTATCGGGGTCGTGGGGGGCTGGAACGCTTGCAACGCGCAGGTTCAATCCTGAATTGATTAAATCATCCATGGAGCGCAACGCGGCATCCGTTCCTGCCTTATCCGAATCAAAGCAAAGCACTATTTCATCCGCATAACGCTTCACAAGCCTTGCATGCTGGAGTGTTAAAGCGGTTCCCTGAGGTGCGACAACGTTTTCAATCCCAGCCGTATGACATGCGATCAGATCCAATTGACCTTCACAGATAACCGCAGATTTTGCATCCAGGATGGCTCTTTTAGCCTTATCAAGGCCATAGATGACCTGTCCCTTCTTGAAGAGTAATGTCTCGGGAGAATTGACGTATTTAGCACCCTTGCTGGTATCACCCTCAATGATCCTGCCGCTGAAACCTATTGGGCGGCCTTGAACGTCATTGATTGGGAACATTAATCGACCGCGAAATCTATCGTAGTAATCGTTGCCCTCTTCTTTACGAATGACCAGTCCAGCTTGTTCCAGGAGCTTTGGATCGTGTTTGCGACTTCGGCTCCATCGAAGAGTACCGTCCCATGTCAAGGGCGCATAGCCCAGCTGAAATTTCTTAACAGCCTCCTCAGAAACACCTCGTTCTTTGAGATAAGCGCGTCCTTTTTCTCCTTGAGAATCGTTCAGTAGCAATCGATGCCAATGGTGTGCGAGTTCATCATGAATTTTCAGCAGTAGCGTCCTTACCTCCGCTTTTTCCGCAGCACGTGGATCCTGATTTACTTCCAGGGTGATGTGCGCGCGATCAGCCAATCTTTCGGCGGCCTCGGAAAAACTCAGATTCTCGTATTCACGAACAAAAGTAAAAACATCTCCTCCCTTGTGACAACCGAAACAATGGAAAGTCTGGCGCTGCGGATTGACATTGAAACTTGGGGTTTTTTCGTTGTGGAACGGACATAAGGCCTTGAAGGTGCCACCAGCACGCTTCAGCGGAACATAGGAGGAAATAACCTCAACAATGTCGCTTGCCTGACGGATCTGCTCAACCAATTCGGGGCCTAAAAAACCTGCCATGAGAACTAGGGATCAGGGATTCTCGTACAGCCAGCGTTGTGCTGTTCTCGATTCAGGGGAACCGGGACTTAACTTCAGTAAATGGCTGTAAACCTCTCTTGTGCGAACAGGGCGTTGCAATGGTTCTGAGTAAAGATTGCCCAAGCGCATCAGGATTTGCGTGTCATCAGCATTTTCCTTGAGCAGTGTTTCCAATTCACGCGCAGCATCACGAAAGTGGTTCAGCTTTTCCAATGCCAAAGAGAGGTTATAGCGGGAGTCTCGATGATTTGGTTGAATGGCCAGGGCAAGCTCGCAGGCAGGAAGAGCCTTGCCGGCATTCCCCCCTCTCAAAGCTGCCAAACCTAGATTGAAGTAGGCTTCAAAATAGGCCGGATCCTCTACCACGGCTTTTTCGTATGCTTCAACGGCTTCCTCATAATCATTCCGCTGGAATGCCCTGTTGCCTTTTTTAAACCATGAAGCAGCCTCATTTCGGTTACCTGGAAGAGGAGCTCCAGGTAGCAGGTATTTGTAAGGATTAAAGGGTAACCCTTCAGGCAATGGTGTCACGCCCGGCTGTGAGGATCGCACCAAAGGCGGTTTGCTGCCTGCCTTTTTCAAATCTGTATCGCTTGTTATTGTGAAAGTTTCCTCTGTTGGGTTGGTAACCAATTCAGCCTTGTCGGTCCTCATCCCAATGGGTTGATCTACGCCGGGTTTCGCCGGGTTTGTTTCAGTTGCTGGGTCTACTCGTGGAGGTGCAGGCTCGTTTTCCTGATCAGGTATGTCCGGCTGAACTTCAGCAAGGTTTGTTTCAGGCTGTGGGTTGGTTGCTGGCTGTTCTTTTTCAGCAGCTGAGGATTCCGATAATTCCGCAAGATTGGTTTGAGGGCTTGAAGTCTCTTCATCCTGGATGACGACGACTGCAGGCTCCGTCGTCTCTGTGGATCCGGCCTGGTTTGTGGATTCGAGCGTTTCGAGGTTTGGTTTTTGAGAGTTTACCTGATTGGAGTTGACAGTTGTCTTGTCTTGAATTGCAACTTCCATGTTGGCGGGTTCCGGCGGAGTTTTACTTAGCAAACGATCTTCCAATGAATTTGCCATGGATTTTGCCCTGGGAGTCAAAGCCGAATCTGGCGCTTGAAACGTGAACTCCCGTAATTTCTTAACCGCCAGGTCAGGCCGTTTCAGAGAGGGGTAGGCGATGACACCCTGATTAAATAAAGAAGGTGAAAAATTAGACTGATGCTTTAAAGCCGTATCGAAATAATCATAGGCCTCCCTGAATTTACCCTCTTGAACCAATATCAGCCCAATACCATTCCAGGCACTGGGCATTTTTTCGTTTTGACGAAGGATGTCTTCATAAATGGATCTGGCAGTTTCCAATTCCCCCTCACCGTAATAGGCCAGTGCCAATTTCGGGAGAACTTCCCTTGATTGCGGTTTTAGCATCTGGAATGTTTTGAAGAGGGTGATTGCCAATGCATATTGTCCCGTTTCCAACAGGAGGCAACCTTTGTTGAATTTTGACTGAGCCAGATTGTCGTCTTTGCTCCAGGACTTGTCGTAGGCATCTCGTGCAGCGATGAATTGACCATCTCGATGATACGCCAAGCCAAGATAATTCCAGGCCCTTGCCGATTCCGGCATGAAATTAGTCGCTTTCTCAAACGCTTTGATAGCTTCCTGAATTTCGCCTTTGTCCAGGCGCTCCCTGCCATTCATGAGTGCATCCGCTCCCGGGGGCGTGCAGCCTGCCATGACCAGCATCAGACTAACAGCAAGCAACGGCACCCATCCATACGACATTCCGCGGCGTTTAACTTTCAGCTGGGTGTTGTGCTTTAATCGGTTCATGAGTGACAGCATTGACCTTTGAGGTGAATTAAACTATCACCAAATGAGATACCAACGCAATCATGGAACGTCCATTAAAGCCATATTCGGGTAATACTTCTAAGATACCCCCCAACTCTGGCACAGGCATCATCATGTTCTGGCTGTGCCTGATCATGAACATGAATGCAACAGAATCCGGAAATCCCCTCCAATTCTCGCACTCATCCCGCGTCGTTGCGATCAGTCACCCCTCTGCTGTCGAAAGGTTTTCACCTAATGAAGAGGTGGTGTATGAAATGTTCAACCGCCTGCTGTTGAGCTATTCAAACAAAAACAAGTTATCTGAGGCATGGGCTCAGTATGTGGATGGAACTGATATCGTTGGGATTAAGGTCCTTTCTGATCCCGGGAGTGTAAGTGGAACCCGGCCTGTGGTGGTGGAGGCAATTGTTCGCAGTCTCATTTCCATTGGCTTTCCTAAAGATCAAATCATCATTTGGGACCGGCGCAAAGGAGTCCTGGTTGCCACTGGATACGATCTGATTGCCAAGCGTCATGGGGTGACCATTGCGGGTAGCTCCGAGCATGGCTATGACCCCGAGAAATTTTATGAAGCGCCTCTAATCGGCAATCTTGTCTTCGGGGATCACGAATTTGGAAAAGATGAAAAGGGAGTTGGGCGTAAATCGTTTGTTTCAAAGCTCCTGACCCATCAATTGACGCGCATCATACAAGTACATCCAATGCTGAACCATTACCTTGGAGGCGTGAACGGTCAAATCGTCGGCCTGGCGACTGGAGGCGTGGATAACAGTTTGAGGTTCACCTTGGACTCAGATCGATATCATCAGGCGATACCGGAAATATGTGCGATTCCCGAGCTTTATGACAAACTGGCACTCAACGTAGTGGACGCTTTGATCTGTCAATACCAAGGCGAGGAACGAGGGTTTCTTCAATATTCAACGATGTTGAAAGAGCTCAGAATGAGCCGAGACCCGGTGGCGCTTGATGTCCTTTCAATAATGGAAATCAACAGGCAGCGAAGACGAGCGGGATTGGAAGAAAATACTTCTGCAATGCAGCTTTATCAGAACGCTAGCTTGCTGGAGCTTGGTGAAAGCGATGTTTCCAGGATTCGTTTTGAGAAGGTGGAGGATGAAGGTCTGTGATCAACTCATGAAACATCTGATAGAAATGCTGAAACCGTATCAACTTTCATCGAACCCCATGCACTTGTTTTCAAAATGAACCAGTTGCTCATCGGTATTGAAATTGGAGGGACCAAGCTGCAGGTTGTGCTTGGTAATTGCAAGGGGGAGATCACTGACCGCCAACGATTCAAAGTAGATCGAGCATCCGGTGCGCAAGGCATACGCGATCAAATCAAAGGCGCATTGGCCAATTATTTGAGAAGGAAAGGTAACATCGTTGGTATTGGCGTCGGTTTTGGCGGGCCGGTGGATCGAGAGGGAGGTCAAATTGCCTGTTCCCACCATATAAGTGGATGGTCTGGATTCCCCATGAAAGATTGGCTTAAAAGTCTTACTGATTTGCCTGTCATCATGGATAACGACGCTAATGTTGCTGCCCTGGGAGAGGCTCTCGCAGGAGCAGGGAAGGGGTGTAACCCCATTTTCTATGTAACACTAGGGAGTGGCGTAGGGGGAGGAGTTGTCGTGGATGGTGCCATCTATCATGGATCCAAGCCTAGTGAAAGCGAGATCGGCCACATCCGCCTTGATCGTTCGGGATTGATCGTCGAGCAGGAATGTTCCGGCTGGGCAGTTGATCGCAAAATTCGAGAAGCGGTCAAAGAGCGCCCTGATAGCTGCCTGGCGCAGCTCATCGGAAACAGCTCCTCCAATGAGGCTGAATTTTTAGGTGATGCACTCAAAGCAAAGTGCCCGCTGGCTCAATCCATATTGAAGGAAACATCGCAATCACTGGCATTTGCTTTATCGCATGTCACACACCTTTTTCATCCGGAGGCGATCATCCTGGGAGGAGGCTTATCGTTGCTGGGACAACCCTTGCTGAAAGGCGTCACCGTTGAGTTTTCCCAATATCTGATGGAAGCGCTCAAACCAGGCCCTGTCATCAGTCTCGCAGAGTTACGCGAGGATGTTGTGCCAGTCGGCGCTTTATTGATGGCTAGTGCTGCTTTTCTTTGCGCCGATTGATGAAGCGTTCCGTCTGCAGTTTTTTTGATTTGGAGAACGCTCCCTTAATTGTGCAACCCATTGCCTTGCCTGAATTGAAAGATCATCAAGTGTCTCTGGATGTGGTGCGTGATGATCTGTTTCATCCGATGATCGCCGGAAACAAGTGGTGGAAACTAAAACACGCGCTGATCCATGCAGAGAAGGAAGGAATCCCGAGGCTGGTCACCTTTGGTGGGGCGTATTCCAATCATATTCTGGCCGTAGCTGCTGCTGGACATTTGTTTGGTTTTGAGACAGTTGGCATCATCAGGGGAGAGGAGTCCCGTAAGCTCAATCCGGTGCTCTCCCAGGCCAGGGACTGGGGAATGCGGTTGGAGGGCATCAGTCGAGAAAGCTACCGCCAAAAAAACAACTCTGATTATCTTGACCAATTGAAGCTTGATTGGTCCCCCTGTCTGATCCTTCCTGAAGGGGGCTCAAGCTCTTTTGCCGTTCAAGGAACCAGCGAAATGACCCGCCGCATTCGGGGGCAATATGACTATTTTTGCTGTTCAGTAGGTACGGGAGGAACAATGGCAGGGATGGTGCTGGGCGCCACCTCCAACACGCAGGTGCAAGGATTCTCTGCTCTCAAGAATGGTGATTTTCTTGTTTCAGAGATCCATAGGTTGTTGAAAGGATATGAGGTGTCGGATCGTCACTGGTCGATTCAAACGGAATTTCATATGGGGGGTTATGCCAGATCCACTGCAGCATTGCGCAGTTTTTGTGAGCATTTTCAAGCCTCCCAAAAACTCGACCTTGATCTCGTTTATACCGGGAAAATGTTTTTTGGAATCCTCGAGTTGGTTCGGCGGGGATTTTATAAAAAAGGCGCAAAAATAGCCGCCTGGCACACCGGGAATGCTCATGGAGAGGCATGTGCTCGGTCTGGGAGGTATTCCTTGGAAAAAATATAATTTTGGAACCTTCACTACTGGAAGGTTGTTTTCTTCAGTTTTTTTAGATTATTTAATTCTTATGTCAGCGATTTACAAAGATCTTTCCGGTAAGGTGGTTTTGGTTACCGGCGGTGCAAACGGTATCGGGGCAGCGATGGTTGAATCGTTTTGTCATCAGGGCGCGAAGGTTTATTTCTGCGATTCGGATGAAACAACAGGGCAGCAACTTGCCGCTACATTGAAAGAAAAGGTCATTTTTCAAAAGTTGAACCTTGTGAGGGAGAGCTCCGTGAGGTCGTGGATCAAAAAAATTGGCATCAAGGAGAAAAAGATTGATGTGCTCGTCAACAACGCAGCAGCCGATCCTCGGATTCCGTTTGAATCCATGACAAGTCAGCAATGGGATCAGTTGTTTGCGAGAAATTTAAAAGCGTATTTTCTAACCTCTCAATCGGCCTTGCCTTTAATGTCAAAGGGGGCTTCCATTATCAATTTTTCAAGTATCACTTTTCACATTGGCCCCACTGAGATGTCCGCGTATGTGGCCACCAAGGGCGGGATCATCGGGTTCACGCGATCTCTAGCCAGGGAATTGGGCCCTCGTGGAATTCGGGTCAACACACTTTCACCTGGCTGGATCATGACCAATAGACAACTGGAGCAATTTGTGACGAAACGAGTCAAAAAAATGATTCGAGAATCGCAATGCGTGCCTGATCTCATTCAGCCAGCAGAAATTGCAGAGGTCGCGATGTTCCTTGCATCGGATGCCAGCGCTGCCATGACTGGGCAGGAATTATTGGTCGACCGAGGCTGGGCTTACTCCTGATGGCTTTGTGAATACGGAAATCTAGGGATGAAAGGGGGGGATGATCTGTTGGCGTTTGCCGTCAATCATTTCTTTCAAATAGTCCGAAAGGCGATGCACTATTCTCTCAGTGAAGGCTTCGCCTGTTTCTGGTCTTGCCTCTGCTGGCGTGCGATCCCTTTGATCCCCGACGGCATCCGAGCGCACATTTTCAGGAAACCATTTCAGTGCAATACTTGTTTCAAATTCCTGAGCGTGACCCGGAAGGTCCTCGGGCAATCGATGACCTGATTTCAAAAGTTCCCTTGCGTCATGCTGATTCAATACATCCCAGTAAGATAGAAAATGCAAATTGATCTGGAAATATCGAAGAAATTGATCCCATGTCTGCTGGCAAGGGATGACATTGCCCCCGTGGCCGTTCAGGACCAGAATATTTTGAAAACCTGCGCGAGACAGGCTTTCAATCACATCCGATACCACCGCAAGAAAGGTGCCGGGCTTCAATGTCAAGGTGCCTGGATGTTTCATGTGGTGCTCGCTGATGCCTGCCATGATGGCTTCGGCTACCAACACTTTCGGAGATAAGTTTTCAGCTACCTTTCTGGCCATGAGGCTGACACTGCGCCAATCATGCTCCATCGCCATATGCTCCAAGTGTTGTTCAATCGCCGCCAGAGGCAGGATACACGCTTGCAGTTCGCCGGATCCCATTCGCAGCCTGAACTCGCGGCGTGTGAGTTTGCCGACTTGAATTTGTAAATGACTCTCCATTTGTCTCACTGAACAAGGCTGTCTGACACCGTTTTAGCGTCGGTTCCAGTAAATGATGACATTCTTGGTTTTGCGGCCTGCAGCAATGATGTCGAGTTTTCCATCACCGTTTAAATCCGCGACTTTTAAATCTTCGCAAGCCATTTGATTGTCATCTATCGAACTGGCTTCCCATTCAGAACCATCCGGTTTGCTTGCCGTGTAAAGTTTGATTCCAACGGGAGCCCCTGAATTTCTCATTGCTCGCCAGCCCACAATAATCTGGTCACTGCCCGTTCCCAGAAGGTCTGCACAGGCCACAGCGTGTCCATCCTTCAGTTTATCCTCTATCACATGTCGTTTCCAAGTGCCATTCAAGTTACTGTCTGATTGAGTATAAACGACAACCGACGAGCCATGCATGGGTTCGATGGATGTGACAAATCTCTTTCCGTCAGGTAATTTTCCTGAGCGCACCTCACCCGCGCCTCCACCCTGATCATTGCCGATGGTGTGAAGTTTCATGGCCCCATCCACCCAGTTTGAGGCAAAAACCCCTTCACGCCCAGCAATGAGGAATTCTTCCGTAGTGTCGTCGTCCCATTGAGTGACGTCAAAATTGTGGGTCATGTGCAAATCGCCGTTGATCAGCCTGGTGGGCCATTCGGTTTTGGGGTTTTCTGGCATTGTATAGGCCAACATTCTGACCCCGTCACCTTTACCTCCTTTATTGCCGCGCCCATGCAAGGGCAAAACGACCAGATCCCAGTCACCACGCCAGTTTTCTGCCCAATGCATTCGGTGAACCGTAGGCTCATTGGGGAGTTTGATTGGAGTCCATTTTTTTCTTAGATCTTCTGGGGGCATCAGGTAATGGACACTTCCGCTATTTTCGGTATCCCCTGGATTCCAACCCGCACCAACAGCCACTTCTGCCTTGCCGTCACCATCCAAATCTCTGGCTGCAATGCAAACGTGGTCCCGTTCAGTGAGTTTTTCCGTCATGATGTGTTTGGTCCAGGAAGGGTTTTCATACCACGCGATCTGATGAGCATCCGCGAGAAGTATATCCTTCCGGCCATCTCCATTCACATCCTCGATGGCCAGGCCATATCCAATTTTGATGGAGTCATCAATAGTTTGGGGTTCGAATTCATTTTGTTCGGCGGCGTTGACTGCAGATGCATTGAGGAATACAGCCAGGCTAAAGCAGCCTATCAAAGAGCTGGAACAGGTTGATTGTGAGGTATCCATGGTTGGTTTGTTATCGTCTGATGATTATTTCAAATCTAGCTTTTGCCCCAGTCCTGAAAAGATTATTCTTCAGGGTAAGTGAATTTTCTTCATTTTGGATTTGTCGAGTAGTGGTGAATCATGCAATTTCTTCTCCTTTGTTTTTATGGGAAAAGTTAATGTTGCAATCATCGGCGGAGGAACAGTCGGCGGCGGCGTTTATCAGGCTCTAAAGAAAAATGGCCGTCTGATCGCTTCACGCCTTGGTATCAGTCTGTCGGTTCGCAGCGTGGTTGTGCGTGATCTGCAAAAGACGAGAAACGTAAAAATCGCCAAAAAGCTTCTATCTACGGACTGGAAATCTGTTGTTGAAGACCCCAAGATACATCTCGTCATTGAGCTGGTAGGGGGAGTGCGGACCGCAAAACAGATTGTCAAAAAAGCATTGGCCCTTGGAAAACCAGTCGTTACCGCCAACAAAGCACTTATTTCCGAATTTGGAGAGGAACTTTTTGCGCTCGCCGATGAAAATAACACCAATTTGTATTACGAAGCCAGCGTTGCTGGCGGCATCCCCATCATCAAAGTCCTCAGGGAAGGTTTGATTGGTAACCGTATTCCCTACATTTACGGTATCCTCAACGGCACCTGTAACTACATCCTGACTCGTATGAAGCGAGAAGGCAGTGAATTTGGAGGAGTGCTTGAAGATGCGCAGCGACTCGGTTACGCGGAGGCTGAACCTTCACTAGACGTCGACGGTATCGATGCGATGCATAAAGCGGGCATACTCGGCTCTCTGGCGCATGGATTTTGGATCCCGCCCGAGCAGATTCATGTCGAGGGCATTCGGGGTATATCTCCTCTGGATATACAATTTTCCGAACAGCTGGGCTATACCATCAAACTGCTGGCAACAATCAAGCCAGCGAAAAAGACATCAGATTCTTGCGCCATTCAAATATCCGTTTGCCCAACATTAGTGCCTAATCATCATGTCCTTGCCGGTGTGCAGGACGTTTTTAATGCCATTTTTATCGGAGGCGATATCGTTGGGGAAACATTGTATTACGGACGCGGGGCAGGCCAGGATGCAACCGCGAGTGCTGTTGTCAGTGACCTGGCGGATGCCGCACTTGATTTAAAGCACGATACTCACAATCGCATTCCTCCTTTTGTTCCCCACTCGGAAGATGGGATCGTTGCGCCATGGGAAAAAACCGTTGCTCCATTTTATTTGCGGCTCAATGTGGTGGACCGACCCGGCACCATGTCAAAAATCACTGCAATCCTTGCGGAATCAAATATTGGCATTTCATCCATCATACAGCCAGAGGGGCACGAAGGTGACATGGTTCCCTTGATATTAATGGTTCATGATGCGAGTATTGAATCAATGAATCACGCTGTTGAGCTCATTCGTAAGCTCAAGGTGGTGCGGGGTATTCCAAAGGTGATTCGGGTCGAAAATTTTGAAGATTAATTGCATGCAACATCCTTCCTCAAAAGAACAGATTACTCATTGGCAGGGACTGATACGTCAATACGCCAGCTATCTTCCAGTCACGGATACGACTCCCATCATCACCCTTAACGAGGGGAACACTTTACTGATCAAGCTGGACAATTTTGTCCGAAAGATAGGTGGTGAATTTGATCTATACCTCAAATATGAAGGACTGAACCCCACTGCTTCCTTCAAGGACCGGGGCATGACCATGGCGATCAGCAAGGCTGTTGAAAAAAAAGCTGAAGTCGTCATCTGTGCCAGCACCGGAAACACATCGGCTTCCGCCGCTGCTTATGCCGCTCGTGCAAATCTAAAATGCGTCGTACTTTTGCCTGATGGGAACATTGCAATGGGCAAGCTTGCCCAGGCGTTAATGTATGGAGCGCAGACTATTGCCGTCGATGGTAACTTTGATGATGCCTTGAGAATTGTGCGTGAGCTGGGAGCCACCGGAAAAGTGGAAGTTGTCAACAGCATCAACCCTTCTCGCATCGAAGGTCAGAAAACGGCTGCATTTGAAATCTGCGATCAGCTCGGAAGAGCGCCTGACTTTCACTTTCTGCCTGTTGGCAATGCTGGAAATATCACTGCCTACTGGAAAGGTTATCAGGAATACCATGCAGCAGGCATTGTGAATGCACGCCCCAGAATGTGTGGTTATCAGGCCGCGGGAGCTGCTCCCATCGTAGATGGCCAAATTTACGAGCATCCAGAGACAATAGCGACTGCTATCCGGATAGGTAATCCAGCCAGCTGGCAGGCCGCCAATCATGCGATCAAAAGTTCAGACGGTTGGATTGGAAAAGTCACGGATGAAGAAATTGTAGAAGCCTATATGCTGGTAGCTCAAACAGAAGGTGTCTTTGTGGAGCCTGCGAGTGCAGCTCCACTTGCAGGGTTGATCAAATGTGTGAAGGCAGGGCGAATACCTGAAGGTAGCCTTATTTCCGCGACGATGACTGGTCACGGTCTCAAAGATCCCGATCGGGCGATCCAATGTGCAGCGAAGAAGCCCATTAAAAGTGAAGCTAGTTTAGAAGCAGTTTCCAAACTGATTGGTCTCTAAGAATTTTGAAGCTGAATTTGAGATGGCATTGATTGTTCAAAAATACGGCGGGACCTCGGTTGCAACCACGGACCGGATCAAGGCCGTCGCCGATCGTGTGGCCAGATACCATCGTAATGGGGATCAGGTTGTTGTCGTTGTCTCAGCGATGAGCGGGGTAACCGACAAGTTGATCGGCATGGCTCGATCCATGACAGACATGCCCGCTGAGCGTGAAATGGATATGCTCCTTGCTACTGGAGAGCAAACAACAATCGCCTTGACTGCAATGGCACTGCACTCTTTGAACATCCCTGCGGCTTCGTTGACTGGGGCTCAAGCAGGGATCACCACCGATGGTGTGCATTCCAAGGCGAAAATCAAAAATATCACTCCAGCTCAAGCTCATGCACTCCTTGATCAGGGAAATGTGGTGATTGTTGCCGGTTTTCAAGGGCGCACAAGCGAAGGGCAGATCACCACGCTGGGAAGGGGAGGGTCAGATCTGACAGCCATCGCAATGGCAGCTGCTCTCAAAGCTGATTTGTGCCAGATTTATACAGATGTCGATGGGGTTTATTCCGCCGACCCACGCATCGTCTCTACCGCCAGGAAGATGGAATCCATTTCCTATGATGAGATGCTGGAACTGGCTAGTTCTGGTGCCAAAGTCATGCAATCAAGATCCGTCGAGTTTGCAAAAAAGTTTGGAGTCGTCTTTGAAGTGCGATCCAGTCTAAATGATAATCCGGGAACCACTGTGAAAGAATCCTCACCTGATATGGAAAATGTCGTTGTGCGCGGCGTGTCACTTGATAAAAACCAGGCAAAAGTCACATTGTTGAATGTGCCAGATCATCCGGGAGTTGCCGCGTCCATTTTTCAGCCCCTCAGCGCGGCCGCGGTCAATGTGGATATGATAGTGCAAAATGTGAGTCATGAGGATGGATTACCCGTGACAGACTTGTCATTCACTGTCGAAAAAACAGACCTTACCAAAGCGCAAAAAGTGTTAAACGATCTGCAGCAATCCATTGGTTTTGCCGAAATGACTACGGACGAAAGTATCTGCAAACTATCTGTGGTTGGCGTTGGCATGAAAAGCCATTCGGGTGTCGCGGCCAGGTTGTTTGAAGTTCTCTCGACAGAAAAGGTGAATATTCTCATGATATCAACCAGTGAGATCAAAATTTCTGTGGTGATTGAATGCTCTAAAGGAGAAGCAGCTCTGAAATCAACCCATGCTGCATTTGTCGGATAAACGATTTCGCTTCATGCGTCTGCCGCTCTGGTCTCAGCTTTGATCCAATCCAGATACTTCTCAAAACCTGATTCCAGCGGGATCACAACAAACTCAGGTGTCTCAAAAGGGTGTTCCGAAACAATCCAACCCTGAAGATCGCTAATACGTTCATTGTGTGTTTTGTATAATAACTGACACTCCAGGTTGTGTTGCAACTTTCCTTCCCACCAGTAATGGGATTCAATATTTGAAATAATTTTCCCGCAGGCAGCAAACCTTCGTTCGACAGCACCTTTCACCAACTTCCTTGCTGACTCCATATCGGGCGCCGTGACCAAAACCAATCGATAGTCATTCATCACTCCACTAAATCATTTGAACCTGGATTTTGCAATTTTCTGTGTTCGGAAGTGCAGATTGCCCGGTTGTTCTGACTTGCTGCGATGAAGGAGGATTTATCTGTGAAAGGAGCGGTTTTCCCCATATTTGCCGCTTGAATTGACCCCGTCTCTGGATCAATCAGCGTTTTTTCTTTGATTTATCCTTAAATCAAGTAAAACAATGCGCTCGATTGGGGGTATCCATTGATGAATACCAATCAGTATTGGCTACATGAAGAAACGCACTATACATTGTAACGAGATTCGAACAGCGCACATTGATCAGATAGTCACCTTGAATGGATGGGTGCATTCAAGGCGAGATCTGGGGGGGCGTCCTTTTTATCGATATTCGAGATCGAGAAGGGCGTACGCAAACCGTGTTTGATCCCACCGACGTGCCTGCTGCTTTGTTTGATCAAGCAGCCTCATTACACAGCGAAAGTGTGATTTCAGTTACAGGAAAAGTCCGTCATCGACCGGAAGGCACGAACAATTCCAAAATCGACACCGGCGAAGTGGAAGTCATGGTGGAATCCATGGAGGTGCTCAATGCTGCGGACGTATTGCCTTTCCCCGTTGATGATCCTGAAACGGCATCCAAGGTGAACGAAGAACTTCGCCTCAAGTACCGTTATCTTGACCTGCGCCGTCCTGAAATGATTCACAACCTCAGGCTGCGCAGCAAAGTGGCGACGGCAACGCGGGTATTTCTGGACGAGATGGAGTTTCTCGAAGTTGAAACGCCGACATTATTTAAATCTACCCCTGAAGGTGCCCGTGAATTTCTGGTGCCAAGCCGGATTCATCCCTCACATTTCTACGCACTGCCACAATCCCCTCAGCAGTATAAACAAATCCTCATGGTAAGCGGGGTTGAAAAGTATTTCCAACTGGCGCGCTGTTACCGTGATGAAGATCTGCGTGCAGACCGTCAACCTGAATTCACTCAGGTGGATATTGAGATGTCTTTCATTGATCGAGAAGATATCTACGCTCTCGTTGAAGGAATGATGGGGCGGATTTGGAAAGAAGCTCTCGACGTCGAAATCCCTTCTTCTTTCAAACGTATTTCTTTTGAAGAAGCCATGAATACCTACGGGATTGATAAACCCGATACCCGTTTTGGTTTGGAAATACATGATTTTTCCGAAGCTTTCAAAAGTAGCGGGTTTAAAGTTTTCAGCGGGACGATTCAGCGTGGTGGTGTGATCAAGGCGATTAATGCCAAGGGATTGGCCGATGTGACGCAGGGACAGATGGAATCCTTGACACAGCTTGCAATCAATCACGGAGCGAAGGGTCTTGCTTACATCAAGGTTGAAAATGGTGAATGGAAATCGCCTATTGTCAAATTCTTCAGCGACGAAGA
>CALSPN010000005.1 GCA_943788245.1 uncultured Verrucomicrobiae bacterium | reverse complement strand
TATGCAGAAAAACGAGGGAAGGCATTATGGGAGCACAGATCTATTTCAGAGGGACTCATATCAGGATCAGTTCGATATGAAGTTCTCAAGAGGGCCAAATACAGATGCGAGCTCTGCGGCGCACATGAATCTCAAACGGCGATGCATGTGGACCACATCATCCCAAGGGCAAATGGAGGCAGCGATGACGTTACCAACCTCCAGTGTCTTTGTTTCAAATGCAACACGAACAAACGAAACAATGACGATACGGATTTCAGGAGCGTTCATCAGAGTTATGCAGAGCGGGATAAGAACTGCCTGTTCTGCAACCTAAAACCATCACGAATAATCGATGAGAATGAACTTTGTGTCGCAATACGAGATGGATACCCTGTAACCACCAACCACACGCTGATCATGCCAAGAAGGCACGTTCCAGACTACTTTGACCTCTATCAGCCAGAGCTAAATGCAATTCATTCCCTGCTTCACAGCCAGAAGAATCGCATAATGGAAAACTGATCCTGCTGTCACGGGCTTCAACGTGGGGATAAACTCAGGGGCTTCTGCCGGACAGACAATATTTCATGTTCACGTGCATCTAATCCCTCGCAAAGTTGGAGATGTTGAAGATCCCAGAGGTGGTGTTCGTGGAGTGATCCCCAGCAAACAGAACTATGCTGAGTGAGTCGAATTCCAGCCAAAGCTTGTGCCACATTGCTGTTCATCTGGAATCAAATTGGCCTGTTAGTGGTATCTATAGCGTTTAACATTATATGGGCTAATCAATTGCTGAGATAGAAAACTCATGCAGTGATTTATGGAGGTGATAATATGCAACAATGGGAATACAAAACAATCCGCAGTCCGAAGGTCGCATTTACTGCTGGTGAACGCGAATATGAGATGACAAAAGAGTTGAATGACTTGGGCCAACAAGGATGGGAATTGGTCCAAGAAGTAGCAACTGTCAGTAGTAATTCGAATTGCCTGATATTCAAAAGGCCTAAGGCACCAACTCAAACTTAAACGATAAAAATCTATGCCAAAGAAATTCAGTGACGGTTTGGCGCCGGTTGATGCAGCGCCGCAATTAATCAAAGACGATTTGAGCGAAGCCGCTGGCGCCGTTCTAAAGCCACACTTAGCGCGCACTAAGCGCAAACCTATGTGGGTTTATTTAAGCAGCCGTGAGCGCGACGCTGTGGCTCGCAAAGCTATCGAGTCAGGCGAGACGATGAGCGAGTGGATACGCAATGCTGTGCGCAAAGGCGGCGAAGTGTTAGAATCCGGTGACCCTCGTTCACTTCTTGAAATCATCATTGATAACATCTTCCCCTATACAGATTATATAGGCGTCGCTGTCTCAGCTATCGTCGTTTGGTATTTTTACTTCCGAAAGAAACGATGAGCGAGTGGATACGCAACACTATTAGGAAGGCGGCGAAGCGTTAATATGGTTGAAATTGTCTTAGGATGGTTAGTCTGCATACTTTTTTCCACAAGACTAGGTAGTGTGAGAGGGCGAACAGGTGATGGTTTCGCCGCTGGATTTCTGTTGGGACCAGTGGGCGTAATTTACGCTGGGTTCATGCCTTACGGCACCGTTAAATGTAACCACTGCCGCATGTGGTGCTTCAAAGACGCAGATGTATGTCACAACTGCGGAAGGACCCACTGAGAATGTAGGAGAGGTGGTTAGCCGCTTGTTTTTCAAACCTGAGAGATCAGGGATAAACAGAGGTATTGGAGGACTCATCGAGCATATGATGATCCCTTAAGGCATAAGATTGTTTGTGCGAACACTACCACTCAGCGTCAGGGATCAAATAAATCTTGAGGGACATCGTCCATTTCACCTGCGCAATAAGCTTCCCCAAGTGTCATTGGAAAATCGTCCTCATCATACCCGTAATGTTCCGCTGCCATATCTAGGGTAATTCCGCTGTCTCTAAGCTCTGCAGCCTTACTGGGAATAGGACAACGTGCTTCTAGGTATCTCCAGATTTCTTTAGGGGTAAAGCCATGCTCCAGCCAATTACACTGCTGACACTCCGCTCAATTTACTCTGTTAGCACTGGGCTCAAGGCGATGCGGAATCCGAGATTGCCCAACCTCGTTCTGTTAGGGGGATTTTTGCTGCGAGACAGCGACCGACAGTATCTGGCGATGCTGAACCAACTGCCGCCACGAACCACTTGGAACGAGCTAATCTTGAAATTTTGCGGATCCGACACACTACCCTCAAGATAAGAATCGGAATAGCCATCAAGGCACCACTCCCAGACATTTCCATGCATGTCATGCAACCCCCAATCGTTGGGCTGTTTTTCTCCAACGGGGTGTGTCTTGTCAGAGCTGTTGTCTTCATTCCATGCATACTGCCCAAGCTGATTGTAGTCGTCCCCATAACAGAACCGCGTTGTCGTCTCTGCTCGACAGGCATATTCCCATTGTGCCTCCGTCGGCAGGGTGTAGCGATAGCCATCTGGTAGCGTATCGCGCTTTATCGCATTGAGTTTCTCACAAAAATCTACTGCATCATGCCAATTAATGTTCGTCATTGGCAGGTCGTCTCCCTTGAAACGACTTGGGTTATTCCCCATCACGGCCTCCCATTGGCTTTGAGTCACTTCGGTTTTACCCAGCCAGAACGGTTTGGTTATGGTTACCGTCGTTTGAGGACCTTCATCATCATCCCATCCTTCTTCGTAATCCGTACCCCCCATTAAAAAAGTGCCTGAAGGTATGGGCATCATCTCCAAGTTAAGCTCAGGCACTTCCTCGCCACACCCGACAAACATCATGGTAGCGATTAATGCGAACATCGTTTGAAATTTCATATGGTATACATTGGAAGATAGAAAAAAATATAGCTCTTACAATTCTTACCCGATTTTGTAGATGTCTCCTATTCTCGGGCAGCGCGCTTTCACAATATCCTGCCTTTCGAAAACCCTGACCGGACACTGGTCACCATTTGTCAGTTTTCTTGAAGTATCCAAACCTCCACATAAGCCAAACGATAAGGAAGCTGACTGATACAACCCATTCAAAGGCAGATAGCTTTCCATCCTCATAACTTATCTGGTCAGCACCAGCATCCAACGGAACCTGCCCCAGAACGGATACAATCTCACTTAACACTTTTCAGCCTTTCAGAATCTTTTATTTTTCTTTGTCAGATACCAGCTCGCTCATTGTCTCGCTGGACTCCTTAGCTCTCGCAGCCACTGCTTCGATGGGTAAGTGACCGTCACCGAATTTCTTTAGCTGCGTTCACTATTCCTCCTATCAAGCAAAGGAATAGTGAACTTTATGAGTTTCCAAATACGGGAGACTAACAGAATGTATGTAGAGTTTACTGATTGGAAGCTGTTTCGGTAGTGCCTTTACCACCTGTTATTGGAGACCAATGGGCAGCCCTAATTTTCCAGACACCGCCTTCTTTCACGTATACCTGCATGGCTCGCGTCAAATAATTAGCATTATTTTCAGCTCCTTTGGCTTGTACATTTCCTTCGGCGTAATACATGGCAACAGCAGTGGTCGCGTTAATTTCAATAACTTTGATGTGTTTGGGATGCAGATTAAAATCATCGTACTCAATGACGGTATCATGCGACATGGACATTAACAATCCGCCGCTGGACCAGAATTCTAGCGAACCCTTTTTACTAATCGCTCCAGCCTTGTGCTTCAAATTTTTCAAAATATAGGCGTTATCATCAAGGATGAGTTTCTTGATCTCCTTTTCGATTTCTGTTTCAGCCTTGGCAGTAACAACGGCCAGAAAGCAAATTGCACATAATATTATCGTTTTTTTCATTTTGTATTTCAGTTTGCAGTTAATGTGTTGAGTGATGAGAAGACGTCCAATCAATGTCGGACCCTTAACAAGCAAACGATGGTGGATCAATAAATGGGCCAGAAAATGTGACATTATTTCCTCTGGTCTGGATTAAAAAGAGCAGACAGTAATGAAACAAAACGATACAGAAGACCTCAATGAAGAAATCCCTATTCTCGTTGGCTTTTATCAGCGATGTCTGAGGTTTTTGTAAAGTAACTCAGAAAACTTATCGAATGCGGAAGTTGTGGTCGAATGATTGAATGGCAACTGCTGACTGTAAATACTAGCAGCGATGCCTGATTGATAGTCGATATAGAAATATGTGTTTCGGTAACCACCCCAAACCAAAGTGCCTGATTTACGGCCATAGGATTTAGGCGTATTATCAATCATGCCTGCCAACCCCCACTTTGAATCTTTGTCCATGAGTCCACTGAAATTACAACATGTGGCCGCATCATAATACCAACCTGTAGGATCAAGGCTAATTTCACCGATCTGATTCTCCATCATTATCTCGACCGTTTCCTTTTCTAAAATTCGCCTACCGTTACATTGTAAGATCTTCGTGTAATCGTCGGGGGTGGAGAATAGTCCATCACCACCACTGAAGTTAGTGGTTTTTTTAACAGGGTATCAGCCACCTCCACCACATCCACCGCCGCAACCTCCGCCGCAACCTCCGCCGCCATCAGCACCAGAATCCCAGTTGCCCGTTTTGATTCTTCTCCAAACCATAAAAGCAATGATGGGCGCAAACACACAGCTAAAGGCCCACTCTTGACGAAAAACTAGAGAGCAGGGCAATAAAAAGCACCAGAGAAACCAAGGAATGGCATCCATGAAAGAACCATTCCAGTATTTTGTCCAGTATTTGGATTTTACAGGAGGGCTTTGAGGAGCGATTTCATCGATATTTGTGGGATTTAAGCCCATTTTATTGAGAGCTTCCGTAGCCTCATCTGCGCTGCCGGCCATGAGACTTCCTGACCACACCTCTCCCGACTCATGCTGGGCTTTGTAGGTGTATTCAGGCATTCATCACACTTACCAAAATCCTTCAGATTTGATAAGTATAATGGCTGTATTTGTAATGCCGCCATCATATTGAAGTCAGTGGGATTACCGATCGGCAAGTAAACCAGTGATCGAATCGCATGTTCACTGTCTTTGCTAAGTCGGCTTCCGTTCCGTTTTATGACATCAATTTGCAATGCAATATCAGCGGCCTTTGATTACGTTTAAAGGTCGTTAGGAACGGTTTAAGCTGTTGACTGAAATATTGTTGGCTACGAATTGGAAGCAATGCAGCGCAACTATATTAAGATCGCTTTCAAGCAGGCATTTCCACAGACGCTTCCCCTGATGGGGCCTATGATCAGCAGTGGGCCCGAGTAACCTTTGCAGGTGTCCGTGAAGAAATGGCCGAGAGAGGGCATCTTGAACCATTCGAGATCGACAAGCCCCATCTCATGCCAAAGTCGACCAAATCCTCCTAAGCTAAAGCAGCCGCTTCGGCTAATATGACCGAACAAGCCTTTAAATCTGGGATCCGCTGTTTTCGTGAACGTATCCGAATATTTTTCTTATAAGCCGTGTCTGATACGGTTTCGGACCCTGGAGGAGGGAACCGGGGACCCATGAACTAATGAAGGCAATGACTCTGAGGCAATTATTCGCCCAAGGCTCCGAGATCCTGGAGTGCTCGTTTGGCGCTGGGATATTCAGGGTCGATCTCCAGGGCACTCTTGAGCGAAGCAATCCCTTGCTCTTTGTCTCCTAGAGCCACCAATGACAATCCGAGTTTAGTCAGAGTCGCTGCATTTTTAGCGCCCAACGAGATCGCCTGTTGATAAGAGGCCACGGCAGCACCATGATCTTTTTGAATTGCCTGTAAATTACCCAATCCGTAGTGAGGGTATGGCATTTTGGGATCGAGTGCCATCACCCTGCGATAGGCGGCTGCCGATTCCTCGAGCCGTCCCTTGGCCCCATATGCTTTTGCCAAATTGAGCTGACCTACCAGAGACTTGGGATTGAGTTCAACTCCCTTTTCCATGTACTGGATTGCCTCATCATATTCTCGCATGGCTGCCAATACGAATCCTAGGCTGAGATAGGCTTCATGGTACTCGGGATTGATAGTAATCACGCGCTTCAAGCGTGCGACCGCACTTTCCACCTCGCCTCGCATTTGCTCAATGGTGGCCAGATTAATGAGCGCTGTCGCATGATTTGGATCAATACTAATTGCCTCCTCGAAGAGTGCTTGGGCCTCGTCAATTCGTTTTTGATTGAGGAAAATCGCCCCCAGCCCAGTCAAGGCGCGCCCATATTCTGGATCAATACGAATGGCATTCTGATAAAACTCGATCGCCTGTTCCAACTGGCCCTGTTGAGCCGCAGATTTCGCCTGATTGTAGAACTCACGAGCCGTCAGCAATCCCTCCTCTGGTCTAATCAATCCATAGAGACGCTGGGATTCTTCCGGAAACCCATTCATTCCATAGAGCGTGGCGTAATCGCCCAGGTAGGAGGCAAGATCGATCTGTCGGGGATCGGCGAACCAGCGCCCGGCTCGGGCCGAAGCCCGTTTCAATGTCACGGCTGGAGACTCGTTCAAAGTTGCCAAATCGGTTTTCAACTGTTCCCAGCTCACCGGTTCCAGATAGACGGCGGCCGTGTTTCCCTTGGCATCCACCAAAATACTCGTTGGAATCGAAAGAGAAGAACGACGAGAAGTCAGATATTCAATGAGGATTTCAACCTTCGCCAAGTTATCCTGTTGAGCAATCCCCCAGGGTAAATCGTATCCCGCACGCGCCAGCACTCGCTTCGGATCCGATCGAGTCGACGCCACGCCATCCACATTCAAGCCGTCGACGTTCAGTGCGAGAACAGTCGCACCCATGGAGCGCAACTCGTCGGCGTGTTCCCCCAGTTCCCGAAGTTCGCCCAGGCATGGCGCGCACCAGGTTGCCCAAAGATTCACGAGCACCGGTTTACCGAGAAAGTCACTGGTTGAACGAACGACTCCTTCAGGATCGGTGCACTCGAGTTTCGGAAAAGGCACCTGATTGGCCACCCAGAAGCCACTTCGCCCGGGCTTCGGAGCTTCCGCCTCAGCCGAGGACGCCAGTTCAGTCGCCCCTACCGAGTTTGAATTGGAAGCCAAAGCGGGTTCACTGACCACACCTTGATTCTGAGAAATGGTATACCGCTTTCCGGCTTGAAGATCCGACAAGGTTTCAGTGCCTCCACCGGGCCATCGGATACTTAATTCGAGATCCTCGGCCTCGCCCAAACCAAAGTGAACCCAACGCGATGATTGAGCGAGAAAGCCGTCACCGGCGTGTATTGTCCGAATCTGTTTCAACGATGGCTCCGATTTTCGCGAGAGTGTCAATCGTGCCCCGATCGCATCTCGGTTTGTCGTTCGACCATTGCCGATCAAACGAAAGGCAACAAAAGCATTGGTCGAAGTTTGATTGTTTCTCAACAAACGCACCTGAGGCGCCGTACGATTGGCGACCCACATATCGAGATCGCCATCCCGATCCCAATCGATCGTGGCGACGGCACGGGCATCATCATCAAAATCGACCCCAAGAATCGCTCCAACATCAGAAAACCCATTTCCTGCTCGGTTCAAGAAAAGCGCATTTCGTTCGTATCCACTAAAAGACTTTCCTCGAGATACTTGATCATTGAGATCACGGAAATTCCGCATGTACCCAGGCGTGGCGGTGGGTTTAAGCCCCTCCTCAGGAATCAGAGGCGCGACCCGCCTCCAGAAGAACATTCACAAATCGTCCGTATCGGGCTGAGAGATGTAGCCATTGGCCACATACAAGTCCTCCCATCCGTCATTGTTGAAGTCAGCAAACTTGGCTCCCCAAGCCCAGCCTCCAAAGCCTTCAGCCATCGGGCTTGTCAAATCCTCAAATTGTCCTCGGCCAGAGTTCTTCAACAAGGTATTCCCTCGCACCATCTTGAGGTATCTTGATCGGGTTTCTTCCGGCATGTTCGCGTTGAAGTCGGATTGAGCCACCACTTGATTTCCTGCTCCCGAGAACATGCTGGAGACATACAGATCCATGAAGCCGTCTCGGTCATAGTCTGCCCACGTTGCCGACATACCAAAGCCCCAATCCTGTGAACCACTTTCGCTCGACTCATCGACGAAATACTCGCCCTCACTTCGGAACAACTGATTGGGACCGAAATCATTGGCGATATAAAGATCAACATCACCGTCGTTATCATAATCTTCCCAAGACGCCGCAAATGAGAATCGGTAGTTCTCGACGCCGAGGCCAGTTTCGTCAGTGACATCAAGAAAACTGAGACCACCCTGGTTCTGCAGCAACACATTGGCCCCTCCGTTTCGTGCACTGTGAAATGGGTGTGGGGTGGGAAAATCACCCACTTTTCCATCGGCTGCATAGCGTAGAACGAGGAGATCGAGATCCCCATCCAGATCATAGTCGGCTGCTGAAGGAGAGTAGCCCATGCCAAGATTGGTCAAACGTTCTACGAGAGAGAATTTCCCCTTACCGTCATTCTCCATGACCAGAAAGGCGGTCCGGGTCGCTAGTGCCAGGTCGGCATCCCCATCGTTGTCGAGATCGACCAAGAGTGATCCCGTCGTGTTATCAAGCCAATCAACCCGAGCGTCTGCCGAAATATCCACCAGCGTTCCGTCTTGCTCTTGACGGAACAAGAGGTTTGGCAGACCGCCTGGTTGACAAACATAAAGGTCTTCCAGCCCGTCACCATTCACATCGCCTACAGCAAGTCCATGGTAACCAAGAAAATCAGGATTTAGTGAGCGTTCAATCTGGCGCCGCCAGGTATTCATTCCAATCTGCAACTGCTCATTCCAGGAAGCATTCTCCCCCAGGACGCTGCCAGTAATATCGTCAAAGCTGACCTTCTCATCGCTGCTCAGTTCATTCCTCATGAGGAGCGGCATGGACCACTCAATCAAACGAGGCACAGCTGACTCGGCAGCACTCGATGGAAGCTGCCATATCGCATCCACGACTGCTGATGAATGGGCCGGTTTCTTACCTATGAGACCTTGTGCCGTGAGTCTCTGCCGCGTTTTCAAGGTTTCCCCGTCGCGATTGATCGAAAAAAGTTTCAAATGAACAGAATTCTGTGCATCGATCTCGACAATGGATAAACGTTCTCGCAGATCTGCTACAAAGGCTTGAGGTGTTGCCTGGATGGTCTTGCCCGTTTCTGGAACACGAACTTCTGTAACTCTTACCGATCGCCCACGATGTAACTCCTTCGATTGCAAGGTCTCTGAATCGAGTATCTGCACCGGTAGCTGCAGCGAATCCGGTAATGTTGCTTCCTCGTCGCCATTCAGCAAGGCAGTGGCTATTTCCTTCCATTGAGACTTAATGACCGCGCTCCACTGACTCACAGTTTCCTTGCTGTCCCCCTCACCAACGATCGCTTTGTTGGATACGCTCGATGCTGCTGAAGGAACAGCTTCCACGACTTCCTCAGAAACCACGCTCTCCTTCAACTTATCGACCTTCTCGATCGGCCCTGATTCTTGAGAACACCCTGCTAGAAGCAAGCACAAGGAAAGCACCCCGCCACCGACAGTCCGAGTCATCCCCTCATTCCACGCGGATGCGAGGCCTTGCGGCCACCCATCGGGGAATAACGAGAATCGAATACTGTCCATGCGATTAAACTTTCAGGCTCATGAATGGTTCGTCAAGCTTGTTCGAAGCCGTAAGGAATTTTTACCCAGTTCAGTGAGGACGATAACCTACCTCCTCAAATTCTTGCGCTTGCGGCACGTATTGCTCGTCAAACCGGGGATCCGAGCACCCGACGACATTTTGATCCTTATCAATCACCGCCCTGAGATCACCCATATCCCCACCAATAAAACAGCCACTCACCCCAACACCAGAAGCTAGATCCAGTTCATAGCGAGAACCTGTAGGCCAGCCCCCGGCCGCATTATTCATCCAGAAAATCGAATCTTCGTAACGATTCCCCTGATTCGAGTCATCCACCGCGTTCCGATTCCCGGTAAAGGTGCACCGTCGAACAATCACCTGCGATTCGGGAAAGAGCGTCAAGGCCCCTGATCCATGCTGCGGCTTCCACTTCCCGGGCGTCTCCGCTCGTTGATCCATGGGACCATTCGAGAGATTGTCGACAAACAGACAATTGACTATCTCAGCACCGCTTCCATGCAGTAAATCAACTGCAGCCCCGCTAATGGGACAGCGATTGTTACGAAACACACAGTTGCGTAGGAGCACCGTTTGGAGTCTCGAACCGTTAATATGCCCCCGATGCTCAATAGAGACCCCCGCACCGCAAGGACTGGTAAAATTATCGTAGACCTCAACATTCTCTATCCTCGGGTATGATCGCCCAAAGATCTTGATACCGCCACCGTCGGTATAGAAGAATTTGGCCTTCTCGAGGTTCCGCCCTTCGATCGGAGCTTGAATACTGACCGGCTCTTCCGAGTTCGTCACAAAGCCATTCGCTCCGGTGATCTTGAATCCACTCAGAACCGTTTTTCTACTGATCCCATCGCCAAAATAAACCACGTGATTGACAATCGCGGGAAAACTTGGTGCTGATTTATCGGCAAGCGCTGGATTGGCCGCCGTTAGGACTACCTCACCCTCCGCTTCCAAAGTGATCCCGTCGTGGCGTTCGTTAAACCAGATCATCGCCTGCCCCGGGTGCTGGGGCCGATAGATTCCCGCGTGGACGACGATGCCTTTTCGCTTGGGGTTCCTCGCGGCAAGTTCAAGAGCCTCTTGAATATTGTCGCCAGGACGCACATGAATAGGTCCGCTTTCAAGCGGTTCGAGGGATGCTTTTTGCGGGGGCTGAGCCACCGCCCCCTCAGCTCGATCCCCCTTTTCGGTGATTGTAATCATTTCATTCAGAAGAATCGGTCCCTTGATTTTCTGAACGATCCCTGAAGGCCAAAGCACTTCGAGCTGATCAATCTCTTTAGCAGCACCCAGACCGAAATAGAGCGGAAAATCGCTGTGAGAAAGATAGCCAGACTGACCATCCTTCACCTTCATTAAATGAAGATCTCCTGCCCGAAGCCGAACCACTGCACCCAAGGCGCTTCGATTCGAAACCGTCCCGATGAGTTTCACCTTAATAAAAGCGAAATCAGGCTTGGTGTCCGACAGATCGCTCAACAACACCATGGGATGATGGTTCATTTCATTGGTCACGATATCCAGATCACCGTCATCGTCCAAATCAAAGATGGCAGACGAACGGCTTCCCATCGCCCCCCAAACAACCACTCGATCTGGAAAGCTTGCAAGATCCGCACCCTCATTCTTCAGAATCTCCAGCACCGGAGCCTCTCGGTCCGCTCCCAACATATCGAGTTCAAACCATGGTACGGCTAAACCGCCAGCGCGAGGCTCCACCCCGACGATGAATTCTGCGTCACGCCACCGCTCACCGCCATCGTTAAGCAGGAGAGAGTTCACACCATAGCGCAAGGGGAAATTCATACTCGAAGTCAGAAAAGCATCGTCGAAGCCATCGGCGTTCAGATCATCAACGCTCAAACCCCACGGCCAATAGTTCTCAGCACCCAGTTGATCCGAGACTTCTTCGTAATGTCCCTCGTCCGTCAGTCGAAAGAACGCGTTACCGAAAACACTGCTACCCTCGGTCCTCAAGAAGGATTCAGGCCATTGCATCGCCGCTTTTTTCTTCTCCTGATCAGGCCCTATGTGCTCACTCATATCAGAGTGCATGTCAGTAATGAAAATATCGAGATCTCCATCGTTCTCAAAGTCCATCGCTTTGATCCCCATGGAACCCCAGGAAGTTTTAGGAAATAGATCACTTGCGGCCCGCTCGAATCGCTTTCCCTCGCGATTGAGGAATACTTGGTCATTTCCCTGCATGTTCAGCATGTAGAGATCGACCCAGCCATCGGCATTGATATCCACCGGAGCAGCATCGCCCGTCCAGCCTTCATCCTGAAGGCCAAGTTCTGAACTCACATCCTGAAACTTCCGATCTCCCAAATTGCGGTAAAAACGACTGGGCTCCAGACGTTCCTTCTTCAAGTGGCCCGCAAACGCGTCTTCAAATCCAATATAATACTGATCACCCATATCCGCTTCCCCCCGAATATTTTCCATTGTCACCTTCGTCACTTCGTCCTTGGTGTATTTACCGACATTCGTGACGAGAAGATCGACCAAACCATCGCGATCAAAGTCGAAGAACACAGCAGCAGAGGAATGTCCCTTGTAGCCCAAGCCTGAACCGGCCGTGATATTCCTAAACTTCCCTCCCCCGAGGTTCTCAAACAAAACGTTTCCCTTTCGCAAGGCAGTAACAAATAGATCGGGATCCCCATCGTTGTCGATATCAGCGAACGCGGCTGAAACACCAATTCGATCGCTCACAAACACCCCGGCCCGCTCGGTGATATTCTCAAATTTCCCGCCACCAAGGTTCCGCCAAAGCTCGTTCCCCCCCACTTGATTGACGAAATAAATATCCAACCGATCATCACCATCAATATCCGCTACCGTTATCCCTGAACCGTGATCATAATGCACCCCTTTGAATCGCTTTCCCGAGTCATCGACAATCTTGTGCATGAATTGAATCCCACTCGACTCTCTCTGGTCGGTGAAGGAAAACCCATGAAACGCACTGATTGAGTCGGCGGTTTTCAACTGAGCCTGAGCCCGCTCCTTCATCCATGCAGGGTCTTGAACGTCAGCGGGAATATTAACGATCTCAGACTGCAAGGCAGCCATGTCCGTCATTAGTTCGTTGATCACACTGGAATGCTCCGAATCGTAATAGCCACGAACTCGCTGATAGGAATCTACAAGCACGAAACTGGGGCGTTCAAGTGAGCCTTGAGAGTTCTCTCCCCCCGTAACAAAGGCAGTTTTGAAGCTCTCTTGATTGACGACGGTCCGCATCTCTTCAAGCCCTCCAGTCAGAAAATTCCATCCCTTCACATCCGCACCGGCTGCAATCGTGAAGGTCTTTAATACTGCCGTGGTATCACTGGAAGGGTCGATCGCAAAACTGACCATTCCCGCTCCATCGCCGCTTCCCGTCTTCGCCAAACGGTCCCGCAGGAGCTTGAGCAGATTTATTTGTTGAGTGGTGTAGGATTCAGCGCCTGTATTTATGAAACTGGCCACCCAAGGCTTGCCAGTGAGGCGACCAGATGCAAAACGACTTCCGTCCTGATCCGTCAGTTCAAACGGTATGATCCAACCGAGCACGCCCGGATGAGCTCTCTCGAGTTGCTGTTCCGAATCAACAAGTGACGTTTCCGCTGTGTCTTCACTTGCGCGGGAGTCACGCTCCTCATTTTGGCATCCTGCTAGCCAGACCAGCCCGCTGAGTAAGAAGAGTGCGAGTGCAAGGCGGCGTGGATCGATTGATAAATGCGTCGTAGTCATGTTAACGATCAGATGTGAACCATTGTTCGGGTTTAGTGCTTCCGAAGCCATTGATGAAATTCGCTCGCACTAGCAACCTTGATTCTGCCCATCGTCTCCCCAGGGGGCAATCGGAATCCACACATCGGATCCATGAGCAAATTGAACTCACCCGGCCGCTCTGCCGTGAAGGAGAGTGAGAATTCAAGATCTGGAACCGCGATCTCCTTCAATCCTAAATCAGGGCACGAGAAGGCATAAATAAAGTCATCGCTCCGAAGATCGATCACCACCTCTGCCCCCAAAGGCAGGCTCAGCTCTCCTGTACTTTTGACATCATCCGCAGTATCAAGAGTTCCATCGGGACCGAAGTAGGAAAAATTCCAATCTCGATCACTACCCCGTGCTTCAATCCTGAGTGGCGCTCCTTCAAGACCATTCCAAGAATCAGCATCGTTTCGCAAAGAGAACCAAGCCAAAGCAATGAGCGAGACAGTGCTTGTAGTCACACCGAGCAAGATAAGAGCACTATTACACCAACCTAATTTCATCAAGAAATCAACTTACGAAAAATTAACATGGATGCACAGGTTATACAAGATAGAGGGAACAGAGTGATATTGGGCTTCTCAGTTTCTCAACCCCATCCTGACCATCCCGTGCATCTTTAAGATTTGTTTTATCTTTAACGGTGGTCTCCATGCAGGACGACGGATTCCCTGACTTATTTCTTTTCCGTTCAGGTCAGGTTTCACTAAGCTCCTTTGCGACACCTCAATTCTTGACCTTAACTTATGGAAACTGAAGCAATCGCCCAGCCTTTGGCTGTTTTAGACTGGGTGGTCATTATTCTCTTCATCGCCGGCTCGCTTGGAATCGGTATCTACATGGCTCGTCGCGCTCGGAATTCAACCGATGATTACTTCAAGGGTGGGGGGAATATGGGATGGTTGATGCTTGGAACCTCCATGGTGGCTACCGCTTTTGCTGCAGATACCCCGCTTGCATTGACCGGTTGGGTGGTGACCAAGGGGATTTCGCAAAACTGGTTCTGGTGGTCGATGGTTCCCATTACGATGCTGGGCGTTTTTCTATATGCCCCCTTGTGGAAGCGAGCCAATCCCCAAACCGACATGGAGCTTGTCTATCAGCGTTATTCCGGGAACTCGGCGAATGCATTGAGGGTAGGCAAGGCGCTCTGGCTGGCTTTCCCTTTTGGATGCGTGAATATGGGTTGGGTCAACAAGGCCATGACGGTCATCATTAATTATACCGTTCCCGAATTCCCCCGCATCCCTCTGCTTGATTCGGCGATCCTCTGGCTGGTGATGGTGACACCGTTATCGAGTGATGTGGATTCCAAACTGCGTGAGGCGGTGAAATCCAATCAACTGGAACCCATGGAGATTGCTTATGATACCGGCATCCTCAGGCAGCCTGCTTTCTGGTCGACTTTTCAGTCTGGATCTTACGGGCCCGTCTCCACTTCGGAAGGTGATTCAGCGAGTCGCGAACAAGCCTGGAATGTTCTTAAGCTGAAAGCTTCCTTTGACCTCAATCAACCAGCGTCCTTGCCAGGCATTCCCAATGGCCTCGTGCCTGAATCCTGGGATTCATTGGAGCTTACCCATCAAATTTATCTTATTTGTTCCACCGTCAATCAATACAAAGTGCTCCTCATCCTTTTCCTGATCGTGGTTTCTTACACCGCGATTTCAGGTTTGTGGGGGGTCATTGTCACGGACTTTATCCAGTTCTGGGTCGCTATGGTGGGATGTGTCATCCTTGCTGTCATGGCGGTGAATCAGGTGGGGGGACTGGAAACCTTGTTTTCACGCATGAATGATTTGTATGGCGCCGACAAAGCGGGTGCCATGATGGCATTGTTCCCTCAAGCCAACGCGCCTGAGTTTGGACTTTTCACGCGACCGGAGTTCTGGTTGCTGATTTTGGTTTTCTGGTGGTCGTATGCATTTACGGATGGAGGTTCCTTTTTTGCCCAGCGCATGCTCAGTGCCCGAGATGAAAGGCAGGCAGCTCTGGGTTACCTTTGGTATGGTGTCGCTCATTATGCACTTCGAATGTGGCCTTGGCTCATTGTGGGTTTTGTTGCGGCGGTTATGTTCCCGCACTTACCAGCCGCTAATGGGGCGATGCCCTCCGGTGGACTCGCTGAGGCGGGGTATGTGCGTGTCATGCTTGCCGTGCTACCAACGGGTATTCTTGGTTTGATGGTTGCTTCTCTTTTTGCTGCGTATATGTCCACGATATCAACCTGGGTCAATCTGGGTGCTTCCTACCTGATCAATGATGTTTACCGGCCCTTCATTGCGCCCATACGAGAGCGACGCGTGCGCCAATCAACGGGTGATTCCCAGTTTGCATTTTCTGAGGGGCACTATGTGCGCTGGGGTGTGTTTGCGACACTACTGATAGCATTGGCTGGCATCGTGGTCGCTTTGTTCATGAACACTGTCTCGGGCGCCTGGTTTTTTCTGGCTGGTTTCAATGGTGGTATTGGTGTGATCTACCTGCTGCGTTGGTACTGGTGGCGTATCAATGCGTGGACCGAATTGGTCTGTCTCATCTCCCTGTTGGTATTGTCACTCTGTATGTATACCTTCAAAGTACCCTGGATTGGCGAATCGACGTTTGTATTTTTTCAGGGAACACAATTTGCCATCCCGTTGGCATCTTTATTTGACTTTCCTTTCAGCCTGCTTTTGACCGTGCCGGTGAGTGTCTGTCTGGCATTGGTTGCCACTTACCTGACGCCTCAAACGGATCTGTCGACCTTGAAAGCGTTTCATAAGAAGGTGCAGGCCGGTGGATGGGGGTGGCGCAAGATTGATCGTCTCGTGCGTCAGGATGATCCGACTTTTGAGGCCCAGTCTCCATTGAATGCGCGAAACCTCATTCTGTGGGTGCTGTCATCGGCGGGTGTATGTTTCTGGTTGATCGGACTGGGTAAGTTGATCATCGGGGATGCCTTCACTGAAGAGCCCAGCTTTTCCCCAAGGATCTTTGGGATCCTGTTATTGATAGGTGGGTCTCTGTGTCTGGTCGCTGTTGCAAGATACTTTCCCAAACAAAAGGCTTCTTGAAAAAACGAAATCATGTCCAAGTCATTCATGCATTCACTCATTCCATTACCAAAAACCTATCGGAAAGGGGAGGGGAAGTTTCTCTGGAAATCATCTCTTTCCATTTCCGTTGAACAGGGAGGAGAATCTGATTCTGATCCGAGTCATCTTTTGTCAGGCTGGTTAACTCGGCGTCGCTCCGACCTTACCTGTGAAATAGTTTCGGGAGTTTCGGATATTCAATTTGCCTGCTCATCTGAATTAAAGGACGAGGCTTATCGATTAGACATCACACCTGATCAGATCAAGATTACCGGCGGTCCCTCCGGATGGGTGAGGGGAGCGGCTGCGTTGACCATGCTTCTGGAGTCGGATGGCTGGCCCGCATGTCAGGTCGAAGATGAACCTCAATTTGCATGGAGAGGGATGCATCTTGATGTGAGTCGTCATTTTTATCCGATACGTTTTGTCAAGCGACTGATCGATCTGATAGCCCTGCACCGAATGAATACCTTTCACTGGCACCTGACAGATGATCAGGGTTGGCGAATCGCCATAGATGCGTTTCCACAGCTGGCGCAAATATCTGCCTGGCGCGACAGAGATGGCGAGAGCTATGGCGGGTTTTACACAGCCGAAGATGTAAAAGAGATTTTAGCTTACGCCGAAGAACGTAAGATTCAGGTCGTCCCCGAAATTGAAATGCCAGGGCATGCCCTGGCTGCTTTATCCGCTTTCCCCGACCTTTCCTGCACTGGAGGCCATTTTCGAGTATCCAACACCTGCGGCATTTTTGATGATGTATACTGTGCCGGAAAGGAATCCACATTTGCTTTCCTGGAGAAAGTTTTATCTGAGGTCTGCAGCCTGTTTCCTGGTCCTTATATACATGTCGGGGGTGATGAATGTCCAAAGACCCGTTGGAAGAGCTGTCCCGATTGTCAAAACCGCATGCGCGAACAAGGACTAAAAAATGAAAACGAACTTCAGAGTTGGTTTGTCTCCCGCATGGGAAGATTCCTTCAATCGCACGGCAAATGCATGATTGGATGGGATGAAATCCTGGAAGGAGGATTGCCCCCTACGGCTGTCGTCATGTCCTGGCAGGGTATTAAAGGAGGTATTGAGGCGGCTCGCCTGGGACATGATGTGATCATGTCGCCCACTTCTCATTGTTACTTCGATTACCGTCAATCAACTGAGCCAGAAGAGCCAGGTAATCTTGGTATCATCCCGCTTGAAACCGTTTATGGATATGACCCTGTTCCAGAGGAACTCGATGCAGAAGCTGCTTCCAGGGTGTTGGGGGTTCAAGCAAATATATGGACTGAACGGATGCCTACCTGGAAGTTACTGGAATACATGACCCTTCCCAGACTATGTGCACTGGCAGAGGTCGCTTGGGTGCCATCGGAAGACAAATGCTGGGACGGTTTTCAATCCCGCCTCGAACATCACCTGCATTTTCTCAAGGAAATGGGATACACCTACCGACATCCTTTACGAGCGAAAAGAGAGTTTCCCTTGTAAGCATCATTGGATGATCGGCTGTGGTTTCCGTTGATGCACGGACATCACCTTCGAAAAATAGATCAGATGCCACCAGTTTCTCCCTGGTGGACTCCTCGGCGATCGGAATATGCCAAGGCATGGCCTGACACGAAAAGACCGGTTAAAATTCAGCTCATGACCACTCTCGTCGCCCTCGGCAGGGAAGTGACTGTGTTTTACCGTCGATAGGTTTTCGGAAGGCCGGATTCTAAGCGGTTGGCTTTTCTGCCACGGTTACTGTGTCAAAAGCCGCTTCGATGGGGAAACCGAGAGGGGCCAGCATTTTTGAAATCATGATGCGCTTCTTACTTTGCCATTCCATACCGATACCTGGAACAACTTTCTTGAATCCTCTGGATTCGATGCTTTCGCATTTCGAAAGGATGATTTCCAAGCCAGCATCCTCGGAGACGGCGCGCATCCCGTCAGGATAGGCACGCCAACAATCTTGAGGGTGTTCATGGTAGGGCCAGCTCATCGGGTTGATCGTGATGATGCGTCCACCCTTGCGTGTGATGCGGGCGAGTTCTTTCATCCAAATCCAGATTTTCGGGACGTGTTCAAAAACCTGGGCTGAGAATACAAGGTCGTAAGATTCATCTCCGATGGGAAAGGAGTAGGGATCCACACCTTTGTAGGTCAGACGATCGTCGTCGGTGATGTCCAGAGTGTCCCATTGATTCGATCCTCCCTCGGTCAATTTACAATAAGGCGATGGGAAATCGGAGGGGCCAATTTCCAGTACACGGCCAGCATCCTTGAAGTAGCGTTGGGCGTATGTTTCGAAAATAAGTCTGCTGTTATTGTGCATAAGGGTTTAACTGGAAAATAGTACCTTTAGTGGTGTGTCAAAAAATTGAAGTCTAATCTTTACTGATATCCTTGTTTCGCTCAGTCAGTGAAATCGATACGATCAAGTCAGAGCCATGAACGGCAAATCCGATGAAAGCAAAGAAGGAGGCGAGCCACTGGGACTTACCTGGTTCGAGCTTGCTGGGGGATTCAATTGCCATGATGCTGCATTTGACACTCGCAGGATATGGACCGCAAGCCTTTTCACGGTAAGAAGCTTCGGTTCCAATTTGTATCTCTACCTGTCGTTTTGAGCTTCAAACTGTTGCCTGCTTCGTTGTCTTACTGCCAGCCCAGTTGGTTCCCTGCGAATGAATGCATTGGTAGGGGTAAATATTCGACAGGAAATGATGCCTTTGAAAGGGAGAGAATCGACTCTCAACATTCCCTGCTTCGGGAGCAATGTAAATCAGATCCTCTTTCGTTTTGTTTGTTCAATCCACTTAGAAAGCGGCAAAGTTCCATCTAAAATCAGACTTGCCTTCAGGAAGGGTGAAGGCATCATCGGCGATGTAATAACTCTTTGCTCCTTTTTCTTGAGGGGGCTTGAATCTGATATCAACCATTAGGACATGAACAAAACTATCATTTCAAGTATAGGTGCGGCCCTCGTTTGCGTGGTCGCAACGGTAAATGGCGCAGACCTCGCAGGCAGTGCGCCATTTCAATTTCGATACGATGAGGCATTGAGCAAATTACCGGATCAGGTGGCACCCAAAGTCCCCGGAGCTCATGGTGGATTTGCGGTCGATAACAAGACAGGTGAAGTTTTCTTCGGCCTCAAGGGCGCAGGGATCATTTGGATGAGCAATGATCTTAAAGAAAAGAAAGTACTACCTGTAACTGAGCCAATGATTCTGGAAGGAAACTTTCATAACACCACTGTTCTTTACCGCGGGGATGGAGAACGATTCCTTGCACTTCCCGATAACGAAAAGCATCGAGTCTATATTGTTTCAGATGAGGGTAAACTTGCTTCAGTTCTGAATTCACCCATGGACCTGAATGACTACTATGGTGGTGGTGGCGCTTTCAATCCAACGGATACGGAATATGCCGATGGTAAACTATACGTGGCCGATGGATACTCTGCCGGAAATTTTATTTCAATAGCTGATCCCTGGAGTGCCAGCTGGACAGACACTTACTTCGGTGGCAAAGCAAGCGGTGCAAGGGAGTATGGTTTGTTTGGAACAGCTCATGGAATCACCCTTGAACCCCATACAAAGCGTCTGGCGATTGCTGATCGTGCGAATTCACGAGTGCAAGATTTCGATTTTCACGGAACCTTCTTGGAAAATGTCAACCTACCAGCCGGTTCACTGCCATGTGACATCGACTTCTTCCAGGGGAACGTGTTGGTAGGCTGCTTGCGTGGCCCTTCAGGCTATCAATCCGCTCCTTGCTACGTTGTTGACAAAGACGGTAACTTGATTTCAGAAGTGAACCCCAAGAAAGATTTCGGATTGGAGTTGTTCACTCACATTCACAACGCCGCATGGAAACCTGTTTACGGTCAAGACGGTAAAGTTGAAAAACTATATGCGCTTGCTACAGCCTGGAACCCGGGTGGTTTTGCCGTGATGGAAGTGGTGAAATAATTTTTCGATTTTCCAGTAATTCTCAAAATGAAAAGACCGTTGGTGGAAACCAACGGTCTTTTTTCCTGTGAAGATTGGACAGATGCCTTCACAAGAATCAATTTTGATTTGAAAGAGGATGCTCTGCAGAGCCTTGATGTTTTTCCAGATAATATGCTAGATCCCGGCGATACTCAGAGTCGATGTTGAGCTGAGTCAACTGTTTGTGAACAATGGCCAGACCTTCTCCGTAAGACTCTGCCTTTCGAGCGTCATCGTATCGTTTGGATGGATCAGGATTTAACAATCGTTGCAGAATGGATACAAATTTTTCATTACGCAGGACGTATGAAGGGAGCAGGCGCGGCAATTCTCGTGGAAGCCTGCATTTGATTTCCTGCAGTTCCTTTTCCGTGATATCCGGTCTTGTGCTCATCGGTTTGCCTGTCATCAAAAACAAACCCACCAAACCTACTCCGTAGAGGTCGGATTGCACTGTGGCGGGCATGCGATCATGTATTTCCGGGGCCATGAACATTGGCGTGCCCAACAGGATCCTTGATTTTTCGCTAACCAGATTCGCACGGCCAAAGTCGATAATCTTAACATAGCCAAGGGGATCAATCATGGTGTTGCTTGGCTTGATATCGCAATGAAGATAATTTGAGCTGTGCAAGGTTTCCAGTCCGGAGAGCATCTGTCGCATGATGTAGATTGCCACTCCTGGCTGAATACAAAGACGGTTTTCATGTTTGTTGAAGATGATTTTCATCAGGGTAGCCCACTCACGAGTGGAGCACCTTGATTGCACCGTTTGCTGTATTTTGGGATCGAGCAGTTGTAACAAGGTCACACCCCGGATCAATTCCATTTGAACGAATCCTATTCCATTGTTTTCTTCGTAGATGTCACAGTCCACCAAGTTGGGAGATCGGGCTGCCTGAAGTCTCGAAACCTGCGCGGCAATCCGGCCCATGTCGGTCCAATATTTTTCAACATTCGGGTAGATGCCCGGATCAAATACTTTTACCGCATGCTCCGTGACGCAACCCCGTGATCCATGACGTTGTGCGTGAAAAACCACGCCTTGTTGTCCACTTCCTATGGGTTCTTGGAATCGATAAGCGACAGGGTAATAGATCGATTGTGAATCCACAATCGATTGGAAGTTATTGATCAACTGTTGATGATCCATGCCGTTTGAAGATGACGCACTGGGCTCGCCGTTCACAGCGGTCGTACTCACCACTGTTGCCGAATCATCAATTGGCATCGTGTCGTTCTGGTCTGTTGTGGCGGCTTGGCTCTTGACGTTCATCTTGAACAGTTTTCCTGCAGTTAGAATGTTGACCAAATGCCCAAAAGGCAAGGTTCAATCCACTAAAGTGACTTCCCCAATGACTTGACTTCAGGGGTGGTTTCAGAGATGAAGGAGTCATGAATCATTATGCTAAATCAATCCTGCTGCTTTGTGCGATTGCGCTGCTCAACCATAACGTCTTGATTTGTGCGGATGAATCCAGCGTGCAGTCGACGCATTCCTTTGAAGGTGTCGTCTCCAAGAAAGTAGCCTACAAGTATCTACAATTTTTACCTGCAAGCTACGATCATGACTCATCCAAGGAATGGCCCTTGATTTTGTTCCTTCATGGAGCAGGTGAGCGAGGGGATGATTTACAGAAAGTCAAAGTACACGGTCCTCCCAAAATGGTTGAGTCTCGTCCTGATTTTCCATTTGTGGTTGTTTCTCCTCAATGCCCCAAGGATACCGTCTGGGATGCCGAAGGGCTTTTGGCGATGTTGGATGAAGTGACTCATCGCCTGCGTATCGATGAAAAGAGGGTTTATCTCACCGGATTAAGCATGGGCGGATTTGGAACATGGAACCTTGTTGGAAAAGCTCCGGGAAGATTTGCTGCTGCCGCCCCCATATGCGGAGGTGGTAACACACGCGATTTCTTGCTCCCCAAATCAAGAGAAGCCCTTCAAACCCTGCCAATCTGGGTTTTTCATGGGGGTAAGGATGATGTTGTCGAACTGGAAGAAAGTCAGCGATTGGTCAATTTTTTTCAACACCGTCTCAAATCCGATGTTCAACTGACGATTTATCCCGAAGCAGGGCATGATTCCTGGACGGAAACCTACAATAATCCGAAATTGTACGAATGGTTCCTGAGCCATTCTCGTTGAGTGGTTGACTTGAAAAGAAATTATTTTGGATAAACTGAATATGTCTCCGTCCAGTGGTGAGCGTTATCTGAGCTCTGCTCAAAACCTGTGGTCCACCGTTTCCGAACAGATGGGCACTATCCGTAAAGTTGCAGATCTGTTTGCGGAATCCATCCTTCAGGGACACCTTGTTCATCTTTTTGGCTCGGGGCACAGTCGGATCATGGTGGAGGAAATGTGGCCCAGATACGGTTCTTTTCCCGGTTTTCACCCCATTGTCGAATTGTCGCTGACCTACCATCATGATGTGGTGGGGGCTAATGGGCAGCGTCAGGCCATGTTTTTGGAAAACGTATCCGGGTTTGCCGATCGAATTCTGCGTAATTTCGATTTAAATCAACAGGATGCGGCTCTGGTGATTTCTTCCTCAGGCTGCAACGTTGTTCCTGTTGAAATGGCTGAAGGATTCAAGCGGCATGGCGTGAAGGTAGTGGGCATGGTGAGTCGTCAGCATTCAGATGCAAGCCAGAGTCGACATCCCGAAGGAGTCAAATTATCCGATATTTCTGATATCGTTTTGGACACTGGAGCTCCTGTGGGTGATGCCATGGTCTCCATCGATGGGCTTGAAACCCCCGTAGCGCCCGGGAGCACGGTGGGAGGTTGCTTGCTGATCAATTGCATCAAGGCCGAGGTGGCCGATCGATTGACAAGAGCAGGAAAGCCTCCCAAGGTGTTAACGGCTTCGGCTGTGGTGGGGAGTGAAAAAGCAACCGAACTTTTTGAGGCTGCCTATGACGAACACGGCCGCCGCATGTCACGACTTTATCAGGAATTGGGAAATAAAATTACAAAATGAAAGATCATCCGTTAAGAACCACCGTGATTGGCAGCTATCCGTTTCCAGGGTGGCTGGAATTTGGCAGTCAAAATCTGGATGTATTTGGTTCGGCTGATCGTGAGGAGATGATTGACGACGCCGTTACGGTTGCTATTCAGGATCAGCTGCGTGCTGGACTCGATGTCATCACAGACGGTGAACAGACAAGGTTAGATTTCAACCTTTCATTCTACGGTTTTCTGAACGGCATCGATCTTGAAAGTGCAAGCCCCAGAAAATTTGGCCCGCCCGCTCATGATCAGCGTGGGAAGCACGCAATTGTCGGGGAACTTGCCGCTCCGCAGGGATTGGGCGCTGTCGAGGATTTCAAACGTTTTCAACGACTTGCTCCGATCAGTGGTCCCGTATTGAAAGCGAGTGTGCCAGGTCCTTTCACGCTCAGTGGCCGACTTGTTCCCAATGCTCAATACAAAGACCGTTACTCGATTACTGAAGCACTGTTGCCTCTGGTTCGTAAAGAGCTTGAAGATCTGGTGGCTGCCGGTTGTACTGAGCTCACAGTCGATGAACCTTCCATGAGCTGTTATGCCTACAAAGAGGATAAAAACCGTCTGGTCGATATCTTTAATCGCACTGTCGAAGGAGTTGTTGGCAAATGTCATTTATCGACGCATCTTTGTTTTGGGAATTTCAAAGGGCATGCTGTTGGTTGGCGTAAGTATGCACCTATGTTTCCTGAATTCCTCGATATGAAACTCGATGAGATTCATGTTGAGATGGCGAACCGGGAATTTGCGGAATTGGAGATACTGGAGGTTATTTCCAAAAAATGTGATGTCGCTGTGGGTGTGGTCGATGTTAAGAGTTACTTTGTTGAAACGACAGAAAATGTTGCGGAAAGAGTCAAAGCCTGTCTGCAATATGCGCCTGCAGATCGACTCTCTTTCGCGCCTGATTGCGGACTCAGTCAAACGGCAAGATGGGCAGCCAAGAAAAAACTTCAGAATATGGTAGCGGGTGTTCGGCAAGTGAGAGACTCGATGTAAAGTATTTCAATCTGTAATTGATCCCATGAGCACACATCTGATCAAACCTGTTTTACAAGATCAGGACCTCGTCGCAGATATTGCCTCTGTCAAGCATGACATGGATCATTTTCATACATGGTGGCTGGGTCAGAGTGGGTTTTTAGTCTCCTGGCAAGGGTGCTGCTTTTTGTTTGACCCCTATCTTTCAGATTCCCTCACGCATAAATATGCCAGCACTGACAAACCACATGTTCGAATGACTGAACGTGTGGTGGCGCCTGAAAAACTCACTTTTGTGGATGTGATCACATCGAGTCACAACCATACTGATCATCTGGATAAGGAGACTCTTGTAATGTTAATGGAGCATTCACCTGGGGTGAAAATGATCATTCCAGAGGCAAATCGTGCTTTTGTAGCAAACCGATTGGAGGTTTCTGAGGAAGGGTTATTTGGTTTGGATGCAGGTCAGTTTCTGAAAATCCCTCCCTTCGAGATCCATGCGGTCCCTGCTGCCCATGAAAATCTCGATCTTGATGAACACGGGCGCCATGTTTATCTGGGGTATGTGATTAAATTTGGACCTTGGACCATTTATCACAGTGGTGACACTGTTTTGTACGATGGGATGGAAATGCTCCTGCATCAATGGTCGATTGATCTCGCCATTCTACCCATCAACGGGAGTCGTCCTGAAAGACGGGTTTCTGGCAATATGTGGGGCAAGGAAGCTGCAAAACTAGCCAAGGACATAGGCGCCGGTTGTGTCATCCCTTGTCATTATGAAATGTTTGATTTCAATACCGAAACACCTGATTCCTTCGTAGAAGCCTGTGAGTCTCTTGGGCAAACTTACCAGGTTTTAAAAGCTGGTGGACGCTGGACCAGTCCCCTCGCTGCTGCGTTCAATGGTCCTGATATCTGATACTGATCATGGCAAGGCGCCGTTTCATTGATCATCCTGAATTAGACCTCAATAGTCCTGAGCAAAGGACTGGGAAATTTGATTGCGTCAGACCAATCTCCACCTCAACACAGTGTGGAGGTATCGATCTTGAAAAGGAGATCAAGGGTTTTTGCGAATTCGGGAAACAAACGATCACTGAAAAAATCCATTATGAAGGTGCGAATGGTTCTTTGAAATCAGTCCCGTGCTATCTCAATGAATTTTGGACAGCACAGCAGCGGCAAGCGCATTCCTTGCATGAAATATCCTACCGAGCCTGCTTCAAGCCCCAGCTGCCTGCATTCTTTATTGATCGGCTGACTCAACCCGGGGATGTCGTCTATGATCCGTTTATGGGGAGGGGAACTACATTGTTGGAAGCAGGCCTTCAAGGAAGAATACCCCTAGGATGCGACATCAATCCGCTAAGCCAACACCTGCTCCTTCCTCGGCTTTTTCCGCCGCAACAAGCTGAAGTTGAAAAAAGATTAAAGGAAATCAAGTGGGATGAAGCAACCGAGACCTCCGGTGAGCTACTTGCTTTCTACCATCCTCAAACCCTGAAGGCCATTTGTTCGTTACGGAATTATTTACTGCTCCGGGAACGATCAGGCGATTTAGATCAAATTGATCAATGGATCCGCATGGTTGCGATCAATCGATTGACAGGGCATTCATCAGGTTTTTTTTCGGTATATTCGATGCCTCCCAATCAGGCTGTCTCAGTAAAATCCCAAAAACGCATCAATGAGCGCCGATCCCAGACGCCTCCTCTGAGGGATGTTGCTGCCATTATTCTGAAAAAATCTAAAACCCTGCTGAGAAGCCTGACCGTTTCGGAATCGAAGGTCCTGAGTGCTGTGATTTCAAAATCCAGGTTGTTGGTTGCGCCCGCAGATCAGACCCCGGAAATCGCGAATGAGCTTGTCTCTCTTGTGGTGACATCGCCACCTTTTTTGGATGTGGTTGATTATGCAACAGATAATTGGTTGCGGTGTTGGTTCATGGGGTTCGATGTCAAATCGATAAAAATCACGATGGCCAAGAAAGTAGAAGCGTGGGAAGCGGCGATGATCCAAGTATTCAAAGAATTATATCGTATCTTGAAACCAGGTGGCCATATCGCATTTGAAGTGGGAGAAGTGAAGAAGGGAAGTATCAAACTGGAAGAGTCCGTCCTCAAATGTGGAGAATGCGCTGGGTTAGTTCCTCAATTGGTCATGATCAACGCCCAGCAATTCACCAAGACTGCAAACTGTTGGGGAGTGGATAACAATGCCAAAGGAACCAACTCGAATCGTATTGTGATTTTTAGAAAGGATTGAAAAATCCCAAAGCACAAATGCTAGGATCCAATCAGGACCTTATACTCTTCAGCAGACATGAGTTCATCCAGATTGCCGGGATCAGAAAGACGCATTTTGAAAAACCAGCCATCGCTGTAAGCATCGGTGTTGACCGATCCGGGGTTGTCGACCAATGCTTCATTGACCTCGATAACTTCTCCGGTGATTGGTGAATAAATATCACTTGCCGTTTTAACTGATTCTACCACTGCGCATGCCTCACCTGCTTTCAAATTTCTGCTTATGGCAGGTAGCTCAACAAACACCAATTCGGTAAGTTCAGCCTGCGCGTGGTCAGTGATTCCAATGGTAGCGGTATCTCCCTCTACTTTTACCCATTCATGGGTTTTGGCGTATTTAAGATGATCAGGAACGAGTGAGCTCATATTTCGGTATTACTTCAAATTCAAGGAACAGTATAAGTAGATTACGACTTCCGGTAAATTGGTTTCTTAACGATTTCAGCTGGAAATTTTCTTCCCCTGATTTCTATCTCAAGCATATTTCCCACCTTGGCATGGTCTATCTCTACGTAGGCCATACCAATTCCGTTGTTCAGTGATGGGCTTGAAGTACCGCTGGTAACTTGACCAATTTTTTTCCCATCCTGCGAATAAACAGGATATTCGGGCCTCGGCGGAGCAGATCTTCCCTTCATCTGAAAAGCGACACATCTCTTCCTCACCCCTGATTCTTTCTGATCAATCAGAGCTTGTTTTCCGATGAAATCAGCACCTTTCAAATCAACAAAATAGCCAAGACCTGCCTCCAGTGGCGTTGTCTCGGTTGTTAGTTCGTGACCATAGAGTGGGTAACACATTTCGGTGCGCAATGTGTCCCTCGCGCCCAGACCTGCCGGCTGCACACAGCCAACATGTCCCCTTGCGAGCAAAGAATCCCATAATTCAGCCATCAGATCATTGTCTGCAATGATCTCGACCCCATCCTCCCCCGTGTATCCAGTGGCACCAATCCATACCTTATTTCCGTTAAACAGGTAGGCATTGATCTGATTTTTTTTGAGTTCAGAGACCTTGCCAGCACCGTTTCCCTGACCCTCCTCGTCGAAACATTCGTTGATCCAGCTTTTCACACTGGGGCCTTGCACCGCTATGGCCCCCATTTGGGTAGACCTATTTTCAAGGGAAATTTGCTTATCCGAGCCGATGGTTTTTTTCTGCTCGGATATCCAGCCCCAGTCCACATCAAGTCGAGAAGCATTTACGATCAGTAAATATGAGTCTTTCTTCAGGCAGTAAAGGTATAGATCATCGATGACGCCGCCACTCTCATTGCACAACAGGTTGTATTGCCCCCAGCCTGGGCTTAGTTGTGTGACATCATGGGTGAGCAGGGAGTCAAGGAACGATGCCGCATCTGCTCCTTGAACGAAAAACTCCCCCATATGGCAAATGTCGAAAATACCTGCGTTCTGGCGAACTGCGAGGTGTTCGTCTTTGATACCCGAGTACTGAACGGGCATTTCCCACCCACCAAACCCCACCATACGTCCACCAAGCGCGACATGTTTTTCAAATAATGGGGTTCTTTTTAACATCTCCGTCATCTCAACCCCATTTCTCAAGTTTTAATTGCTCTTTTGGAAGGCCCAGCTCTTTTGAGATAAGTTGTTCCGTTCCCTCCACCAATGCGGTCGGTCCACACGCATAAAACACAGTATTCTCCATGTCAGTGGCAATTGACTTGATCCAGTCAGCAGAAATCCTGCCTCGTCGCCCTGACCACGGATCTTCTTCTGCGAGTCTCGTGCAGGTTACGTTAAATTTAAAATGAGGATTCTTCTCTTCAAGCTCTCTGAATTCCTGGTTGAAAATAATATCATTTGTCGTTCGAACGCTGTAGAGAATCGTGATGCGTGTTCTGAGCTCGCGATAGGTTGCTTCACGTGCAAAGCCTCTGAAAGGTGTGACCCCTGACCCTCCTGCGACGCATACCAAATGCTTTTTATCTTCATAGACCGGAAGGAAACGGCCCACTGGTGGAATCACGAACAATTTATCGCCGGCTGCTGCCCAGTCCACTATTCGAGTGCCCATTTTTCCATCCCTTTTGACCGTAACTTCGAAGTAACCTTTATCCAGCGCACATGAGGACAGGGAGTAAGCGCGTTTGTATTTGGGGGTATCCGGCCAATAAACAGTGATGAATTGTCCTGTTTTAAATGAAGGGTCGTAATTTTCTGGCCATTTGAGGCGGAGTGTCTTGGTGTCAGGCAACTCAGCTATTGCCGCCTCAATCTCCATTTCGACGATGTTTTTGGGCATGATTGGTTTAATTCAGTCCTTGATTTGATTTTGTAGATCTAAACCTCACCACCAGTAGCCCTAAAAGTCGGTAAAGTAAAGAGCTATGGAATCTTGACTTTACTGCGTGCGCGCTATTTTACCCATTCGAGCGGGAATCAAAGCTTGAATACGAAAATATCGTGCCTAGAATTTCCCAAAACCTTAAGCAATTAAATAATTATGCCAAATCATTGTTATCATGCGAGTGTGGAAGGGGCCCAGCATGGGGCGAAATCCCTTGAACAGTTTTTGGATTATGCAAAGCAAGCGGGAGCTGATGGCGTTCAGCCATCCAATTACATGTTGCAGGCAGAAAATGGGCTCCGTTCCGCGAAGGATATTACTGACCAATTTGAATCACGCGGAATGATTCTTGACGGTATTTCTTGTCATTGTCCTGCATGGGTACACACCAGTGCATGGACCGGGACACCTTCTATCCGACCATTCATCCCACCTGAAATTGCAAGTAAATCACCCGCAGAAATTGAGCAATGGTCAGAAGACTACCTCCTTGGCCTGATGGATCTTGCCGCTGAGCTGGGTATCAAAATTCTTCCCATGTTCTGGGGAGTTGCCTTTGGTTGGGAACTCGCGTCTGGTTATCCCTGGGGATTTTGGGCAGGCGGAGATTTTGACCTGGTTAAAGAAGGTAAGGAAAGGTTTGTCAACAAAACCGCAAAGATCCGACAGCACGCAAATGCTCTGGGGATTGTTCTGGCTCATGAAATCCATCCCGGCTCCGCTGCCATGTGTGCAGACGATTTTAATATGCTTGTTGATATTTGTGATGGTGATCCATGCCTGGGCGTGAATGCGGATCCGTCACATTGCTGGGAAGGTGAAGACTTTGAAACCAGATTTTTGAAAGTGGCAAGTAGGGTTTACGGCTGTCACGTCAAGAATTTTACCATAAGGAAGAACATTCCGCTGCGAATGATGGAGCCCAATTGGGAAGGTCGCGCCATGCAATTTACAGATCTCCCTACAGGTGACTTGAACATGGCTCGTTATGCTGAGTTAATGATTCACATTGGATATCCGCAGCGTTATTGCAAGACCATGGGGACTAAAACCGCTCCTCTCATAGTGGAAGCGGAAAGTGCTTACCGTGATTTGGACGCCACCAGCGCGAACGGGATTCGCTACGTTAAAGACAATTTGGTATTCCCAGTCGCCGGAGGTTCATTTGAAGATGGAATGGGGAGTTGATGATGTTTGAATGTGATTGCTGCTCAGGATTATGAATTCATTTTTTTCTGATTGGCGATTTGTTTCATTAATTCGAGTTTAGAAAAACAACAATAGCTCAAAACAAATAAAAAAACTTGCTAAGACAAGAGTAGCCATGGTAAACATGATGAATATTAAGTATATGTCACGCTCCTTATCTTCGATTGCTTAATGCTATCGCTTCTATAATTTGAGTTGACAAACAGGTGTAAAAGTCTAGTAGTTGTCCAGGTGAACGGGAAAAGATTATTAAAAATATGTTAATCACGATGAAAACAAGTGTTGTAGTAGCAGCATTAATTTTGGCATTCTCCTCCGCACAAGCATCCGAAATTGGTTCGGCGGTAATTAAATCAAATGTCATTTCTGAAGATGTCAGTTCTTCTCTTGCAGGCCTTTCTGCAGTAGAGATTCCGGCCAAAGCTGCAAAAATCGTCAAGGCAGCCAGCGACGAAACTCGCTTGGCAACAGCCAAATTGATTCTCGAGGAGGTTCTCAACCACCGTCCTCAGTTGGCAGTGCAGATGACCGCCAGTATCGTGAGAGTTGCTCCCGAAACAGCACCACTCGTTGCTTCCTGGGCCGCGGCCATGGTTCCTCAATTCGGTAATCAAATCATCAGGGCTGCTGCAGTGTCTGCACCTGAGTTTGCTGCTGAAATTGCAGTTGCATCGACACGCATCTTTCCCAATAGTAAAACTCAAATCATCCAGATGGTTGCTCTCGCGGTCCCCGCAGCAGCCACCAAGATCGAAACAGCATTCTCCGGTGTTCCTGCTCGCTTAACATTTGGAGCTGTTGCGCAGGAAGCATCAACAGGAGGAACTATTGTCACTTACAACGGTTTGCCCATCGGATATGTTGCTCCGGTTCCTGCACCCACACCAGATCCGGTCGATCCGAATGAGCCAGTCGAGCCAGTCGAGCCACCCGAACTCGTATTTTTTCCTGACAGTCTTGTCAACGTTGTCCAAGTCAAAGCTGGTGCACCTGGAACCGATATTGAAAGGATTCCTGAAGAGGCTCAGGTCGTATTGAAAGAGCAAATCAAAGTAGCAATCGTTCAAAGGCAAGTTGCCGAAGAAGTCGAAACTTTCAAGGCAGCGAACAACGGAGAAGAACCGACTGCTGAGCAGCTAGAAGAGATTGAAACAACGGTTGAGTCGACATCAACAGTATCGATCTGCAAAGAGACTGGAAATAGATCCTGGTGTCACTCTTGAGACAATCAATGATGCGATCGAAAACAACGTCCAATCGAAGAAGTATACAACTAAAATTTAAGCAACCTAATAAAAGCCCGCCAATTGGCGGGCTTTTTTTTTGGATACAAACCTTGGAATTCTAAATATTTGAGACTGCATCACACGTTGTCTCTTGGGCTTCCACCATCGTTCCTCAATTCGGTGATCAGATTATCAGGGCTGCTTCTTTACTAGCTCCTCAATTTGCTAACGACATAATCGCTTCAGCTATCCGTGTATTTCCCGCGGATGCAGCTCGCATCATGGGTATTGTTGCACTTACTTCCCCTCAAACAAGCAAATCTCCTGTTCGTTTGTCTTCAGGTCCTGTTGCGCAGACGGTTGCTGGCGGAGGTACAATTGTTACTCGTGGCGGAATACCCATTGGTAGTCTCGTTCCTGTGACTCAAGACGGCGAAGATGAGCCCGAAATATGTATTTTTCCCAGTCGATTTGGAAAATATCAACCAGTTCCAAGCTGGGGCAGCAGGAACTGACGTAAATAGGATTTCAGAGGAAATCCAAGAAGAAATTGTAAAGGCTATAAGAGAACAAATCGTTGCTGAAAAAATTAAAAACTACAAAACAGAAAACGGCCTGGGAGAAAGTGATGAGGTTGACCAAAGTGTAGTGGACGGTTTTACAAACGAAGTTGCATCAACGCCTGTCAATCTTCAGGAAACTCTCGAAATATCCCCAGATCTTGATCTGAGTGATTACACTCTCTAACAAGTAATTTTCCATTCTTTCATCAAGCCCACCTTTTGGTGGGCTTTTTTTTATTCTGCCATCTAAATCTAATAGTTCACTTTTATCTGGAAAATAAAAATTGTCTGTGAATCATGAAAGTTTATGAACTCAAATAAAATCCTTTGTTTTAGGCAAAAGTAAGGATTTAAAGCACCTCAAGATGTGATGTTTTACTCAATACTTTCAACTATCGCCCTCAATTAGAGTTGTGCTGAACTTTTATCAATGAAATCCTGCTACTCGAGTTTAAACCAAGGAATTCCGTTTGGATTTCGATCTCATTATTTTTGTCAATAGTGACTTCGAAAGATCTGTTTTTCACATCTGGATACGATCGTGACGTTTTCATCCAATCCTGTTCAATAAGTATTCAGTTTTATTGTTTGTTGAAACTGTTAAAAGCGCCTTTTTGTTTTAGAGTTGTAGCTGGGTGGAAAATCCAGTCAGATGATTTGCCTTCAGTTTGTCGCGGGAAATGATGGACAATGTCGCTTTCCAAAATATGAGGGTTTTTCTTATTTCTGTATCTCACCAAATTCAACAAAGAGTCGGCTGCGCCAAACAGTTTGAACTCTAGTCCCAAGATCGAATGTCAATATGACTTAATAATTATCCAGATGATCTTTCAAGGGTCCAATGGTTGCAGCTTCACCCTTAGAGTCTAAGATATTCTCCCCATGGTGAGTGTTTTCTGGATAGTCTCATCCAAAAAATTCATTTGCTCAATTTAGGTAATATTAATCGCGTATTTATAATTTTAAGGGCCGTTTGATAATGCATGATCAGTTCGAACAATAAGAAAGACAACCAGTAAGAAAATTCTTAATTGTATGCAATAACAGAATGTTGCCTGCCTTATGGATGGAGCTTGTGGATTCTGTATTGAAGTCACGATGAAAGCTACTTGGTTGCTATTACACCATAACGCACCATTCGAAAGTTTTCGTGTCATAAAAATGTTTTATGACGCAATAGATCATCCATATTATTATGCGCATACTTTCTTCAAAAACATGTATCATCACGAACCCCTCAGCTCGTGGTAACAGAGCTCGTTCCCTTTTGGAACGACGACAGGAGTGGTGTCAAATGGGTGTCCTCATGGAAACATGTGGTCCAGGTGACGCCGAAAAGCTTGCATCGGAGGCGATCCAGAACGGTTTCACCACTGTGATTGCAGCAGGTGGTGATGGGACGGTTTATGAAGTATTGAATGGACTCCTTTCTTCCAATATTGATTACGATGAATTGCGTTTGGGCGTCCTGCCGCTTGGTACGGTGAATGTTTTTGCCAAAGAGCTCGGGCTTTCGATGAATATCGCACGATGCAAAGAGGTTTTATACAAGGGGGTTTCCCGTAATATTGATTTACCCGATCGCTTGTTTCAAAAAAGGTAGTCTTGAGAAGCGACGCTACTTTGTCCAATTGGGAGGAGCAGGTTTGGATGCTTCTGCCATTCAGGCGGTAGATCTGAAAATAAAAGAACAATTAGGTCCCATTGCATACGTCCTTGCCGGCTTGAAGGTGTTAGGGAAAAGTCTGCCTGAAATTCAATGCAATACAGCAGAAGGGATGCAAGTTGAAGGAAAATTGGTTTTGCTGGGAAATGGGGCCTATTATGGTGGCAGATTTCGTGTATTCCCTGATGCGAATTTGGATGACGGATTGATCCACGCAATTGTGTTTCAAGATGTTAAATGCTTTCAATTGCCATGGAGAGGGATTGGATTGTTTTTGAATAAGCTGCATACACAATCCGGAGTGACCTATCTGAAATCTACTTCATTGGAATTGAAATCTGAAGGGCAGGCTTATTTTGAACTCGAAGGTGAAGTCGTAGGCCAGTTACCTGCAAACTTTCAAATGTCCTCAAAAAAGCTTCAAGTCATTGTTCCTGATTAATTTTATCCCCATGGTCAGCAAATGTCTGAGGGTGCCAGGCAGGATATGGGCGTGATGATCAAAAGTATAGCAACATTGGAATGGCAGAATGAATCGATCAGAAAACTGCAGCTTCGTCGTGTTTCATTGTCAAAATTCGTAAGAAGTCATGCAGGTTCTGAGCAATCAAATCCTCAAGACAACAGCATCTTGAGGGGGATAGACTTTCAGGCGAGAGGTAGACAAAGAACAAAGTCTCGACCAGCGCTTTACCCACCAACTAAACCTTCAAAACCAAAAAAGCATCATGGATCGGGCGATGAACCTTTATGGGTGAGCGTCATGGGAGGGGCAGGTTTGTTTCTCGGCATTGTCACGATTTGGATATTGGCCTAGCTTTCAGGCTCGAGGTTTTCCTTTTGTAATAATTGATCCACCTGATTCAACGCACCTGCCACGAATACGAGAGGATACATCGCTTCGAAGTACCAAAGTTTTGCAAAATAAAATCCGATGGGTGATACCATCTGGTAAGCATCGTTCTCTATGCGAGGTAGTAACCATTTCAGCCCACGACTCAGCGCTTCCTCGCACTTGGTAGTCGTCCTTGGATTATCAAATTTCTGTTTTTTCAACATCTGGGCAATCACTGAAATACATAAAGCCGTCTCCTCGTTTGTGGAGGCAGTGTTGAAAATACCGCCCCAACCACCATCGGGGTTTTGTTGTTCCAGTAACCATTTCAGCCCCTTTTCCAACATGTGAGACACCTTTTGATCGTGTGGCGATTCAAGCGAAAGGAATCCTTCCAAGACTTTGCTCGTGCCATAAATCGGATTTTCATCATTTGCCGCGTGTTGATTTCCGAACCACAATGGAAGCCAGTATCCATTTTCGAATTGATTCGATTCCAGAAAAAACACCGCTCTCCGAATTGCTTTGTCGATTGCTTTTTGAGTTTGTTGCGACATGTGTGGATACCAAAGACTCCAGGCGCGTAAGCAATGAGCGGTTAAATCCGAACTGCTGCGATCAAAAGGAAGCTTACCCCAACCCTTGCAAAAGGTAGGGATTCCGCCGTCACTGTTCTGTAAATCCAGCAACCATTGGATTCCCATCAAAGCCTGATTTTTAACCGATGATGGATCCTCTGTTAGACTATGCAATGCCAGAAGTGCACCCGGTGTGTCATCCGCATCCGGAACACCCCCTGGTAAGTCAGTCCACGACCACCCTCCGGGTTTCGCCTGAGTAAAAGGGTGGGTATCCTTATACTGCTGATTTGCGAGCCACGACTGGATGCTGTTTCTCTCCTCCGCAGTTATCCCATTCAAGCCTCTTGTTCCCAGGCTTTGAACGCTAAGTGTAGTGACCCATGTAGCAAGGTTTGTGTCGATGGGCCAACTTCCATCCGGGCGCATGGATGTTTTCAGGAATTCAACTCCTGCCTGAGCCACCGGGTGAGTTGATAATTTGCAGCCCGCAAGACTCATGACTACAAAGCTGGTAAGCGGTGTGGCTTCCAGAAAACCACCGCTTGAGGGCTGAATATTGAGTAGCCGTCGAAGAGTTGGCTTTTTCGTTAAATAACGAAGCAATCGTGTGATCGGGTTTCGTGTTGGCCTCCAATAATGCCGCACCTGGCCAATAGCAATCAGGGCCGGTAAGGCATAACTGACCACTGGTAGTCGCATGGCTGCGTACCATTTTGGGGGGCATGCAGCGAGTTCGAAGGGTAAGGCTAATACAGTTTTCCATGCCGCTCGACCGGTTCCAAAACGTCCTGATAACGCACACATCGTGAGTATGGGGATTGAAAAGGTTTTATCTTTTCCATACCGGTGAATAATTGCTTTGGAAAGAGATTCCACGGAGAGGGAGCCCGCTTTTTCTCTCAGCCATGACTCGGTTTTTGACATCAACTCATGATGCGTTTCCGTTGCTCCCTCAACTGCTCCAAATGCAGCCCATACCAAAGCTGTCGTGCTAATATTGCTTAAGCTCAGTGTCGTATCCCCCCAACCTCCATCGTCATTGACGTGATCTGTTAGCCATTGAATACCCTTTTCCTGAAATGCTTTGGTGTTTGTTGATTTATTTTTCTGATCATCATTTATAAGGGTCAAAGCCGTAACAGCAGTGGCGGTGGACAATGCGCTGCTCGACAAGTATCCCTCCCAATGATGAGATGCATTGCGAGATGCAAGTAGGTCTGCCACAACCTTTTCATGGCAAACCTTGAAGCGTGTTGCATCAATGCAATCTGAAATCATTCTCTGTGGGGTTTTTTGAGAATGGAGGGATCAGGCAGGGATTCAGGAAGGTTTGTTAAACACATCTTCCTGTTTTCGTTGACGTTGTGGGACTATCCCGCATGCATCTTTACACCCAAAAACCCGACTCAGGATCAACCGATTTGCACTGATCCACTGGTAAACCTTTTCTGCAATCCAAATGACTCCAGGAATCCAAAGAATAATGGCAAGTGGGATTAACAGCGGCATTCTAAGAGAAACAAACCGAATACAACGTGCACCGCGCTGAATTTTTCCTTTTTTGTCGATGCAATGGATTGCTGCCATCAAGTCCTCGCGCTTCAACTGCGGTGCGATACTCTGTATCTTAGGATTGGATAACGGAACTAACGTCGTCACATTGAACCAGTCCATCCATGTCAGCAACTTCATCTGAAAAGTGCACAATGGGCAGTCCCCATCATAGATGACCACATTTGTGTTTAGATCCATATTTAATCTGTATCTCATATCGAAACAGAAGGCAATCGTTCAACTGCGGATATTGCGAGTAACATTGCCTTTTTTCTTTGGCCTTCAATACCTAGATCAGGTTCTGATATCCAAGGGTTGAGGTTAGCTGATAAATTGCAAGAAAAGCACCCATCGCAGGCACTTCCTCAAACAAGGCTTAAGGTCTCCAAGGCGTGGGACCGTTGTCTTTTGCTTGCAGGAACTTTGCATCCACTTCCTGATACCATGCGTGTAATTTTTGACGCATTGCTTGAGCACGCTCTGGGTATTGATTCGCCAAATCCTTTGTTTCACTCAAGTCATGACGTATGTTGTATAAGTGAAACCGGCCGTCTTCGTAGCGTTCAATGAGTTTCCAATCACCTGCTCGGATGGCACCGCCAGGAAATCCACCCTGATTGCTGTAATGCGGATAATGCCAGAATAAGGAATCGCGTTTCGGGGCATTTTTTCCTTCAAGGATAGGCGCCAATGAAATTCCATCCAGATGTTGTTCTGGTTTCAGTGGAAGCCCTGCCAACTCCAGAAGCGTGGGGTAGAAATCCATACTCACTACAGGGAACCCACTCGTGCTGCCGGGGCGCTGCATACCTGGTGATTTAATAATGTATGGTTCACGGATCCCACCTTCATAAATCCAGCCTTTGCCCCCTCGTAAGGGTATGTTTGAGGTAGGTGAACCTTCCGAGGTGGACAGACCTCCGTTGTCAGACATGAAACAAATAATTGTCCGGTCTTCGATACCCATTTCGACCAGAGAATCCAGCACGCGACCTACATTTGTATCCCATGGATTCCATCATGGCTGCGTAGACAGCATGTGTCTGAAGGGTTCTTACTTTTCGAGGCTGTTTCGCATTGAGCCAGATTTGCTCCTCATCTTGAAATGCTTCTTTGTTCCTCAATCCAAGTCGTTCCGCTTTCTCCCGATATTTTTGCACCAGGGCTTCGGGAGCCATCAATGGTGTGTGAACGGAATAAAATGAAAGGTAGGCCAAAAAGTTTTCCTCCTTGTGCTGCCTCATGAATGCAATGGTTTCTGAAGCTAGACGAAAAGGTAAATGTTCACCTTCTGGCCCATCTGTGAGTCGAGGATTGGCGTAGGGTGAAAAGTATTTTCCGGCTTTCCATGGGCCGCCAGCTCGCCACCCACCTTTATTGGTATCGAAACCCTGATGCTCTGGCCAGAATTCTTCGGATGGGCCCAAGTGCCATTTACCTGCAAAGAAGGTTGCATATCCGTGCTGTTTGAAGGCCTCTGCCATGGTAATTTCCGATAATGGCATGCGGTCGTTAAGTTTTGCTGGCTTGAATGTTCCCGGCCGGTTTCCTGCAAAAAAATTAGTCGCATCCACGCGTGATGGATGTTTTCCGGTCATGATGCTGTATCGAGTAGGGCTGCACACAGGATTGGCTGCATAACCGTGGGTGAATCGCATTCCTTGATGAGCCAAGGCATCAATATGAGGTGTTTCGTAAAAGGAATCAGGGTTATAAGCTCCAATGTCCATATAGCCCAGGTCATCCACCAAGATAAACAGAACATTCATCTGTTTAGCGGCTTGAGTCGGTGTCACTGTCAACACTGCGATCCATATAGCGATTGTGATGCGTGAGAGGAGCATCCCAAAACAATCTCAAAAACTTTCCATGAATCAAAGACCTTTTGAGAGGGAGGTGAATGCGAAATACTTTAATTCACCTACATGGTTCAAGATAATGGCGCTTGAAGTTTTTTGAGTTAAATTGGAATCATGAAGAAAATAGTCAGGATACGGGGAGTTCGCACGGTGACGCATCGTTATGTCACGGATACCATTGCATTAGACCCCAGCCAATTCGAAATTTTGGGAGCGCCTCAGGCTGAAGGACCTTTTGCTGCATGGATAATGGAAAACGGAAGTGCATTGACAGACAACATGGATTTACCAGAGATCGTTCGACTCAAATTGAGCAAGCTTGATTACTTTAATGAAGCCAGGGATCAGCGGATAGACGAATCCAATATCGAATGTTTGTAAAACGCAAAAAGCCTTCTCTCCGGTCGGAGAGAAGGCTTGTCGAAGGTCAATAACCAACTTGAATGGGCTAAGCAGTTGGAACTTCTGCAATGGTCTTGAGAACGCGTGAGCAGATTTGGTATGGATCACCCTGTGAATTGGGACGACGATCTTCCAGATAACCTTTCCAGTCATTTTGAGCAAAGCTGTGTGGTACACGAATGGAAGCGCCACGATCTGCAATACCCCAACTGAACTTGTCGATAGACTGGGTTTCATGCAGTCCTGTCAAACGCAGGTGATTTTCTGGTCCGTAAGCGGCAATATGCTCCTCTTTGTTCTTTTCGAACGCATCCATTAACTTCATGAAGTAATCTTTGCCACCAACTTCACGCAGGTGTTTGGTCGAAAAGTTGCAGTGCATGCCTGATCCATTCCAGTCCCCGCGGAAAGGCTTGCAATGCCATTCAACATCCACCTCGTAAGATTCGCAAAGGCGCATCAACAGGTAGCGTGCTACCCAAATATCATCCGCACATTTTTTGGAACCTTTTGAGAAAACCTGGAATTCCCACTGGCCTTTTGCCACCTCAGCATTGATACCTTCGTGGTTAATCCCCGCTTCGAGGCAAAGTTCAAGATGTTGTTCCACTATTTCTCTGGCAACAGATCCAACATTGGCGTAGCCCACCCCGGTGTAGTATTCACCTTGAGGACCAGGGAAGCCTTCGCTTGGCCAGCCTAGTGGGCGCTCCTTATGGTAGAGAAAATATTCTTGCTCCAAGCCAAACCAGGCATCCATTCCGGGATCATCCAGAATGGTTGCACGATAATTCGAAGGGTGGGGGGTCGTGCAGTCTGGCATCATGACTTCGCACATGACGATGAAAGCATTGTCGCGTGCTGCGTCCGGGTAGAGTCCAACAGGCTTCAGCATGCAATCGGAATTGCCACCCTCTGCTTGCTGAGTGGAACTGCCGTCAAAACCCCAAAGTGGGCAATCTTCTACAGATTGAGGCGCTTCGCCGACGATTTTGGTTTTGCCGCGCAGGTTGGGAACAGGCTGGTAGCCGTCTAGCCAGATGTATTCGAGCTTGTATTTAGGCATATGATGAATAATTCAGTTTTATTTTCTAACGTCAAAGGCACTGGACAATTAGAGGCACCAGCAACCCTGAGATCATTTAAGCAAAAAGTGAACCATCTCTCAAATATTTTTTGTCTTCGGGCAGTTTTCAAAATTTAATCATACTCCTGATAGAATAAAGCCAAATAGGCATCTTCCATCTTGATACGGTTTCTGGTGCTGAGTGCCGTGGACATTTCATGTCGGACCAAACAGAGATTGACCAGCTTCAGGAGTTCCTTGTTCTTCCCATCGTTTTACTTGCTGGATCGCTTTTCACGCTCGTGTTAATTTCACGTTGTCATGCGTGAAATGAAAAACACACCGCGATCGACGGTGCACATCGGCTTTGACGGTCGAGTTCACAAGCGCTTCAGCGGGAAACATGCTCAAGAGCGTTTTGACAATGAAGTCCGTATGCTTGAATACTTGGGAAAACAGGGTTGTGATTTTGTCCCTAAGCTGGTCCAAAAAGATTCTGAAGCGCTTTACCTCGTGACCACTAATGTCGGAGCCATTGTGCAAAGCCTGAGCCCCAGCAAGCTCAAAAGTCTGTTCGAAGAGCTCGAATCTTTCGGCGTCGTTCATGACGACCCTTTTGCGCGCAACGTGACATACAGCACTCAGCTGGGGCGCTTTTGCATCATTGATTTCGAATTCGCCATCCTCAAGGGAAGTGGTGAAGGTTTGAGGCAAGAGGATGTGATTGGGAAACAGTGAATTCTATGAGTGGTATGGATAAGATGCATGACATCAAATGGACGGCCCAAACGAATCCTGGCCGATATCGTCGCAACAATGAGGATTCGTTCCTGCTGCTGATGTTTGATGAATGCGAGCTTTGTTACCTAGGCAAAGAAGGAACGGCTTTATCAGAGAACAATCATTTTATTTTCGCAGTAAGCGATGGCATTGGGGGGGCAGAAGCGGGAGAGTATGCCAGCCAATCGGCATTGAGATCGATTTCCGACCTGATTTCACGTGAGTTTCATCGAGGCAGAAAAGTTTCTCAAATAGATTATAACAAAATACTTACTGCTTTTTGTGGGCAGATTCACGATGCTATTCTGAAAGTCTCAAGCCACTATCAAGAGTGTTGTAATATGGGAGCTACCTTAAGCATTGGCTGGATACATCAAAGGGTTCTTCACTTTGCTCACTTGGGAGACAGCCGGATCTATCATTTGCCTTCCAAAGGTTCCATTGATCAACTGACAAATGATCATACAGTGGCCGCTCGCAAGGTGCGGGAAGGCAAGTTGTCTTCAGAGGAAGCCCGACGTCATGCCTCAAATAATGTGCTCGAAAAATCGATAGGCAGTGGGCGTGCTTGCAGTTCACCTCAATTGGGGCGATTGACTTTAGGTCAAGAGGATCGACTTGTATTTTGCACTGATGGTGTGGCAGATGGCATTACTCCCTACACCGTCGAAAAAACAGTATCAAAACCACCTCCCTACCTTAAGGATTTGAACCCAGCCGAGGCTGTGGTTAAAGAAGCTCTTGATGCTTCTGGCAAAGATAACATCACTGCTATCGTGGTTGAGCTTTGTCCTTGAAACGTCATTCTTCGTGTTGATCAAAGATTCAATGGCTTGTTTGCCACCTTACTATTTTTCAAATTGTGCATTAGAATTGGTATCTCTTGGCTGAGGCTTTCTATCACAAATGAACCTGTAAATTAATTTTGAGAAGAGGCACTCGTAGAAAAGCCCAAAAACTTCATGGCGGAGTATTTTCAGAGGTAGCACTCAAGGCCACAATACCTCATCTGAATGCAATGAAACTTTAAACTCCTTCGATCTTTCACGGAAGTTTCATATTTAAAGTTATCAAAGGAACCATTCCTTTTAAATGCGGTTCTGATAAATTCGTTTGAGCTGACCTTTTCTCGGAACACCTGAGGTGCTTCCGTTCAAAGCGTGAATGGGTATTAAAAACCTCTCATCTATTTATTAATATGGCTTATACACATAAATAATTAAACAGGTGAACTCTTATGATAAATCTCCAGAAAGTGGGCATTTATGATCAATGTGAACAAAAAAGAACATGTTGATAAAATTTAACCATTATTCTTCTGCGAGCCCTGACAATTGAAAAGGCTCATTATCATTCATCAAAAACAGAAAGGAGGGAATGTTCTTATCGGGTGTCACTTGAGTAGACGCTCTTTCTTTTCTTGGGCGGCAGGACATTTAAGCACAATCATCTCAGATGTCTAAAATCGTTGAAAACCTCCATCAGGTAAGAGTCGTTGGATCTATCTTGTTTGGGTTGAATCAGTCAAAATTATTCAAGTGCTGTTAAAGTCCTGTTGGATGATCAATGAAAGTCCAGGGCAGCTTGTATCGATCGGAAAGTTGCTCGGCCAAAGCTTTTACACCAAAGGTCTCCGTAGCATAATGTCCTCCATAAATCACGTTGATGCCCAAGTCTTCGGCCAAAGCGAATGTCCAATGAGGGCCTTCACCTGTGATGAACGTATCTACCCCCTCGCGGGCAGCAATGGCAAGTTCGGCCCCAGCCCCTCCTGTCACCACTCCGATTTTTTGGCAGAGCTCAGGCCCACCGGGCAACAACGTTGGCTTTGTTCCTAAAATTCCTTCGAGGTTTTCCATTAGTGTGGCTCGCAAGATTTTTTTACCTGCACATAAACCGAGCTCCCTCCCTTTATCCTTGAAAAAAGGTTTGATCTTCGTGAATCCCAAGGCATGGCAGAGTCGTGCGTTGTTGCCTAAAACCGGATGCACATCCAGAGGGAGGTGTGAGCTGTAGACGGCAAGATTGTGATCTATCAAAAATTTCATGAATGCATACCTCCTGCCTGTCCACGGATGAGTTTTGTTCCAGAATAATCCGTGATGAACAATCAATAAATCGGCGTTTTGCTCTACTGCCTTCTGGGCTGTTGCAAAGGTTCCATCTACAGCAGCCGCTATCTTGTGTATTTGCCCGTTATTCTCTACTTGAAGCCCGTTGACAGCCCCTGGCCAGTCCTCGATCTGATAGGTTTGGAGTTCCTTGTTACATTCCTTGACAATTTGTTTCAAAGCAATAAATCCCATGGCACTCATGCAACCTCAACGAAGACCCATATTCAAGCTGTGATCTCTTGCAAAAAACACATGGATAACCTTCGTAATACCATTTATCTATATCTCCAATTTCCCATCAAGCTCTGATATCATGAAATAAATTTTCCCCTGATCCTTCTACTCCCTTCCTGAACATCGTTCTGGACTGCCACATTTTGAAAAGTCCGATCTGGTTCAACCTTATTCAATATGAAAGATTAAAATTATTCATTTGAGTAAATACAATATTTTCTGACCTCGTAAAACAGAATGAGTTATTTGGCCTTTTTGATCAAATCTTCGTATTTGATGCGTGTTTCTAGATTTTATATATTCCGTGCAATCTGTATTAGGGAAATATTTATTCAAATCCCTTTTGCTTGCCCATAAATCATTGTATTCTTTCCCCTTCAGGAAATCGTAAACCATCGATTGATCCAGCTTTTTGAAATTTTTATCGGATTTAAACTTAAAAGCATATAATTCTCCTTTAACGATTTCTTTACTGAACTTCAATCCGTGATCCTTAAATACATTTTTAATCAAATTAAGTGGATCTGATATATCATGCATTATTTCTTTGTGGGTTTTATTTGGGTTAATATTCTTCAATGACTCTTTTTCTTTGAGTAGTGACTTGATTTGTTGGTCAATTTCTTTTGCTGTTCTCATAAATCACAAAAAACTTAAATTTTTTTATTTTCAATTCAAGTTTATTTTCGATTGGGGAAAATTGGTTTAATGATCTAGAAAAGAAATATTTGGCTCAATAAATTAAAATAAAACACATTTGGATTGCGAATGACATCAAAGTGAATGTTTGAATTGATCCTGCTGAAAGCGGGGTTTTTGGATGTTTCCAGAAGCATTTTGTATGATTTCTGCCTGATTCGTTTTCCTTCAAAAAGAGTACACAGATTATTGAATTCCTGAAACCTCCCGATATAGTGCGTCTCATCCTATTTTAGGTCGAATGAGAGATTTGAAGGAAAAATTTGAAGCGTGGTCAGTGGACAAGGCGAGCGAGCTCTACCATATCAATCGTTGGGGTGCCAACTATTTTGGAATCAACGAGGAAGGGCATGCGACTGCATACCCTTTGCAAGATGCGGGTGGCTCGGTAGATATGATGGACATTGTCGAAGAGGCAAAATCCAGAGGTCTTAAATTTCCCATACTCATTCGGTTTCAGGACATCCTCAAACACCGGGTCGCTTCGATCAATCAATCCTTCCAACGAGCTATCAAGGAGTGCGATTACAAAAACACTTACCGGGGTGTCTTTCCAATCAAGGTTAATCAACTTAAAGAAGTGGTTGAGGAAATCATGGAAGGTGGTAAGCCCTTTGGAATGGGGTTGGAGGTTGGCAGCAAGCCTGAATTATTTGCTGCCATGTCCCTTCAGGACTCTCCCGGTAGCCTGATGGTTTGCAATGGCTACAAAGATAGTGGGTATATCCACATGGCATTGATGGGAATCAAGCTCAACAAGCAAGTTATCTTGGTGGTTGAAAAGATGGAAGAGCTTAACCAAATAATTGCCATTTCTCGAAAGGTCGGAGTTGAGCCCATGATTGGTATTCGCGCTCGTCTGCTCAGCAAAGGAGCTGGTAAATGGGCTGAAAGTGCCGGGGAAAATGCAAAATTTGGACTGAGTACGAGTGAATTGGTAGCCGCATCCGAGTTGTTGAAAAAGGAAAAAATGGAGCATTGCTTCAAGCTGCTTCACTTTCACATTGGCTCTCAAGTTCCAGATATTCTGACTTTCAAAAAGGCAACACAGGAAGCTGCTCGTCTTTATGCCAAACTCTATAAGTTAGGATTTAAAATTGAAACTGTAGATGTTGGGGGAGGGCTTGGTGTGGATTATGATGGCAGTCGGACCGCCTTTGAAAGTTCCACCAATTATACCCTTCAGGAGTATGCCAACGATATTGTTTACTATCTTGGAAACGTGTGCGATGCGGAGGAAGTTCCTCATCCGCAAATCACGAGTGAAAGTGGTCGTGCAATTGTGGCGCATCACAGCGTGCTTCTTGTCGAGGTCCTTGGTTCTATTAAAAAAGGCACCCCTGCGGATCATTTTACTTACAATGCAGATGAGCATCCTCTGGTCAAGGAGCTGCTCGAAATGAGAGACAACCTGACTAATCTCAATCGACTCGAAGCTTACCATGACGCATTGGAACGCAAGGACGACGCGTATAACATGTTTACGCTTGGTCTTTTGGAATTAGTAGACAAGGCCAAGATAGAAACTTTATTCTGGGAGATAGGAAAAGGTGTCCTAGAAAGCTATCGAGGCAAAGCTCACGTGCCAGAGGAAATCCGTCAGTTGAAGGACCAGCTTGCAGACCAGTACCTTTGCAACTTTAGCGTATTTCAATCCCTTCTAGATCATTGGGCCTTGGATCAGTTATTTCCCATCATGCCCATCAACAAACTTAAGACAGCCCCCGAATGTGAGGGTACGCTTGTTGACATCACTTGTGATTCAGATGGTAAAGTGGACAGATTCATTGATTTTGAAGATACGTCAAATACGCTTCCCTTGCATGACATTCAAGTCGATGAGTCGGGTCACTTAAAGGATGACTATTATCTAGGGTTCTTTTTGATGGGGGCTTACCAGGATATTATGGGCGATCTTCACAATCTGTTTGGCAAAGTAAATGAAGCGCACGTATTTCTGGATGAAGACGAACCTTCTGGTTACTACATTGAGGAAGTGATCGAAGGAAGCAATGTGGGTTTGGCTTTGTCTTCGGTTCAATATGATCAGCGTGAACTCAAGCGTCACATGAAGCGTCAGGTGGACAGGGCAATCAAGGCTGATCAAATGAAGCCACGAGAGGGAATGCGCTTACTTCGCGACTATGACAAGGGATTGTCAGATTATACCTACTTAAGCTCGTGATGATCGACGTTACGAACAGGTCAAGCCTTGCACTCAAGAAGTCCATCCTCAAGTCTGTTGGCCGACTGATTCGAGGTTTATCTGCTTTGTTTTGGGGTTTGCCCTTGGCATTGCTTGCTGAAGCACATACCGATTTATACGCTCGGGCCCGTGAGATGGGAGTTTTGTTGCCTTTGCTAGCTAACGCGATGCTGCTTTTCGGATTGTTTCAAATTGGAAAATTTCAACCTCAGGAACGTATATGGTCAAAGGCGGTGGATCGATCTATTTTAATCGGTGTCCTGAACATGGGATTAACACCGTTTCTTTTCTTTTGGCATGATTTTCCATTGATCCCCTTCTACAGCTTCTCTGTAGCCCTGCTTTTCTTCTGCGGGTTAACGTATCTTTATCATTTGAATTTCCTGCTCAAGCGCCTCGCTTTCATGATTCCAGACGAGACACTGCGTCATGATACAGAGCTTTTTTCAGGCTTAAATCGTCGGATGTTGAGTATGATGATGATAAGCATCTTACTTTATCATTTGGTTTGGTTATTTTCTTCACTGCCTGCACCGGTTGTTTTTTTCCTGAAAATGGTAGAGAATGCGCGGCCATGGTTGACTGTTTTCATGGTGGTCATGCCTGTGGCCATGACGATGACCATGGTGTGGAAGATCAAGGAAATCCTGCTTGATAACTTTTATGATTGGTCCTTGGAAATCAATGGCAATGTTGAATCAGATGGCAGCAGTTAAAATTTGATGCCTTATAATGAGCTAGAATGCAATTCCAGCCATTTCGTCAGTAAGATTTTTCAACACGTTCTGATTTTGCGATCAACAGAATCATGGAATGAGAATTCAATCAACCTCAGCGATTGGAAACGCAATCATCCATCCACAATTTTCTGTATTTAAACAAACAAAAGAACTATTCAGTTCCAAAAGCTCCGAAAGATGGCCAATCGAAACCTGTTTTAACTCGTCAGCCTCAGGCAAGCTTTTTGACAGTTCGCAATCAAATTGAATTTCGATAGTTGCCACAGCCTCATCATTCCACTTTCCAGCAATGCATGAATTCTTTTCTGCCGAACGAGTGCCTGAAGATGACCTCAAACTCAAGATTCCAGCAGGTATTGCATTACCTACGTTGTTCTTTGATGCGCTGAGTCTGCTAATCTGACTGTCTAGTTTAAGAGAGACAGCTGATCCAGCAGCATCGTCGGAAGCGTTATTCAATTTTGAACCTGAAGACAATCTCGCGAGAGATTTCTGAAGAGCCTGAGTGGATTCGCCGAGGACGACGAGCCGACATTGCCTGATGCGATTATTTGATCCTATGATTACCATTTTTTTACTCCTTCCATTGAGTGTTATTTAGATTTACGGCGTCCTTGCCGTATGAAATTTTTAATGAGGAAATTTCAGAACCTTTGTTTAATTTTGGATTGCTCCGTTTACAACCTATTCATCGGCACCCGATCAGACTTCTTTAGGAATTGGTAAAAAAAAATGTTTCAAAAGAAACATGGTCACCTCATGGGGCAACGAATCGAAAATACTGACTTCGACCTCATCGAAAATGGAATCTATAACGCTTCATATTTTTGATCAGCCGAAGTATGCGCCTCAAGCAGTATGGCCAACGCTGAAGAAATCTTTTTAATTTCAAAATCAATTATCATCCGCTGGATGGTATTCGGTTTGCACTTTGTGTCACTTGATGGCAGCTGCGTGCAGATACGAATGAAAGTGTTTTTTAAGTGTTACATCATTTCACTCGAAATGATTCGGAGGTGTTGATTTGGGAAGCGCCATGATCCAGTGCCTTACTCTTCAATCCAAGGTGCTTCCCCCTTTTAGTCGTTGCCTTTTTGTTCGTGCGCGCCAATATCCAAAGGTCTGTTATGCTCAAACAAGATTCCCGATATCAGAGATCACCAATATTTCACTTATTCATCTGTGTTGTCTTGCTGTTCATGAGTTTTTTCTCCGTCTTGTGCATCACTGCAGATGCTTTGATTCGCATTACGGATGATTGGCGATATGCCAAGGGAAATGAAATCGAACAAGCTGAGCATGGGACCGACTGGTATTTGCCGGATTATGAGGATGCATCCTGGCCTCAGGCCAGTGGTGGTTTTGTGGGAGGAGCTACTGCTCTTCAGCAGGCGACCCGCTTGAGAGATTTTGGTCTGGAGCATGATGCCGTATGTTTCAGGACCACATTCGAGGTCGCTGATCCCGCAGCCATTCATGACCTTGTCCTGCGTCTGCAGTTCAAGCATGGAATCATCCTCTGGTTGAATGGGCAGCCGATCTTGAATGTGGGTTTCGGTAACGAACCCGCCAGTGAGACGGGTCTTTCCACGCAGGCTCTCCAGCGTCCCGACAATGTATTTGAATTGTTGACTCTGAATGATGCGATTCCATTCCTCCAGCAGGGAACCAATACGCTGGCGGCTCAGGTGCATCGGTCAGCAGCGCAAAACGCCTTTGCGTTCGTGCTCGAGCTTTCTGCCAATTTTTCAAGACAAGCGATGGTGCATCATGTCAGCCCCACACAGGCGCTCATCTCATGGCAGACTCCCAGACCCACAAGCGGTCAGGTCCATTATGGTCTGGTGCGGGGCAATCTACAGCACTCCGTGACCTACGAGCCTCTGACGAATGAACCCGAGGTGATGCTTGAATCTCTGCAACCTGGTTGCACCTACCATTATCAAGTATCCGCAGAAACCTCCACGGGTGTCGTCCGTTCAGCGCTTGCTTCCTTCAGCACGCCCGATGATGAAGATACCTCGCTACGATTCTCGCTGCTGGGTGACAGTGGTGGCGGGTCCGCCGTGCAATACCGTCTTGCAGAACAGATCCGCCTGACCGCGTCGGATCTGGTGATGCATACGGGTGACATGGTGTATCCCTCACTGGTTCCCGAGTTGGTCGATCTCAGGTATTACAGCATCTATGGTCCCCACATGAGATCCGTACCCTATTATGTAGCCACTGGAAACCATGATGTGGACAGGGGGCGTTCCATTCCGTCCGAACTCTTTCATCGACCCACCAACGATACTTCCGCAGAGGAACACGCGGCAGCGCGCACCTTTCCAGAATCCTACTATACGGTGCGGCATGGACCCGCCCAGTTTTTCGTCTTGCTTGCGCCTTTCTTCTATCAGTATGCCTTGACTGAGAATAACCCACAGCATCTCTGGTTGAAGAAAGTGCTACGCGCATCGACCAGTCCATGGAAGTTCATTGTCCTGCATCATCCGATTCGTACGTCCAGTCTGCATCGCTTTGATGACTACAATCGTAATTCCAAGCGAGATGCCGAAGAATTGAGGGATCTCCTCATGCCCCTGATGAAGGAGCATGGCGTGCAGATGATTTTTTCCGGTCATGATCACGTCTATGAACGATTTCAACCCGTCGACGGTACGGTCAATATCATCACGGCTGGTGGTGGCGGATCCCTGTATCCTTTGCGGGAATATGATGTCCTGAGTACACGGTTCCTGAGTCAATACCACTTTGTTCATGTCGACATCGAGGGGAATACATGTCGTGTGGATGCGATCGATGACGCAGGTCATGTGTTTGATTCCTTTGTCATGCAGCGGGATGCTGTTCCTGTTTCAAGCCATGCCTCCGTCTGGCATTCTCCTCTGGTGGAGGAGGGGGGAGCTGGTGATGCGGATGGCAATCTTCTCAATCAGCGCTTTGATTTCATTGGGGCACCGCTGGTGGCCAGCATGGGGAGATATTCCCACGCCGGCACTGTGAGGATTCACAATGATGCGGACCACCTCTACCTTGGTTTTGAATCCCTTGCTCTGCCTGATGACGGAGCCTTGATCTTGTTCATGGGGCAGGCGAATATGCAGCAAGTCGATGATGTAACCGACCTGGCTTTTCTGGATCATCTCGAGTTTGAAGACTGGCAGCCCCAGTTGATTGGGGTGCTGGGGGATGAATTTGCGGATGGGACGTATCCCTCGTTTGACCGCTCGCGCAGAGGCTCCTTGGGCCCGCAGGGGGTTTTTCATGCTGGGGAAACACTGACACCTGTTCAAGGTGCGCGCATTCAGCAATACAACTTGAGCCCACAAGCATATACCCCAAGTCTCAAGAACACGCATTTGTCTGAGCAAAATGCGAATTTTGTGGAAATAGCCATTCCATGGGAGTCCGTCCCCGCATGGAATCCGAACGAGCCACTTCGGCTAAGCGTCCTTTCTGGAAGACAGCCTTCCTCGGATCGCGGTGTCCTCTGGTCCTTTGATCACAGTCTGATTGGCGGGCGACTATCTGAAAGCGATCCGAACCGAATCAATCTTCAAGGTGTTTTGGTAGAGATGGCCAAGGGTGCCGATACGGACGGTGACGGGCTGAGTGACCCTGAAGAGGCATCGCTCATGACCGATGCAAGTGAACTGGACACCGATGGCGATGGCCTGCCTGACGGATGGGAAGTGATGCATACGCTTTCTCCTCTGCGAGACGCCCTTTCAGATGGAAGTGAAGGTGATCCTGATCATGATGGGCATTCGAACCTCGACGAATGGCTGGCGAACACGCATCCCCGTGACTCCAAGTCCAGACTCTCTCTGCGGGCCGAAATCGTCGAGGCAGGGGTGATTCAAATTCAATGGCAAGGCATGCCCGGGGTGACCTACGAGTTGCAATCTTCGTTTTCTCCGAAGGGTCCCTACGAAGCAATCACTCCCATAGAAACTTTTTCAAGCAACGAAAAGAATCCACACATGGAGAAGCACCATCTGAGTGTTTCAAACAAGGGGAACCTATTTTTTCGAGTAATGGCTCGTAGAAAGGGTGATTGAGTCTTGTGATCTCAACCCTCACAGGTGTTTTTTGAATTCACCAATGAACTTGCCCATGTCATTCAAGAGGATTGCATTCGGGTTGCAGCGCAGCACCATCCCATCCAGATACATCAGACTGCGGATGATCGAGAAAATACCACGCTCGAAGGTCATTCCCGAGTGAATCCCAAGCTTGATGGTTTTCATCATTTGTTGAGTGAGGCTGATTTGAGAAACAGTGGCTCCGGTAAAGTTCTCGTAGAGATCCTCAAAGGCCTTGGTAAATTTCCTGAACTGCTCTCCCTGGATTTCGACCTCAGACATGCTGTTCAACGATTTGGCACACGCGCCGTAATCATTCTTCGAAAGCCCAGCGAAAAAGTTGAAAAGCCCTACTCGCATCTTGCGCCCAACTTCCGCTATGAAACCCGTATCAATGAACACAAATTGCCCGTTGGACAGAATGACATTGCCCGGATGCAGATCTCCGTGGAACACTCCGCGGCAGAACATGTAGTAACCCTGTATCCGAAAAAGGTCCAATAGCTGGTCGTAGTCCAATTTGCCTTCTGAGAGTAATTCATCGAAAGTGGGTCCTTCAATGAATTCCGAAACCATGAGGTTCTTGTGGCACAATTCGGTATGCACATGAGGGAATACCAGCCTCGTGAGATCAAAGTGCTGACTGGCTTCGGCGTGGATTTCTCTCAAGGTTTGCTGACCCTGAACCTCGCGACGTAAATCCAGTTCGCTGAGAGTGAACCGTTCAATGTCCTCGATGATCCCCATGGGATCACCCGCTTTTTTCAGTTTTGGATACACCCAGGTGGAGAATCGAATCAGCCTCTTGATTCCTGACACATCCGCCTTGAAACGTTCTGTCACCTCTTCCTTGATCGCTTTGATGACGACCGCTTTACCCGATTTCAGTTTACCCCTGTGCACTTGGCCCACGGAGGCTGTGGCCAGAGGGGTTTGTGCTATGTTGGCAAACTGTTCCTCGAAGTCTGACGGTGCCGATTTTCTGATAATGTCAAAGAAGTCAGCCGAACTAACCTCCCTTGCCTGGCGATACAACTTGGCAAGGTGCTCGCATTTTTCTCGTTCAAGAAAATCGATCCTCAAGGCGTGAATCTGAGCTAATTTGACCGCAAATAGTCCTTGGGACTGGATCCAATCCAAGTCCGGAAGCTTGCCGTTTCGGCTGTAGATTGAATGAATCAACCTGCCGAATTGAAGGGCATTCATGTTTAATTTGGCTGAACCTGAAGGTTTTTCGAAGTGAAAGGTACCTTGTGGTGTCTTGAGATGAGATTGGCTGCGATGCGACCCGATTCATAGATCATGGGTAGACCGCTTCCCGGATGCGTTCCTCCTCCAACAAGGTAACAGTTGTCGAGCTCCTCGAATTTATTGCGAGGACGAAGATACATCATTTGCTTGAGACAGTGAGCAAGATTGAACGTTGCTCCAAAGTTGATATTCATGCTCTCCCATGTCTTGGGTGAATACACGATTTCTTCTTTGATGTGTTCTCTCAAATCCGTCATGCCACCGGTTGTCTCAAGTGCTCTGATAACCTGTTCCCTGAAAGGTTCCTCACTCTCCTCCCAGTCGATGGGCGCCGTAAGATTTGGAACCGGGACAAGCACATAAATGGCAGAATGTCCCTCGGGTGCCAGCGTGGGATCAGTGGCGCTCGCATTCCTCACGTAAAGAGAAAGATCCTTTGAAAGTTTCTTTACCTTGAAGATTTCTTCGATGTTTGTTTTGTAATCCTCTGCAAAAAAGATGGTGTGGTGGGGCAGGTCGTAGATTTTGTCCACCCCCAGATAAAGCATGAAGGTCGAACAGGAGTATTCCTTCTTGTCCACTTTTTGCGGGCTGTATTTTTTGAGCGTTCCCGGGGGGACAAGATTTTTCATGGCATAGGCGAAATCAGCATTCAGTACTATTTCGTCAGCATGAATCTTCTCACCGTCGGCCAACTCCGCGCCACACACTTTTCTACCTTCAAGAAGCAATTGTTTGGCTGGGCTTCCGAGGCGAATGTCAACCCCATGTTCTTCACAAACTTTTCCCATTGCCTCTGAAATTTCACTCAATCCACCCTTGGTATGCCACACTCCGAAGGCGTGCTCAATGTAGGGCAGAAGCGCAAACGCACCAGGACAATCCCATGCTGACATCCCCAGGTACTTTGACTGAAACGTAAATGATAATTTCAATTTATCATCTTCGAAATAGTCCCCCAAAACTTCAAAGATGGATCGCCCTACAGACAACTTGGGGAGCGCTTTCAAAACGTCCAGACTGAAATATCTGGTCCAGGAATTGTAATCCTTCTGAAGGCAGGCATACATGCTTTCGTATCTCTCCTTCTCGACTTCCATGAACTTGTCGTAGCCGTCACGGCTGCCCGGAAAGCATGCATCCATTTGTTGCAGCATGGCTTCTCTTTCCGTCGTAGGTTCAAAAGCCCTGTCCTTGAACTGCAAGCGATACATGGGTTCCAGTTTGGTGCACTCCACATAGTCGTCCAAATTTTTTCCCGCCTCTTCAAAGACCTCATCCAGCAGGAATTTCATCATCAGGAAGGTCGGCCCCGTATCAAATTTGTAACCGCCGCGCTCGATGGATGCATTTCTGCCTCCCACTTTGGCTTCTTTCTCTACCACAGTCACCTTGAATCCACGAAAGGCCAGGATCATTGCGGCAGTTAGTCCCCCCGGACCCGCTCCTACAACTAAAATATGTTTTTGAGATTTCTGTTGCTGCATAATTGAAAACGATCTCGCTTGCTCGTTATGACTTTATTGGAAACTGGTCTCTTAGTTACCTGTTTATCCATCCAGCCAAGGCTTGTATACATTGTCTACAAGACGGTGTTTAAGCGACTTCTTTTGTTCCTTCCCCTGTTTTCAGCTGAGTTGGCGCTGGAAGTATTGGCCCATCCCTTATTTTTAACAAAATAAAAGGCGGCTTTCGCCGCCTTCCATCTTGATTGGCCGAGTTTTTATGACTTTGGCAAAATAACTTTGTCGATGACATGAATGATGCCGTTGCTTCCCATCACGTCGGTTTTGATGACCTTCGCACCATCAACGGTTACCCCTTTGTCAGATACCTTGATATCTACCATCTTCCCATTGACTGTCTTGGCCTTCATCGTCTTCACTGCCGATGCTGGCACTTTTGCTGGGATCACGTGATATGTGAGAATACTCACCAACTTCTTCTTGTTTTCAGGCTTCAGAAGGGTTGCAACCGTGCCTTCCGGCAGTGCTGCAAAAGCTTTGTTGGTTGGAGCAAAAACAGTGAATGGTCCTTTGCCCGACAGGGTCTCTGCCAGTCCAGCGGCTTTCACTGCGGCAACAAGGGTACTGAAATCTTCCAGCCCAGCTGCTATCTGGACAATATTTTTTTCGTTGTGATGGTCCGGACTGGGTCCTGCCTTCATGGTGAATGTTGAGGTGACACTTGCGACTGCTAATGCGATTACTAATGCTAATTTTTTCATAATTTTAAATGGAGCGTTGGTTTGTTGCTCCTGTTGTCTACAACTTGACTAACTTTTTGATAACGTCAAATAAAAAATCAATAAATGTTTAACTAAATATTAAATTTTGTTTAACAAGGTGCGGATTTTTATCAAACCTTTGATTTTAAGCACAGTTGCCAATTTGTATTGCTTGCCCTGTATTCTAGAGAGCTTTTCTTTTGCTGAAAACCTTCCCCATTGGTCAATCAAATGGTAATCAGTTTTATTCTTCAATGGTTTAGCACCTACCATAACAACCTTTGACCCCAATCTTTAGAAGATCACAACCCACTGAACAACTATAGTTTGAAACATTGAAGACCACAGAATGCCCTAATTCTCTTTACCTTCAAAACAGAGAACAGGGAAGAAATGTCATACTATGTGTTGCTTGTTGTTAGGTTTTAAGCGATATTTTGTCTAACATAAGTCTAATTCGTAATGCATCACTCAATCAATATAGCAGCTAAGCGCTCAGGTTTAACCCCTCACGTCATCCGTGTCTGGGAAAAGAGATACAACGCTGTGACCCCAGTTCGCACCGAAACCAATCGTCGTCAATACTCAGATGAAGACATCAAACGTTTGGCTCTTTTGAGGGAAGCAACGCTTGGAGGGCACAAGATCAGTAACATAGCCTCTCTCCCGAAAGACACCCTCAAGTCCCTCACCGAAGAAGACAGACAGCACATCCAGGTGGATGAGCGCGTGCCTGTCATGCAAGCACCCGAATCAGACACTCACTTGGAGGCTTGTCTGGTGGCCATCAAAGCACTTGACCAAAAAAAATTGGAAGAAGAGCTAACCCGTTCGGCACTTAGCCTTGGGCATCAAGGAATGATCATGAGGGTTGTGGCACCGCTTGCACAAAAACTCGGGTACTTGTGGCGTCTCGGTGAGATCACTGCCGCACATGAACACTTCGCAAGCGCGCTCATTCGCACTTTTCTCGCTAACATCTCCAAACCATTTGCCATCACAGACTCTGCCCCCGGTATTGTCATAGCAACACCCGTGGGACAGTTGCATGAACTGGGCGCTGTCATTGTCTCGGCAACTGCTTCAAGCCTGGGTTGGCGTGTCACTTATCTTGGCACCAATCTCCCTGCCGCAGAAATCGCTGGAGCTGTTGCCCAAAACAAAGCCAGTGTACTTGGCCTAAGCATTGTCTTTCCTGAGAACGATCCAAATTTGAACGATGAGCTTTGTCGTCTGCGCTCATTCCTGCCTTCAAATACAGAAATTGTGGTAGGCGGTCGCGCATCGGGAGCCTATCACTCTGCTCTCTCTGACATTGGTGCACACGTTTGCGGTGACATCCACCAATGCTACGAGATCCTGGAACGCCTGGGTTGAGATGCCAGAATATCCAGACAAATTTTCTCACTCTTTCGGTTTCAAGGGTCCTGTCGCTCATTTCAAACCCTCTGAAGTCAAGTGTGGATCCACCGGCTCTGGAAATATTGATTTCTAGTTCCCAATGATCTGAAGCGTACCTTCGTCACCAGTCGAGGCCATCGTTTCATCAAAGCTGTTTACCTTTCCGATGGTGGAAAATTTTCTTTTTCCAAACCATTATCCCTCCTTCAGCAAGGGTCTGATTCCTCACCCAAGAGTCTCGTATCAGGGGAGATTCTTTTAGTTTTTGCTCTTTGTGATGGTCTGCAATCGACATGCTTAGACCAAATAAAAACAATGAGTGAGCATTGAATCGAATTTTCATGATCTTGCTTACTTTAATCGCAGCAGCAGCAATGCTATCTTTGCAATATTAACTATACCAGGTGCTTACACGAAAATTTGTTTATGGTGATCTCACCTTTTTCTGGTGTCATTCAGGAGGATAGTTGACTCCATCAGACAATTTATGCACTCGGAAGTTGCCGGCAGATCTTGTTTCACTCAGCGTGTTCGTAAACACTCTGGCTCCCAGCAAAGACGTCTTTGCTGGGGCCGAATGGAATTCGAGCGAAATGAACGCAGTGCATTGGATCATCCATGGTGAGTCAGGATGAATTCAAGGCTTAGAGCCCTAGTAAATGGGTATAGGCAAGGAGTCAGGAGACATTTGCACACTGTTCACTGCAATTGAAAAGTCTCCTCTGGATGGATGAAAACCTGTGTTCTGGATGGGAGTGTGAGGGATTCGATGAGTGAATTCAACGACTGGCCCCGCGTAGAGGCTGTCCGATATACCATGATTCTTTCCAATTGATTTTGCCACGTTTGGCTTGAGAAGCGTGACCGTCGCCCCACATGATATTTCCTATATTACCATGTCGATAGTATTCCCTGAGTCGTTCCGGGAATTTTGCCCATTGACCCAAGGCGATGGGCGTATCGCTTGTTCCATCGAGCATCGTTTCCCAAGCATCCTGAAAAATCAGGGTCTCGGATGGTTGACTATAGTTATCGATCTTTCGAGCGCGTACGGGAGTTGCCCCACCTATCTTGCCCTCCCAAACAGCCAGATTGAGCCCGATTGCACGGGGATTAGGCGAAGCATAAAATCCATTGAATCCGTAGGTTACATACTTGAAGCCTTTGTCGAACAAGCCATCCTGATTTGGAGGGCCTTGGTATTGGTCATCCGCAGCCTTGGCCGAAGGACACTGGAAGACCAATGGACTCCAGCCGATATAGCCTGCATAGGCAACGCCCCAATAAGCATGAGGGTGGGAGGCCTTGATCATTCCTGCCCGTCCCGGTAGTGGGTTGGTGAAGTCACCACCATCGGGGATCCATCGCATCCAATTGCGGCGTTCATGACCGCGGCCCTCAGCATCATCCGCGTACATGAACCATGCCAGCTGAATCTGGCGCATGTTATTCTTGCATTTGATTGCTTTGGCCTTCTCCTTGGCCTTGCCGAGAGCTGGCAGCAGTAGGGATGCGAGAATCGCAATAATCGCAATGACAACCAATAGCTCAATGAGGGTAAACCCTTTGTTTGATTTCATAATAGATACATGGCTCGGGCGATTTATTTTCGCACGCCTTCGGCGATGAAGTCGTTTTTGATGTATTCGATTCATAATCAAATACATGATCCTAAGTCTATGTTAAAAAAAACTTGAATTCGTCGAACCTGACGAATGGACACACTTGTGTGAGCAGAAAGCGGAATCTACCTTCGGGGAAAACCAAGAGACCTGAGCTCTGATCAGAGGATGCAGTTTTTAAAGATCAGAATCAGTCGGTGAATGGTCGTCAAAAAGTCAATAGCACCATTTTTTCACTGAAATTCCGGTTCAACAGGTCGGCCTCCAGCGATTGGCTTTAGACAAGCTTGTAATCACTCAGTAATCTTTGCTGATAAGCGCCTGTGTCTTCGTTCCCAACGGACATTTGCGGGCAAACCAAGGAACTCCTTGAGGTTTTTAAACCTGGTGGTGAGGTAGGTGCTTCAAAGACAAAGTTACCCTTGCGTGGACGATTGCAGCTTTGCAGTGAAATAGCTTAAGCCAGGTTTTTTGCTGTTTAGTAGTGCGGGTAAGAATTACCAGAAACATGATCCCTGTTCATATCGCCTGATACAGATCAAGATCCTGGAAACGAGACATCTCCTGCAACCCAACCCCTCGTTCAAGGTTCCACTCTGAGGATGAAAAAGCCCATGCTTAGCTGCTCGATGGTGTAGGGACTTGTGGCTCCTGCAACTACCTCAAAACCTGCGGATAGGTCTTCAGTGAACAGCAACTGTGCATCACCTTCCCAGCTCAGTGTGAGATTGGAGGGGTCACTGGTATTGAGCTTGAGCTCAGGAACAACAGTCACCGGAGGTTCGCCTCCAAAATTCACCTCAAATGCCTGACTGGCTGTTTTGCCATCGGCATCGGTGACCACCACACTGAACTGCCCCGTGCCTTCGGCATTGCCGCTGTTGTTGAGAATGAGCTCCCGCTGAGCCCCATTACCGACAACAAGCACGTGACCCTTCAGGATGTAATCCAGTGGCTGTGCTGTGAGGTAGATAAACAAGTTACCCGCAGATGTCTGGTCATCGCTTACTTCGAAGGGGACAACTACTTTCCTGCCTTCGGCTTCAATCACTGAAGGAACACCAGTGATTTGCGGCGCATTGTTCACGGCACTCACCGTGACGTTGAAACTAGTTGAAATGCTCTGGTAGCCATCATTGATTTCAACCGTAATCGTGCCTTCTCCGAACTGGTCGGCAACGGTTTCAAAGTTCAATGTCCACTGCGAAGCATCCTGCTCACTGGCTGTTCCCTCGACCATCAATCCTGAAATCAGGAACGGGTTGGAGGTGCTTGCCTGAACAGTAAGCTCATCAAAAGAGGAATCTGTATCGGTGACACTGAAGTCAACGCTCACCTGTGCAGCCCCCTCACTGATTTCCAAGTCCTCGATGGAGCTCACAGTCGGTGCTTCATTGGCAATGTCATCACTGATGATGGTCAGGGTTATCATACTGATGGTGCCTAGGGTGGGCCTGTCAGGAGACAAATCCTCTTCACCATCGGGTAGCTCGGACAGGTCCGGATCTTCGGGACCCCTTACCACCTCCAGCTGGAGTGAGAATGTTTCAGCTTCTTCAGCCAGCACGTCATCGATCAACAATGTCTGTAGATCCAGAGTCTTGCGAATCTCCAGTGGTTCAAAGCTTACTGAAACAGGCTCTCCATTGAAGTCTTCCCCGGCTGTTGCGGACGATGCGATAGGAGTAACTGTGAGTTCAACTGTTTCAAAACTATCGCCGGTGCGATTGATCTGGATGACCGGCTGTTGCTGCCCATTTTCGTTGACCGTGTAGCTTGCGGACTGAAAATTGAATACTGGCGCCTCATAGCTACTTGCATTGAAATCACCCACTACCTCGGTTTGCACCTGTTGCTGCATGGCAGCACCGGTATAGGCCAGCACGGTTGACTCAATGTTGGTCGTTTGTGCTCCGACAGCTTCCAGGTCATCAGCTGCCTTGGACTGGGAGACCGCCTGCACACGGGAAACCTCCGTGGCTAGTTCACTTACTGTGCCAGCCGCTGCCTTGGCATCTTCCTTGGCCTTGCTGGAGGCTTCCATGATCGAGGCTGCTCCATCGGTTTGGGCCTCGGTCAGGTTCGCACCGCTCGTGCTTGCTGCTTCAGTGATCAGACTCTTGAGTGAGCCCTTGCTGTCGAGGTCTACGGCATCACCAGCCTTTACCTGACGAGCCAAGGCATCCATCACAGCATCACTTCCCGCCTGAAGGCTCTTGCCAGTGGCTCCACCGATCAGATTGCCTCCTTGCACCAAGGTATCCTGCAACTTCGCTGTAGCCGTCAACACATCAGCTGCGGAAGGGTTTTCCTCGCTGGCCTCCTTGAAGGTGTCAAAGTTCAGAATATCAACTCCTGCAGGAATACCGAGCGAGGCCTCGAGCTTGTCGGCTGCAGCACTGGCACCCAGCTCAGGGTTTTGTTCCATGACTCTCGTTACCAAAGTCGTCAGCGGTGTGATGACCGTGGCGCTGGCAGGTCCCTTGAGAGTCGTCTTTACGGGAAGTCCGGTAGCGGTGTCTGTTCCTCCCTGACTCACAATGACTCCCTCGTTGATATCGATCACTCCGTTGCCGTTGAGGTCGTAGGTTTCCAGCGGAATATCCAACCAGTAATCGCCCCAGCCGTTAGACGTTGTCTGAGGCTCCCCTTCGTCTGGCAAACCATTGAGATTCACATCAAAAAATACAACTGCATCCATGATGGGGCCGTCGGAAGTGTTGCCTTTACTTGCAGTAGTTATCGAGCCTTGACGGACTGCCGGGTAGCCACCGAATGTGGAGCCAAAGCCAGTTGCATTGGCTTTGACGTAGACTTTGGCATTTCGGTGAAGTCGGTAAAAAGGTTTTATCTCCCCCAATGTCGGTGCATTTCCTTCAAAAGTGACGCTTGCGAGGCTTTTGCAATCATAGAAGGCATAACTCCCAATGGAGGTGACACTGTCGGGGATGGTGACGCTTTTGAGGCTTGTGCACTTAAAGAAGGCTTTCCACCCAATGGAGGTAACACTGTCGCCGATGGTAACGCTTCTGAGGCTTGTGCAATCATCGAAGGCCCAACTCCCAATGGAGGTGACACTGTCGCCGATGGTGACGCTTGTGAGGCTTTTGCAATCATCGAAGGCTTGCGACCCAATGGAAGTGACGGGTTTCCCCTCCCACGAGGATGGAATGATCAAATCACCGCTAATAGACTCAGCACAACCAACAACACTAACTGAATCATCGTTTATCTTAAATTTCAGGAGCCGAGCATTCTGGTCGAGTTACTCAAACCGGGCCAGATTTTGCGTTAGTCTGGATGGGTTCAATACTTGTTTAATTTCATACAATAAGTCAATGCTGGGCCGGAGAGAGGGCGTAGCCCGATCGGAGTCCCTGCATTGACTCGATTCTACTTCTATTTCTTCCTGAGCAAATTCAATTGGTGTGATGTAGCCCAATGAACGGTGCGGGCGATAGTTATTATATTTCCACCGCCAATCCTCAATCACTACGCGCGCCTCAGTCAATGTCCACATTTGCTCACGGTTGAGACATTCTTCCCTTAGGCGGGCATTGAAACTTTCAATGAAACCGTTTTGCCATGGGCTGCCTGGATCAATGTAGAGGGTCTTAATATGATTCTCAGCGATCCATTTTCGGAGATCCTTTTCAATAAACTCCGATCCATTGTCACTTCTGATATGTTCTGGAGCTCCGTAGACATCAACCAATTCCGAAAGAATCCCTTTAACCTTACGCGCATTCATCCTGCGATCCACATGAACACAAAGACACTCACGAGTATACTCGTCTATAACGTTTAGCATGCGCAGCTTGCCACCCCGCATGGTGGTGTCATGCACAAAATCCCATGTCCATACATGCCCCTTGTGCTTTGCTCTTGTAGGGACTCCTGTGGAATGGCCCTTACGCCGCCTTTTGAGTTTCTTTGCTGGAACTGCTAGTCCTAACTGATGTCTCAAGCGTTGGATCATTCGTGTACCAACTTTCCATCCTTCCTTTTTGAGTAGTCTGGTGATCTTTGCATATCCAAATTCCGAGTGAAGATTGGATAAACGACGCAAGGCCGCCTTGAGTTTTGCCAACCAGGCATCGGGCTCTTTGGCTTGATAGGCAAATGTGCTGCGATGAAGTTCAAAATGGCGACAGGCAGCACGAGCAGAACATTGTCCTCCGGTTACAAGTGATTCGACAATTTGACGCTTGTGCCCGGGGCTCATAACTTTTTTTCAAGAGCTTCCTTTAATAGCTCCTTTCCGAGCATCTCATCGGCCAACATACGCTTGAGTCTGGCATTTTCACGTTGCAGTTCCTTGAGTTGTTTGGCTTGAGAGATCTCAAGCATGCCAAACTCACGTTTCCAACGGTAAAAAGTTTGTTCACTGATCTGATGATCACGGCAAACATCTTGGATTTTTTTCCCACTACCCTCGGCTTCACGCAGGATGCGGATCTTTTGTTCGGTTGAGTATCTTATTGCTTTCATTGTCTGGATCCTTTTTATTGGTCCAGACTAACTTTTCAAGTGGATCAGTTCTCGTAACCTCGACCAACTACCGCGGGATTGGTCAAAAAGCGGACACATCAAAAATCCAAAAACGGTCTGTCTGGTTCGAGGCAAGCATCAGGTTTGGGGCTTTCACTGCCTCCGGCATACCGCAACCAGTTTGCTGAAAAATGCGGGTGTTTCAGATGTTGTTGCCCGTGATATAATCGGCCATGAGTCTGCTGCTATCTCCAGGGTCTACACCCACATTGACTCCGAGACAAAACGCCAAGCCGTCAACAAAATGCCAACCTTGTTCTAGTGTGTGGGCTTGGTTAGGTATCACCTCAATATATTTTAGACGATGACTAGAAATAAATATGGCTCTTACAATTCTAACCCAATTTTGTAGCTGTTCCCTATTTTGAATCTTGCATAACAGCTGGCCCGAGACGTGCTTTTCCTAGCTTGCGACCATTACCACTCAGCGTCAGAGATCAAACAAATCTTGAGGAATTTCGTTAATTTCACCTGCACAATAAGCCTCACCAAGCATCATTGGAAAATCGTCCTCATCATACCCATAATGTTGAGCTGGTTGGTTACGGCACTAGGATCTTGTACCTCTCCAAAGGTTCAGGTAACATACCGCCATGTCTTCACTCCCCTGGACATCCGCAGACAAGCCAAGGAACTGGTTGAAGCCGGCAAGACCTCTGCCGAGGTCGGTGTGTTGCTGGACATCAAGCCAGGCACCGTTCGCGAGTGGAAACGCCGCTACATGTGGGATGGCCCCGAAGGTCAGGATCGGCCCTGTAACGACGATATGGACACTGACCAAGTGCCAGCAGAATACGAACGCGTCATGAGCCTGGATGTCATGGACACGTTGGACTGGATTCGTCGCATGCCGATGCCTCGTCGTATTGATGCCATCCTGAAACGTGAACGAGCCTTGGAGCTATTGTCCAAGCGGGCTGAGAGGGTCATTGGTGGTTTGGCTCGATCACATGGACAACAGAGCAAGGTGATTCAGGTCAACTCTGTAACCGCGATTCTGAGCTCTCAGCGAAAGCTCTGGTTGTGGTGTGACTTGAGGCGGTTTTGAGGTGTATCAAGAGGCTGGAACAGATTATCGCGCTGTTTTGGGGCTACTGATGTTTGATTTCACCCTCCTAACCGTTTATTGCACAGGTCTATTGTTGCTCTGTTTATTCTGCTTCAACATCTCCAAATGCGTTTGGATACCCTGAACACGGACACACATGTTATGCATAGGTGTTATGCTATCGCACAGTCAAGGGACGGAGACCTGATAGAAATTCCTCTAAGAGAAATACTTAATGGGAGATGGCGACCCTACCGGGGTTCGAACCCGGGTTACCGCCGTGAAAGGGCGGTGTCCTAGACCACTAGACGATAGGGTCTCCCAATGGGCGACCAACATTAAGGAAACTCGTTTTTCTGTCACGTGAAAAATGAGTTTTTTTTAAACTTTTTCATCAGAGCGCCGAAAAACCGTCGTTTTTGGCCATTATACCGGCTAATCCAGTAGTGTAACTCATCCTTCACCACTGGCTGAATGACACAAAAAATGCTGTTTCATCACGATTTTTACTGAAATTCTTCCATACTTCGGCTATCAAAGTCCTCTTTTATGGAAGCAACAGCTGATATTGGATTAATCGGATTGGCAGTGATGGGGCAGAACCTCGTCCTGAACATGAACGACCATGGTTTTGTGGTCTCAGTTTACAACCGTACCGTTTCTAAGGTGGATGATTTTCTTGCCAATGAAGCCAAAGACACAAATATCATCGGTGCGCAAAGCATCGAAGAGTTTGTCGCACAGCTCAAACGACCCCGGCGCGTGATGCTACTCGTCAAGGCGGGGCAACCAGTGGATGATTTCATAGAGCAGCTGCTCCCCTTTCTGGAGCCGGGTGACATCATTATTGACGGTGGTAATTCACTCTATCAGGACAGTTCTCGAAGAACGCAGTATCTTGAGAGCAAGGGCATGCAATTCATTGGGACAGGGGTGAGCGGTGGAGAAGAGGGGGCACGTCGTGGCCCTTCCATCATGCCCGGAGGTTCCAAGTCCGCATGGCCTCATGTGAAAGACATTTTTCAATCGATATCGGCTAAAGTCGACGATGGTGCACCTTGCTGCGACTGGGTGGGTGAAGATGGCGCGGGTCACTACGTGAAGATGGTTCACAATGGTATTGAATATGGTGACATGCAGCTGATCTGTGAGGCTTATCAACTGATGTCGGTTGGACTGGGGATGACGCCCGACGAAATGCATGAAGTGTTCGCCGAGTGGAATGAAGGAGTGCTGGATTCTTACCTGGTTGAAATTACTCGGGACATTCTTGCGCATAAAGATGAAGACGGGGGTCCATTAGTGGACAAGATTCTGGATACGGCAGGGCAAAAAGGGACAGGTAAATGGACCGTCATTTCATCTGCGGACCTTGGTATACCCATCACCATGATTGCTGAAGCTGTGTTCAGTCGCTGTGTTTCTGCCATGAAAGATGAACGGATTGCCGCCTCTAAAAAATTACGAGGTCCCAAGCCGGTTATCAAAACCGACAGAGCCAAGTTTATTGAGGATATCCGGCAGGCTCTCTATGCTTCAAAGATTGTTTCATACGCTCAGGGATACATGCTCCTGCGAGCGGCTGCACAGGAAAATGGTTGGAAACTCAACTATGGCGGCATTGCTCTGATGTGGCGAGGCGGGTGTATTATTCGTAGTCAGTTCCTTGGTAAGATCAAGGAGGCTTATGACAAGCGGCCTCGTCTTGCCAACCTGATGTTGGATCCCTATTTCAAAAAAGAAATCAGATCCAGCCAGCGCGGTTGGCGCAATGTGATCGCGACGGCAGTGAAGAAGGGGATTCCGGTTCCAGCGTTTGCAACAGCCTTGAATTTTTACGACAGTTATCGATCTGAGCGTTTGCCGGCCAACCTCCTTCAGGCGCAGCGTGACTATTTCGGTGCGCATACTTACGAGCGTGTCGATAAACCACGCGGGGAGTTTTTCCATACGAACTGGACAGGAACGGGTGGTCGTGTCTCATCTTCGACCTATAACGTCTAACCTTTTTGATCTCTCCCCAAAAAGACATCCAACCTTTTTGGGGAGAATTCACCTCATCTCGATACCTTTTATGAGGGAATCATCTTGCCAATTTGCACATGAAAACTCAGGAATGATTTGATGGAATCTGAGCATCGGACACCAGACACGCACTCGCAAGATCCAGCGATCGATGACAGCAGTCGGTCACACCCGGTCGAGCAAAGTATTTGGGATGCCTGGCGAACGGGTGTGCTTGGGTTTGGTCTTGCAAGCATGGTGGTTTTTGGCTCCTGGGCCTTTCTGGGAAAATGGTTCTACGGGACTCTCGGGGAAATAGGAGCTTACCTCGCCTGGATGGTCATCTATCTGGGTATCGGGTGTGAATCAATGAGAGGCCTGATCCCTGGCACGCGTCAAAGGGTGAGGTTTTTTAAAGTGTTTTCCCTTTCGTTTGCTGTTTATGCACTGTTATGGATCGCGGTCTGGATGGCCTTCAAAAACGCAACTGGAGAGTGGCTGGCAGCGGTGTTTGGATCACTTGGGATGGCTGTTTTGATTTGCCGTGCCTTCAAGAACCTGAAAGCATGGCACAGGGTCTGGGTGGTTCTGGCAATTTCCAATATGACGGGTTATTTCATCGGGTCGTGGCTTCATGCGCACATGTCGATGCCCTGGGGAGCCGTGGCATGGGGCGTCGCCTACGGTTTCTTCTTTGGTGGTGGCATCGGTCCTGCCTTCTGGATTGCGCGCACCAGTGCTTTGCGCTGACTGATTTAGAATGATGTCATGATCTCTGCTTTCATCACGAGATCATCCCCGACTTGTTTCCATTTGGTGTTCGTGAGCCGAGTAGCCTCTTCGAGTGATCTTGCGCCAGATCCCGCGATTCCCCTGCGAGCATGATTCCCCCCCAGGATCTTGGGTGCATAATAAAAAACGGCTTCCTGTGCCAGGTTCTGTTGCAGGAAAGCGGCATTCACTTCACCTCCGCCTTCGACCAGGAGTGATGTCACACCTTCTTTTCCCATGCGGTCGAGCAACCATCCAAGGTCGATGCGTCCTTCGTTGGGAGAAACCCAGACCTGCGCTTTTGCTTGAATGCTATCAACTCTTTTTGCGGGCGCTGATTCTGAAACAACAATGCGAGTCCAATCATTCCATTCGTCAGTCAGTAGCTTGCTGTTTATCGGTGTCCTCGCTTTTGAATCCAGGACAATGCGGAGACACTTTTTTGATGGTTTGGTGCCAGATCCAAGACGCACTGTCAGGCTTGGATCGTCAGCGATCACTGTCTCAATACCCACCAGCATCGCATCCATGCCATATCTTAGTTTCATGGCATGTTTACGCGCACCTGAGCCTGTGATCCATTTGGATTGTCCTGAGGAAGTTGCAATTTTTCCATCCAGAGTCATTGCTGCTTTTATGGTGACCCGCGGACGACCTTGACAAATCCAATGAAAGAAATTCTGGTTCAATCCCCTGGCCTTGTCTCTTAAAACTTCGGTGATCACTTCAAGACCTTTGTCCTCCAGAATCTTGACTCCCTTTCCTGCGTGGGCTGGGTTGGGATCCTCGCAGGCGATCACCACGCGTTGAATGCTTGATCGCATGATCGCGTCAGTGCAGGGAGGAGTGCGGCCGGTTGTGGAGCAAGGTTCAAGGCTCACATAAAGTGTCGATAAATGGGTAGCATGCCCTTTTTTTTTCGCGTCCTCCAATGCATTGATCTCAGCATGGGGACTACCTGCTTTCTGGTGCCATCCTTCGCCTATGATTTCATGGTGACTTACCAGCACCGCCCCGACCATTGGGTTTGGAGACACTTTGCCATAGCCTCGTTTTGCCAGCTGGAGTGCCCGGCGCATGAAACGGATGTCAGTCTCTTTTTGATGGTTGGACATTCTTTGCCTATTCTGAGAGAAGATACTTCCTAAAAACAATCACGGAATTTTCATTCTGGCGCCATTCCCTGCTATTGCAAATTGATGGCTGCGCAGGAATAGTGTCGCCGGAAGATGAAAATTTGGACCCCTGAAATGATCAAGGCGAGCAAGCGCAGGCATTTTTTGTCTGCGTTGACGGTTTATGATTATCCCATGACAAGGATGTTGGATGAGCTTGGTATTCCAATGCTGCTGGTTGGTGATTCTCTGGGAATGGTTGTGCTCGGTTATCCGGACACCACACATGTCACGATGGATGACATGCTTCATCATGTCAAAGCCGCCGCCAGGGCCAATCCCAAGAGCTGTCTGGTAGGGGACATGCCCTATCAAAGCTATCAATCAAGTGAGCAAGCGGTTCGCAATGCCAGACGCTTGCTTGATGCCGGAGCTCATGCCGTGAAACTAGAGGGTGGACAAGAGATAGGAGCGCAGATCAAGGCCATTTGTAGCGCAGGTATTCCATGTGTCGGGCACTTGGGCATGTTACCTCAGCATATTCTTGAAGAAGGGACATATCGCATCAAGGGCCGTTCTGGGGAAGAGCAGCAAAAGCTGAAGGACGACGCTGCATTTCTCGATTCAGTAGGAATTTTTGCGGTTGTTCTTGAACTTGTCGAGCACAGCTTGACCGAGGAAATCACCCATTCAGTGTCTTATCCAACCATAGGCATTGGATCTGGCAATGGCTGCGATGGTCAGATTCTGGTAACGCATGATCTGGTGGGAACATTTCCATGGTTTCGTCCGAAATTTGTAAAACCAAGACTGGATGCTGCCACTTTGATGAAAGCAGCTGTCAAGGATTGGCAAAACGATTGGGAGTTGCTTTATGCGAAAAGGCAAACACCTTCGCTGGATTAAACCTTGCCTGCTTTTTAAAGATAATCCTTATTTTTCAAATGTCTGATTTAACTCATATCAATGCAAAAGGTGAAGCATCCATGGTAGATGTTACTCACAAACCGGTCGTCCTGCGTGAAGCAATTGCTGAAGGCAGTATTTACGTGCAAGCGGAGACCCTCAACAAGATAGAGTCCAATGCGATCGCCAAAGGCAACGTTCTGGCCTCGGCTCGACTCGCAGGAATCATGGCCGCAAAGAAAACCGGAGAATTGATTCCCTTGTGTCATCCCTTGCCAATCACCCACTGTGAAGTCGCGATGTCCATTCCGGACAGCCGGGATCGTGTTCATATCACAGCGTCCGCCAAAATAGCTGCTGCAACCGGGATTGAAATGGAGGCACTTACGGCCGTCAGTATGGCAGCCCTGACGATATATGACATGTGCAAGGCAGTGGATAAAACCATGAAGATTGGCGATATCCGTCTTGTCAAAAAAACAAAAACTGCTCTGGCTTAGAGCAGTTCAGTGGCTTTCTGAATGGCTACCGCCTGCGGCGTTTGATGCTGCCTCGCCTGCTGGGTTTCCAAGAGCGTCCGGCATTACCCAAAGTGGAGCGATTTTTCGGTTCTTTTGATATTGCCTCCAAACCTTCGATGTTATCTCTCTTGAGTTTTTTTCCAGTCAATCGTTCGATGCTAACGAGGTAATCCCAGTCCTTTCGGCAGACAAGTGAAATCGCTGTTCCTGTTGCGGAGGCGCGACCCGTTCTGCCAACACGGTGGATGTAATCCTCAGCTGTATTTGGCAGGTCAAAGTTAATGACATGACTGATATTTTTGAAATCCAGTCCTCGAGCGGCGATGTCTGTTGCAACTAGAAGTTTTATTTTACCATGATGCATGTCATCCATGGTTTTCTTTCTGGCTGATTGTCGCAGGTCGCCGTGAAGTACGGCTGCTTTTTGGCCACGTTTATTCAGCTGGTTGACAAGTTCATCGGCCCCACGTTTAGTCGAGGTGAAAATCACGGCCTGACTCATTTCCTCTTCTGCCACGTAGTGCTTCAGTAAATCGTGTTTGTGAGATACATTGTCCGCCCAGTGGATACGTTGCTCTATCTGTTCGTGATTCTTGGTATTGGTCGTCAGTGAAATGGATTCAGGATCTTTCAGGAACGATTGTGCCATCCTGAGAATTGGCCCTTCCAAAGTGGCTGAGAACAAGAGGGTCTGTCGTTTTTCGGGAACGGCTCCTACTATCTTGCGAATGTCGCCAATAAATCCCATGTCCAGCATGCGATCTGCTTCATCAAGCACCAGAAATTCAAGGCGTGAAAAATCAATGCGTCCCTGACCCATGTGATCCAATAAACGTCCCGGGGTCGCTATGAGCATGTCGACAGGACGCTTTAACATCTGGATTTGCGGGCCATAGGAAACACCTCCCACAACAGAACCCTGTGTGAACTTGATGAATTTGCTGTAATCAACCGCGTCTTTTTCGACCTGTTGAGCCAATTCACGCGTTGGAGCCACCACCAGACAGCGTGGTCCAATACTTTTATTGACCGGTTCGCGGTTGATGATTTGATGCAGGATAGGCAATACGAAGGCCGCTGTTTTTCCCGTTCCGGTTTGGGCTGAGCCCATGAGGTCACCACCTTCAAGGATAACTGGAATCGCTTGTTCCTGAATGGGTGTAGGTTTGGTAAAGCCGCAGGCGTCGACTGCTTTCAGTAGACGTTCGTCCAGATTCAGATTTTCAAATGACATAATACTTTTACTTACATTAATGGCTCGGCCCCCGATGAGGGCGCATCACAGACGAGCTCTAGATTAATGCATGAAGGAAAGCCTTGGTGGGGTGTCCTAAATATGCTCCAACAAAAAATCTCGGAGTAGACATTTTGGGTCTCTCCATGCTACCCCCTTTCTCCATTTTCTTTTTGTTGAGCGGAAGCAGTAAGCTCTCTACTGATACGAGCGTTGATTGTTGTATTTGCTTCATATTAACCGTAAAAGCAAGGGGAAAGTTTTTCTATTCACTGGCAAAGGGGGAGGAATTGATTCATTTTCAAGCTTATGTCGTTTCGGGTTAATATTGAAAATCTTTCTGTTATATTGGTTGAGCCAACACATCCCGGGAACATCGGAGCAACGGCCAGGGCTATGGCCAACATGGGGGTGACCGACTTGCGACTTGTGCTTCCTGAAGAGCATTTGAGTGAGGTTGCTGTCAAGCGTGCAGCTCATGGTCTGGAAGTACTGAAAAATGCCAGTGTGCACGAGCACCTCACAGATGCCTTGCATGATTTGCACTGGGTAGGTGGCACCACTGCAAGAAACCGCAAGGCACAGGATCGAACTGTTTTATTGCCTGATATTGCTCAGGCTTTTCCAGATCATTCTTGTCGCATGGGGCTTTTGTTTGGACGAGAAAGTAGTGGGTTGAGTAATGATGAATTAGCACTTTGCACTGCGCTGATTCATATTCCTACTCATGGAGAGGCTACTTCATTGAATCTCTCTCATGCAGTGATGGTGACGCTTTATGAAATGTCTCGCCATTACGAGCCAGCCAACGTAACTCATGGTGCGGATGTTGGATCGGGCATAGCAACGGTCGAAGAACTTGCAGGACTGCGCCAACACTTGGAATCGGTCCTTATCCAGACCGATTTTATGAAAACGCATCAAGAAACAGGTATCATGAAACGTTTCGATGATTTTTTCGCACGTGCTCAACCAACAGAGCACGAAATCAGGATGTGGCGAGGTATGCTGCATCGAGTGGAAATCACGATTCGCCGCAGTCTGGAGAATGTTTCAAAGCAAGACTAGTCGTTCCCAGTCGATAAATTTGGAACTAGGAGGCACAGGATTTTAAGAAAGAGGGGTCCAGATCCGCAGGTTTTAATCCTGCAAGCAGGATTTGTTTGTGACGAGACGTACCTCCTTTGACGATGGTAACATGCGATTTCGGGATACGTATCTTTTTTGAAAGAAATTTGATAAGCGCTTTGTTGGCAGCTGAGTCAACCGGCGGGGCAGTCACTCGAATTTTCAAGACCTCAGCCTGGAGGCCCACGCATTCCTCACAACTGGCTCCGGGTTGAATTTTTACGGAGAGAACAATACCTTGCGGGGTTTCTCGCATGCACGAGGGCAGTGGGTTCATGCAGGGTTCAATCAGATTTTTGAAACAGGCGATCAGGTTTGTTCTCGTGTGCTTTCTTATAAAATAGTTTATGAATTTCGAGAAGACGTGCCAGTTCCATGATGGGAGTCTGGTGATCCTCCACGCGAAGGTCGATATAGCGATCATTCATCCCGGCGTAACCCGCATGGGCTCGAACAACAAGCAGAGCAGCGGATTGGCGCCCTCTTCTGTCACCCCCCGCATCCTGGCCAGCGTGTAAGCTTGCCATGAGCCAATCCGCCAGTTCTGTTCCAGGTATGTTCGAAGAGGTTTCAAAAGCCTTAGCCATGCCCTCAACGACAGCCTGACCTGCCAGTAGGTTTCCTTGAACAGCGAAATTCGGTCCAGCGATGTGTCCTGCCCAGTCATTGCAACGACTTCCCGTGAAGGAGCTGGTGCGCCCTGACGCGTCGATCATGCTTACCTGTCGATACGCGTTGTCATTGTCGGAATTTGTGAGTTGCATGAGTGCAACTTTGGGATGGATGTTTTGTTCCAGCAGCGAAAGTCCTTCAGGGCCATATGTGATATTCGCATAACTCTGAGTAGCCACCGCCCCCACGTTCGCCTTCGCCCATGGTACAACCGTGCCCACACCAAAAAATTTGCTCTGGACCGCAACGCCGAGATCTCCGGTCAAAGGATCAAACGCAACAACAGAAAACGTGGCGACCAGTGGCTGCCCGTCTTGCGTTGCATCGAGCACTTTGTCGTCACTCTTCATCTGTTCTGCTGTCAGCATGAAGGTCAGCAGTGCCCAGATGAAACCTTCTCTCACGTGCGAACATAGATTGCCGGGTTTTGCTTTCATTGAGATCCGGTTCAGAGGAGCAATCCGGTGGTTTCCGGATAACCGCGCAAAATATTCATGGATTGGATGGCCTGGCCGCTGGCACCCTTTACCAGATTGTCCTCTGCGCTCATGATGATCAGGCGTCCAGTTCGTGGATCATATCGCCATGCGAACTCAATATTGTTGGTGCCGACCACGTGTTTGGTATCCGGCAGTCCTGAAGTGCCTAAAAGTCGGACGAAGGCTTCATCGGCATAGGTCTCCTCATAAATTTCAGTTACCTTTTTCAGGTAGTTTTCCGGCTGGTCTGCTGAATGGGCATCATTGGAGGGTTCCATGGTCATTGTGGTGAGGATACCTCTGTTGACTGGAATCAAATGTGGGGTGAATTGGATGATGCTCTTCTGGCCAGCAGCCAGACTGATCTCCTGTTCGATTTCCGATAGATGCCTATGCTTTGGAACACCGTAGGGGCGGACACTTTCGTTGCATTCAACATAGAGAAAAGGAATATCCGCTTTGCGGCCCGCACCGCTGACACCACTCAAAGAATTGGCAATGATGGTTGATGGTTGAACCAAGCCAGCCCTGATCAGCGGAAGGCTGGGAAGCAGTATGCTTGTCGGGTAACAGCCGGGCGAGGCAACCAACTGTGCCTTCTGGATTTCCTCTCGTCGCCATTCAGGCAGTCCGTAAACCGCTTTTTCCAGTAGTTTTGGAGCAGGGTGGGGAGCTCCATAGAATTCCTCATACGTCTCCGGATCATGTATTCTAAAATCAGCGCTCAGGTCAATGACAGTGCATCCACCTTCACAAAGCGGCAGGGCGAATTCAGCAGCCACTCCATGCGGCAGTGCTAAAAAAGCGAGATCGGCCTTTTCGAGTATCGTCTGACAATCTGGCGATGAAAACTCAAGCGAAGCTGCACCCGGCAGGTTGGAGAAGCGAGGGAATACATCTTTGAGTGATCGTCCAGCGTATTGTCTGGAAGTTAAAACGGTGAGCTCCACCTCTGGGTGGAGCAGTAGTAATTTGACGAGTTCCTCTCCGGAGTAACCTGAGGCACCCACCACTGCAACTTTGGTAAGATCTGAACCGATCGTTTGACTCATGTGCACGTTTAAATCATTTTTTGAGAGATGAATCCAGATCCTCTTTCAAAATATTCATGAATTCACGCATTGCCGGCGACAAGACTTTGTTTTTCTTGTAGACCACTGCCAAGGGACGGTAGAAGGTGTTATCCGAAATCTCCACATGAGCCAGCGTATGCTTGGCTATTTCTTGAGTCACGGTTCCATGAGGTACAATCGACACACCTGCATCGATTTCCACGGCCCTTTTGACTGTTTCGATGTTATCGAATTCCATGGCAAGGTTGACCTGCACACCATAATCGCGAAGGATCTTATCTATCCCTTTTCGCGTTGGAATATCTGGCTCAAATCCGATAAATCGCTTTCCCTCCAGCCTTGAGAGTTCAATTTGATCCTGATTTGCACATTCGTGTTCGGGATGACAAATCAGCACAAGGCGGTCGTTTCGAATGGGAACTATTTCCAGTCTTGGCTCTTTGATCGGATAGGCAACCAGTCCGAGATCCACTATATTACTCAAGACATCGTCATAGACCTGGTTGGATCGGCGGTATTCGACATGCACATTGACCGTTTGGAAGGCCTTAAGGAAGCGCTTCATATAGGGCGGAAGCTCATGTAGACCAACACTGTAAATAGTAGAAATACGTATGGTTCCAGAAACAATGTCCTTGATCTCCTGTAGATGATTCAAAAGAGAATCATAAGTTTGAATGATTTGCTTGCTGTAGTCGTAAAGCGCAATGCCTTCTCTGGTCAGACGAAATTTCTTTTTGCTCCTCTCAATCAACAGGGTTTCGAATTGTTTTTCAAGAGAACCGATTTGTTGACTCACAGCTGATTGAGTAATGTTGTTGATTTGTGCCGCCTTGGTAAAACTTTCGGTTTCCTTCAGGTCACAAAATACTTTCAGACTCTGTATTTGCATGTATCTGGATGTATTGTCGTTGATGCTTGCTTGCGTTTTGTTGGACACTTGTCCATTGATCCAATCAGGGAGATGAAGTCAAATCCGACTTCCAATCAACACGTTGCACATTGATAAGGCTGAAATCAAGTTAATTCATAAGCCCTTCTTATAAGTAAGGGTAATTTTCAGCTCTTTGGTAATACTACGCGCATGGGTTGCAGTGATCATATGTTGGTAACTCGAACAGCCCGGGTATTTCAACTGAATGATGGATCAGTCAGCATTGAGGTAGATATTACCTTTTGCGCCTCCTTTGCTCGCGGGAAAGATTCAAGGTGATCAGAAGATTCAGCCAAAGTCCAGGGTGTTGAATGAGAAGGCATGCGAATCCGAACATGATTGGTGCCTCAGCTTTCTATGTGCTTCTTTTTCTGCTTCAAAGCCAGAAAAGACCAACAAAAGGCTTAACCTTGCAAAACCCCGGACAATGGTCCTATTTTGCCTCCAATGAGAATACTTTTCATTGGAGATATAGTGGGGCGACCGGGCCGTCGAGCTGTGAGAGAGTGTGTACCGAAACTCGTGGAAAAGCACCAGATCAGTATGGTAATTGCCAACGGTGAAAACTCGGCAGGTGGAGCGGGTATCACACCTGCAACGGCACGAGAGATTCATGATGCAGGTGTGGATGTGATCACGAGTGGGGATCATTTGTGGGATCAACGTGAGGTAATTGGATTATTGGAGAAAGACCCTTATTTCGTTCGTCCCTTAAACTATCCCAAAGATACTCCTGGTCACGGATATGTGTTTTGGCAAAAAGGTGAAATACCACAAGTAGCAGTGGTTAATTTGCAAGGAAGAACCTTCATGGCTGATCTGGAAAACCCTTTTCTGGCCATAGACGCCGTCATAGAAGAAATACGGCAGCAAACCTCTATTGTCATTGTTGATTTTCATGCCGAGGCGACCTCCGAAAAAATAGCTATGGGCCGTTTTCTTGACGGCAAAGTCAGTCTGGTCGTTGGGACTCACACTCACGTACCGACTGCTGACGAGCAAATTTTTCCAGGAGGTACAGCTTTTTTGTGCGATACGGGATTCACAGGCCCTCAGGCAAGTGTTCTAGGTAGAGAAATTGAACCTGTCATCAGACGTTTTTTGACCTGTCAACCTCAACGATTTGGAGTGGCTCAGAAAGATGTGATGTTGCGTGGGGTATTGATCGATGTGGATGAGAAAACAGGCAACGCGACACGTATCATGCGTATTGCTGAATCCGTGGAGCCTCAAAGCTAACTAGAGGAATCAGAGGTATTCAGGTGCCCTTCGTTAAGAGTGTTCCGGGCAATTGACTCTCATTGTTCATTAAACTTATTTTTAATCAGCGTTTCAATCTCTGCAAAAGCTTCACTCGCATCCTTTCCCGTGACTTCGATCAACAGAGTGCTGCCAGGGCCGGCGGCCAGCATCATCAGTCCCATGATACTTTTTCCATTGACGCGTTCACCATCCTTTTCAACAAACACATCCGCGTCAAACTTGCTGGCCACTTTGACGAACATAGCGGCCGGTCTGGCGTGAATTCCCATTTTGTTGGTTACTACCAACTCTCTGGAAATATTTTCAGGTGGATTTGGTTGAGGCATTATTTTTTGAGTTGTCCAAGAAATGCAGTGGTAAACACTACACAATTACAAAATAGACGCTAGAGAATTTTTATTGGATTGGAGTCAGTATCTGCTGTGCGTTCTTCAACCTTTTGTAGGCCGATCACGAGTCATTTTTTTCAAAAGGCGTTCGCTTAAAGCTTTTGCCGTATTGATGCCAGACATCTTGAGCTTTGTCTGGAAAGCGGCTACTTCGATTAAGCGTGCCAGATCACGACCGGGCCTTACTGGAATAGTAATGTGAGGAATCTCTACACCCAATATTTTGACATACTCATTATCAATGCCGAGCCTGTCAATTTCCTTAAGCTTATCCCAATGAACAAGCGTCACTACCAGATTCACTTGTTTCTCAGTTCGAAAACTTCTAACTCCAAACATGGCGGCCACATCAATGATCCCGATCCCACGGATTTCCATCAGGTTACGTGTCATCTCATTGCTGGTTCCAACAATGTAGTGGTTATCGATGCGTGTGACGATGGTTACATCATCGGCCACCAAACTGTAGCCTCTTTCAACAAGAGCCAGGACGGCTTCACTTTTCCCGATTCCACTGTCACCTCGAATAATGACGCCGACACCAAGGATATCGACCATTCCTCCGATTTCATTGCATCTGGGGGCGAACATCATTTCAAGCGCAAGGGTAGCCAGATTGATGAAACGCATGGTAATGAGCGGTGTCTTGAAGACCGGGACCTTGGCTTTTTTCGCGGCCTTGAGCAGGGCGGCATCTGGATTCAAATTCCTTGAAAACACCACGCATGGGATTTGAGTTTTAAAGATCCATTTATATCGCTCATCTCTCTCCTGTGCAGAGAGCGATCGGAGGTAAGTCGTTTCGACACTTCCAAAGACCTGAACCCTTTTGCTTGCAAAATATTTCTTAAATCCCGCAAGTGCCAGACCGGGGCGATTGACAGTCGGTTCGTGGATTTTTCTTTGCAGATTATGAGCGGCTCCAATGGGATGAAGTTGCAATTCCTGATCGTGCTCAGAAACAAGCTGCTCCACCGTGACGTAAGGAACAGCATTCTTTTGGCTGTTTTTTTTGCTCATAAATTGAAATCAGGTCCCAGGTAAATATCTCTTGCCTGAGGGTCTTCGACGAGAAACTCTGCTGGCCCATGACACAAGACCTTGCCTTGATGAATAAGGTATGCTCGATCCACAAGTTTGAGGGTTTCCCTTACATTATGATCTGTAATGAGAATTCCTAAACCTCGATCTCTGAGGCGCCTTACTATTTTCTGCACCTCATAAACCGCAATCGGATCGATCCCGCTGAAAGGTTCATCAAGCAGGAGAAGCTTGGGTTGAGTTACCAGAGCGCGTGTGATTTCTAGTCGACGTTTTTCTCCCCCGCTCAAGGTGTAGGCTTTGCTCTCGGATAGCCTTGCCAAATCCAGTTCGTCAAGCAGTGCCATCAGGCGCGTTTTGCGCTCTTTCGCACTCATTTTGCAGGTTTCGAGTATGGCGAGAATATTTTGAGCAACGGTAAGTTTTCTGAATACGGAGGGTTCCTGAGTCAGGTATCCCATGCCCAATCGCGCACGTTCGTGCATGGCCAGATTGGAAACAGGATTCTCCTGAAAATAGACTTCGCCCTCATCCGGTCGAACCACACCCACGACCATATTGAAAGAGGTTGTTTTACCTGCACCATTAGGGCCCAAGAGTCCGATGATTTCTCCAGGTTGGACATGGATGGAGACGCCGTCCACGACCCTTCGACCTTTGTACGCTTTTGCCAGTGCCTCGGTTCTCAGTAAGGATGCTCCGCTGGTTTGGGAAATATTTTCCTGTTCCGGTAATTCCATGGTTTATCTTTGAGATTAGATTAAATGCTCCCCCTTATTACCACACTTCCGGGTTCTTGATGGTCTTGATACGGTAACGTCCACGAGGTCCGTTGAAGCGATGCTTGGCTTGGTCCCACATCAAGGATTCACCTTCGGCCAGAATGTATTGAGATGGACGACCGGATTTACTTTCGAGCGTCGTCATGATTCTGGGCTCGCCTTGGAGCTCAATCATTTGAGTCTGGGGGTAAAACACGGCAGTCTCTCCTCTCGCCTTACCTCTGGGGTGTGTCATTGATACATTGCCTTCTGCTCGCAATCGTTCCATTTGGTGAGTTGATTCTGAGAATATACCGGTGATTTCACGACATGTCATGCGCCCTTGTTCGCCGACTAAATGGACTGCACCTGTTGCGAAAATGTTTTTGATCCACTTGCGATCTGGTGAAAACACGACCTCCAAAGTATCGCAGTTGAGTGTTTCATTTTGAAACTGGATACTTACTTCCTCATTAAACACTGCCTTATTGACTATGAGAGAGTATTCCTTTGATGTGATTCGTACTTGGTTGAGTGCCTTGGATGGATCACGGGTAGATTGATTGTCTCCGAAGTTCAGGATACCGATACTTGATATTGTAGAATCTGGAAACTCAAGCGTGGCGAGGCGACTGACATGAATCGTATTTGATACTTCCTTTTTATTGATTTCAATGCGCTCACCGCGTGCCACGAATTCCTCCGTATCGACCTGAGCATTTCCAGTTAAAATCACCGTCTCTTGACCCGGAGCAATGGGCTCATAGACAACTTTATTTGCTTTTGCAATGAAGTCCTCATCTCCATCCTGCTGAGTCATCCGAACCATTCCAGAAGCCTCAATCATTACGGCAGTTTTCTGTTTCTCATCAATATCAGCGGTCAGCGTTTTGCAGCTCAAAGTCCACGCATCACCCTGAGAAGCCTTTACGAGTCCTTCAAATCGTAGCTCAGTTCCATCGAACTCGTATTGATCGGAGCTGATTTCGATAGGCTGTTGCTCGGACTCAGGCTCATCTGTTTGCTGAATCCGAATGTCACCCAGATCTAGGCTCGCCCGGGCCTTACCGATGACTTTAAAGAACTGCCTTGTTTCCGAGGCTGTTACCCGGATTCGGTCGCCTTTGCCGTTGTGGCCTTGTGTGCTCCAGGTAGGAGCATCCATTTATTTCAATCACATCCTGGGATTCTTGCCCAATTCTATAGACCGCACGGCCTCCGCTTGCCTGGATTGGGGCATTTGCATCCAGCAGTTTTATGACCAACTGATCTTCGGCTAAAACCTCTTTGAAGCCTTGAATTTCCTCACTCAGGTCAATTTGCAGTTTGCCGCATGAAATTTCCAAACGCCCGGGATCCGTCGCGAATACTTGATCCTGATAAATGGCCTTGGAATTGGTATGGTTGAAGACAAAACGATTGGACTGGATTTTGACATTGGAAGAATTCTGCGGCACGGATGAATCAGGCTGTTTTTCTTTTTTACGTCCTGCGCCAATTAAATTCTTCTTTATTGTCGTACTTACCTTGTTGCTGATGACAAGCAATGCCTGACTTTGTGACCATTTCCACCCAACACCTTCGATAACAAATCCCCCATCCGCAGTTCTGAGAATAATGTTTTTTGCAGAAGACGCATCATAATTACCTTCAGATAGGTAAGGCATGTCGCATTCAGGAGATTCAATAAAGAATTCTGGAGTGGATTGCGCCCCCTCTTTATTGAGTTGTATGCTGAGTTGAGTGATTCTAGAGCCATTAATTTCCTCGCCTCGTAAAATTGTGGTGACCTGATTGTTTTCAGTGACTGCTGCTTCCCATCCTCCCCGGATTGTAGCGCTTTCGATATCCGCGGCCTGAGGTTCATTGAGAAAAATTAGAAAAAAAGCAGCAGCGACAGCAGTGGGCAAGGAGCTTTTCAAAATTTGAGCGCAGGATTGCATGAATTCTAAAGGTTATCGTTTTGCTGTATCGTGGTTAAGCTGAAATCGCTCATTTGAGGGCTGCTTTTATTTTGGAAAGCGAACCGAGCAGACGGTTTATTTCTGAAAGAGGCACCATATTGGGACCATCGCTCGGGGATTGACTTGGGTCTGGATGCGTTTCGATGAAAATCCCATTTGAGCCAGCGGCAATGGCCGCTCGAGCCAATACAGGTGCAAACTCTCCTTGGCCGCCGGATTGATCTCCTTGGCCGCCAGGTAATTGAACGGAATGCGTTGCATCGAACACTACTGGATAGCCTAATTTATTCATGATAGGAATTGATCTCATGTCTGCCACCAAATTGTTATAGCCAAAACTTGAACCTCGTTCGGTAAGCAAAAGTTTCTTATTTCCAGCCTCTTGAACTTTGTGAACCACGTTTTTCATGTCGTTGGGGCTTAAAAATTGACCTTTCTTGACGTTGATGATTTTTTTGGTCCGTGCAGCTGTCCACAAGAGGTCGGTTTGGCGGCATAAAAAGGCAGGTATCTGGAGGATATCCAGCACCTTCCCAGCTTCATGCGCCTGAGACTCGGTATGAACGTCACTGAGGATTGGTAATTGCATGTCCTTTCTGACTTGAGCCAGAATTTCGAGCCCCTGCTCGAATCCCGGGCCTCGAAAAGTTTTTCCCGATGATCGATTGGCTTTGTCGAAACTCGCCTTGAAGACGTAGGGAATATTCAATTTTTGGCATGTCCGCTTAAGGTGACGAGCTATTTCAAGGCAGAGTCCGGCATCTTCAATCACGCAAGGGCCTGCAATGAGAAAAAAGTTTTTACTTTTATTCAACTGTCGAAAAAGCTCGGATGGCGCTGGTATCATCGAAGGCATGTCTATGTTCTAAAGATTGATTTTACTAGTTAAAAGGCAAGGATGACAGAGTTTTTAACGGGTGCTTCTCAAATTATGGCAAAGTGCCATTGAACAAACTGAGCACCATTTAGCTATGGTTTTTTAAAATCCTCTGGTAAAATCCAACATCACGTAATACGGTTCAATTCTTTTTCGAACCTCAAATTTTGACTTATGGATATCGTTTTTAGTTGCCCTGGTTGCCATCAGGAACTTGTTGTTGATGCACAAGGTGTCGGTTCCGAAATAGAGTGCCCATCTTGCGAGAAGCAATTGACTGTGCCGCAAGCTGACGCTGCCAATGTCAAGTTACATGGCGAGTCTCAAACGGCAGCCAATCGTGTCGAAAAACCATTCGTGGTTCCGACTTACGACAAGCCTGCTGAAAGCCTGATTACCAAAGCCCTTCCACCATTGGAGGCTCAGAAAGACAAAGATAAGATCCTTCGCATCAAAACCATACGTCATACGGATTGCAAGGAAGTGGGACACGACGGTTTCGACGAGCGTGTGACAGAGATTCTAAATCAAATCGGAGAAACCAACATCGTGAGCATCAACACCATCAACTACTCTTATGTTGATCTGAGTAGTAAACAGCTGCTTTCAGACTTCGGGGTCGCGATCGTTTACAAAGGGTAGGGAGATTGTTCAGCTTTCCCCAATAAAAAAAACCCTTCCATACGGAAGGGTTTTTGAAATTCTCTCAAACTCCCATGACAGGTTTGAGTGGCTTGGGTTCAGCTCAATGTCTTAGCCAATTTGGACAAACGGGATTTCTTGTTATCTGCCTTGTTCCGGTGGATAACTCCCTTTTTTGCTGCTTTGTCATAAGCTGAGGAAACATCTCTCAGAGCGCTGGTAGCCCCATCTTTGTTTCCTTCTTTCACCAAGGCCTTAAACTTTCGTTCCAAGGTGCCTATGCTAGATTTCACGGCTCGATTTACTTGCTGTTTTCGCTCCGTGCTTCGTGTTCTTTTGATTGCGGATTTTGTATTTGGCATATCCTGATACTTACTAAGACTTTTGCATCAATAGAGCTGGTCAAGTTAATGATCCTGGCAGGATTGTCAATGCTTGTGTTGAGAAAAGAGCGGCTTTTTCCATTCGGTTTATTTTCATTACCTCATTGCTTGCTATCTGGAGTTCTGTGAGACCAGAATGCACTGGGCGTAAAAAACAACACCAGGCCATGATTCGATCATTCGCATTCACAACACAAGGCAAGCTCCATAGTCAAGATATGGATACGTTCCTGATGCCTACATTGCTCAAGGATACGAATTTATTCCTGTGGGTTGATTTGGAGGCGCCGACCAAAGAAGAGCTGAAAACCTTGCTCGAAGGCGTATTCCATTTTCATCCTCTTTCCATTGAAGATTGTATTTCAGATCTGGGCGCACCAAAAGTTGAGGAATATGCTCCAAAGGAGGAAGATCAATTCCTTCCCTATCTTTTCATGGTCATTCATGGGGTGGATTACAGTAAGGAAGATGGTGTCTTTGCGACCAGTGAATTGAATTTTTTTCTTGGGCGAAACTTCCTAGTGACTTGTCACTCCAAATATCTCAGAAGTATACAGCATACGGAAGACCAGTGCCTGCGATTGAAAAAACAAGTCGCCAGAGCTCCTGATCGTGTCGCGCACACGCTCTTGGACAGCATGGTTGATAACTACAGACCCGCGATGGAGGAGCTTGCATTTGAGATTGGGGAAATCGAAGACAAGGTGCTTCAGAGCGCCACACCGGAGGTGCTCAACAAGATCACACAGATCAAAAAGGAAGTGCACCACCTAAGGCGTATTATTGGTCCTCAGCGCGAGGTGCTGTCCCGTTTCGCGCGCGGTGAGTTCAAATTAATCCGCCCCAAGTTAATTCCTTATTATCGGGATGTTTATGACGACTTGTTCAGGATTCATCAGCTCGCTCAAACTTACACGGACTCTCTGACCGCTGTGCTTCAATTGTATCTGAATATGTCGTCCAATCAAACTGGCGAGGTTGTCAAGTTATTGACCATGATCACCCTGATTACCACTCCGATGATGATGATTGGCACATGGTATGGAATGAATTTCTCATTTATGCCGGAATTAAAATCATCTCATGGATATACCCTCGCACTTTCGGTTATGGTTGCGTCAACACTGGGAACTTATATCTATTTCAAGCGGAAAAAGTGGCTTTAGAAACATCGTTTGGCCAAGGAAATCTCAAGGATGGAAGGTTTTAATTCCAGTTTTCTCGACAAGGTTTTAGGGCGTATCGACCGCCTCAATGCCGAGGATTTACAGTCGGTCGTGGCTCGACTTGAAGAACAAAGGCAATTCTTTGAAACGGTCTTTAACGTGATTGAAGACTGTATTCTGGTTTTGAATCCACTCGGTAAGCTTTTGTATTGCAACAGGGTTGCTTTTGAACTTCTCGGGATCCCCTTTGACAGCTACGAGAACAAGCCCGTGACGCGGTTCATTCCAGACCTGGAATGGGAAAAGCTAGTTCAGTCCATTGGTGAGGGCTCATCCTCTCGAATGGTGAGATTGGAATTCGATATTCGATATCCCAAATCAAGGTTCGTGCGCCTGTTTGCATCCGCCATCGAGCGTCAAGGCGATGAGCATGCTGGTTATGTGCTGGTGCTCCATGATGTGACAGAAACTCGCAAGCAGACATATGAGGCTATCGAGAGTGAACGCGTGCACACCTTGACACTTTTGGCGGGCAGTGTGGCGCATGAAATTGGTAATCCATTAAATGCGTTGCATATACATCTTCAACTTATCGCGCGGGAAACGACCAAACTCCGAGAAGCCTTTGAAAGGCAATCTAAGCAAAAGAAAAGGGGGAGGGGAAGGCCCCGTTTAAACGTAGAATCAGAAGATACCGAGCTGGATTTGAACAAGGGCTTCAACCGGTTGGAATCATTCATAGAGACTTCACGAGGTGAAATTAACCGGCTCGAATATATTATCACTCAATTCTTGCAAGCCATTCGACCCAGTGCGCCAGATCGGAAAACGGATCAGCCCAATAAGGTGGTTCTGGAAACATTGGATTTGCTGCGCCCCGAGCTGGACAACCGTGGCATAGAATTGGTCACAGAATTGGATGATGACTTGCCAGACACGCCCTTTGATCGTTCCCAGATCAAGCAAGTCTTCGTAAACTTAATCAAAAATGCGATGCAGGCCATTTCCAATAATGGGGTTTTGACCATTCGTACTAAGGGAGAAGTAGAGGGTATCATGGTAAGTATTGAAGACAACGGCTCTGGTATACCCAGTGAAAGGATAGGACGTATTTTTGAACCCTATTTTACTACCAAAAAGAAAGGGACGGGATTGGGCTTGATGATCGTTCATCGAATCATTCGCGATCATGGAGGTCGTATCATGGTGGAGCCCAATCATCCTACTGGAACGATTTTTAGAGTTTGGCTGCCATTGTTTGAAAAACAGAAACGCCTGCTTGGGGCTGTATGCCCTTGAGCGTTTTTTCAAGCGGCATGGCCAAGCAAGCTATTGGATCATCCAGCCTTGGCACTTTTTTAGTTGTGAATGCCTGCATGGAATCCAGATACGCATGAAATTTTTTGAGATAACTTTCCATTGAAACTGCCTGATCCAGTCAGATGAGGATTAAACTTCCTTTTGACAAGCCTTTGAATCCTTGGCGTTATCAGTTCAGGGGAGCAAAAGGGAGCTTCTCACGACTCATTCAATGAAACCACTACTACTCATTGTAGACGACGAGAAGACACAGCGGGAGGGATTACGCGCTGTGTTGGAAGACCATTATGATGTCTACATTGCCGACAATGCTGCCTCAGCAATTGAATTATTGGAAAGCGAGCCCTTTGATGTGCTGCTGACCGACTTCAGAATGCCAGGTGAAAACGGCCTCAAACTTATCAAGCGCGCCAAAAGCCTGGGCAACCCCCCCGTATGTATCCTTATGACGGCATTTGGCTCCGAGGAAACAGCCGTTCAGGCGATCAAGGAAGGGGCTGACGATTATATTCCCAAGGGTGGGATGCTTATCGAAGACCTGGAGAAGAAAATTCAAAGAGCTCTCAAATTACAGAAACTTGAAGAAGAAAACACTGTTCTGAAACAGCAGCTTGGCACAAAATTCAGGACTTCAAACATCGTGGGTGAATCACCTGTTATGCGTCATGTCTTTGACACGGTTGAACAGGTGGCTCCGACTCAGGCAACGGTTTTGATTCTCGGAGAAAGCGGGACAGGTAAGGAATTGATTGCTAAGGCAATACATCAAACAAGTAACCGATCCCACCATCCCATGGTGACCGTTCATTGTGCGGGTTTGTCTCCCACCTTGCTGGAAAGCGAGTTGTTCGGGCATGAGAAGGGAGCTTTTACGGGAGCACACGAGAGACGAATTGGGCGGTTTGAAAAAGCAGATGGCGGCACCTTGTTTCTTGATGAAATTGGTGAAATTGACACCTCTACCCAGATCAAGCTGCTGAGGATTCTGGGTGAAAGGTCCTTCGAAAGGGTGGGTTCTACAAAAACCATCAAAGTTGACGTGCGCCTTTTGGCAGCGACGAACAAAAACCTGCCCAAATTGATGGGAGAGGGCAAATTCAGGGAGGATCTATATTATCGGTTGCGAGTAGTGGAAATTCAACTTCCGTCACTTCGTGAGCGCCCGACCGATATCCCGGCCCTTGCGATGACTTTCTTAAGAGAGTTCGCGGAACAAAACCGGAAAAAAGTTACAGAATTTACCAAGGAAGCACTGGATGCCATCGTGCGCCATTCCTGGCCTGGAAATGTTCGTGAGTTGCGAGCTGCCATAGAACACGCGCTTGTCTTTGCCAAAGGCAAAAAGGTGGAGCTTTTTGATTTGCCTGCATCCATGCGATCGCAAGCGGGGTTGGTTCATGCTGAGCCGGCCGGGGAATCATCGGCTCCGGGTGCATTGCCTGGTGGCAATGCTCTGGGAGGTCCCTTTTCTAATTTATCCGTTGAAGAAAATGAAAAACAGTTGATGATTCAAGCCTTGAAGCGAACCAGCGGAAACCGCACGGAGGCTGCCAAGTTGCTTGGCATCAGTCGGCGAACCCTGCACCGAAAAATGGCAAGATTTAAACTTAATTAAACATTCTAGCAATGCCGTCCTTACAGGAACTAATTCATAAATTCGAGGAAGGTGAGGGAACAAAATCCATCACCAAATTGGCCATCCTTCTTGTCTTCGTGGCCTTGCTCATCGTTTACAACGTGCGGGAATATCGCAATTTTTCTTCGCCCGAAGCGATGGAACTCTCCCAGTTGGCGCGGAATGTTTCCGAGGGCAAGGGTTTTACCACTCAGAGCATTCGTCCTTTCAGCCTTGCCATGGTCGGCAGTCAACGGGGCGAAAACAAGGATGACCCAATGATGTTAAAGCAGCCTCATCCAGATTTGACGCATCCTCCTGTCTATCCTTTTGTGCTGAGCTTGTGGATGAAGGTGGTGCCTTTTCAATATGACATCCCTTCCCTGAGGGCTGAAAACTTTCGTCGATATCAGCCTGAGGTCATGATTAGTTTTCTTAATCAGCTATTTTTTGTCATCACTGGGATTGTTTTGTTTTTCCTTTCCCGACGGCTCTTCGATCCTTCCGTTGCCTGGATGTCCACAGCGGTTTTCTTCGGGTCCGATGTTCTGTGGAGATTCAGTATTTCAGGGCTCACGACAATGTTGTCGATCTTGTTTTTTGTTCTTCTAGTAACCTGTCTCGTGGTCATGGAGCGTGCATCCAGAGCTTCTCTCGAAGAAATGGACGACGATGAAGAAGAAGGGGTTGCATTGCGCCCAAGGCCGCGTTCTGTTGCTTGGTATTTTGGCATTGCTGCACTGGCTGGTTTGATCATCGGATTAGGTGGTTTAACGCGTTATTCCTTCCTCTGGTTACTATTTCCCTCGTTACTTTTTGTCGGTGTTTATGTGAAATCGCATAAAGTTCCCGTTATTTTAACCACGCTTGCTGTGACTCTGGTATTGGTTGGCCCTTGGCTTGTCAGGAATTATCAGGCAAGCGGCACGCTATTTGGGATTAGCTCCTACAACGTGGCGATGGATACAAGTGATTTTGAAAATGATCGAATTGAGCGTAGTATGTCATCGACAATAAGCTCCCCGGGTTTTAGCGGATACCTGCGTAAATTACTGGTCAACGCTCCTGAAATCATCACAGAGCAACTTCCGACACTTGGTGGTAGCTGGATGTCGATGTTTTTCTTCGTGGGCTTGATGGTCCCATTCAGTAACCCCGGACTGAGACACCTACGTTTTTTTGCGGTGGCCTGCATGGGGCTTTTAGTCGTTGTTCAGGCGCTGGGGCGCACGCATATGAGCGAAATAAGCCCTTTGATAAACGGGCAGAATCACTTGATACTCCTTTCTCCCGTCTTTTTCATGTTTGGAGCAGCACTCTTTTTCACGCTCTTGGATCAGCTTCCATTCTCTTTTGATGGAGCCAGAAATGTTGTGATCATTGGGGTCTTCATGGTTGTTAGTTCTCCGTTGATACTTCGATTGCTGCCGCCCAAGACGACTCCCATTGTATATCCGCCCTACAGCCCGCCTTTGATTCAGGAAATAGGCTATTGGAATGAGCCAGAAGAATTGATGATGAGTGATATTCCATGGGCAGTGGCCTGGTATGGCAATCGGTCCTGCTTATGGACAACTCGAAATCTTGAACCTGATTTTTACAAAATTCACGATCAATACACGCCAATCAAGTCAGTTTATCTGACACCTGTCACAACAAATCTACGTTTCATGTCCGAAGTGCTCAAAGATCCAGACGCAGCTTGGGCTCGATTTTACATGGATGTGCAGTTGCGGCAGAATTTACCCAAAGGTTTTCCCTTGAAATATGGCCACCCGGGCGTTATGCCTGATCAATTGTATGTATCTGACCGCCAGCGTTGGCTGCCGGTATTTCAGGAGTAATCAAAAAATGGTAAGGGCTTTTGAATCTTCGAGATTTGAAGAATCCCAACCAAATAAAAATCCCGTCGATGGGTCGATTTGTGTTTGACAAAAATAAGGGTTCAGGCCCATTATTTGAAGCAAATCAATACTCAAGCTGGGCACATAGCAGCATTAAGCGATTAACGAAGGTATGAAAAAGATTGTAACAACAGCCGGATTGGCCGCCCTAGGGGTAGTAAGCATGCAGGCAGCTCCCGATGTAGGTTTAACCCCATCACAGACTTCCAAGCCATGGAGTTTATCTGCAAACCTAAGGGGCTTCTACGATGACAACATCACAACTGCTCCCAATGCTATCGCTGAAGACAGCGTTGGTATTGAGTTTAGTCCTGCTATCAGCCTGAATTTGGTCAAGGATCAAACGTATTTGGGCCTTGGCTACGAATACAAACTTCGCTGGTTTGAAGATCGTGATCCAGACAACTCAGATCATTCGCATCGTTTCTCCCTCGATCTGACTCACGATTTCAATGAGAACATGTCAGTGGATTTGGGTGATGAATTCGTCATCGCTCAGGAGCCCGAAGTGCTTGAACCGACTGGTGCGTCCCGCTTGCGTTCAAATATGGACGCCATTCACAATCGTGCCCATGTCAACTTTACTACCCAGTTGAGTCGCACCTACAGTCTCATGGCTGGTTACCGAAATGATCTTTACAATTACGACCAAAGCGGGGCTGGAAGTTTTTCTGCCTTGCTCGATCGTGTTGAACACCGTGTTACCGCTAACCTCCGTTCGCAACTTCGCCCTGGAACAACAGGGATCCTTGGTTATCAATATCGCGTTGTCGACTACACCAGTGATGACAGTTTGACTTTTGGTCCTTACCTTAACCCTGAAGTGCGTAACAGTGACTCTCATTATGTTTACGCCGGGTTTGACCACAGCTTCACACCTGAATTGCTTGGCTCGTTGAGAGCGGGTGCTCAATTTACTTCCTATGATAATGTTGCTGCTGGAGTAGACGACTCCACTACAAGTCCTTACATAGATGCTAACTTATCCTACGCATATGCCAAGGGAAGTAACATCGCCGTTGGTTTACGTCACGAGCGTAACCAAACTGACATCGCTCAGGTAGGAGGCTCCTTAATCCTTGACCAAGAGACGACCTCGGCTTACGCATCTGTTTCTCATCAGCTCACAGCTAAACTCACCGCTAACTTTGTAGGCATGTATGCGAATAGTTCGTTTGGTGACAGTCTGGCAGATACTGCTGACAATTTCTGGAGCTTGGGTTTCAACATGAGCTACCAGATCAATCAGTATTTGCTTGCTGAAACCGGTTACAATTTTGATGACTTGGACTCCGATCTCGGAAATCGAAGTTTTGATCGTAATCGTGTCTACCTTGGTTTGAAAGCATCCTATTAATATTCATTTAGTTACATGTTTTACGGGGAGGCTGGAAATTCATCATTCTGGCCTCCCTTTTTTTCTCTTTTGACCCATGCAAACGAAACCTAGTCAACAGCCACAGCAGCAATCAGACTCTAAGCTTCACTTTTTAGATTATTGGCGAATCATTCGAATTCGTAAAACGGTGATCTTGGCTGTCTTCCTGTTAGTTGTTCTTACGACGACTATCATCACATTTCTGATACCGCCCACTTATGCAAGTTCAGTCAGGATTGCGATTGAAAAGGATAATTCCGACATAACGCCGCTTATGGGCTTACAGGCTTCTCAACAGCATGATCCTTATTGGGTGCTTACTGAATACGAAAAAATCCAATCCAAAAAAGTAATCCACCCTGTTATCAATGCGCTTGGGCTGAACCACAAATGGATGGAACGCTTTAAGGCGGATACACCTCTCACTACAAATGAAACATTTCAGGTTCTCAAGAATTCCATTGATGTTGATCAATATCGGAATACCAGTTTAATCGAGATCAAGGCATATAGTAAGGACAAGGAAGAGGCTGCTCTTATTGCGCAAGAAATTGCTGAGCAATACAAAAATGTTCGTGAAAAAAACCTGAAGGACATGGCAAACAGTGGTATTGAAGTCCTCAAAGAGGAATACCTGACTCAGCAAAGCAAAGTTCAAACCAAGCAAAAGCAGCTTGATAAACTGCGTGAAGACTTAAATATTTCTGATATTTACAGCGCTGAGGGAAGTTCCATTGGAATGACCACCGAGCCCCAGATCGTGATGAAACTGGAGCAGGAACGAACGGTTGCAGAAGCAAACCTCATCCGTTACGAAACCCTTTTTAAAGAATTAACATCGCTTACTCTGGAAGAGCTACGTAACACCTTGCTCACGGCAATGCCTGGCAATTTGCGTCTTACCTCACTGCTCAATGAATTTGACAGAGGTCATCAGCAATTATCCCAGATGAAAGCGATCCACGGTCCTGACCATCCACAGATGAAAGCATCCAACAGTTTGCTCTTGACCCTGAATGATCAGATCAAAAAGGAGATAACCGGAGTCTTGAGGGGGCTGCAAACCCAAGTGAACGCAGCCCGCAACCAACTGACGGAACTGACTTCTGCAGTGGAGTCTGCAAAAGCCAGTGATGCTGAAAAAACAGCCGAATATCGCCCTTATTTTACAGCCAAGCGTGACTTGGAGAATCTGTCCAAAATCAGTGATATGATCATGATTCGAATCCTGCAGGAGACGGTAGATGCTGCCCTGCCGACAGATTCTATTGTGGAAATTTATGACCCTGCGGAACCCAATCCTGATCCAGTCAGACCAAAAATTTTCCTTAACATTGCTCTGGGTGTTGTCGTTGGTTTGGTCGTTGGTGTTGGTCTGGCTTTCTTTATTGAATACCTGGATACCAGTGTCAAAACTATCGACGATGTTGAGCAAGCCCTCGATGCACCTGTTCTTGGAGTGATTCCCCAAAATGTTCACTCACTGCTAATGGAAGGTCCAGATAGTCCGCACGCCGAGGCCTATCGTGTTTTGAGAACAAATATCCTTTTTTCACGAAAGAACGAAAAGGCCAATACACTTACCGTGGTTAGTGGCGGTGCGGGTGAGGGTAAATCCACAACAATTTTCAATCTGGCAACTGTTTTTGCTCAAAACGGTTCTCGCATACTGATTGTAGATTCTGATTTACGGCGTCCTAGTCTACACAAGCATGTTGGAGTTTCCAATGCGTTGGGCTTGACTGACTACCTTTTGGCTACCAAATCATTGGAAGAAGTAGTTCAAACCACTAAACACGAAAACCTTGATTTTCTGCCCAGTGGAAAACTACCAAGTAGTTCCATGGGAATTTTGAACTCTTCCAAGATGAAAAGCTTCATTGAGGAAGCACGCAAGCGTTATGACTATGTCTTCTTTGACTCGCCTCCAATCATGGGCGTGAGTGATGCTTCTATTCTCGCAAGTGAAGTGGATATGGCTATCTTGGTCATCCAGTATCGTAAATACCCTCAAGCCATGACGGTTCGCGCCAAGCAGATGGTTGAAAAAGTGGGTGGAAACCTGTTAGGTGTTGTTCTTAATAATATTAATATCTCACAAGATTCCTACTACTACTACTACAGTGGTTATTACTACGATTATTACTCAAAGCAAGATGGAGATGACACCAGTTCCAAGAAGAAAAGTGACGGGAAATCTGGTAAGACCTCCGCAAGAGGTGACTTGGAATTGAAAAATAAATTCTAATCAGATATCTTGGTTTTCAGTAAATGATTTTAGGATGAACAGGCTTTTAAATATGTTGAACGGTAAATTATGGGGCGTAGCTTTTGCGTCAGTAATAATTCTTCTGACCGGTTGTTTTACTGGATCAGGAAAAGGGGGTGACTACAATGTTGGTGAGGAAGTTGCTCCGCCTTTAGGGTTGTCAGTGGGTGAAAAGGTTACTATTCGCTTTGCTGGAATTCCCACTCCGCCCCCGCCTCATGAGGAACGGGTTCGGGATGATGGAACGATTCATCCTCCTTACTTGAATAAACCTGTAACAGCCGAGGGGCTCACACCGCCTCAGCTGCAAGGAAAACTGCAGGAAGCCTATGTTCCTCGCATATTCTCTACACTATCGATCACCGTTATCACTGAAGATAGACTATTCACAATCAACGGGGAAGTGATTCGAAGTGGTCGTTACCCCTACGTCGGCGAAACGACTGCTGTCGAAGCTATCTCACAAGCTGGTGGGCTGACAGATTTTGCCAAGAAACGTAAAATTTCTGTTATCAGGGGAAATGGTTCACAAATTAGCTTTGACTATGAAAAAGCGCGGCGTGATTCACAATTTGACCCTCCGATTTATCCTAAAGACATTATTGACGTTCCGAGGCGCCTTTATTGATAAATGTTTCAGTTAACCTCGCTCAGTCCTTCCAAAGGCTTGGATCACCACTCAGTGGGAATTCAGGCCTTTCCTTTTTCCATAGGTCGACATGATTCGGCTGACTTCCACATGGAGGGGGCAGGCATATGGGAGAACCATGCCTTGATTTCCCTCAATGAAGATGGAAGGCCCCTCCTTTCGATTTGTAAACAAGCGTCTTGTTTGCTTAACGACGATGTTATTCAAGGCGCGCACGTCTTGAAGTCAGGGGACATATTAAAAATCGGTGAAATAATGCTTCGGTTTGATTTGTCTCCGTGTTCGCAAAAAAATTCTCTGCTGCAAGAAGGATGTGTGTACATCCTCACAGGTGTGTTCATCATCAGTCAATTTATCTGCGTTTATATGTTCCTTGACCGATAAATAGTTGGAAGGCAGCTGTGTTACTACCGAATGCTGCCAAGCAATTTTCAGTCTCCAGATGTGGGTGAAAATGTATTCGAACTGACAGATTGGAGCATCATTCTTTCAAAATAACCCAGTATCTCATTCGCTTCTTCTATATGATGTTTCCCAGGGGTTATCTCCTCCTCGAGACTGCTGAGACGATGAGTGATGAGGCTGACCTTGATACTCAATGTTGTTTGCATCGATTCCTTGTCCTCATTGAAAGTTGGTTCAAGTCTCAACCAGACAGCTGGTTCAAGAAATGAACCATATTTTACAGTATCCCAATTAGACCCTTTCCGGTCGAAGCGCATGGTTCCTTCTCGCGATTCCGAAGTCAGAAAATTCTTGGAATCAAGATATTGAAAAAGAAGTCGTTCCACAGATTTCTCAGGCCAGCCCGTATAACGATAAGTTAAATTTTTTTGAGGCACTGCCTGGCCATAGGGTGTCTGGCAGGCAATCAAACCACAGCAGGCCATTATCAGGAAAAATAAAGGAAACGAAAAGGTGAACAAAGGTTGGTTTCGCATGGCTAGTAATAAAAAAAACATCTCCAGTCTACAGGAAAATAAACAGATTTCACTTCAAAAGTAATGAAGTGGCGCATATTAATAATAAAAATAAATTAAATAACATATAAATATATTGAATAAAAATCGTAATACAAACATGATCATAGGAATCCATTACATTTAAATATGATGTAATGGATGAAGCCTGAAATTGTGAGTGGATGTTTTAGGGAGTGCTGACGTGAAAATGCAAGCGCTTCTTGTGCATTAAACAAACAACAGAAAGGCAAAGCATGTTTCGTAATTCAATCTTATTGATATTTTCATGCATTTTCATGAGCCAAAATCTTTGTGCTCAAATAATCACTTTCAGCTTTGATGGAGCTGCGGGTAATGAGTTAGCTTTTGGTGCAGATAACCAACCAGTTAATGGGAGTGCGATCGGTATGAGCCGAGGCAATGGGGTCAATGCTTCCTTAGCGAGTGGAGCCTTCAGCGCCAGTTCATGGAGTCATGATGGCCTGGATGTTAATGATTACTTTACATTCTCCCTTACACCTGACCCAGGATTTGAATTATCAATAACCAGCTTGCAGCTTGATGAACGGCGTTCTGCTACAGGGATTCATGATTGGTCTCTTCGATCAAGCCTGGATACGTTCGCGACTGATATAGGAACTGCTTTCTCTCTTCCCGATAATACCTCGTACCGCAGAGATCAATCGATCGATTTATCAGGAGGCTTGTTCGATGACTTGACCAACACCATTGAATTTCGATTTTATGGTTACAATGCTGAATCCAGTAGTGGCACCTGGCGGTTGGATAATGTGGATTTATTCGGAGTCATTACTCCAGTGCCAGAGGTTTCCGGAACCACATGGATCGCATTGAGTCTCTTTGGTTTTTACTATTGGAATGTAAAAAAGAGAAGGCATGAAAAAGTCTCCATTCAATGCCTTTCTCAAGATTTCATGAGGAATAAAAAGCTCAAAAAACCTACCCTAAAATGATTTTTCCCATCCGGAGTCAAAGGATATGAATCAAACGAATCACTTCTCATGCACTTTGTTTCCTCCTATTACCCGGCACGCTGCGAACCATCATTGACTAAAGTTCCAATCGTCGCGCATTATTACCCTTTAATATCAATCACAAAAAAATGGCAACAAAAGCATCCTCCAGATCAAAACAGCCCAACTTTGCTGGCGCTGGTTCAAGCGAAGCTGACAAAGAGCGCAATCTCGATACTGCGATTCAATCCATTACCAAAACTTTTGGTGATGGGAGTATCATGCGCCTTGGCAACGCACCTTCGCAAAAGAAAATTGACGTCATTCCAACTGGGGCCTTGTCGATGGACCTTGCGCTTGGAGTTGGCGGTTTGCCGCGAGGTCGTATCGTCGAAATTTATGGTCCCGAATCCTCAGGTAAAACCACCGTCATGTTGCATGTGATTGCCAATGCCCAAAAAGCCGGAGGTACCCGCCGCTTTTATTGATGCTGAACATGCCCTTGATCCGGGGTATGCCCGCAAACTGGGTGTTAATCTTGATGATTTACTTGTTTCTCAGCCAGACAGTGGAGAAGAGGCATTGACGATTTGCGAAACCCTTGCCCGCTCCAACGCTCTGGATGTGATCGTGGTGGACTCTGTTGCTGCTCTTGTGCCAAAAGCTGAACTTGAAGGTGACATGGGGATGGCAACGATGGGGATGCAAGCAAGGCTGATGAGTCAAGCCCTTAGAAAACTGACCTCGGTGCTTAACAAGGCCAAGACAACTTGTCTTTTCACCAATCAATTGCGCGAAAAGGTGGGGGTCATGTTTGGGAGTCCTGAAACAACGCCAGGTGGTAAGGCTTTGAAGTTTTATGCCAGTGTGAGAATTGATATCCGACGCAAAGAAACTTTAAAAGATGCTACTGGAAGTGCCATAGGCAACCACGTCAAAGTCAAGATCGTTAAAAATAAAGTTGCTCCCCCTTTTGCAGAAGCGGAATTCGATATCATGTACAATCAGGGTATCAACAAGGAGAGCAGTATTCTGGACGTCGCGCTGTCATATGGCGTGGTTCAGAAGCGTGGCGCCTGGATCCAATACAATGGTGAATTGATTGGTCAAGGTAAAGAAGCTGCTCGAACCGCGATGGCTGAAAAACCTGAAGTGACGGCTCAGATTGTCAAAGACATCATGGCCAAGAGAGATCCAGAGGCCGCAAAATCTGAAGATAAGAAGTCTGAAGGCAAGGAAGCTGAAGAAAAAGATACCAAAGGTAAAAAGGCATAGTCCTTCACAGCATGCCGCCTTATTGATTGCTTGACCCAAGTTAAACTCGATTTCTTATCATATGAACCTGTTTCATCGCATTGTAGCAGCACTGATTGCCTGCTCGGCTGCTTTAGTCATCCAATCTCAAGCGCTGGTTCCTTTGCCTGAGGGGGCTTTTTTCGAGCCTTTTCGGCCCCACCTTTCGGTTCCGAATCAGGAGCTCATTCTGCGAGAAGGGGATCGGTTGGCCATATGTGGTGACTCCATTACGGAGCAGAGGATGTATTCACGTATCATTGAAACCTACTTGACGGTATGCGTGCCTGATTTGCGAGTTTCTGTCAGGCAGTTTGGTTGGAGTGGTGAACGTGCGCCCGGTTTTTTATCGAGAATGACCAATGATGTTTTACGGTTTCGTCCTACTATTGCCACGACCTGCTATGGAATGAATGATCACCGGTATCAGCCATTCACCGCTGAAATCGGAGATGTCTATTCGCAGAGTTCACGGGCCATCATTCAGGCCTTTAAATCACATGGAGTTAGAGTTGTTCAGGGCTCTGCGGGTACGGTGGGTAAAATGCCTTCCTGGGTTCAAACAGCTGCAGGAAATGTGCAGGATCTTAACCTTGGCCTTCTTGAGTTGAGAAATATTGATGTTCAGCTGGCTCGCGAAGAAAATGTGACTTTTGCAGATGTGTTCTTACCGATGCTGATCCAAGGGCATGCTGCCCAGCAAAAGTACGGGGCCAGTTACATGATCACTGGAAAAGATGGTGTTCACCCTGACTGGGCGGGCCAATGCGTGATGGCATATTCGTTTTTGAACGCATTTGGTCTGGAGGGTAATCTGGGTCAAATCACGATAGATCTTGAAAATAAGTCTGCATCGACGATGGGGGGGCACGAAGTTCAAGGATACAATGATGGGCGGCTGACTCTTTCAAGTCGTCAGTATCCTTTTTGTGCGACCGGGCCATTGGGGGATGATTCCAGTATGCGATCTGGTATGGAGTGGGTGCCTTTTATGGAAGAATTGAATCGACTGACCCTCAAAATAAAAAATCCTTCTGCTGCCAGGTATCGGGTTTACTGGGGGGCATTTGAAAAAGTCTACTCCAGTGAGGCACTGAGTCGGGGAGTCAATCTTGCTGCAGATTTCCCAGAGAATCCTTTTTCAGAAGCGTTCAGAAAAGTAGATCAGGCGGTCGCGACCAAGCAGGCTTATGAAACACGCCAGATAAAGCAGATTTTCCATGGGCCTGAAGGAAGGGCTGACAAAGAGATGGCCGCCGCGTTGACTGAAAAAACGCGCGAACCACTCGTCAGTGCCATTCGTGATGCTTTCCAGCCGGTGGTTCATTCCATTCGTATAGTCAGTGAATAAAGACTGGAGTGTTTTCAATAAGAGTCTGTGGTCGATACGCTCCATTCAATCGGTAGACTGCTTCGTCAGATATTTCGATGACCACAACGAGCCAGAAATCCTCAATTTTTGGATTGGGAACTATTGTGGTGGATCATCAGGTTTATCTGAATCAATTCCCGGATGCGGATACCAAATGTGAAATCACTGAGGATAGATTCCAGGTAGGCGGTCCAGTTCCAACGGCTTTGGCTCTTCTCTCTAAGTGGGGGCATTCTACCTCCTTTCAGGGAACTTGGGGACAGGATGCCTACGGTGAAATGATAGAGAAGGATCTTCAGGAAAGCAGGATTCATTTGGCGGGTTCAGGTGCGAAGGCTGGTAGAAAGAGCGGTTTTGCCCATGTCTGGATAGAGCGAACGACTGGCCGGCGGACGATCGCCTGCCATCGAGGAGATTCCGTCATAGATCCCGAAGCGCTTCATCTTGAAAGTATCACGAAAGCAGACGCCATTCACCTGGATGGCTGGTCAGGGTTGGCAGCAATTAAAGCGGCAAAGCAAGCTAAATTGCAGAACGGAAAAGTATTTTTGGATTTGGGTTCGCCCAAGCCATCGTGGGAAGATCTGGTTTCCGAGGTGGATTATCTGAATCTTCCCGAGGGATTGCTGAATAAGTTGTTTCCAGACCAATCCCTGATTGCATGTGCGGAAGAGTTGCTCTCACTTGGGCCCTTGGAAGTAACCATCACACAGGGTGTCAGAGGAGCATGGCACTTTTGCAAGGAGGCAAGCTTGCATCAACCTGCCTTTCCTGTTGTGGCAACTGATACGAATGGAGCGGGTGATGTCTTCAATGGTGCGATGATTCATGGGACACTTGCTGGCTGGACTCCTCGGGTAAAACTTCGTTTTGCAACGGCTGTTTCTGCTTTGAAATGTCAAAAACCAGGGAACCGAAGTGCGCTACCTGAGCTCGCGGCCGTGGAAGCATTTTTAGATCAAGCTCACGGATCCAGTGATCAATGAGCTTGATTCTGCGTTTGATTATCAGATAGGTTTCGTATTAATTCTCGTATGTAATCATCCGGACAGTTATGTCAACTCGAGTCATTTGGGTCGATTGCTAAACGTTTTGTGTGGGTAATCCATTCAATAATAGATATTTGTAATGAAATTAATCGTTAGAATCCAATTGTCGGTCATGATGTTTCTTCAATTTTTTGTTTGGGGAGCATGGTATGTTACAGCACCTAACTATTTGGGCACTATTGGATTTGGCGCCAAAGATTTCGGTTGGACCTATTCAGTCGGGCCGCTTGCGGGTATTATCTCACCGTTCTTTGTAGGTATGATTGCCGACAGGTTTTTTGCTGCACAAAGGGTAATGGGAGTGATGCATTTTGCTGGTGGAATCATTATGTTGGCTGCGACTACCTTGATGAAGTCTGACTCCCCTTCGCCTAGCCTGATCAACTGGGTGTTTTTCGGCTACATGCTTACTTTCTATCCAACGCTTGCTTTGTCCAATACCCTCGCCATGAAAAATATGACCAACCCGGACAAGGAATTTCCCCTTATCAGGGTGTTTGGCACCATTGGCTGGATTGCGGCCGGATTATTACTGACAACGCTTTCCTGGGAGACTTCCATTTCCATGTTCTACCTCGCAGGCATTGCTTCCTTGATTCTGGGGGTAGTGAGTTTTGGGCTACCTCATACGCCGCCAGTCAAACATGAAGGGGGAATCACGATTGGGCAAATTCTGGGTTTGGATGCTCTTGTATTACTCAAGAATAAATCGTATCTGGTGTTCATTATTTCATCCTTTCTGATTTGTATCCCTTTGGCATTTTACTATCAAATTGCAAGTCGAGTGGTTGAAATGACAGGCCTTCCCATTGGGCAAACCATGTCTTATGGGCAGATGTCCGAGATCTTTTTCATGGTGGTCATGCCCTTCTTTTTTGCGCGCTTAGGCGTTAAATGGATGCTGGCGGTTGGGATGCTGGCCTGGGTTGTTCGATACGGCTTGTTCGCTATCGGTGCCCCTGATGAGGTTCGATGGATGATTTTAACAGGTGTCGTCATTCATGGCATTTGCTATGATTTCTTTTTTGTGACCGGTCAAATATACACAGACCGTTTCGCGCCCAAGGAAATCAGGGGGCAGGCTCAAGGAATGCTTGTCTTATTCACACTAGGGCTTGGCATGTTTATCGGTGCGCAGATTGCCGGTCATGTGGAAGCCCAACATACCCCCGAAGCAGCCGCTACCTATGCTGCTGAGGTAAGCTCCAAGAACCTTGAAGCGCAAGGTTTGAGGGATCAATTACCAAGCATTTCCGATGGCAAGAAAGAGGCGGTAGAGGTGCAAATAGCACAACTTGAAGAAGCTGCAGGTGCAGCTCGCAAAGCGGAATTAAAATCATTAGAGTGGAAACAGCTTTGGGGAAAACCTGCTATTTTTGCTGCTATTGTCATGGTCGTTTTCCTTGCACTTTTCAAGGATGAAAAGAAAGACACAAAGGAATCAGTTTAACATTATCATTACAAATCAACCCATAATTTTAATATAAAACAATCCATGCAACGTCGTCATTTTATCAAACAAGCAGGACTGGCTCTGGGCGCATTGTCAACGACCCCAGTATTTGGCGCAGCCAAAGGGCCCCTTTTCGAAATATCCGTCGCTCAATGGTCCCTTCACAAAACGCTTTTTGCCAGCAAGATGGATCACCTTGATTACGCAAAAGTTGCCAAAAGAGAGTTTGGCATTGAGGCAGTTGAGTATGTAAATCAGTTTTTCAAGGACAAGGCTACCAACGGTAACTATTTGATGGAAATGCGCCGGCGCGCTGAAGGTGAAGGGGTTCGTAGCCTGTTGATCATGATTGACGGAGAAGGCAACCTTGGAGATGCGGATGAAAAAAAGCGTCAGCAGGCCGTGGAAAACCACCACAAGTGGGTGGAAGCTGCCAAGTTCCTGGGATGTCACTCTATTCGCGTGAATGCGGCCACGGGTAACCAGGGGTCCTACGATGAGCAAATGGACCGGGCCGCTGAAGGGCTTTCTGCGCTTGCCTCCTTTGCAGAGTCTTACCGCATTGGTGTTATCGTAGAAAATCATGGAGGCTTGTCCTCAAATGGTGCCTGGTTGGCGGGTGTGATGAAGAAAGTTGATTTGGCTAACTGTGGGACACTTCCGGATTTTGGGAATTTCCGCGTCAGCAACGATGAGATGTATGACCGTTATCAGGGGGTCAAGGAGCTGATGCCATATGCCCATGCAGTGAGCGCAAAATCACACGATTTTGATGCTGAGGGTAATGAAGTGCACACTGATTACCGTAAGATGATGAAGATCGTCCTTGCTGCCAAATACAGCGGCTTCGTGGGTATCGAATATGAAGGGAGCAAGTTGTCTGAGAAACAGGGAATCCAGGCGACCAAGAACCTCCTCGAAAAGGTACGTGACGAGCTGAGTTAACCATATGATCACGCATTCAGATCGGGCAGGCTTCATGTCTGTTCGTTTTTCATAATCCAAAAGCGCATGATTCCATTTCAAATCATTTTCAACCCGACCAGTTCGCATGAACTGTCGAAAATGCCCAAAGAATTGCAGTTGGACATTCTTGGTGATTTCCGTGGGTTTCCGCAGGACGTGCGTTCCAAGGATTTGGATCGCTTTGGGAAATTGGAACGTCAGGGTAAACAGTTATATCGTTATCGGTTAGGAGATTACCGTGTTTATTTTGAGCGCTGCGAGCTGGGAATCATCATTCACCGTATTTTGAACAAGAACACGCTGAAGGATTTTCTGTTTCGATCCAGCCTGCCTCTGGGTGAAGACGAGGCATTGCAGGAAAATCCCAAGTTCTGGGAACTCATGGATGTCAGCTCTGGTTCTTCGAAGTAAAGAGACCGCCCTGCAAGCGGTATGATCAAGTGTCTTCGCCAATTTCAACATTCCAATAAGCAACATCCAGGAAGTGACGCCAACTTGAATGTCCCGGGAATGAGAGATTGATTTGGACATAAGGTCGCCATTTCGGGCGTTTGGGTTGTTTGATCAGGTGCATGCCTGCTTCATGCGGAGTCCGGTTGGCCTTGCGCGTGTTGCAGGGAATGCAAGAGCATACGATATTTTCCCAGCTGGTAGGTCCTCCGTGGTCTCGAGGTATAACGTGGTCCAGGTTTAGCAATTTTCTGCCCAATGTCTTGCCGCAGTACTGACATGTGTTGTGGTCTCTTTCAAAGAGGTTGTGCCGTGTGAATTTGACTTCTTTCTTCGGAAATCGGTCATAAACCATTAACAATATGACCTTGGGGATTGCTATTTTGAAAGAGATCGTATGGATTTGCTCTGTTGTTGCTGAGCAAAAATCAGTGGAAAAATCCCTCCACTCGTGAAAGGAATACGTTTGGTAATCTCCAGAGGTGGATTCGTTGACTACTTGAGCCCTGCCTTCAAAAAGAAGGGTGAGCGCCCGGCGAGCCGAGCAGACATTCACGGCCTGCCAGAGACGGTTGAGCACCAATACAGGTTGTTCCAAAACGGTCGCCATACGCTTTTCGAGAATAATGATAGGTAACAGAGGCGTTGACGTCTGTCAATTCGCCGTCCATAAATGTATGGGTTTATCCGTCAGAGCGGTCCAGTGGAACAAAGATGCAATTGTCACGACTCGATCGCGTGGGCTAACGATGATTTTATAAAACAGAATATGAACAAAATTTTTACTTGGTCGGTGTGTTGCCTTTTTGCTCTTACGATGGTCCTCAACACTGCGCGGGCGCAAAGTGCGGATGAAGATTACATTGCCATTTACAAGCTAATTAAGCAGGCCGATCAGTACCGTGATACGGGACTATCGGATCAGGCTGCAACCGCCTACGCAGCGGCGGCCAACCAGCTGCAAACTTTTCAGAAAACCAATCCGAACTGGAACCAGCGTGTCATTCAATTCCGCACAAGATACGTTGCGCGACAGATGGGCAGCCTGCCCAAACCTGCGGTCATTCAATCCACGCCTGCAGCCAAGAGCGATGACTTGACAGATGATCAGGAAGAGAAAATTCAAGCCGTTGTAGCGGAAGCAACAAATGAGCTTGGTGGTCAAGTGCAGGCACTGAATCTGCGCGTAGAACAGTTGCAGGAAGAAAACCGCTTATACATATCGAAGCTGCGAGAGGCCATGTCCGCCAAACCTGCTGGATTCAATCCCGAAGAATTGCAGCAGGCTGAAAACCGCATCATGGACTTGCAAAAAGAAAAGCAGCTGCTGATGGTCAAATTGGAGCAAGAAGCAGATGCTTCTCAAGCTTCCGGTCAGACAGAAGATTCCTCGAAAACGAACGCATTGCGCCAGCAATTAGATGCTGCTCAGGGAACCATTGAGCAGCAGCAAAGTTTAATCGCCTCGTTGCGTAAGGAGATGACTCCGCCCTCCGGAATCAATGATTCGGAAGCGGGTCAAAATCGAGATCAATTGGTTCAGGAATTAATGGAGCAGAATGCGCTTCTTCGCAGAAAGTCCCAGGACATGGTCAGTAACACTCCCTCGCCGGCTCCCCAGAAAGTAATTTCCGCACCAAGAAAAGCACGTCGCGGTGCTTGGAGATGGTGGCCTTTTTCTCGGCGTGATAAAAAGAGCAATGACCCTTGGCTTGAGGCGAAGCTTGCGGCCTATGAAGCTGAAAGAGTTCCTTATCTCTCCGAAGAACTCGCCCTGATGCAGAAGCAGAGTCCGGATCAAATGAAAATGCAGGTAGCTGGCGAATCTCCCATGCGTAATTTAAACGCCGAGCAAACTGCATCCGCTGCCCGACTCGAAGCCCAGGCAAGGCAGGCTGCAGGGGCAGGGGACCTGGCAACGGCTGCGGATCGTTTCAAGGCAATTATAAAATTAGCTCCTAACGATGTGTCCACTCTGGCAAATCTAGCTTTGATCCAGATTCAAATGAACGCCACTGGCGACGCGGAATCGACATTGCAGCAAGCCCTGTCCATTGACCCTCAACAAACATATGCCCTATTCTTGTCAGGATTATTGAAGATTAACCAAAGCGATTTTGATGGTGCCTTGGAGTATCTTTCACAGGCAGCCAAGCTTGATCCTGATGATGCCGAAGTCCAAAATCATCTTGGTGTGGTTCTCAGCGAGTTGGGACAGCGTGAATCAGGTGAAGCTGCCTTGCGGAAGGCCGTTCAGCTGCAGCCTGAATACACCGATGCGCATATCAATCTCGCCGTGGTATACGCGTCTCAAGATCCCCCTTTCAAAGAGCTGGCAAAATATCATTACCAATTGGCACTTCAGGCCGGGCACAGCAAAGATCCTCGTCTTGAGCGATTGATCGAGGGTGCCGAGTAAGCCGGTTCTGGTTTGCGAGTATTTTTTGGGTTTCCGGATGTCTTTAAATCAGATTCAAAAGCGGCTGGATGTGTCCACTCCCGGGCGTGGTCTTTTTGAAATCACTTCAGATGTCCAATCCTGGGTTCAGGCCAGTCAAATGACCGAAGGTCTGGTGCACCTCTTGCTGAGGCACACTTCTGCGTCACTTCTCATACAGGAAAATGCAGATCCGGATGTGAAAGTTGATCTCGAACGATTTTTCAAAAGATTATGTCCCGATGGTGACTCCATATACGACCACACCCTTGAGGGGCCCGATGACATGCCAGCCCATGTCAGGGCGGCATTGACATCCGTGCATCTGAGCATTCCTTTTGCGGACGGTCGCTTGTTGCTGGGAACCTGGCAGGGCATCTATTTATGGGAACATCGCACTCATCCTCACAACCGCCAGATCGTTGGGCATCTGGTAGGCGATTGATATGAGCTTTCTCATCAGTAAAGTGCGCGCTGCTCAGGCTGTTGCCTGTGTCTTTGTTTCATTGTTCCTGTCGTTCAGTAGCCTGATCGCGGAAGGCACAGAAGCGACACATTGGGGCTTTGGACCCCTGGAAATGTTTCCCGTTGAATCCCAGATTCAGTTGGTCTGCTCACTGGATGCCAATAATGATGGCCTGAGCGATCTGATTGTCTCCAATCCACGGAAATCCGAATTGACATTACTCCTCAACCAAACGGGCCATGAGGGTGCAAACCCGGAAGGGAACCGGCAAGGCTGGAAAAACGTCAATGATGGGGTCAATCGATTGCCTCCAGATTCCAGATTCAAAACAAAATCGATTCTGATTCAAAGCCGTCCCAAAGCACTTGTTGCGGGTGCATTGGATCAGGATGGCCTGCCTGAGATTATTTTTTATGATGATCGCGAAACCTTGACTGTTCTATGGAACGGGAAGGAGGGAGCCTGGAGTGAAAAGACAGCATGGCGTGTAACAGATGGTATTCCAGGTTTGAAATCGCTCATGATCAGAGATTTGAACATGGACGCCCTGCCTGATATCGCTCTGTTATGTGAGTCCCGGGTGTCGATTTTTTACAACAAGGGAGGAAGACAGTTTGATCAGCCCCGAAACATTCAAATTCCCAGTGGTGTTACATCCTTTGAACCTGTCGACGTGAATCAGGATCATCAATTGGATCTTGTTTTTCATGTCCCGAATCGGAAAGACGGTCTGTATGTTTGCCTCAGAAACGCGACATCCTTCGGTAATTTTATCCAAGTGCCTTCGATTCCGTTTGCGAAGGTTTTTTGGCAGCATGATACCCATCATGGCAAGGTGCAAATGTTGGCGATATCCGATCATCTGGACCAGATCTTGGCCTATGAGCTGGGATCACGACCAAGCGCAAAATCCGACAGAAAAAACGGACTCAGGCGCTCTGCAGATGATTCGCTTCCCTGAATTTTCAGGTATCAAACGAGGTGTTTGTTGGGCAGATATGAATGGGGATGGTCGGGATGACTGCCTTGTTTCGGACCCCGATGCAGGACTTCTAAACGTCTTTCTCTCCAACCAGCAGGAAGGCTGGGATGAGCCGCGCATTTTTCCCTCTTTGACGGGAGTGCAGGAACTGACTGTGATGGATTGGGGGCGAGATGGGGGTTTGGAGGTTTTTTTGCTCAGCAAAGATGAGGATCAGATAGGGCACGCTCATTGGGATTCCGTGAGCAAGACCATGACCTACCCCGAAAAGCTTCCCTCCCTGAGCAAGCCTCTTGTGATGCAGGGCCAAACAGCTGGAGCGGGACATTCATCGCCGTCTCTCGTGGTATTGCACGAAAACGATCAAGGCTGGGCGGTCTCCACGATTGGATCTGACCTGAGCATGCAGACACAATCGTTCCAAGGTAGGTTGAAGGGCATTCCTGAGCGACTCATGCTGCATGATCTGGATCAGGATGATTGGGTGGATTGCCTCATTTTTACGCCCTATGAACCTTTGATCTGCCTGCGTCAGCAGGCAGATGATATTTACGAAACGATTGAGTTAGCTCCACCGGGAGGTTCCTGGCAGGGAGGTTGGGCTACCAGTGGGGATCTAAACGCGGACGGCCGATCGGAATTGATCATGCCTTTCAAGAACATGGTGCGAGCTTACAATATGACATCTCGAACTCTTTCCAATGATACGGATACGCCCACATTGGAGTGGGCACTGCAAGTTGTCGGGCAGATCAACGGTCCATCCAATACTTCCAATCTGCGATCGGGCGTCGTTTTGCAAGATGATGAAGGATCCGAAACAAGTGTGGCTTTATTTGATGTTTCTGGATCGCGCTTGCATGTAGCTGAGCAAGATTCCAAGGGAGTTTGGAGAGTGATCAGCAGTCAGGACATGGCCGTGAATGAATTGGTTCGTTTACAACAACTTGAGAATGAAGGAAGTCAGGAGATTCTGTTGCTTTGCGAAGGTAAAGATGGAGCAACATTGAATACGATAGGGGGTCAATCTCCACTATTGAAACCAATAGGCGAGCAACGTTCCATGGCCAGAGAAGCGAGATTGCAATCTCTGCTGACTGGTGATTTCGATCAGGATGGCATGCCCGAGGTGTTTGCTCTGGAAACCAGTGAGCATAGGGTGGAATGCTTCCAACTCGAGCCAGATCAGTCGCTTGCGCCACTGAATCAATGGTCTGTTTTCGAAAAGCGAAGTTATCGCAATCAGGGGGCGGCCTTTCCCGAGCCCAAAGAAGGGGTCATCGCCGATTTTACTGGAGATGGACTCCTGGATTTGTGCTGATCGTGCACGATCGAGTGATCCTTTACCCGCAATGCGCATGGACTGGGACGAAATCTGCCGAGTGAACGTGGGGGCAGCCACGGTCAAGGAGCAGTTGATCTGGGACGAATACCTTTTGAGAGCTTGCGAAGACGGGCAAATCGGGCCCAGTATCCGGACATGGGTAGTGAATGAAGCCAACGCGTAGTGCTGGGCTATTCCAACCGACCTGATCGCGAGGTTCACATGGCGCTTTGCCGTCAACGGGGCATACCCGTTCTGAGACGTACGAGCGGAGGAGGGACCGTCTTGCTGGATGCGGGATGCCTGAATTACAGTTTGATTCTACCTGTTGCGCATCATCCATCCATGGCCTCAGTGACTCTGACCAATCAATACATCATGGAAAAGCAGCGCCGCATGCTGGAGCTATGTCTGGGGCGGAAAGTAGCACTCAGAGGATATACTGATTTGGTCATTGGAGAACGCAAGGTGTCCGGTAATGCTCAGCGTCGGGTCCGATCCAGTGTCTTGTTTCACGGTAGCTTTCTTTGCAACGCTGATTTGGAACTCATCGATGAGGTACTTGCCTTTCCATCCAGACAACCTGCCTATCGTCTGGCCAGGGCGCATTCACAGTTTTTGATTAATTTGGGAATTTCCGTTTCGGATTTGTCGCAAGCCGTGCTATCTTATTGGGTTAAAAATCCTGAAGACACGACTGAACGTCATCCGTTCAGAAGCAATTTGGAAAGACTGTCACAGGCGACTTGAACAATCATCCAAACCTTAGCGCTGAGCATTTTAACCTGTCTTTCTCCGTTCAAAGGAGCAAGGCAGGGATTTCGATTTACAGTTTTGAGCCCAGATAGGCACTATTGTGCTGCTGATACAGCATTCTTACGCATGCAAAAGACATTCACATTCAAGCCGCGCCTGAAACACGGGGCAGCATTCCTCTCCGGCATGATCGGTTTCGGTGCTCCATTGAGCGCCCTGGAATCAGAGGATTTGCTGCACTACCGCGTGGGTAATGTAAATATCAGACCTCAGTTTACGGGGGGGATGGTCTACAACGACAATGTATTCTTTCGCAGTGATGATGCATCGCGCCAGTTGCTGGCAGGTCCCAAGGAAGGTGACCTGATCAACCAAATCGGACCGGGAGTGACTTTCACCCTTGGCGAAAACCCCATCAATACCCTCTCGTTTTCCTACAATTACCTGCATCGGTTTTATGCGGATCATTCCGATGTCAGTTCGGGTGATCATGCGGCAGCATTATCGGCAGCGGTCACCAGTGGCAAGGTGCGCGTCAGCACGAGCCACAGCTTGAGCTATCTGACGGGTATTCAGGGCGGTAACAATTGATTGCCGAACAAAGCAATCGACTTCAGTTCTCTGATCAATTACGCGTCAGCCTGGATCTGACGCCCAAGAGCGATATTTATTTCAGTGGGACCTACAGTGAGACTGATCAGGCAGAAACCTCCGCATTTGCAGATATTTCCAACTGGAATACGGCTGCCGGTTATGGCTTCAAATACAGTGAAGGGCTGCGGTTTTTCTCTCAGCTCAGTTACGGGCAGCAGGCGACGGTTGGTGGAGGAGGTCGAGGCACTGAAAGGGTCTGGGACCTTGTGGGCGGCAGCATCGGAGCTGAAGGTGAGTTTACTGAAAAACTGACGGGCACGCTTCAATTCGGATATCAGCAGCGCAGTTCGGATCTGACGGGCATCAGCGCCGGAGCACCCACCGTGACGGCTGAGCTGGAGCAGTTGCTTGGGGATCGCACCATGCTGGCGCTGACCTACACCCGCGCGAATCAAGTGAATCGCGGACGCGGCGCATACGGCCTCCGTATCGGATAACATTCGTCTGACCTTGCGCCGTGCATTGGGAAATCGTGAAAAATGGTTTGCTTCCGTGTTTGGCAATTACCGTCAAAACGACTTTTCCGGTTCCTCTGGTAGCCTCAACGGTCGTTCCGACACATTTTTCTCCTATGGTGGCAGCCTCGATTACCAGATACAGGAGTGGTTGTCCTCGAGTCTGACCTACACTTTTGCCGATTTCTCGGCAGACATACCTTCTCAACCGCTGAGTTCTATTGACTATCAGGTCAATATGATTAGTCTATCCGCAAACATTGGTTTTTAGATCATGAGTTCTCTTCTCAAACTCCAACATATCATCCACGTCGGCATCCTCTTATCCCTCGGAGGTCTGCATGCGCAGAGCCGTGTGGCTTCAGATTACAAAATACAGCCCGAGGACGTGCTTCGTATCCTTGTCTTCGACGAACCATCTCTGGCACAAGAAGGACTCAGAGTGTCGGGTACGGGGAATATCACCTTCCCGCTGCTCAAGGACATTCCTGTCAAAGGTCGAACGACGGAAGAAATCGAACAGGATATCGAACGTCGGCTGAGGGATGGTTACCTCAAGGAACCCAGCGTTTCTGTGTTTGTGATCGTCTACAACGAGCAATCCTACACCATCATGGGGGAGGTCATGATCGACGGGATCTACCCGCTTCCCTCCGAAAAGAAAATCGACCTTGTGGAGGCCATCGCCAATGCCAAAGGCTTCACGGCAAATGCCAAGGATTCCAGAATTCAACTCTTCCGGGACGGCGAAAAGCGGGAATTTGATTTTAACGACCTTTTCAAAATCAAAGACCCCAGCAAGAAAGTATTCATTCAGCCTGGAGACAAAATCAAAGTCCCTGCCAGATTTTTCTAATCTGAGTGACCCAATCAACAATGGAATCTAACAATCAACATTCGATGGAGAATCAGAGCGTTGCTGAGAATCTGAATCTTCGACACTATTGGCATATCGTTCTTGAACGACGATGGCTGGTCATCACGGCATTCATTTCAGTCTTTGTTCTCAGTATTATTTATTTGGTCAAGGCAACTCCCATTTTTGAGGCCAAGACGGTGCTGCAGATCAACAAGGAATCCACCAGCATGATGGATGGAGCAACGCCCATCGTTTTTAATTCCAATGATCAGGAATACCTGCAGACCCAATACAAGAATTTGCTCAGCAGATCCTTGATCGAATCCGTTGTCCGAGACCTCGGTTTGGATGAAGAGGGTCGCTATGCCCAATCCCAGAATGTGATCAACGCTGTTCGCGATGACATTACTATTTCACCTGTTCGTTTGAGTCGACTTGTTGAAATCAGCGTGCAGCACCCCTCGCCGCGTGTCGCGGCCCAGATTTCGAACAAGCTCCTTGATAATTTCTCTGCTCGTAATCTTGGATCAGAAGCGTGAGAGAGCCTTTCAATCTTATCAGTGGTTGGATACTGAAGTGGATGGGCTGCAGGAGGAAGTCAAGAATTCAAGGCTCGCTGTATT
>CALSPN010000004.1 GCA_943788245.1 uncultured Verrucomicrobiae bacterium | reverse complement strand
GAAGGATTGCTGTCGAATTTTCCACATGATTGAAATCGAGCACGATCAATTTGTCGTTTTCTTCAACCCTGACAATGACAGGGATAGCAGACGGTCCCCGTCCTCTGCTGACGGAAAGATAGGTGTGCTTGCTGATCGGATTGACCGCGATATCCCTGATCAGGATCTCATCGGCTGTGGTCCCCAGCATGCCCGCAATCTTGGTGTTGATGGCCTTCAGCTTTACCGGAGATGTCTTTGACGCCTTCGTATCACCGGTTGCGATTGCGTGAATGGATGCTGATTTTGCATCCGCAATGAAAAGGATGCCCTCAGGTCCAAAGGCAATACTTCCAGCTGAACGAAGCGCTGGTTTGCCCTTGGTCATCCCGTCCCTCCATGAGGAGCCTGTCAGTTCACTTGAAGCCAGGCCCATGAGGAGGGCCAAGTAAAAGTAACAATACTTTTTGTTTATTCATGACCTTGTGACTGTGATTGGTAATGATCGTCTGCAGCTGTGGTGAGTCATTCAAAAAAAGCGGACCGAAGTCGTGTTTTTCTGTCCGCTTTTGAAATTATGAAATGTTTACTCCGGAATTCACATTAGGATTATCGAGCGTTTGGAAGCGGTTCATAATTTGAGTATTTGTATCGTGTATGAACCCATACAAAATCAGGATTGTCGGCATTGCCACCATTCCAGAAAAAACTGTTCTCTCCATTTGAGGAGTTTGTGGCTGCCCTTACAGTGGCTGGATCTCTCCATGAACGAGTTTCGGAATGACCGTCGGCAAATCCGATGCTACTGTTGTTGCCATGAAAGATAGCGAAGGGATCTACCCAGCCAAGTGAAGGTTGCACATTAATCACCCCATGTGCCTCGATTAAAGTCGCGAGGGTCTGCTTCTTCGATGAACACCATCGCTTGGGTGGGTTGGTAAATAGAAGTCATCTTTTTGTAAGGCTTTTGTATACCTCCTTGCCATCCACTTCCGTTCATACCATTTGCTTTCGAATAACTGTCCCATGCCCATCCACTTCCGGGCTTGTTGCGCTTCGTTCTGATATCACCTGGGCAATGATAAGATCCTGGGGCTGGCACGTAACTAAACAGAGGGCCATTTCGAACACCATCTTCAACCCGTTCCTGTGCTTCTGTTTTGTTCATTCTAGCCGTAATCCCCGTAAAAGTGAAACCTCCGTTGGCACTCAGTCGTCCGGGACCAGGCCAGAACCCACCAGCAGGATTTCCATCGGTTGAAAGCATATTGTCCTCGTTGTCATCTGCATACATGATGAACCCAAGACCAAGTTGTTTCTGATTATTCAGACAATTTGCTCCAAGGGCCTTCAGTTTAGCCTTGCTTAACGCGGGCAAAAGCATGCCTGCCAGAATGGCAATAATGGCAATAACGACGAGTAGCTCAATCAGGGTAAATCCAGATCTACTCCTTCTGTTTGAATAGTGTGTATTTAATTTCATCTGTTAAAAACGGTGCGTAAATTCTGAGTCCAATTATTTACCACTTCTTGCAAGTTTGTGAAGTAAAAAAGTTCTACGCTAACGTTAAAGTCCATCTGTTTATTACGGTCTGCTGCGCTTGTTTTCCTTGATTTGTGACAATAGTCGCTCCATTTCTCGAGCTTTTTCAGGATATGCATTGGATAATTCACGTTTCTCCCCCAAATCATCACCAAGATAATAGAGTAAGCCTTTGGGGTCGTTTCCTAATTCCGTATTAGTGTTTTTATTGATTCTGGCACCCTTTGCAGGGCTGATCCACTTCCAATCACCAACCCTCAAGGATAGGGTCCTTGCCTGCTCAACGAGATGGTCACGTCCGCTTTTGCTATTTCCCAGCAGTGCATCCATTACGTTAAAACTGTCTGGTATGGCATCATAAGGGACCTCAACATGGGCGAGATGTGCAAAGCTGGAAGGTAAATCGACCTGCGATACCAATGCACTGCTCTTGCCAGGTTTTATTTTTCCCGGCCAACGCATGATCCACGGGACACGAGTGCCTGCCTCAAATGCACTGTATTTCCCGCCACGCAGAGGGCCGGCCGGATTATGTTTGCCGAGTTTCTCAACAGCGTCGTCTTGATATCCATCATCAATGACAGGGCCGTTATCACTTGTGAAAAGAATGAGCGTCGAATCAGCGATATTCAGATCGTCCAGTTTTTTCATGATTTCACCTACGCACCAATCTGTTTGGACGATTGCATCACCTCTTGGCCCCATCGCTGTTTTGCCGACAAAGCGTGGATGGGGTACCCGCGGAACATGGATGTCATGAAGTGAGAAAAAGAGAAAGAAAGGTTCTGCCGCGTTTCTGTCTATGAACTTCAATGCCTTGGATGTGATATCATCGGCCATATCCTCATCTTTCCAATGAGCTGTTTTACCACCCGTCATATATCCTATGCGGCTGATCCCATTGATGATGGTTCGATCGTGGCCATGGCTGGGGTGCATTTTCAGCAATTCCGGGTGCTCTTTTCCAATGGGCTCGCTGCCGACACGCTTCTTGAAATTGACCTGAATCGGGTCTTTTGGGTCCAAATTGACCACATGATGGTTTTCGACGTAAACGCATGGCACCCGATCGCCTGTGGCGGGGATCAGGAAGGCATAGTCAAAACCGATCTCCAAAGGACCGGGTTTTATTCGTCCATTCCAGTTGGGTCCACCATTGGGGCCCAGCCCCAGGTGCCACTTGCCAACCACACCCGTTTGATATCCTGATTTTTTCATGAGATCAGGCATGGTCATTGTTTCCGGATCAATGATCAGTGCGGCATCACCTCGCGCAATGCCCGTGCCTTTCTGGCGCCATGCGTATTGACCTGTCAACATGGCAAATCTCGACGGAGTACAGGTTGCAGCTGGTGCATGTCCATCTGTGAACAGTAAGCCCTCATTGGCAAGGCGGTCGATGTTGGGTGTTTTCACCTGAGTGGCTCCGTAGCAGCCCACATCCGCATACCCAAGGTCATCTGCATAAATAATGATGATATTAGGTTTGCTTAGAACAGGCTGTGCTTGAGCAAGGCTTACCAAAAAAAATACAACAATCAGCAGTAGCACGGTAGATTTGAGTATTCTGGATTGGGATTTTATTTGTGAATTCGACACGCAATGGGGCATAGAGTGTTTTTCCGAAATTCCAGAGAAATATACAAGCCAATTGAGTGTAGATTTCAACCCTTGGATCACACGGAACCATTTTCAACTATTCGTTTTCAAATGTTCCTGATAGTGCTAGATTCACTTAACGCAATGGATTCGAAAAAAAAACATAACACAGTCGCCCTGACCCAATGGTCTCATTGTGCAGGTTGAGCTGCTAAATTAGGTCCTGAAGACCTTGCTCAGGTTCTGGGCGATTTACCAGCCATCTCCGATCCGAACATTCTCGTAGGAACGCATACTTCGGATGACGCTGCCGTGTACCGCGTCAGCGACGAGCTTGCAATCATTCAAACGGTTGATTTCTTCACTCCTGTCGTGGACGATCCATATCTCTTCGGAGCGATAGCAGCCGCCAATGCGTTGAGTGATGTTTACGCCATGGGCGGTCGGCCCACCGTGGCTTTAAACATCGTTGGCTTTCCTCGTAAAGATAAGTCACTGCCTTTGTCAGTGCTCGCGGACATCCTGCGGGGGGGGGCTGACAAAGCCGCGGAAGCGGGTATTCAAATCGCAGGGGGGCACAGCATTGATGACAGCGAACCCAAGTATGGGCTGAGTGTCACCGGCTTTGTGCATCCCGATCAATACTGGACGAACATTGGGGCTAAACCAGGGGATAAACTCATTCTAACGAAACCCATAGGTGTCGGTGTTGTCACGACTGCATTGAGAGCGGGTCACAAGGATACTGAAATTGAGCGGTTAGCCATCGATTCAATGGCTGCGCTCAATCGAAAGGCATCGGAAATTGGACAGCAGACGCAAGTGCGTGCATGCACCGATGTGACTGGGTTTGGATTATTAGGGCATCTGCGTGAAATGCTTGATGGGGTAAGTGGCCGTGTTCAGTTATCGAAAGTTCCCTTTCTAAAAGGGGTGCGTCAACTTGCTGAACTGGATTTTATCCCAGGGGGAACTCATCGGAATCTGGATGCGATCAAACGGTCTGTATATTTTGATGCTGCAATCGACGAAATTGATCAATTGCTGCTCTGCGATGCTCAGACTTCCGGAGGTTTATTGTTCGCCGTTGAACCTGGCAAAGCAGCATCTTTGCTCCGCGAATTAACCTCAAACAATTTGCATGCAGCAGAGATAGGCGAATTTACTTCCGACGCCTCCAACAAAATTGAGATCATCCCTTGATTTTGTGACCACCCTGACTCGTTTTACTTTCATTTCTCTCCGGAATTCGAATTCTTAAGTGTTGCTTTTTGGAGCTAGGAATGATACGTGTAGGTATTAATTTCACATTCATGAGAATGCTGTAATTTAGGATACCTGATGATGAACCAGCAAAGATTTTTTCAACCCAAAGCTTTTTGTTTCTTACTTGCTTCTTTTTTGCTCTTGAGCGGATTGCTGGCAGAAGAGACGGAAACAGCCGATGCCGCTGAAGGCATTGCCTCGGCGGAGTCGTGGCCCATGTATCGAGGGAATCCTTCTCTTGATGGTTTTTCACCTGCGAAACTAGGAGCCTCCCTCCAAGAAACCTGGGTATTTAAAGCCCAATCCTCTATCAAATCATCGGCGGCCATCGTCAAACGCCGTGTCTTCATCGGATCGGATGATGGTTTTGTTTATGCCTTGAATTTAAATGATGGATCGCTCATCTGGAAATTCGAAACTCAGGGAAACGTAGAAAGCTCGCCACTCGTCCTTGACGACCATGTTTACGTAGGTTCGGGAGACGGATTCGTCTACAAACTACGGGCTGCAGATGGAAAGCTCGTTTGGAAATATGAAACCGAAGATCAAGTTCTGGGGGGCCCAAATTGGATTCAATCGCCAGATGGAAAAAATACCTGGATACTGGCAGGGAGTTATGACTTTCGCCTTCATTGCATTCGAGCTGACGATGGCACGAAAGTTTGGGATTATGAGACTGAAAACTACATCAATGGCTCGCCTGCTGTGTCGAATGGCCAAACCGTATTCGGTGGCTGTGATGCGCTGCTGCATGTCATACAACTTTCCGATGGCAAGAAGGTTAAGGAGATAGAAGCTGGTGCTTACATTGCTGGATCCGTCGCGATGGCAGGTTCCAAGGTTTATGTGGGGCATTATGAAAGTGAATTCCTATGTTTCGACCTCGACCAGGGATCACTCAAATGGAAGTATCGTGACCGTAGCTTTCCTTACTACTCATCACCTGCAATCGTTGAAGATAAAGTCATGATAGGTGGCAGGGACAGGCAATTGCACTGCTTGAACCGTGAAACGGGGGAACGAATCTGGCGATTTTCCACTCGGGGCAAGGTGGATAGCTCACCTGTAGTGGTGGGCGAGGAAGTCGTTTTTGGCTCCGAAGACGGCAGGCTTTATCGCGTGCGGCTTGAAGATGGCAGGGAAATCCAGTCCATTGACGTGGGGCAGCCGCTGACGAGTTCACCTGCAGTGATCAACGACTGGGTTGTGATCGGCAGTGAGGATGGAAGTGTCTATGGTTTTCATTCCAAATCACAGCCCTGATCCACCTTGTTCAAGCGCAGTAAGAACCAGCAAAGAGGTAAATTACCTAAAATTATGAATGAAGTAGCGAACACAGATTCAGAGACACAAAGGCAGATGGAGCCTGAGAAGAAGCCGACGACAGCGGGCAATTATTTTGTGTCCAATTACCCTCCTTATTCTTTTTGGAAGCCGGATCATGTGGGAGAGTTTCTCGAAGCTATCGAACGTCCTCCATCCCCTGATACAAAAATGGGACTTTACCTCCATATTCCATTTTGCCGGAAGCGCTGTCACTTCTGTTACTTCAAAGTTTATACAGACAAGAACGCGACCGCAATCAACGGATACCTGGAATCAGCCGTCAAAGAACTGGAAGCGTATGCCTCCAAGCCTTTCATAGGTGGACGAAAACCCAACTTTGTTTATTTTGGAGGAGGAACTCCTTCGTATCTGTCAGTGCCCCAACTAACGTCATTGACTGATCGTATGAAGGCGGTTCTGCCTTGGGACGAGGCTGAGGAAGTTGCGTTTGAATGCGAACCAGGAACTCTAACAGATCAAAAGCTCAAAGCCATCAGGGACGTTGGGGTGACCAGACTCAGTCTGGGAGTAGAGCATTTCGATGACCACATTCTTGAAACCAACGGGCGCGCTCATCGATCCAAAGAGGTTTTTAGAGCTTATCAATACGCCCGTGAGATTGAATTTCCACAGGTGAACATCGATCTCATTGCTGGGATGCTGGAGGAGACTGAAGAAAAATGGAAAATGGCTGTTGAGCGCACTCTTGAACTGGGGCCAGACAGCGTGACCATTTATCAAATGGAAGTGCCTTTCAACACGGGGATTTACCGTCAGATGAAAGATTCCGGGCAGTTGACAGCTCCTGTGGCTGATTGGGTAACCAAGCGTCGATGGGTTGATTATGCTTTTGGCGAGTTGGAGAAGGAAGGTTATACCGTAACCAGCGCATACACAGCCGTTAAAGATAAAGATCGAACCAAATTTATCTACCGTGACCGGCTATGGGAAGGCGCTGATCTTCTCTCCGTTGGTGTGGCTTCCTTTGGGCACATCGGTGGCACGCATTACCAGAACAATGCTGATTTCGAACCCTATGTGAATGCGATTCTGGATGGTAATTTGCCTGTATACCGCGCACTTACTCCATCGAACGAAGAACGCTTGATACGGGAGTTCATACTGCAACTTAAGCTTGGGCATACGCGCTGCAGTTATTTTGATCAAAAATTCGGAGTGAATGTGAAAAAGAAATTTGAGGCACCACTCAAGCGAATTGCCGATTGGGGGTTCCTGAAGATTGATGGAGATGAGATTAAGTTGAATCGTGAAGGTTTACTTCAAGTGGACCGATTGCTTCATGAATTTTTTCTGCCACAGCATCTAACTCAAAGGCTTGTTTAAGCATGGCAAAAGAGAATAGTGAATCATCACTGTCCCTTCTTGCTGAGACGTCTTCGTTTTGGTACCCGCTGGATTATTGTTATCAGCGGCAAAACATGGTTCTCCCAAAATTGGAGCAAGTGGAACCGGATCAAATTCCTCAACCGTTTCAAAGGTTGGTTGTACATCAAAAGGATATGACGCCAACGCTCGAAGGGTTTCACGGCGATCAGATTTACATAGATGTCCTTCACAGAGATTATTCTGATCAGTATTACTTCCGTGAAGTGGTCCTGAAGCTGGAGAAAAATCACCAGCCAGTAGAATTTGGAGCGATCCGCATCTTTCTGGAAAGGCTGCCCAGAAACGCCCGTGAAGCTATCCTGAAAGAACACATGCCCCTCGGACACATTCTTGAAAATCACCAGGTGGAACATGTCAGTTGTCCGATTGGTTATCTTAGAATGGAGCCCGATCAATTAATCAAGAAGACGCTGGGTGATTCCAAGGGGCGATGGCATTACGGACGGAGGAACCGCCTGTCCAATCCATCAGGAGAATCACTGGCCGAAATTATTGAAATCCTACCTGAAACTCAAATAGAGCTTGAAAGTTGAGGGAACTAAGCAAACTTAATGTTCAATGCACAAAGAATATGATGTTGTGATTATCGGTGCCGGTCCGTCCGGTTGTAGCGCAGCCAGCATCCTGGCAGAGGATGGTCATCGGGTTCTTATTCTGGAGCGTGAAAAATTCCCACGCTATCGGGTTGGCGAATCCATGATCCCCTTTACCTACTTCCCACTGAAGCGTCTCGGGCTCATCGAGCGCATGCGGCAATCTCATTTTGTCAAAAAGCACAGCGTTCAATTTGTGACTCCATCGGGAGAAACCTCTCAGCCTTTCTACTTCTCCACACGCTATGATGAAAATGTGTCCCAGACATGGCAGGTCGTTCGTTCCGAGTTTGATCAGATGATGCTGGACCATGCGGTTGAAAAGGGAGTCGACATCATTCAGGAAACAAGCGTCAAAGACCTCTTGCGAGATGAAAATCAGTCCGTTACGGGCGTCAAATATCAGGACAGGGACGGTAATGTTTCTGAGGTGCGCGCTCGAATCACTCTGGACGGGTCGGGTAAGGAAGCTTTCTCCGTAGCCAAGAACAAATGGCGTGAGCGTGATCCCCACCTCAACAAAGTGGCCGTCTGGACTTATTATCAGGATGCCAAAAGGGATGAAGGCATTGATGCGGGGGCTACCACAGTGGCATTTGTACCCGAAAAAGGATGGTTCTGGTTCATTCCTCAGCACAACAACATAACTTCCGTAGGGATCGTGGCAGAGGCCAAGTATCTGACCCGCGATGGCGTTAAAAAACCAGAAGACATATTCAAACGGGAAATTACCGAGAATAAATGGATCCGCCAATACCTGTCCGAAGGAGAACCCGTTGGACCCTACCGTGCGACGAGTGAATACACCTTTCGTTCGAGGTATTCCTCAGAAAAAGGTCTTTTGCTCATTGGCGATGCATTTGGTTTCCTCGATCCGGTCTTTTCCTCAGGTTTGCTCATCGCATTGAAGAGTGGTGTGCTTGCCGGTGAAACCGTGAGCCAATGTCTCAAGGATGATGATCTCTCACCGGACAGGTTTTCTGAGTACAGTCGGGTCATGTGCGAAGGCATTGAGAATATGCGCAAACTTGTTTACGCCTTCTATAATGAGAAATTCAGCTTCAAGGACCTGATTGATAAATATCCTGAAGTAGGTGGAGATGTGACCGATTGTCTTTCTGGTGACGTGAATAAGGATTTTTCTGTTTTATGGGAGAAAATCAGGGATTTCGCTGAAATACCTGAAGAACTTCCCTACGGTATGCCTTTGACAAAACCGCAAACTGACATCTCGCCTGCATGAAGATCGTTCAGATCACTCCTGGCGCAGGGGGGATGTATTGCGGTGGTTGTTTTCGGGACAACACCCTTGTCAAATCCCTGAGGGATGAGGGGCATGAAGTTTTGATGGTTCCTTTGTACCTGCCCTTGACACTTGAAGATGCCGATCAAAGCTCAGAAACGCCTATTTTCTTTGGAGGGATCAACGTGTTTCTTGATCAAACGCTGGGATTTTTTCGGAAGTTACCGGCAAGCTGGACTGCTTGGCTGAACCGGCGTTCCATCTTAAAAAGAATATCCAAACATGCTGCTCAAACGCGTCCTGAAGATGTTGGGGAATTAACAGTTTCCATGCTGATGGGAGAGGATGGGATCAGCGAAAAGAACTCGATCAACTCATTCACTGGCTGAAAGGTCAGGTTCAACCAGATGTCGTTTGTCTCTCAAACGCTCTGTTGATAGGGATGGTTGCCGAATTGAAATCCAGCTTGAATTGCCCAGTGCTTTGTACGCTTCAAGGAGAAGATACCTTTCTAGATGCACTCCCTGAGGCGAATCGTCAGGAGGCCTGGGGCGTACTGAAAAAGCGTGCCAGAGACATCGATGCGTTCATCGCTCCAAGTCGATATTTCGGAGAGCTCATGCAATCACGCCTGGGTTTTCACGCGGATCGATTGTATGTCGTTCCCAACGGTATTCCTGTTGGTGGATATCAGCGAAGTAAACTGCCAGATGATCCAGCGGTACTGGGTTTCTTCGCCAGAATGTGCGAAGCGAAAGGTCTTCCTTTATTGGTGGATGCCTATATCGAATTAAAAAAACTTCCCAACTATCAGGCCATGAGATTGATGGTTGGGGGCGGAATGGGCCCCTCTGATGAGCCTGTCGTTGAAGCTTTGAAGACCAAGCTGAATCAAGCAGGTTGTCTGGACGACGTGACTTGGCATCCGAATCTGGATCGCCAGGAAAAACTCGAGTTCTTCTCGAAACTTACTGTTTTCTCGGTCCCGGCACTCTACGGTGAAACCTATGGTCTTTACTTGCTCGAAGCCATGGCGGCAGGCGTTTCCCGTGATACAGCCGCCGCACGCCGCTTTTCCTGAGATTATCGAAGCAACGGGTGGGGGAGTGATGACTGCAGGATTGAGCAAAGATGATCTGGCCGAAAGCATCGACAGTCTTCTCAAGGATAAAACCCGATTAAAACAAACTTCTGATGCTGCCATTCGATCGGTGAATCAATCTCATCAATCCATTCACATGGCAAAACGTGTTCTGGAAGTTTACCAGTCTGTGCTTGATGCTTGACGAAAGCGGTTGCCGGTAAGGGTCCAGTCAGTTTCCACTGCCATCCTTTCGGCTGTATGCAATCTTCTGGTTTTGTCCCAAAAGTTTGAACGGCTTGTGCCGGGCAGGGTGATCTTGGCTTTAAACTAATCCCGTAACAACAGTTTCAAACGTGCTCTGTGCCAGAATCGGATGAACAAATCAGGTCATTGAAGGGAAGGATCTGTCAGGCACTCATTATTTTTTCGCTCCCAGCGATCTGGAGCCTCCTGAAAGATTGAATGTGATCTGTGGATTCAACCGGATTGGGCTTTGCAAATCATCACCTCTTTGTTAGAAAAAAACATGCTCTCCAGTTTTTTTGAAACGGTGTCTGATGGCCGGAAGTAGTTTGCTTGTCCTGAGTGTTTTGTTGGCTGAGGATCGCCCCAACATTTTATGGATCACAAGTGAGGACAATGGTCCACACATGGGTTGCTACGGTGATGAGTATGCGAGTACACCCAATCTGGACGCTTTGGCGGCCAAAGGTCTCATTTACCAAAATGCATGGTCAACGGCTCCCGTTTGTGCCCCGGCTCGGACAACCCTCATCTCAGGCGTTTACCCTCCATCAACCGGGGGCCAGCACATGCGCAGCATGACGCCCCTCCCATCTTTCATGAAGATGTATCCGCAGTACCTCAGGTCCTTAGGGTATTACTGCACCAACAACAGCAAAAAGGACTATAATTTGGAAGAGAAGGGGAAGGTTTGGGACGAATCCTCAAGAAAAGCCCATTGGGAAAACCGCGAACCAGGGCAACCATTTTTTGCCGTCTTCAACATCACCATCAGTCACGAAAGTCAGATCAGGAGGCGGCCGCACAAAGCCGTCCACGATCCAGCGAAAGTGCGTGTACCATCCTACCATCCTGATACGCCTGAGGTGAGACAGGATTGGGCGCAATACCATGACAAGATGTCTGAAATGGATGCCACAGCCGGTAAATACTTGCGTGAATTAAGAGAAGCTGGCGTTGAAGACGATACCGTCGTGTTTTACTACGGTGATCATGGATCAGGGATGCCACGCAGCAAGCGTTGGCCTTATAATTCGGGGTTGCGCGTGCCCTTGATCGTGCACGTCCCCGAAAAATACAAACACCTGGCTCCCTCCGGATTATCAAGCAGGCGGTGATACGGATCGATTGGTTGGATTCATTGATATGGCTCCAACCCTGTTGAGCATCGTGGGGATGACCCCGCCTGAGCACATGCAGGGCAATGCATTCATGGGCAGATACGAAGCGGACCCTGTCGATTATCAATTTGGATTCCGTGGACGTATGGATGAGCGATATGATCTCGTGCGCTCAGTGAGGGACAAGCGTTACATTTATGTTCGCAACTACATGCCTCACCGGATCTATGGCCAGTATATTCAATACATGTTTCAGACTCCGACGACTCGTGTATGGAAGCAAATGTATGACGAAGGTAAGCTTAAAGCGCCTCAAACATATTTCTGGGAAGAAAAGCCCGCAGAAGAGTTGTATGATTTGGAATACGATCCAGACGAAGTCAAGAATCTGGTCGAATCTCCCTCGCATCGAGCGGTTCTCAAACGATTCCGGAAAGTGCATCAGCACTGGGTGCTCGAAACGCGCGATCTAGGTTTTCTTCCCGAAGGCGAAATCCACGCAAGAGGGGGTGATAAGACACCATACGAAATGGGACAGGACAGGGCTCACTACAATCTGGAGGCCATTTTTGAAACTGCTCAAATGGCGGCTGAGTCGTGACGAGGTTTCGATACCCGGTTTGCTGGATGCTCTCGAATCAGATGACAGCGCCATTCGATATTGGGGAGCCCTTGGTCTCTTGATCCGAGGTGAATCTGCCGTGCAACAAAACAAAGCACCGCTGCTGCAGGCATTGAAAGATGAATCACCCTACGTACGCGCGGTTGCAGGAGAAGCCTTGGGGCGTTTTACTGAGGGGCATCTGGATCCTGTCTTGGAAACGTTGGTGGGTGCCTCGAACATGGCTGAAGATGGGGTGTTTCCGGCAATGTATAGCCTCAATGCACTCCAAATGCTTGGCGGAAAAGCTGTGTCTGTGCGGGATCAGATCAAAGCATTGCCGCGCGAGAGTACCAAGCAACTGGGGCGAATCGGTGGTTACGTGCCGCGGCTTCTGGAGAAACTGAATGAGGATTTAAGGCACTAGATTTTGTGGCGACCTTTGAAATGCCCGGCTGTCCCGCACTTCCAACGCATTGGAGGAGTCTTTTTGATTCAAACTAAACATGGACCTGAGCAATGGAACATAACGATGCTCATATGAATCAGCACCAGCCAAAGGTAGGGGTTGTTGGTGTTGGTCTTCTCGGGAAAGCCATTGCCGGGCGTCTTATTGGTCAGGGATATTCCGTTGCTGGCTATGATCCGGTTGCCAGTCATGCAACAGAACTTCAATTCTGTGATTCACTCACCGAATTGGTCCAGAAGGTTGAGATTGTTCTCCTTTGTCTACCCGATAGTGGCATTGCCGCACAAGTGGTTGAGGACGGATATGATTTGTTTCTTGATCATCAAGTGGTGATTGATACGACCACAGGTAGTCCCGACGAAATGATAGCAATGGGCCATAAACTGGCCCGGCGTAATGTATCTTATCTGGAGGCTAATGTTGCGGGTTCCAGTCAGCAAATGCTGGAAGGTGAGGCGACGCTTTTTGTTGGAGGTGACGCCAGATTTGTCGAATCGAATGGCAGTCTGTTCGACGCGATCTCCACGCAATGGTTTCACCTAGGATCTCTTGGAGCCGGTTCGAGGTTCAAGCTAGTGCATAACATGGTGCTGGGATTGAATCGCCTTGTGCTTGCCGAGGGGTTGGAATTTGCAAGTTCCCTGGGTATGGATGGCGTCAAGACGCTGGAAATATTAAAACGCACGCCCGCGTATTCCATTGTCATGGACAGCAAGGGGGATCGCATGGTCCACCGGGATTTTGAAAACCCTCAGGCGCGATTGTCACAACACCTCAAGGATGTTTGCCTGATGATCGATCAGGCACAGGCCTCTGGTGGCAATATCCCTCTAACCACGCTGCATCAGCAATTATTGGAACGAGCCGAGGAGCTTGGTTTTGGAGCCTGTGATAACAGTGCCATCATTGAAGGATTGAAACCTAACTTACCCAAAAATGGACCGTCATGAATGTATTACCACTGGCTGACTTATCTGTTCTCTTTCTTTATCTGGCCGGGATAACCTGGCTGGGGGTAAGAATGGGGAAAGGAATCCAAAAACAATCTGATTTTTTCATGCCTCGGCGATTTGGTAAAAGCATGATGATGATGCATGCTTTCGGTACTGGAACAGCATCCGATCAGGCTGTGGTCGTTGCTTCGGGCACATTTCGTCATGGATTGTCAGGGATCTGGTATCAATGGCTCTGGTTGTTCAATACGCCATTCTATTGGTTGATTGCTCCCATCTTCAGACGGTTCCGTGCGACGACGACTGCGGATGTTTATGCACTCAGGTTTGGTTCCAGTGTGGCCGTGTTGTTTTCGATGGTTGGGATCATCGGGTTGGCTGTTAAAATCGGTCTATTGTTGAAGGGAGCAGGGGCCTTGGTCGAGTCTGGGACGCAAGGAATGGTAAGTGCCTCATTTGCTGTGCCGGTGGTTGCTGTTTTGTTTGTTGCTTATGGAATGGTAGGGGGATTGGGTGCGGCGATTGTCACCGATTACATTCAGGGGGTTTTAACCGTTCTCTTTTCAGTCATGCTATTGCCGTGGACACTTTCGGCGGTAGGCGGTCTTTCTGGAGTGCGGGAGACTTTGAACGATCCGTCGATGCTTTCCATGGTGGCACCCGAGGGAGTCACACCATTCTTCATAGCTACTTTTGCGGTGTTGTCATTAGTAGGTATTGTAGCGCAGCCATTCATCATGGGGGTTTGTGGTGCTGGGCGGACTGAAATGGATGGCCGCTTTGGTTTCGTAGCTGGCAATTTGATCAAGCGTATCTGTACAGCTGCATGGGCGGTGACAGGTATTGCAGCTCTGGCCTGGTATATGCAAAAAGGAGCAGATTTGACTTCCATTGATCCGGATCAGGTATACGGGCAGATGGCTGCCGAATTTTTACCAAGCGCTTTTCCCGGGGCTCCTGGGGCTTTTTCTTGCCTCGATTCTGGCAGGAGTGATGAGTTCCTGTGATTCAATGATGATTTCTGCTGCCGGACTGTTTACGGAGAATCTCTACAAACCGCTTGTTAAAAACCGTTCTTCTGATCACTACCTGCTGATTGGGAGATGTATTTCCATCTTGATTGTTTTGAGCGGTGTGTTTGTTGCCTTCTGGATGAGTGACGTCGTTAAAGGGCTCAAATTCTGGCTTAAGATTGCTCCCATGCTGGGCATAGCCTTTTGGATTGGTTTGTTTTGGAAGCGATATAATGCCGTTGGTGCCTGGATGAGTACTGCTTCGGGATTTACGGTATGGTGGCTGACCCTGCAGCCGGGTGTGGTGCATTGGATTCAATCCCTGCCATTTGCAAAGTCTTTGGGGATGATTGAAAATGCTTCTGATAAACCGATCCTTCATGAACCCTGGCAAATCGTGATTTACTTAATGGCGGCTGCCCTTGCTGGTATCATTGCAAGTCTATTGACCAAAAGGCCTAATGAGGCAAAGGTAAACCAATTTCATCAACTCATTCGGACGCCTGTGCAACCCGGTGAAGTTATTACAACAAGTTGTCAATTGCCTGCTGGAGTTCAACCTGTTCACAGAGCCACATGGTTCACGGGTAGTAATTTTGAAGTTCCCGTACCTTCCAAAACCTCCGTTATCGGCTTTTTTGTCTCGTGTGCTGCGGTGGGCGTAATGATTGGCGGATTTATCTGGTTGATGTGGGCCTAGGCAAGCGGGTCAATCATTGATTCAACAAAGGGTAAGGTTGCGCCAAGACAACACGAAAGCCTACGTTTCCATATTCCAGATTGATGCCAAACCAGTGCCTTTCAGCAGCTCGTCCATTTTTTGGGCGATCACTCCATGCGCCGCCTCGCAAAACGTGATCCTTTCCGAGGCCGCTGACATAATTCGTGACGCGCCCGCCGGGATAAAAAACGTGCCAGCCTAAACACCATTCGTAAACACCACCATGCAATCCATGCAATCCCCATGGGTTGGGGAGTTTTTCATCCACTGGATGTGTTCTGCCCTCCGAGTTGTCCAAATGCCAGGCGTACTCGTCAATAAGTTTAAAATCAGAATCATTCCCGAAGGAATAGCGAGTGGTCGTGCCCGCGCGGCACGCATACTCCCATTCGGCCTCGGTGGGAAGCCGGTAAATAAAGCCCTCAGGTAATCGTCCAGCCTCTGCTTCACGCTGGGTCAAACGCTCGCAATAAAGCATCGCCATATCCCAGCTGGTGTTTTCAACGGGATAATCGAGTCCCAGCTTGAAGCGGGATGGGTTTTCTTCAAATAATTCAAGGTATTCGCCTTGAGTAACTTCATATCTTCCCATCCAGAACCCTCTTGTGAGGGTAACAATGGTTAACGGGTTTTCATCGGTGTCTCGGTTTTGCTCATTGAGAGGACTTCCCATTGTAAAAGTTCCGGGAGGAATCCATGAAAACCTTCTTAAATCAGGAGCCTCGATTACCTTTCTGGCGCGATAAAATCTGACTGAATTACCTGCACCTTCAAAATCCAACGTGAAACTTGAGTGGCCGGTAAATTGTATTTCGGAGAGTTTCGACCATCGAGCTGATTTGCCAAGTTCAGATGTCGTTTCTATGATGTAGGTTTGCCCCTCAGGTCCCGATAAAGAAAGACCCGGAACTGCTTCTCCTTCAGCAAGGAAATTTTTAAATGCGGGTAACAAAATGGCCTGCAATATCTCACCAATGGGGCGTACATCGTATAATTGAACGGCCATTTTTAATTCTGTTTGGCCCGATAATGAATGTGTCACTATACAGAAACAAAATGTTACGCAGGCAAAGACAGATCTTGCGTTGGAATAAAATGGGTTCACACCCGCAGATGTAGAGGGAGAGTGGAAGGTTGTCAAGAGAACCCGAAGTCTTCATTGGTGTTGATATCTCAACCTCGTTGTGATATCGAATCTCTGAACAGCTTCATCATGGAGCATTATAATCGCAATCAATTCTAGAATAACCGTTTATTCATGAACAATTCTTTACCGACTGCCAGGGATAAAGTGCTTTTCACACCCGGGCCTTTGACTACAAGCCTGACTGTCAAACAGGCAATGCTGCGAGATGCTGGATCCTGGCATTTCGAATTCAATGCCAAGGTCAAAGAGATTCGCCAACGCATTTTGAAACTGGCCGGTGTGACACAGGAGAAGGGTTATGAATGTATCTTGCTGCAGGGAAGCGGCACTTTTGGTGTCGAATCGGTTTTCTCCACTTCCGTGCCTGAGGGGGGCAAAGTTCTGGTGTTATCCAATGGGGCTTATGGTGAACGAATGGTGGCGATGCTGAAGTGTCTTCGCATTGAGAATACCGTTTACCGAACGGGTGAAAATGAACCTCCCGATCCAGCATACGTGGCCTCACTCCTGGAGAAGGATACCGACATCACGCATGTCGCTGTTGTGCATTGTGAAACCACGACCGGGATCGTGAACCCCATAGCATCCATTGGTAAAACGGTGTGAAAGCGGCTCAGCGTCATTACATCGTGGATGCCATGAGCAGTCTGGGAGGCATGCCGATTGATTTCGAGGATGCCTGCATCGATTTCCTCGTTTCATCCGCCAACAAATGTATCGAAGGGGTGCCAGGTTTTTCCTTTGTCATTGCCAAGCGCGACCCCTTGTTTGCCAATGAATCCACAACGCGTTCTCTGAGCCTTGATCTTGCTGCGCAATTACGTGGATTTGAAAAAAATGGTCAATTCAGATATTCGCCTCCAACGCATTCTTTACTGGCATTCGAGCAAGCTCTGAATGAGCTTGACAGGGAGGGCGGGGTTGAGGGACGGGCCGCTCCGCTACAAGCGAAACCATGAAGTCCTGATGAGAGGTATGGCATCTCTAGGTTTTAAATCCTATCTGGATGCCAAACTACAAAGCTACCTGATCACCAGCTTTCATTTTCCCGAAGATTCGAAATTCACCTTTGATGTTTTCTATCGAAAATTGAGTGACCGAGGCATGATTATTTATCCAGGGAAAATAAGTCAAGTGGACCTCTTTCGTATTGGGTCCATTGGCCGTATCTTTGAATCTGATGTGTTGGCACTCGTGGCCTCCATCAAAGGCGCCCTGGAGGACATGAACGTATCCATGAAATAGCGCTTTTATGTTCGCGTCCTGCCGTAAAAACCAGTTGCCAGAATATATGATGATTCACGTTTGTTTGTTTGTCTTCCGCGCTTTGTGTGTAGGGCTTGCTTTTACACTTCAATCGGCATGCCTGGAGGCTGAGGTAACTCCGTTGCCTAATGCTCATGCGCACAACGACTATCACCATCCCAGACCCTTGCTTGATGCACTGGATGCTGGCTTTTGTAGCGTGGAAGCGGATGTGTTCGTCGTGGGAACTCAACTTCTGGTTGCGCATGATCGAGTAGATGTAAAGCCCGAGAAACACCCTCAAAGACCTTTACTTGGAGCCATCTGCTCAAGAGGCATAAGATGAATTCAGGTTCAATATACCCAGAGGGTCCTGCCTTCTACCTGATGATAGATTTCAAATCGGAAGCAGAATCAACCTATGCTGCCCTGAGAGACCTCCTCAGTGATTATCGTGAAATGTTAACAGAATATGGTAGCAAAGGCATGCAGCATCGATCAGTGACGGTTGTCATATCTGGAAATAGACCGACTGAGACATTGGCCAGAGAAAAATTGAGATACGCGTTTATTGACGGGAGGCTTAGTGACCTTGACAAGAATGAACACCCAGTTTCTCTCATTCCGTGGATAAGTGAAAGTTGGCGTAGTCATTTTAATTGGAACGGAAGAGGTGAATTCACTTCTACTGAAAAAGTTAAATTAAACCAATGGATCAAAAAGGCGCATACTCAGGGGCGCAAGGTTCGTTTCTGGGCAACTCCCGAAACGGTTGACTTCTGGAAAATGGTTTACGAAGCCAAACTGGATTTTATCAACACTGACAAATTGAAGCGGCTGCAGCAGGTTTTATCTGATCTGCAGACGACTCCCTAAGCCATCAGGTCTATATGAACAAACAATCCTCCGATTCTCTGGACCATCTGCGGTCTGAAGGTGATATCAACTTGTCTCCGGCCCGGCAGGCTTGGGCCAAAGAAACACTGGATGATGCTACGCGAGAGAAATTAGAAGAAGATGCATCCGTGTTTTTGCATCAATCTTTGTCTACACCCTGCCTCAATGTGCTCAAGGGGTGTGAAGGCGTTTATCTGGAAGATATTCAAGGGAACCGGATCATTGATTTTCATGGTAATAATGTGCATCAAGTGGGGTTCGGTCACCCCAAGGTTGTTGAAGCGGTCAACAAGCAGATGCTGGAGATGCCCTTCTGCACACGGCGTTATACAAATGACGTATCCATACGGCTTGCCCAGAAACTGGTGTCGCTCGCACCTGGTGATTTAAATCGAGTACTTTTTGCGCCCGGTGGAACGTCTGCGATTGGGATGGCATTGAAGCTTGCGAGGGTCGCCACGGGACGTCATAAAACCATTTCCATGTGGGATTCATTCCATGGTGCTTCATTGGACGCCATTTCCATCGGGGGTGAATCGGTTTTCAGAAACGGGGTGGGGCCACTCTTGTCCGGATGTGAACATGTTCCCCCTCCTGACAATAAACATTGTCCTTTCAAATGCGGTCAATCATGCAACCTTTCCTGTGCCGATTACGTCGAATACGTCCTCGAAAAAGAAGGCGATGTGGCGGCGGTGGTTGCCGAAACTGTGAGATCGACACCGTTTATTCCTCCTGACGATTACTGGCAACGCATACGCAAAGCCTGTGATAAGCATGGAGCCCTTCTCATTCTGGATGAAATCCCTCACTGTCTCGGACGAACCGGAAAGATGTTCACGTTTGAACATTATGGAATCGTGCCCGACATGGTGGTGATTGGAAAAGGACTGGGTGGAGGCATTTTCCCTCTGGCAGCCTTGATAGCCAGAGAGGGTTTGAACGATGCCATGCCAGACAAGGCTCTTGGTCATTACACCCACGAAAAAAACCCAGTCGCCTGTGCCGCTGCATTGGCAGCCATTGAAGTAATTGAATCGGATCATCTACTCGATAATGCCGTCAAGATGGGGAATCATGCGGTGGAACGGATGAAGCGAATGGCAGATACATTCTCCATGATTGGCGACGTGCGTGGAAAAGGTCTCCTCATGGGAATGGAACTGCTCAAGGACCAGGTAACAGCTGAGCGAGCCATTGAAGAAGCCGAAGGGGTTATGTATGCGGCTTTGACAAAAGGACTGAACTTCAAGATAACGATGGGCAACATCCTTACCTTGACGCCTCCTCTGACGATCAATGAAGCTGAAATGAATGCTGCTTTGGACATCCTTCAGGAAAGTTTGCATGAGGTGTTCGCTCGCTGATGTTTAAAGTGGATTGATTTCAAAATCTCCTTGTTGAATCTGCCAATTCCGACTTTAAATGACATCATGTCATCCCACAAAAGTTCAAAGCGAACTCAAGCCAGTTTCGTGCTTCAATGGTTTGTTTTGATTCTTCTTTTTGCTGAGTGTGTGTCATTACAGTCAGCAACGGATCTCAGTCCAAATAATCCTTTTTATGTAAATCAATCGTTTCCTAAGTTGACTACCCCTCAGTGGATTGGGGAAGAGGGGGTCGAAGCCGTGATCATTCTGGCTATTGATGACTTGAGAACGCCTGAAAAATTCGAGTCTTATCTCCGACCTATCCTTGAACGACTGAAAAAAATCGATGGTCGTGCACCTGTCAGTATCTACTGTAATGCGCTTCAGCCTGATCATCTGCAATTTCAAACTTGGCTGAACGAAGGTTTGTCTTTGGAAGTGCATACCCTGTCTCACCCATGCCCTCTGCTTGCCAAGGGGAATTTTCAAAGTGCGGTCAACACTGTCATGGGTGGTATCGACTTGCTGAATACCATTCCCGGTAATCGTGCGGTGGCTTACAGGATGCCGTGCTGTGATTCCATTAATTCTCCTAGTCCGAGATTTTACAGCGAAATATTTCCTCAAATCTCTGCACAAGGGAATTTTATGGAAATCGATTCCAGTGTGATGTGTCTTTTTACGAGTGATGACAAGGAGTTGCCCCGTGAGCTGGTCCTGGATGCAGCAGGCAAGGAACGGTATACCAAATATGTGCCTTTTCCCTCCTTCACCACGACCATCAAAAATTACCCATACCCTTATATTATCAATAATGTCTGCTGGGAATTTCCGGCCTTGGCGCCGAGTGATTGGGAAGCTCAAAACCTGCATGGTGTGAATAATGAGATTACGGTGGAGGACTGGAAGCGTGCACTCGACATTGCAGTGATCAAGCAGGGTGTGTTTACATGGATCTTCCACCCTCACGGATGGATTCGGAATGATCAGGTGAATGCGCTTATTGACTACGCTACTGAGACGTATGGGGGACGTATCAAATTCCTGACGTTCGAGGAAGCGTCTGATCGTTTGAAAGATAATTTACTGGATGGACAATCACTTCGGAATGCAGGAGGAAATGATGCCGGTATCCGATTACTGGATGCCAATGGTGATGGATATCTAGACGTGCTTCTGGGGCATGAAAATGAGCGGGCCATGCGCATCTGGCAACCATCCAAACAGGAATATCGAACGGTAGAGTCCCCACTGAATGTTGTCACCAAATCGGGTGAAACAACGGGACTGAAACACGGAGTATTCTGGGCTAACGGACCTGTTGCTTTTTTACACCGAACTGAAAATTCCGAAGGGGCATGGGTGCGCTCTGAGAATGGGTTTGAAGAAAAGGGAAGTTTGATTTCAGAACTGCGCTGCGGAGGGAAGCCGGTTCAAACAGTCCTCAAGGGGAGTGGGAGATGGAGTGATCGTTCACGATGTGGATGGAGATAGTATCGATGAATTGATCGTCGCTTACCCTGATCAACATGGGGTTTTAAAATGGAATCAGAGTCGTCAAACTTGGGAGGAATTGAATTATTCCTGGCCCGAAGACCTGCACTTGATAGATGACGAAGGGCGGGATGCGGGTGTTCGTTTGGTTGATATCAATGGTGATGGTCACGCGGATTTACTCAAATCAGATGAGCAAGATTACGCAGCCTACATTTTTATTCCTGAGTTAGTTCTTGGCTTTCAAAGAGGTTGGACCCGACTGGTCATGGAAGGTCAGCGAGGCGATGAAGACGCGATACCGGCTTTTATCCGATCAGGTCCTCATCGCGATAATGGTGCCTGGTTTGCCGATGGGCATGTTTGGGTTCAAAATGAAGATACGGCGCATTTGCCTGATTTGGTTCAGCGTAAGTCTTTTGAGGCAATTCTGCTGGGAAATCGCCCTCAACCCAAAGATGTGGATGAAGCTCTGTCCGCGTTCGAATTGGACGATGCATTCGAGATCAGATGCGTGGCCTCGGAGCCTTTGATAGAAGATCCAGTTGCTTTTGAATGGTCAGCTGATGGATTCCTTTGGGTAGCTGAAATGCGTGATTATCCGCTGGGTATTGATGCCAATGGCAAGCCCGGAGGAAGAATTAAAAGATTAAAAGATGTGGATGGGGATGGGGTCTATGACGAGGCCTCCGTTTTTCTGGATGGGATACCGTTTCCTTCAGGGCTGTATCCATGGGAGAACGGTCTGTGGGTGAGCGCGGCACCGCATGTGTTTTTTGCGGCTGATCTGGATGATGATGGTCAAGCAGACTTCCGGAGAAATATGTTTTCCGGGTTTGGGGAGGGTAATCAGCAACACCGCGTGAATGGGTTCGCCTATGGGCTCGATCACTGGCTATATGGTGCGAATGGCGACAGCGGTGGCGAAATAAGCTCCTTATGGTCAAATCAAACTGTTAATTTGAGGTCTAAGGATTTCCGGTTTCATCCTGGAACAGGGCAGTTTGAGGGCATAGAAGGTCAAACGCAATTTGGTCGAACGCGCGATGATTGGGGGAATTGGTTTGGTAATAATAATCCAAACTGGTTGTGGCATTATCACTTGCCTGACAGTTACTCAAAGGGGGCCGTTATTCCTGATCTAGGGTCGAATAAAATACAATTGGCAGCCGACCTTGCTTCCAAAAAAATCGACCAAATTGCTCCCAGTCTGCAAAGATTTAATGACGTCGGTATGCGAGGTCATGTTACATCGGCTTGCAGCCCAACTATCTATCGTGACAACGTGCTCTTTGATGATGACCAGCAACATGTTTTTGTCAGTGAACCCGTTCACAATTTGGTGCGCCATTTTCTCTTGAAGCGTGATGGAGTTACTTTCTCCGCTGAGCGCCCTGACCATGAGCAAGCACGTGAGTTCCTTGCGAGTCGCGATCCCTGGTTTCGTCCCACGATGACAAAGACTGGTCCAGACGGTAGCTTGTTCATTGCTGACATGTATCGATTGGTTATTGAGCATACGGAATGGATACCAGATGACGTCGAACAATATCTGAATACACGAGCAGGTAGCAATCGAGGGCGCATTTACGCGATTGCGAAAAAAAACAAAATCCCCAAATAAAATCCCCAAATTAGCGGGTCTAAAGCCATCCGATCTCGTGTATCACCTCAATCATGAAAATAGTTGGGTGAGGGATACGGCTCAGCGCCTCATCATTGAATCTGATACGCGCGACATAGTTCCAGGCCTCAAAGCATTGTTAGAGGAAACAGACAATGCCAAAGCACGCGTTCACGTCTTGTGGTTGCTGGGATTGCTGGGGCACATGGGTGATGAGGTTCTGGAAGCCAGTTTCAGGGACGATCACCCTGAAGTGCGCCGAAATGCAGTGCGCATTAAGTGAATTACACTCGGAATCCAACGTGAATCGTCGTGCGCAATCTGCAGAATCAGTGCTGGAACTGCTGCGTGATCCATCCCCAGCGGTCAGGTTTCAGGCCATGCTCTCCATCAGTTCTGGATATGAAAATGGGAAGATTGAAAGCATCACTTCTTTCATGCACGAGCATGCTGATCATTCAACCATGCGGCAAGCGCTCCTGATTGCCGCTTCTCAGTATCTTCGCCCCATGTTGAGTCACGTGATTTCCTGCTCTGAATGCCAGCAAAACAGGATGTTACAGCCTTTGGTCAAAGCCGGGGTAAATACGCACCCTGAATGGATGGAGTCGAAGGTCATGCAATGGATGAAATCACAGCGTGAACGTTGGGTTCTGGCAGAAAATCGCACCCAATGAAGGAGGAATGCATGCTCTTGTCTCCTCATGAAATCGCATTGTTCCAGAAAGAGCACAAGATGAATGGACTTGATCTTATGAATGGCACACGGGCACTTTCCTTGGCTTCTCATTTTCTGAAGAACAGAGGGAACTCGAATTTGTTTGATTCAACTCCAGACATTCAGAATGCCATGCAAGGATTGGCGATGAGTGTGTTGGCCGGACTTGGAGATTTGAATGCTTCGGAGCCTTTCCATGCATTTCAGTTTTTGTGGACAACGCGAGGTGTCCGAGACTGGGCTCCCTGGGTGGAATATATGTTTTCATTTGAAAATGAAATTCGACATGAAACGCGGCATGAGATGCTGAAAGTCATGGCTTCTGATATGGAGCCGTTCAAGAATAACTTTACATGGTATGGTAAGGTGTGGAACCAATCTGCACTTGAAGAGCGTCGCGTATTGTTGTCCATGGCATTGAAAAACCGCGAGGCGAGCACGGATGTTTCTGACATCTCTGAAGACCGGCGTTTTTGAAAAGACGCAACAAACATTTGACGATACCAGCATGACTCAGCAAATGGAACTTAGTCTGAAAAGACTACCTGACCCGGAGCTGCGCTCTCTGGCTATTGAGGCGATTGAAGACAGAAGAACCAGACTTGGGCTATCCAGGACGAAAACAGAATCCATTTCCAAGCGTTTCGGGAACTTGGCCAGACTCACTCGAGATGCTTCAAGAGGTCGCCAATTGTTTGAGCAAAATTGCCAGTTATGTCATCGATTTAAAGCGGTGGGTGCAGATGTTGGGCCCGATTTAGATTCCCTGAATGATCGTTCAGGTCTGGCGCTTTTAACGGCTATTTTGAATCCTAATGAGGCGATTGAACAAACTTATATTGCCCATGAGTTGTTGCTCAACGACGGAGTCGAGTGGACGGTTTTGATCACTCATGAAACACCCAGCGATTTGCATGTGACCATGACATCAGGTGAAAAGAGGTTCATTGACAAGGCTCAGGTCCGATCAATCAAAGCATCCTCACAATCACTCATGCCAGAGGGGTGGGGTGAGGCTATGAGCGATCAAGATCTTGCTGATTTGATCGGTTATTTGCAGACGAGGTAGAATTGATGAGTCTATGGATATCAAACCATAATCACCATTAATGTTCTGCGAGGAACTTTCACAACAATAAAATCAAATTTCTCATGTGAAGATCAAGTACTGCCGTTCGCTGTTATGAGATTGCGATCATTCTTAGAAGGTTTTATTTATTCTCATTTTATATCGGTTCGGCAATTTTTGAATTTTCCCCTACACAAGGTATGATGTAAGCAAATATCATTTCAGCATTTCGACGCTGATTTCTTTCCGGTTATCTTTTACTGATTCAAGAGAAAGTAGCCAGAGTTGGGGGGGGGAAGGCATAAACAACGCGCCCCAATCTCGATCATGGCGAGACGGTGATAAGAATTTCTTTTTGTCCTTTCTGGATCTTCATTACCTGAATATCGCCTGTTGGCCATCTAACCTCCACTGCTGCCGGTGACGCATCAAAACCGAAGACCTGACGGTTCGGTGTCTGGGACCAATAGCCGTCGCCAAGTCTCCACTCACGTGTCGGTCCTTTGGTTCCGTTTTCATAAATCAGTCTCCCCTTTGCCCCAATGGCCTGTAAATTGCCGGCTGGCCCTCTCAATCGGACGGCCAAACCTACTTTTTGTTCCAGATTGCGGTAGAGCTTTGTGGGGCCGCTGTGTTGGGTTGCGATGAAATCAGCACGGCCATCATGGTCAAAATCAGCGACAGCCAATCCTCTGCCTTCTCCAGGAATGGCAATCCCGCTTGATGCAGGCAGGGAAGCTGTAAAGGTTCCGTCCCCGTTTCCAAAAAGTAGCAACCCCGTGCCAGCATCCTGTCGGCTGTCGAGTGCGTTGACTCCGAAAAAGTTTTGTGAACCTACTAAATCTTCCATACCATCATTGTTGAAATCACCGATACCTATCCCAAACAAAGGAGTCATTTGTGCTTCGTCAGGTAAAGGGATTGCCTTCCATGCAGAGTCCAGATTCAAAAAAACGATGGACTCAAAGCATCGGGCCTCCAGAAACTGAAACTCACCGGGTATTGTCTGCAATGCTTCGTCTATTGAGGCATGGGCAAAAGTCTGAAATGTTTTAAATGCTCGGTTCAGCCAAGGCAATGAGGCAGAAAGCGTCCCCCAATCTCTGGACGGCACAAATGCAGCTCGCTCCTGATCCCAATGAGATTCCACTGATGGGTAGCCTCCCGGTCCGGATGCCACTCCATAATAGATCCGCAATGGTTGGAAGCTGGAATCTCCCCGCTCATGATTGCGCCCCCAATTGCCGGCTACCAAATCCAATCGGCCATCCTGATTGGCGTCCATGGCCGTCAAACTCGTCCACCACCCCCGCAATTTGTTCAAGGAATTAAAAGATATTTTCGATGTGAGGGAATCGCTCCAATGAATGTCTTTGTTTACTTCAACGAACTGTCCTCCCTGATTTTCAAATAAATACAGCGGACCCCAGTCGCAGGCCAGCATGAGATCTGGTAAAGGATCACCAGTGAGATCAGAAAAAATAGCAGCGCTAACCATTCCAACATTCTTGAATGGCTGACTCGATTCTAACGCAGGTACGAATTTGCCGTTATGATTTCGATAAAGTAATGATTTGGGGCTTTCAGGAAATCGCCCAGATTGAACCCGGCCACCTACAAATAAATCAAGATCTCCATCTCCGTCCCAATCAGCCATGGTCATTGGCCCCGTGCTGGAACCTTCACTATTGGTGATTGTCTCCATTTTTCCGGTCACCATGGAAAAATGATTAAAAACAGGTAATTCCTTTTGAAATGATTCATATGCCGACTGGCCCAAGAGGAGGGCCATGTCTTTCGGGTCAGGCCGCCAAGCGATGATGGAAGTTTGGTCTCTGGGAAGCTCAGCTTCAAATGCCTTTGCTCGCTGCCTGACAAAACGCAGACCTTCTTCATTGCGGAAGACCCCAAGTTTTCCTTTCTTTCCTCCGCCAATGAAGAGGTCCTCCCAGCCATCCTGATTGAAATCGAACCAAGCAAGTCCAGGCCCAAGACTGCTAAGCTTACGGGGGAGCATGGGTTGCCTCATGAAATCATCATAGGGCTGATCTGAATGACGATGATTTAATCGTTCCGAAACATCCTCAAACAAGGTTTTTATCTGGGGTTCAGGAGCTTTCGTGGCAATGTGTGGATTTGCTTTCTTGCTCTCATGGAAAACGTAAAGCCTGTTTGCCGACATATTTTCATAAAGGTCGCGCCGTCCATTTCGCCAGTTGATTTCAACGGTTACCGTATCGTTTTCATTTTGAACCGCAAAGGAACGGACCGCCTGATCTCCCGAAAGGTATCTTCCTCCTGATATGATAAACTGAGTCTGTATCGGCAGCCCTGGTGCATTGACTTTTATCAATCCCCCAATACCGGCGGTATTTTGTTTGCTGCCTTTCAACTGGACACGCACTCGCGGGTTGCTTGAATCATTTCTGTAAAGCAGTGCCTGGGCATTCAGACAGTTAACGGCAATATCAAGGTCACCATCATTATCCAGATCCGCTAGTACCATACCGTGAGATACCTGAGTGGAATTAAAGCCCCATGCAGCGCTCTTGTCTTCGAATTGAGTGTTACGCATGTTTTTGAACACAATGTTAGGAGTGTTCAACACTGGGAAACGGCTGCGCATTGCCAGTTTTTGAGCGTGTGTATAATTGCCTGCTTGGATCATTGCATCAAGATCTCGGGAGACATCCGCATTCTGAGCATCACGCCAATGGCCCGTTGTGATCAGTAGGTCTTCATATCCATCGAGATCTACATCCAGAAATACCGGGCACCATGACCAATCAGATGCTTCCACTCCACTGTAACGAGCTGTTTCACTGAAAGTTTGGTTGTTACGTTGGATGAATAATGTGTTTCGAGGCGATTGTGGTCTTGCCTGCGAGGTATCGCGGTATTGTGCAAATGCCATGCCATCCATCACTTGAACCATTCTTCGCAAATGTGAACGGCTGAGCATATCCACTACAAATAAATCCGATAATCCATCACGATTGATATCTGAAAAATCCAGTCCCATTGAAAAGAGACTTGTCTGCCGGATTCGGTTATCATCCATGGCCTTGAATCGACCATCTCCCATATTGATCCAAATGCGATCCGGCGATTGGAAATCATTGCAAACATAAAGATCCGGAGCCAAGTCTCCGTTGAAATCGTAAAACATGGCTGAAAGTCCCCAGTCGTAGGGCGTTTCGACAGGGTTTTCATTTGTATCCAGAAAGTGGCCTTCTTGCCAGTTGACGGGTTCGAACTGACCCCTTCCGGAGTTGAGAAACAATTGATCGGGTTCACCGTTTTCCAAAACACCTTGTGAGCGATTAAATGTAAACCTCCCTTTGAGGTCAGGGCTATCGGCAGATTTTCCGTTGTAAGAGAGGAGTCGATATTCTCCGTTGACCAACCTCACGTCAAACTGTCCATCCGGCAAATCTCGCATGGTGTCATTGCGGTAATTGACCACATAAAGATCCAGCCAACCATTCCCATCCACATCAGCCAACGTCATGGAAGCACTTCCACTTGTGCTTGCCAGGCCCCACTCTTTTGTGACTTCGATGAAAGAGCCTTCTCCCTCATTGAGAAAGAGGCGTACGCCTTTTTGATGGCCAGTCACCAGCAAATCCAGAGAACCGTCGCCATTCACATCTGCAAACACAGCGCCAGTAGAGGATTGATCTTTGCAGAGGATAGCATCAGCAATAACAGATTCTTCAAATATCCAATTTCCGTGATTGAGAAAAAGCATATTGGGCCGATCCAGTCCGCAGAAGTACAAATCACAAAGCCCATCTCCGTTGACATCTCCAGCGGCAACCCCAGATCCATTCAGCAGAATTTGATTTCGAAGGCCTCGATCTGATACTAATGAATTCGTGAAATTCAATCCAGTTTGCCCACTTTCAATCAGGCTGAATCCCTGGGAATCACCGGACACAGCACTTGTCGAAAGCGATCTGAAACCATCGCCTTCTTCCCAGGATTGTGAAGATAGCTGTAAGGCAATGGAAACGCATCCAAGCATTGAAAAAATACTGCGCCGGGGTGTGTCAAACATGGATGCATGTTAATCGAGGGAAATTACAACAAACCAGAAAAAACGGGAATCATGACATGGATTCCAAGCTCGACTTTTTTGATCCGATTTGCTCGTATCGTAGGATGTTATACCACTCCCGATGGCTCTCCTGTTGGTCCCACAGAATCTCAATACAAAGAAAACTAAAAAACGCCAGCTCACTCATTGGCCCAGCCGCAGCTTGTCTAAGCATCTGCAGCGGCATGGCACTTTCAGCGCAGGACGAGTCTCCGGAACATGTTTATGCTATGGAAAGATTGATGGCCCGCAAGGATTACCAGTTGAAACAGGCAGAAACGATGTCTGTTTATCATGGGTTTGAGTTCTCCGATGGCATCGGTGAGAGTGGAATTCGGTTCTCACATCACATTGTCGATGACGCTGGAGTTTCCTACAAAGCGGCCCACTACGATCACGGCAACGCAGTGGCCATAGCAGATGTCGATGGAGATAATCTGCCGGACATCTACTGGACGACTCAAATGGGGTACAACCACCTCTGGAGAAACTTGGGTAACGGTAAGTTCGAGGACATCACAAGAAAAGCAGGGGTTGGTTTGGTGAACCGTGTTTCGGTTGCAGCTTCATTTGGAGATGTGGATAATGACGGCGATCAGGATTTATTTGTGACCACAGTCCGTCGTGGTAACCATTTATTTCAGAATGATGGAGATGGAGTCTTCAAAGATGTTACGGAAGCCTCCGGATTGACATACGTGGGACATTCCTCAGGGGCCGTGTTCTGGGACTACAACAACGACGGGATCCTTGACCTGTTTGTGACCAATGTAGGGCAATATACCAAGCAGAATCAGGGACGTGGCGGATACTACGAAGCCTATCCGGATGCGTTTGCCGGTCACCTTTTTCCTGAAAGAACAGAATACAGCATTCTCTACAGAGGGCTTGGTAATGGACGATTCAAAGACGTCACTCAGGAAACAGGCCTCAGGGATGGTAGTTGGAGTGGAGATTGCTCCTTCGCTGATGTCAATCAGGATGGGTTCATGGATCTCTACATTGTCAACATGCAAGGTGATGATCATTTTTATGAAAATCAGCAAGGAAAAACCTTTGTTGAGAAAACAGATCAATACTTCCCTAAAACATCCTGGGGCGCCATGGGGGTTAAATTCTTTGATGCCAATCTTGATGGTCGACTGGATTTGTATATCACCGACATGCATTCAGACATGACGCAAGGCCAAACCATGCAAGCACTTCGTTTCTCCCCCCGTTTGGAAAAAGCGAAAAGTGAAGCTTTTTGTTCGGTACAATGGACGGAGGAGTATCTTCAAGGTGCAGGCAATAATATCTTCGGCAATGCACTGTATCTCAGTCAAGCAAATGGAGCTTACAGGGAATCCTCAGATCGATTTCATGCGGAAACATACTGGCCATGGGGCTTCAGTGTTGGAGATTTAAATGCCGATGGATCGGAGGATGTATTTGTAAGCGGCGGTATGGGGTATCCTTTTCGTTATGGAATCAATAGTTTGTTGCTCAATCAAGGAGGTGAGCGTTTTTTTGACAGTGAATTTCTGCTAGGTGTCGAACCCCGAGGAGACGGTCGCACAGAGAAAGTCTGGTTTACGCTGGATTGTGACGGAAAGGATAAAAACCACTCGGAATGCAAGGATCAGACGGGTCGCAAGAAGGTTCTGGGCACCTTAAGTACGAGATCCTCAGCTATTATCGATCTGGATAACGACGGTGACCTTGATATTGTTACCAACGAATTCTACGATCGCCCTCAATTGTTGATCAGTGACCTGAGTGAGAAGAAAGCTATCAAATTCTTGAAAATCAAGTTGACCGGTAAGACCTCCAATCGCAATGGAATTGGAGCTTTAGTCACCGTGTCGGTCAAAGGTAAAAAATATGTTCAATTGAATGACGGTAAATCCGGTTATTTGGCCCAAAGTTCGATGCCACTTTATTTCGGTCTGGGGGAGGCGGGTTCAGCTGATTCTATCAAGGTGCTTTGGCCATCCGGATCGGAACAAGTCTTGAACTCCAATTTGGAAGCCAATCAAACGCTTCATATTACCGAGTCCAAATAAAAAAGGGCCGCCTCAAGAGGCGGCCCTTTGCGGTTTTAAGTAATCGATTTATTCAGCGATGAAGAATCGAGCTCCATCTTCAATAGGAATACTGGAATTTGGCGGGACCGCTCCGGCAACAGGTGCAAACGGACCTGTTACAGAAGTTGACTCCAATAGCTGGTTTCCTGACCATTCAATAACAAGGTTTCCTTCCTGAATGGTGAATCCGGTAATATTACCTTGCTCAACGAATGGCACTGACCCGCCCGTGATAAGAGCGTTGTCAAAATTACCAGTGGTTTGGTTGCCCAGAGGTTCTCCCGTTTCTGGGTCAGCAGGGCCGACATCATCAGCATAAGAGCCGAACCCTAAGGTAATTCCCTCCGAGTAAGGGAATTCGACTTCTATTCCAAAAACATCGTCCAGGAATAGTTTTGCCGTTGATCCGTTCAATACCAACTTCATGCGATGGTCACCGCGATTGTCGAAGGATCCCCCATCAAAGGCTGGAATATTGATTCCGTTACCGATTTCTTCATTGTCATCCGCACCTGGTCGGCGATTGTAGCGCCAGCCGAAGTTGCGGGCATCATGTGTGGTATGATCGACGAAGAAGACATGATCACCATTCGCATTCATTGCCCACATGCCTGTGCGACTTTCGGAGCTAACACCAGATGACAGAACGAAATCGACCATCTTGCGGTCCAGTTCGAATGTCAGTGGCTCCGTTAGTGACGCCGAATAGGTATCAACCGTCAGAAGCGCCATACCTGGCCACGCTGGCGTTTCAGCCTCCACGTGAATGACTACTTCTCCGTTTTGAATCTCGATGAAAGATTGCGGAGCTGGTTTCAAGGTGCCAGATTCGTTCAATGGAGTTTCATCGACGCGCCATTTTGCAGTATCCACACTATCTCCGGAAAAGTCATCCGTAAGGAAGACTTCAGGAATGGAAATGACTTCAACTGAGATGGAGCCAGCAACGCACACATCAGCATCCGTCGATACTGAAAACTCTGCTGCACCCAGTCCGGTTGGAATCGCCGTGAACGTCTGACTGTTTGAGCTTCCCGATGGGAAAGTCAGGGTAATGGATCCATTGCTTCCACCGGCTGGAATGGCAACATCCGGATTGTTGCTTTTAATGGTGACCGAAATATCGGCAGCGTCATTTGCCAGGCGTGGAACCGTGACCGTTATTTCCTGATTCTCAGCCCGCGTTATGAGAACACTGGATGGACTTCCTTCCACGCAAGGTAATACATTTTCAATCGAAAGATTGTCAAACTCGCCTGAAACATCTTCGTCCATGAACTGAGCATAAGCCCCTAATTCCACAAAAATGCCTGCGCTGAGTTCGAATGGGAATGAACCACCGGAGACACCATCGAGGAAGACCTCGACGCTGCTTCCATTGGCAACCAGTTTCATGGTGTGCTTACCAAGATCTTCCATTGGACCGAACCCCGGAATAACGGCACCTCCGCCGCCAGGGGAACCAGGATTCACGTTAACCCGCCAAAAGGCATCATCGTCGATCTCGACTTGCTGCGAGAAGAATACGAAAGCGTGTCCGATCCGCGTTGGTCAGGAACACTCCAGTTCGTCCAGCTTCTCCAAACTGATCCATGGCCACCCGGTCGACCTCGACCACGAGGTTGAGATCTTCGGTTGCTAGGTAGCTGTTCTTTGTCTTCAGAGAGGCTCCGGGCCAGGTATCTCCATCGGCAAATCCGGAAATTTCCAGTTGGCCGTTATTTTGCTCCACAGTGAAATCTCCCAATCCGTTTCCGAACCCTTCTTCAGAAATTTCAAATAAAGAGCTATTGATGGAATTGCCCGCGAAGGCCTCAGTCAGCAAAACACCAGGATCTGAAATCACAGCGACATCCAGTTTGTTGCCCGCAGCAATATCGCTGCTGGTAAGGCTGAATTGCGTTCCCCCCAGATCCTGCCCTACTATCTGGAAAGGTGACTCGTGTTAGGGCCCCCTGCGGCAAACGTTAAGTCTAGGACTTCCGTTACTGCCACCTTGAGGGATGGCGATGGAAGGGTCATCACTGGACCACTTTCACGCTGACGGATTTTTGGGAATTCAGAGCCTTGAGGAATCCTGACGGTGACCGGTTGGCTTGTCTGCCCTTTACGGACACCGATACCAGAAGGTGAGAAGGTGGCACCACCCTCACTCTCAATGATCAGATTATCCCAAGTGGTATCAGCGGTATCATCATTGGCCCTAGCAAACGCTCCAAAGTGAAAAATGACAGGCGAAAACGGAAAGCTCACTTCAGCGCCTTCAATGCCATCGAGGATCAACTTCACTGTCGAACCATTTGCTTCCATTGTCATGGTGTGCAAACCGCCGTCGTCGAATGCCTCACCATCAAACGCGGCGATGTTGTTGCCTCCGCCCGTGGGCACGTCTCCATCTTGACCAATCTTGCGATTGTAGCGCCAGCCGCCTTCGCCACGAACATCTGCGAAAAGGACATAATTGGTTTCGGTTTCGTCATAGATCCAAACAGCACTCCTCGAAGCAGATCCCAAGCCGGCTTCTGCGACACGGTCAATGGATAGTGTGATTGTTTCTGAATCTGAAGGTTCAAAAGGTTGCGTGACTCGAAGTGTTCCACCTGACCACCACTGTTGAGTGGTGGTTCCTACAAATCGCATCACACCGTCACCCGCTTCTCCATGAATATCACCTACGCCGCCCTCAAAGAATGGGGTGGCTTGCTCATAGCGCGCTGAATCAATGCTATCCGAGGCGAAATCATCGGAGAATACCACATTGCTCTGTTGAGGAACTGCCTCAACTTTTAAGTTGTCCCAAGCGGTGTTTGCCGTGTCGTTATTGGCTCGTGCGAAAGATCCAAAGTGAAAGACAACGGGCGAAAATGGGAAAGCCACCTCCGCTCCCACCACTCCATCAAGAAGCAATTGTACCGTTGAACCATTTGCTACCATCGACATGTTATGTAGGCCCCCATCATCAAATGCTGCGCCGTCGAAAGAAGCCATGTTGTTGCCGCCGCCGGTAGGCACATCGCCATCCTGACCGATTTTCCTGTTATAACGCCAGCCGCCTTCACCTCGGACATCGGCAAATAATACATAACTACTCTCCGATTCATCGAAGATCCAGAGCGCGCTGCGTGAGGCGGAGCCTTGTCCGTCTTCTTCGACACGGTCAATGGATAAAGTTACAGGTGAGTCGGCTGTTGCATTGAAGCTATCTTTCAACCGAAGTGTGCCACCTGACCACCATTGCTGGGTGGTCTCTCCCACGAACCTCATCACGCCACCGTCGGCCTCGGCATGAATGTTGCCTACTCCCCCCTCAAAGAAGGGTTCCGCAGATTCAAATTTTGCGGGATCAATCGAGCCTGATGAAAAATCGTCCTCAAATACGACTGCCGTGCTCAACACGGTGGATATTTGCAAATTATCCCAAGTCGTATCCGCGGTATCATTGTTGGCACGCGCATATGATCCAAATTGAAAGACCACATTGTTGAATGGAAAAGGCACTTCAGCGCCAACTTGGCCGTCCAGAATGAGCTGCACGGTCGAGCCATTTGCAACAATGCTCATTTCATGCAGACCTCCATCATCGAATGCCTCCCCATCGAAAGAAGCCATATTGTTTCCCCCTCCTGTGGGGACATCGCCATCTTGACCAATTTTGCGATTGTAACGCCAGCCACCTTCTCCTCGAACATCGGCAAAGAGAACGTAGCTGTTTTCCGTTTCGTCATGGATCCAGAGTGCACTTCGAGAAGCCGATCCCTGACCATTTTCTGCGACACGGTCGATGGTCAGCGTTACAGGTGCATCCTGAGATGCAGCATATGTCTCATTGACCTTCAAAGTTCCGCCCGACCACCATTGTTGGGTGGTCTCACCGACAAAGCGCATGACGCCCTCACCGGCCTCTGCGTGAATATCACCTTCGCCACCCTCGAAAAAAGGCGCATTAGATGTGTATTTTGCTGGATCAATCGTATCCGATGAAAAGTCATCTTCGAAAACGACACTTGATACCTGTGCATTGGCAGTGCTTATCGCTGCGATGAACAATGCTAAAAACAAGCAAAGATTGATTTTCGCAATCCTGCCTCGAATCCAGATCAAACCATAAGGAGCAGGCTGACTGGGGTGGATATTCTTTTTTTTCATACTATATCTGTGTTATTTCAGCTATTGAGTACAGTTTATCCCTAATTGGCCAAACGCATGAGCAAGCAGTATTGCCGATGCAGTCGAGGTTTAAAAAGGGAACAACACATCTTATTTGTGGTAATTCACGAATGTCAAATGCTTTAAGTGGTAAAATAGAAGGAGGGGATAAAGCACGCCTACAACAACTTGTGAATATGTATGTTTAAATAAGTAATATTTACTTAGATTTTATAAAGTATCACTAATTGTAGTTAATGATAAAGTGGGGATTGGATTTGTCCCCACTCACGGAAGTACTAGATTCGGGTTTACCTTGAAGTCGAGAACTATCCCATTGGTCTGGGATTGCTTGAAACTCGCAACATGTGCGTCCATGAAAAGAGTCATTGCTCCGCCATTTGGATAACGTTCGCCGTGACGGTAGCCAAGATTATTGGTGGAAAGGTTGATAATGGGGGGATGGTTGCGCACATAAGCAAGATCGGATACCAACAGAGTTTGGGTTGGTTGGCGCACACTCCCCAGTTTGGCTGTATCGGCTGAAGGAAACTTGCCCCTTGCGTTAGGGAAGTTTTTGGATGTGTACTGATTCATTCCATAACTTATCTTCCAGGGATTGCCTCCTTTGAGAGGCTCCTTGAGACGGATAGGGCATTGTGAAACACCGTTGGTAAAGTTTTGGCCTTGTTGCGCAGCATCGAATTTAGAGCGTCCATAGTAGCTAAACAGCAATGCTTCGAAATTATTGATATTCGCGTCGTGGATGTAAGAATTTGGTCCCTCACCCCATGCATATGGTAGTTTGCCATCATTATCGTCCACATACATAAAGATGGCGAATCCCATTTGTTTCAGATTGCTTCTGCAAAGAGTTGAATTCGCTTTATCCTTGGCCTTGCTCAAGGCTGGTAGAAGCATGCCTGCAAGGATCGCTATGATGGCAATAACTACCAGTAGCTCGATCAGTGTAAATGCATGAGTCGATACCTTTTGCCTGGGGATAAACAAAGTGGACATATAATTCCCTATAGCGATGGCATACAGGGGTGTAAAGTAGAAAGCACCTCAATGAGGCCGTTAATTGTTGCTTTGTTGTTAAATGCAAAACTATGTAATGTCTGTTGAAGTATACTCTTCTTGCCAGGCATACTGCTCTTTCTGCTGGCTTTTTCTCCAGTCAAAGCAGGCGTTTGGGCAGGGGAGCATCAAACCTGAGGTAACAAGGAGAAAACCAGCTTTTACAAATGCGAAGTTTTGATGGGATTTACAGAATCCATACCAGTTAGGATCGCTTTATTTCCGCTTAATATCTTCTCACCTACTGCGTTCATGGTGGTGAAAAGAATCAAGAAAAAGGTGCGACCCGATCTTTTGTTAACTTACAATGCCATCACGCCTAGAGCGGCACTCTTTTCATGAATAGAGGGAGATTCGGGGGGAAGAAAATCCAAATAAAATCAAGGCTTCTTGTGCAAATCTATCATGAGGATTGCAGGCTTATTGGTTCCTCAATAAAAAAGCGCCTCCAGTTGACTGGAGGCGCTTTCTTTCAATGCTGAAATTGCTAGATATTTTACTCTGCGCCGCTCGTGATCCAAAGCTTGATCAAGTCGGTTTGTGCCTTTGATAGCAAATCTCCTTTAGGAGGCATGCGGTCATCGTGATCTGCTGGAAGGATGACACGTGCATAGAGGGAACTTTCATCAGGTTTACCGCTGACAACGATAGCTTCTCCGTCTGCACCCTTAAGTGTCGCGGCCAGCGAATCAAGGCGCAGTTTGGCTTTCTGCTTGTCCTCTCCGTGACAGTCCGCACATCTTTCCTTTAAAATCGGTAGGATAAATTCTCCAAAAACACCGCTTTCCTTGGATGCCACTTTTGTTTCTTCCACAGCTACCACCTCAGCCTCAGCTTTGGCTCCCTTAACGATCCAGTTACGAATTTGAGCGATTTCGTTTTCACTCAAAGGCCCGTTTTTTGGAGGCATCAGGTCATCATCATCTGCAGGCAAAGTAATCAATTGGAATAAACTACTGCCGATCAAATCCCCTGCTACAACAATTTTGCCATCGGGTGTGCCTTCCATGACTGCGGCATAGCTATCGAGACGCAGTTTGGATTTTTGTTTTTCCTCCCCATGACACTTGACACAATTTGCCTCGAGAATAGGCATGATGTGCGTGGCGAAGTCTGGGTCTTCGGCAACCACCAATTCAGTCGATTCTTCAGTTGCGCTGCTTTCAAGAGCTTCGCGCTGAGTTTTCAAAGCTGCCAGACGGGCTTTGCTCAAGAGTTCCTTCTCCCATCCCAGGTTAATCTCCAGAGCGTCATTGCCGGATTTCTCCATGGCTGCTTGAAAAGATTTTGCCGCATCTTCGCTTACCTTTGTCTGCCATAAATAAAGATTTTTCAGTTTCTTCAACGTTTTCAAAGCATCCATACCGCTCGCGCTTACCTCGGTACCATACAGGTTGAGATAAACGAGGTTGGACAGCCCTGTAAGGTGCTTGAGGCCTGCGTCAGTGATTTTGGTTTTTTCAAGATGCAAACGTTCCAGACTTGCGAGATTGCTCAGATGGGCAACACCCGCATCTCCGATGCCTGCATTTTTGATATCTAATTCCATGATCCCCGGGATTTCTTTCAAGACTTCGAGATCAGCGTCTGTAAGAACGCGTCCTTCAAAAGTCTTGGGGGGAATCAATACACGCACGCCTTCGACGTCTTTGGCGATACCCAGCACCTGGCCTCCGTATGATTCAACCGTTGCGATGGCAGATTGTTCATCCGCTTGTAACCCGGCAATCCATCCTGTCGCAAGGCATCCGAGTAAAATGACAATTAATTTGTTCATATTCCTAATATTGTGGCTTGGTGTGTTTATCCAATCGGATTTTTCATTGTCGGTCAAGCCAAGGGTGCATGATCCTACAAGTTGTTTTCTTTAATCGCCAAAAAAGGGCTTTTTTCAGGTTTATAGTGCCGATTGTCTCATGTCATTGATCAGGAAAATGCTGAAAAGTGGTCTTGAGACTAGTTTTTATTGCGTTTTCTTTGGGTAGGGTTCTTAAATCAGGCCATCATAAAACTCACAATTACGAAATAAACGAGTCATACGATGGAAGATTTATCGAGAAAAGCTTCTCAGCACAATGCTGAGATATGGGACAAATTGGTTGCCATGAAGAGTGGATTTACAGCTACTGTCTCTGCGCGCGCTCTCAATAATCCTTTGCCCTACATAAATATTTATCAATGGTTGCCAAAAGGAGTTCAAGGACGTCGTGTGCTTTGTCTGGGGGCAGGAGGTGGTAAGCATGCTCCTCTATATGCAGCTGCGGGAGCAGACGTGACTGTCGTGGATATTTCTGAAGCGATGCTGGAAAAGGATCGGATCATGGCCGAACGATATGATTTTCGCATACGGAGACTTCAGCGCTGCATGACGGATCTTCATGGTTTGATGGAAAAAGAGTTTGATCTGATCATGCAACCCGTGAGTAGTTGTTACATCCAGAACATCGAAGGCCTGCATCGAGAAGTTGCTAGGGTGCTCAAACCAGGAGGGTTATACATTGTTCAGCACAAGCAACCTTTCAGTCTGCAGACCACACCCAAACCGGAGTGCGGTAAGTATGCGGTGGAGGTTTCCGCAAGATATCAGGGAAAGTTACCTCCCATCGATGGTAGTGAGCACCGGGAATCGGGGGCCATGGAATTCCTTCACACATTGGAAGCTCTTGTTGGTGGCTTGTGCAGGCATGGCTTCGTCATTGAAGATCTTCGTGAGCCCTGGCATGGGAAAGCAGACGCTTTGCCTGGAAGTTTTGCTCATCGCTGCGAATATGTGCCTCCTTACTTGGCTATGAAAGCTCGCAGACGCATCGATTCAGGCATTGCAATTTCACCGATCATCGCCGACAGTGAGTAAGTGTTGGAATTAACCTTAATGCTGTTTCAGCTGCGTTATTCCGCCAACACGAGCATGAATCAACCTTTTTTAATGCAAAAATGAATATTTTATCGAAATTTGCTGCCTGTTTTTTTCTGGTCGGTCTGACCCTTGCGAAGGCTCAGGATAATCAAGTTGAAGCCTTTCCTGTCATTGAATTTGAAACACCTGTCTACCAATTCGGTACCGTGCAGCAAGGCGAGGAAATTCGTTACGACTTCAAGTTCTTCAATAGAGGCAACCAAGTCCTCAAAATCAAGAGTGTAAGGCCCGGTTGTGGTTGTACGACTGCAGGAGAGTTCTCCAAGTCCATTGAGCCAGGGCGTTCTGGAATTATTCCGATCAAACTTAGTACAACCAGATTCAAGGGCCCCTTAAGTAAATCGGTTACTGTTACCAGCAATGATCCAAAGCATCCAACCTCCTTCCTGCAGATCAAAGGTAAAGTCTGGATGCCAGTTGTCGTGGATCCGCAGGTCGCCGCATTCCCTGCGCTCAAGTCTCTCACGGGCGAGAAAACTTCAATCATCAAAGTGACCAACCAGGTCGAAACGCAGATGCAAATCAAAAATCTCAGAGTCGAAGGTGAGCGATTCAAGGCAGTTCTCAAGACGATCACCGAGGGCAAGGAATACCAAATCGAGATCACAACGGTTCCCCCTCTGGTCTACGGTTCGAATCGTGGGACAATCCGTTTTGAAACCAATATCCCAGATGCACGCAATCACCAGATCTCGGCTACTGCCTACGTCATGGCTCCCGTTCAAGTTGTTCCCAATCGGATTTTACTCAAGGAGGGAGTGCTCGCGAAGCCCATGAAAAAGTATCTGACAGTACTCTCTTACCAAGACACGCCTCTGGAATTATCTGATGTGAAAATGTCTGTTGAAGGTGTCAAGATCGACACGAATATTCTCAACAATGGAAAACATCATCGTATGACTCTGACATTTCCCGCGGGACTCAACGTGGACGAGCTGAAGGATGCGAAGCTCACACTCAAGACTAACCACGAAGAATTCAGTGATTTCGAGGTGCCCGTGGGTTCCTATCGGAAATTGAAAAAATAATGGGTGTTACAGCTCTTATCGCAAGGGATATTTGTGGCTTCATCCAAAGATCTTAACAGTAGCTGGCCTGAATGGTTGTTTGTGCTTGGACTCGGAACTGCCTTGTCAGTAATTTTGAACCATCATTCGAGCAATGGTCTGGATGTGACTCGTGATTACTTTCTCACTTCCGAGACAATTTCATTAAAAGATTCCAACTCAGGGAGGCAGCATTCTTCTGATCACTCATTCGAAACGGAAGTTCAGCAATCGATTGAACGGCTTATGCAGAAAGGGTTTCAGCCCAAAAGTACTGCTGAAGTTGTCGCGCTGATGGAAGATCCACGTTTGGAATCTGGTGAAGTTGTTCTCATTGACGCTCGAAATGAAACCCTTTTTCAAGAGCGACACATTCCCGGCGCCTATCTACTGGATCATTATAAAATAGACCAATACATTGACCTGGTACTGCCGATGTGTCAGATCGCTGAACAGGTGATCGTTTATTGCAGTGGCGGTCATTGTGAAGACAGCGAATTCACCGCAACAGATCTCCAACAATTGGGCGTCTCACAGGACAAACTTTTTATCTATGCAGCAGGCATGCGCGGATGGAACGGGGGAGCCTATCCAATCGCCATGGGAGATCGGTTTGATGATTTTGAAGAACTGCATTCCATGCAGCAGGCCCAAGAGACACCATGAAGGACACTGCTGCTTTTTTGATTCGCGTATTCATTGGGGGAATGTTCATCTACCTTGGCTGGACCAAGACGCTGGACCCGGTGACTTTTCTCAAGAGTATCCGCGAATTTGATATTCTTCAAGCCCCCTGGCAAATGAACGTCGTCGCAGCTTGGTTGCCCTGGTTTGAAGTCTGGTGCGGTTTATTGCTGATGCTGGGCGTTGGAGTCAGGGCGAGTGCATTCAGTTTAGGTGCACTTCTGGTTGCGTTTACAAGCATGGTTTCATGGCGTGCTCTGGACTTATATTCCGCTGGTGGTATTGCGTTTTGTGATATCCAATTCGACTGTGGATGCGGTACTGGAGAGGTAATCGTCTGCCACAAACTCATTCAAAATGTGGTGCTCATTTTCCTTTCTTTTTGGATAGCATGCATCAAAAGCCACAAATTCGGTTTATTGCCAGCAATCCGGTTTTCGTTTCAATCAGGAAGGTAATGAATTGCTCATTTCTCCAATTTAGCCGTTTTGCTGTCTGTGCCCTTGCTGGATTGCTTGCGTAAATCAGCAAGGGCTCGTTTGTGGCCCTTTTGGGCTGCCATAACGAGAAGTCTGTGACTCATGGCGGGTTGTGGTTCTAATGGATTCCCTTTCTCATAAATTTTTGCCAATGCATACATCGCCTGAGTTTGTCCACGTCGGACCTGACCCCACAATCGCTCTATACGGGATAGAATTTGATCTCTTGAAACTGCTTTGGAATCGCTTTGAGCCCACGGAGTGATTGCTTTTGGGCTTTGCTTCTGTTGAGCGAATGTTTGCGCTCCTCCTCCTTGCACTATTTGTGGACGAGCAAGCACAGGTCCAAAAAACACGCCTCGTGCAGGATGCATGATGGTTGGCCTCGAGACGGCGTAAAAGCCCTGAGCCAGTGAAATCTGTATTGAGCCCGATAAGCTAACTAAAACGAAAGTGACGAATAACATTTTCATGTGTCATGATTCAAATCATATGTTGTTCTCCATATATTTTCAAGGGTGAACCATGTCTCATTCGATGCGTGTGACATTTTTTGAGCTCTTTGGAGTCCGGTTACGGCGTGAGTGGAGGCTATACTCTATGGCTCCCGAGGGGAAGGACTCGACGTTATGGCTTGCAGCCATCGGTCTGATTTTTTGGCCTTAAACGCGCATCGGTCTTGAAGTGGACACCTCAATTAGCGCGAAATGTGTCAGGCGTTCTTGATTGCCTGAGCACACCTCAATCCGTCTAAAGCAGCACTGACAATACCGCCTGCATAGCCTGCTCCTTCACCGCAAGGATATAAGCCTTTGACCATGGGGTGTTCGAGAGTATCGGGATCTCTTGGGATTCTTACGGGCGAACTGGTTCGAGTTTCGAAACCAATAAGGATGGCCGAATCAGTAATGTAGCCTGGCATCTGATTGCCAAAGAGTGTGAAGCCTTGCTTCAGTCTTCGAGTGATTTCGGCGGGCAATAATTCATTCAGGTCAACCGATTCAGTGCCAGGAAAATAGCTGGTTTTGGGTAATGTCGACGAAACTGCTCCTTTGAGGAAATCGGTGACTCGCTGAGCAGGTGCAACCTGACCTCCGCCACCAGCTTGCTTGGCGGCGTGCTCGATTTTTTGTTGATAAATAATGCCAGCCAGCGGCCCGTGCTCTTTTTCGTAATGTGAGGTATCTTCTGGTTCGACAGTGACGACCATACCACTGTTGGCAAAAGCAGAATCTCTTCTGGATAAGCTCATGCCATTCACCACGATTTCGGAATTGGAAGTGGCTGCTGGAACAATGAAGCCTCCGGGGCACATGCAAAAGGAATGGACCCCGCGATGATCAATTTTTGTAGCCAATCGATAACTTGCCGCAGGGAGTGCATTTGGCCGTTGCTCCCCTGATTGCAGGTGATACTGATGAAGGTCGACGAAAGATTGGGAATGTTCGATGCGAACTCCTATCGCAAAGGGTTTTGATTCAAGAAGGATCTTTTTGTCATTTAGCAACTGATAAATATCGCGTGCCGAATGCCCCGTTGCGAGAATCACCGCTTTTGCTTCAAAGGATTTGTTTTCATTGCATACTACTCCAGTGATACGATCCTTCGAGAGGATCAAGTCCGTGACCTTAGTTTGAAAATGCACTTCGCCACCGGCAGCGATTACCGATTCACGCATCTTTCGAACCACATTGGGCAATAAATTTGAGCCAATGTGAGGATGTGATTCGATGAGAATGTTCTCCGGGGCCCCGTGCGCAACTAGAGTGCGGTAAATGTCCGCAACCGGCCCCCGCTTTTTGGCTCGTGTGTAAAGTTTTCCATCCGAAAAAGTTCCTGCACCACCCTCCCCGAAACAATAGTTCGATTCTTCGTTTACTACCCCTTCTCTTAACAGAGGGGCCAAGTCGAATCGACGGGAAGAAACATCCTTTCCACGCTCCAATACAATGGGTTGCATTCCAAGCGAAATGACTTGCAGTGCGGCAAACAATCCGGCTGGACCACTGCCCACAATGATCACCTTACGGGCTTTTTCAGAGATTTTCAGGTAACTGTTTGCGGGAGATTCTAATTCTGGCAGCGAAGCATCCAGCCCCACATCAAGTCGGAGTTGAACTTTGATTGTTCTCTGGCGTGCATCGATGGATCGTTTTCGCAGTCGAACCTCTTTTATCCGCTCCAAAGGCACACCCAAAGCATCGGCACATGCATGTTTCCACGCGTCTTTAGATTCACTTTCTTCGAGCGTTAGGAGGATGTTTACCTGTGGTGTGTCATGATCCATGAGTGAGATCATTTTGCTCCCTGATGAACCTGATTACAATGTTCTGTTTTTGAAAACGATTTAGTATTTTGAAATGGCCTGAATTTTGCTCTGAATTTGACCATGCGAAACAAATGGTTTCTCCAAATGTGTGTGATCCTGTGCTTGATTTTCTCGTTTTCCGCCCAATCGAAAGGTCAGGTAGTGATTTCCGAGTTCATGGCAAGCAATGGGCTCACTGCTCAAGATGAAGATGGAGGCAGTTCAGATTGGATTGAGCTCTACAATCCCTCCAATGTAACCGTCGATTTAACAGGTTGGTTTCTGAGCAACGATGCGGACAATCTCACTGAATGGCAATTTCCATCGACCATATTGGCCCCCAAAGAATTGTTGATAGTGTGGGCGTCGGGTAAGGATCGAAAAAATCCGGACAAACCGTTGCATACCAATTTCAAGCTTAGCTCCGACGGAGAATTTCTGGCATTAATACATTCTGATGGAGTGACTCTTGCAACAGCGTTCAATCCTTATCCAACGCAATACCGCGATGTGTCTTATGGGCAGGGGCAGGTTGTCAGTGAATCGATCCTGTTGAATTCCGGGGCTGACTTGAAGTTTCGTATTGCGGATGGTCCTGCTGAATCAACGCAGTGGTATCAAAGTGGATTTTCTGATGCTCATTGGTCTACGGGAAAGGCTGGCATTGGGTATCAGGCCTTCACTCCGGGTTTTACCGTTCAAAAAATAGACGCTCGGTCGCCTGTCGTGCATATTACCACAGCGGAGTCAGTGATCAAATCTCCTTCTTTACAAGTGGGTTCTGTTACCGAGTTGGCTCCTGTTCTCAACTTTTTTGATACAGGAGGTGCTGGCAATTATGGTGATGATGCACCTTTTCCTGGTGTGAGTATCGGGGTTAATCAAGATGATTTTGTGGTTCTGGCAATCGGAACCGTGATCATTCCCGAAGACGGTTACTGGTCTTTCGGTGTCAATAGCGATGATGGATTCAGTCTTGAGGTGGGAGACCAAAGTATGTCTTTTCCAAACCCCAGAGCGCCTGCTGACACTGTGGCTATCATGCAATTTGCCAAAGCCGGGGCATATCCACTGCGTCTTGTGTTCTATGAACGGGGAGGGGGAGCCGGTCTCGAGCTCTTTGCGGCACAGGGTCGGTTTCGCCGCTTTGATGGAAGTAAATTTCGATTGGTTGGTGATGTAGCCAGTGGCGGCCTCGAAGTTCAGACCACAGGCCGCGCAGGCGGAGTGAACTCGGCACTTCAAACGGACATTATCAGTCAGATGCACGAAAAGCACGCGTCCTTCTACACACGGATTCCCTTCAGCATTGATGATCCTGCGCAATTGGAATCAATGACCTTGAAGTTGAAGTATGACGATGGTTTCGTTGCTTTTCTGAACGGAGTAGAAGTGGCGCGGGACAAGGCGCCAAGCAATGCTGCGTGGAACAGCAATGCGACAGGCATACACGGTGCTTCTCAATGGGAGAGTTTTGCCATCACTCGCTTCATGTCTGAATTGAAGTCAGGTTCAAATTTGCTGGCTGTTCAGGTGCTCAATGCTGCAGCCGATGATGCGGATGTTTTTCTGGATGCCTCTCTCTCGGAATACAAGGTAGAGGAAAAAGCCAATCACTATTTCGCTGAGGCAACACCGGGAGAACTCAATGCAGAAGGATCTTTGGCCTTTGTGGCAGACACGAAATTTAATCAGGATCGCGGGTTTTACGCGAGTCCATTTGAACTGACCATCTTGACCTCAACGGAGTTTGCGGTGATCCGCTATACACTGGATGGTACGGAACCGTCCCCCTCCAATGGCCGGACCTTTGGTGACCCTATCACCATCAATCAAACAACAACTGTAAGGGCCAGAGCATTTCGCGAAGGATACGAACCTTCCAATACAGATACCCAGACCTACATCTTTCTCGAGGATGTGATTCAACAGGCCTCCAATGGACGGGCTCCGGAAGGGTGGCCGGCACAATGGGGAAGTAATACGGTTGATTACGGAATGGATCCTGAGGTGGTCAATCATCCTGATTATCGTGACACCATCATCGAGGACATGCAGACGATTCCCTCCTATTCCATCGTAATGGATCTGGATGACATGTTTGGTTCTTCAAACGGAATCTATGCCAACCCCTCGCGAGATGGCCGTCAATGGGAGCGTCCTTGTTCGGTCGAGCTCATTTATCCGGACGGAAAGGATGGTTTTCAAATCAATGCCGGGATTCGGGTAAGAGGTGGTTTTAGCCGGAGTACGAACAATCCCAAACATGCCCTGCGTCTCTTTTTCCGAAATGAATACGGCGAACCCAAATTAAATTATCCAGTCTTTGGCGAAGATGCAGCTCAATCCTTTGATGGATTTGACCTCAGGACATTTCAAAACTACTCCTGGAGTTTTCAGGGAGACAGTCGTGGTATCTTTCTCAGAGATCAATACAATCGGGATCTTCAATTGGCCATGGGACACAACGCTGAGCGTGGCGAGTATGTGCATCTCTACATTAATGGCATGTACTGGGGCCTGTATAACACCGTGGAGCGCCCCGAGGCGTCATATGGAGAATCATATTATGGAGGCGATAAAGACGATTATGATGTCGTCAAGGTAGAAGCGGGTCCCTACACGATCAACGCAACGGATGGCAACCTCGAAGACTGGCGCACTCTTTTTGATGCGGCACGGGCAGGATTTTCAAGTGATGCCGCTTATCAGCGTGTCTTGGGGAATAATCCTGATGGGACGCGCAATCCTGAATATCCCGTGTTGGTGGATGTGCCCAACTTAATCGATTACATGCTGATCATCCTCTATGGCGGAAACCTGGACGCTCCAATCTCTAACTTTCTGGGCAACACCCGGCCAAATAATTTTTATTCGATACGCAATCGCCTGGGTGATTTTGGCTTCCAGCATTTTGTGCATGATGCGGAGCATACTTTGTTGAATGTGAATCAGGATCGGACAGGGCCCTACAGTGCGGGGAGTAGTTTTCAATATTTTAATCCGCAATATTTATGGCAGAAACTGCAGGATAATGATGAGTTCCGTTTGAAGGTCGCCGACCATATTCACAAACACATGTTCAACGGTGGTGTCTTGACTCGCGAACGGGCTACGGAGCTTTTTCTGAAACGCAAAGAGGAAATAGACCGGGCCGTGGTTGCAGAATCGGCACGCTGGGGTGATTCCAAAAGGTCGGATCCATTCACAAGAGACAATAACTGGATCCGTACGATCAACAACGTGGTCAACAATTTCATACGGCGCAGAGCCGATATTGTTTTCAGTCAATTACAGCGAGATGATCTATACCCGGATGTTAATGCACCCGTCTTGAACCAGTTCGGTGGGATTGTGCAGGATGGGTTTCCATTGGAAGTGAATAAGGGGAATGCGAATCGGGTTTATTTCACACTGGATGGAAGCGATCCAAGATTGGCAGGAGGTGGCTTCGCCCCAGGTGCACGACTTTATCAGGGATCGATCACGATAAATGAGCATGTGCAATTCGCGGCACGATCGGTGAGCAATGGTGAGTGGAGTGCTCTTGCTCAAACAGATTTTATTGTTGCACGCTCCTTTAATGAACTACTGGTGACTGAAATCATGTATCATCCACATGCAGATGATACGGGGGAGGATGAAGATGTTTATGAGTTTATTGAACTCAAGAATGTGGCCTCCACTTCACTCGATCTAAGTGGTGTGTCTTTTACTGACGGCATTGATTTCACGTTCCCGAACGGTTATGTCATCGAATCAGGAGCTCATCTGGTTTTGGCAAAAAACGAAACAAAATTCCGAAGTCGCTATCCCTCCGTGCCGCTTGCCGGTAGCTATACTGGTAGTTTGAATAATGGTGGAGAACGACTGACACTTGTGCATGCCGCAGGGGGAATTATTTTTTCACTGGAGTATGATGATGTTCAGCCGTGGCCTTTGACACCCGATGGAGGTGGGTTTTCTCTAGTGCCATTGCAAACGTCCCAATTACAGGATCAATCGCAGGCATCCTCGTGGCGCGCATCCAGTCAGCGATGGGGGAGCCCGGGTAGAGAGGATATCAAGGCCGGACTCGCGCGTGTCCTCATCACCGAAATGCTAGCCCACACGGACTTGCCTCAATTGGACTCCGTAGAGTTCTTTAATCCGGGCGAGCAAGAGGCCGACATCGGAGGGTGGTATCTAACAGATGATAAAAATACACCGGCCAAATATGTCTTTCCGCAGGGAACGCGGATTCCTTCTGGTGCTTATCTGGTGGTGACGGAGTCTGATTTCAATTCAATACCCGGTATCGATCCCAGTTTTACATTCAGCTCTATTGGAGAATCCGTTTTTCTATTTTCTGCTGACGCTCAAGGCGAACTCACGGGTTACAGTCATGGTTTTGACTTTGGTGCCTCTGCAAACGGTGTTTCCTTTGGTCAATATTACACCAGCAGCGGTCAGGTGCACTACCCTCCACAAACCCAATTGACCTTGGGTGCGTCGAATGCTGAGCCATTGGTGGGGCCTGTGGTGATCAATGAAATCGGCTATGCACCGGACGGAGGTAAACCGGAATTTCTGGAAATCAAAAATATTTCCAATCAACGCATCACTCTTTTTGATTTGGAGGCTCCATCCAATACATGGAAAGTGGAGGGCATCGGGTTTTCCTTTCCTGTTGGCGTTTCGATGGATCCCGATGAAATCATGCTGATTGTGAATGTGAGTCCGGATCAGTTCCGTTCTGCCTTTGCCATTCCAGGAAATGTTAGGGTTTTTGGGCCCTTTGAGGGTAATCTGCAGGCCAACGGTGAACGCATACGATTGATGCGCCCAGATACACCAAATGTTACAACTGATGGGGAAGTTGTTCCTATGATCGCTGTGGATGAGGTGCGGTATGATAGCACACTGCCATGGCCTGACTTGAGCTTGAGTTCTGGAGCTTCCATTGAGCGCCTAGATGCCCGGTCCTATGGGAATGATCCCATCAATTGGCGGTCGAGCCAGGATCAACCTTCTCCGGGGGGCGAAAATGATGGCAACAAAGCTCCTATTGCAATTGCTGGAATAGATCAGGCAATTACCGTGCTGAGCTTACCAGCTGTGTTCGAACTCAATGGGAAAGCTCAGGATGATGGATTGCCTGAATCTTCCGAAAACTTGAGCGTTCACTGGAAACAGATTTCTGGACCGGGTGTTTTGTATTTTGAAGACTCAGGTCTTGCGCAAACTCGAGTGTCTGCTCCCGGGGTGGGGGACTGGCTTGTTGAATTATCCGTATCCGATGGGGCCTTGATTTCAACCTCACAGCTGAAGCTTACCGTTGAAAGGCAGGTAGGCAATCAAACTCTGATCGCATCAGGCTCTGCCTGGAAATACATGGATGATGACATGCCTCAGCCTGATCAATGGGTTCATTTGGATTTCAGCGATGCCGATTGGAAATCGGGAAGTGCTCAGTTTGGGTATGGAGACGGGGATGAGAGAACCGTGATATCATTCGGAGGAAACGCGTCCGATAAAGCGGTCACTTATTATTTCCGTAAATTTATCCAGATAGCTCGGCCATCGAGTGTGCAGAGCATGAAACTTGGCCTGATTCGCGATGATGGCGCGATCGTTTATTTGAATGGGCAGGAAATCCTCCGCCATAATCTGTCTGAAGGTGATGTGTCTCATCAGACATTTGCCCTGGCTGTAGTGGGTGGGGATGATGAAAATACTTTTTTTGAATCTTCTATAGATCCGAATCTGCTCGTTGAAGGGCAGAATGTGATTGCCGTGGAAATACATCAAGCCAATGCCACAAGCAGTGACATCAGCTTTGACATGCAGATAAACGCTGAATCGTCCCCTGACAACCGGGCGCCTGAAGTGCAATTGGTTTCCGAAATGTGGGTCGAACCAAAAACATGGGTAGCCCTGGAAGGTGAATGGAGCGATGATGGCTTGCCATTGCAGCCCGGGCTTACTGAGGTTCAATGGGAGCAAGTATCTGGTCCTGGCGGGGTTTCCTTCCAAAATGATTCCCTCATACCCACGATGGTCCGCTTTCCTTTTACTGGCGATTACTTGCTTCAGGTTCACGTGACCGATGGTGATTTAACGACCACAAGACAACTCAACGTGGGGGTTCGAGAGGAAGGAATCTCAGTCAGCTATGAAGACTGGTTGGTCGGTTTCTTTACCTTGAGCGAACGGGCAGATTCTAAGGTCAGTGGAGAAAACGCAGACCCTGATTCAGATGGTCATGTCAACCGTGATGAATTTGAAGCAGGGACGGATCCTCGTGAGTTCAATAGTGTGACAAAAATCACTTCGGTTACTCTTGATAACGCAATGAATTTGCAACTGGAATTAAGCACAGTTCCGGGAAGAGCCTATATTTTACAATCCAAAGCGAATCTCACGGATCGTTCCTGGAAACTGCTGGAATCCAAGCTCGCTGATGAAGGGGAATTGACTTTCCAGATTCAAAGAGAGCGCGAATCGTCCATGTTGTTTTTCCGGGTCATGGTTGTCAAACCATTGAATTAGCGGAATAAAATGTCGATCTGTTTGAAAATCCAGAAAGCAAAAAATATTATTTTTTGCTCTTGTTGAGTGCTCAAAACAGCTAAAGAATAACAAATCCCAAAACCAAGTGCGACGAGATAATGACATCTTGCCGTCAGTAAGCAAAGTCTATGAAGATATCTTTTCCTTTATCTGTTGACGCCTTGAGAAATCGCAAGGGTTTCACACTCATTGAGTTGTTGGTTGTCATTGCAATTATTGCAATTCTCGCAGGGATGTTGTTACCGGCCCTCGGCAAGGCAAAGGCGAAAGCGAAAGCAATATCCTGCATCAATAATCTCAAGCAAACCGGACTGGCGATGATTTTGTATTCAGACGAAAATGAGGGTTCCATTCCTCGCGGCAATGGGCATCCATGGTTTCTAGTTTATATGGATTACATGCCAGAAGGCGGGACCGAGGAGAACTTCAGCGGCATTCGCATATACAAGTGCCCTAGTTATCCTAACCGAAATCCCAAGGAGAAGCAGATCATTACCTATTCGATCAATGCATGGAAGTTTAGAAACAAGGAGGATATGATTGGTACTGAGCAAATTGGTCCATCGAAAATTACAGCATTTCAGGAACCCTCCAACAGTATTCATATTGGAGATAACGCAGCAGGTTCATGGCGGCCAATTGTGACTGGTATTCGAGATGCCATTACTAATCTCAATGATGTCTGGAAACCCAGTCATCTACCCTATAACCAGCAAACCAGCCGACTCAGCAATGAACGTCGCCTGGCTGCTCAACGACACAATCAGGGGGCCAATTACGTGTTTTTGGATGGTCATGCTGAGTTTCTTCCTGCAACGAAAGTGGTCACGAACCTCTTTAGAGAAGAGAAAAATCCCAATGCCGTTCAGCAGGTCACACCGCGTTGAATTGAAAAAAAAGAGTATAAGCACTTGTTCATCTAATCCACTCAAGACACTTTGAATCCATGAAAAAAAGCCAGACGGGCATGCTCGCATTTACTCTCATTGAATTGTTGGTGGTCATCGCTATCATCGCCATTCTTGCCGGTATGCTTCTTCCCGCTTTGTCGCGGGCCAAAGAAAAGGCTAGAACGATCAAGTGTAACAACAACATGCGTCAGCATGGTCTGGGCTTTGCCATGTATATTGATGATAATAATGACTTCTATCCTGCCTACGAGCAGTGGGGGAGTACTGGGGGGGAACACAGGTACGATGACCTTACATGGAGGGAATGTGCCAAGAGAGAGAAGACCGCTCAATGCCTACGTTCCCGCGGATGAAGCTTACCATTGTCCATCAGATAAAGGGGATTCACTTTGGATTAGTAACTTTCCAAAGGGTACCAAAACATGTTTCGACGCATGGGGTAATAGTTACTTAACGGTTTGGGCCGTAGAAACGCTGAGGATTCAGCATGTAACAGGTGATTCCAGGGCTGCAAAAGGCACTCCGCAGGCCACACCCATGAAAGGTTCTGCCTTAATCAAGGGCCCATCCAATAAACTGGTTACCGGAGATTGGCCATGGTGGGCAGATCGAAATAAAAACGATAGAGAAAGTCAGTGGCATAATTTCAAAGGAGAGTATCGTTTCAATGTATTGTTTGGAGATTCTCACACTGAATTTTTTCAATTTCCGTTGGAAGCTTACGAATGGAATTATGGGAATGCCCCTAGACCAGATCCATCTTTCAAATGGTGGTAAGTATGAGTGGCCATCAAGCGCAGGAAATTCAGATTTATTCGATTTTCGTCTCTGGTGAAATCTCAACTCGCGTTTTCAAGGCAGCGATCATTCCTTCACTGAACCCTTCCTCACCTTGATTAATACGCTGCAGCATGTTCCTAAGTAACTTTCCGTATGGGGGAAGTGCGAGCCTCTCGGTTGAGCGCTGAGCCGGTTTATGGTAATTCTTCCATGCAATTTCTGACATGTTGCGATAACCCAGAGCTTGATCCTCATCCCCTATTGCGAGGAAATAAAGAAATTGTCTGATCAATCCGTTGATGATCACGCGCGCCTCGTTCATGTTGGCTTTGACAAGGTTTGATTCGAATCGATTGAGGGCAAATTCTTCCAGACTGATTCCTTTTGGCAAAGAGTCGGGAAAGCGCGATTTAAGTTCACCGAACCATTCGGATGATTCCGCGAGTCGATGGTGCAGGAAAAAATAGTAGGATGCATTTTGCAGAAACTCCTTATGAGCTCTGTCGATGGTGCTGTAGTAGTTGGTGTCTTCCTCTTCGTCTCGAACTTTCAGAAACATAGCATGTGTGTATGGCGCTAGTTCAAGGTTTGGTGCGTAATCCAGCTTTTGGTCTACCTTGTTCTCAATCAGGCGACCGCGTTCGAAAGCCAAACTCATGGACTGCCAAATGACTCGTCGCAGAAAGTTAAGTTTACCTTCGCTGGCATTTTCAAGTCCGGCCCAAGCCCAGTAAATTGCATGAGTTTCTGGTAAGCGCCAATCGTATTGCCCAAGGTTATCCTGAATTAACCGCATGCGCGTTATGTCCAGTCCATAGTTCTTCAACAATATATCACGCTTTGCGATTACCTGAGGGTCGGTAGAAGCTTCAATAGCTTCCAAGTCAGGGTGATCTCCAAGAATACGCCGCATGTCGGTAGCCCAGCGACCTTTGTAATAAGCATGTTGAGTGTCAAACGTCCCTCCGATCTTGTCCTGAAAGATCCAGGCAAGTTCACGATAAATTTCCGATGACTGAGCATTGTAATTCAACGCCTCATCTCTCAATAGTTTGATTCCGCTCTGAATCCACCTCCACCGTTCATTTGGGGATTCGAACTGTTTGGAAATGTTATAAGTCATGTTCCAGGATTGGAAGGTCCAGACGGAAGAGAAGGTTGGTTGTAATTTGGTGATCCAATCTGCGAGTGACAGTGCCTCGAAGAATCTGCCTTCATCTTGTAATCGAGTGACGCGAAACCACAGAGCGTTTGCCATCAGTCCTCGAAAACCGCCCAAAGCAACACTTGAAAAAGCCAGCAATGGAGGTGCATTCTTGAGTGGTTCCATACGGGTTAATCCCAGCCTCTGGCGATCCCTGTTCAGCCTTTTCTGAGTAAAGTGATTGGAGAAAATGGCAACTAGAAACATAGCCAGGATTAAAAAACGATGAGTCAATTTATTGAGTTTTAAATTTGAGCTCACTTGGCAATTTCCTTCTTTTCAAAAATATAAATCCCCCATCCCGCCAGAAGACCGCTCAGCACGCCACATAGGATCCCGAGGTATTTGAGCATTGCTATGGTCTGGATATTGCGGCCTGTGATCAGGCTTTCAATGGGGGAGATAGAGCGCAGACTTTCAGTGAAATAGTGTAGCACGGTAAAAATGGGCACAAGGATCCAGTCAAGGTAAGCCCAACTAGCTTCTCCATTTTCTTCCACTGTCGAGATCGTCCCCTCGCTGACAATGGATTTGAATAGTTGATCGGAACTTGCAATTAAGATGATGGTCAAGATAAGGAAAGTAGCAACAGGAAGGGAGGTGAAAGTGGTAGCCCACAACCCCAAGGCCGAAAGCAACGTCATCCACGCAAATAGAACGAGCAAGCATTTGAAATAATTCAAAGTGAAATTCCCATCTTTTATCAAGACTTCCAATCCGTCCTCCACTTTGAAAACAAGGCTTGACTCGGTATAGTTGTGGCACTCGACATGGAGATTGCCATTATCGTCAATCAAGCTTGCAGGAACGGACCACTCATGAGTAACCATCGGACTTAAATTGAGTTCCTTTTCCCATTTTGAGGGCGAGTTAGGATCGCCAACAACCCACAGTGTTGGTTGGTCTTTTGTGTCTTCAATCCAGGATGCATAAAATTTCACGCGCATCTGAATAAGTGCGTTGGGGGCACCTTTGGCTTGACTTCCCGCATTCAAGTTCCAAATTCTGCGATGCATGGGCTTCACGAGTTGATTCATCCACTGGACTTCCTCTCGAAGCATGCCGCGCACATAGGCTGGATCCATCTCAGCGATGTCGGGATCCTGAATACGTCTGGCATAAAGTTGCTCAACCTCCAGTTCCACATCAGGAGCTGCCTCCTTGACACTTGCCCTGGAAGTAAGTGTGGAGGCTTGAAGCCTTTTTTGTTCTTCTGGGGACAAATCCCGGGCATGGAATGCGAGTAATCCATATATGCAAATGCCAGTGATCACCAAAAGGTTTGCATTCAGAAATGAAATTCCCAGCCATTTACCTACCCAAATTTCCCAGCGTGCCAAAGGTTTGCTAGCCAATAAAACAATGTGATTACGCTGGAAATCCTGAGACATGACACCACATGCCAGCCAGATGGTGGAGGCTCCAATGAGGATGCTGGCGGCCATCAGCGAATAGGTCAGTTGAACCTGAGCGAACATCTCCGCGCTGCCGTTATGGGTCACCAGATAAGGAATAGAAAAGACGGATGTTATTAGAATCAGTAACAACCATGGGATAAGCTTGAATCGAAAAGCTGCTTTGATCGTTAGGGCAGCAACTGCGTGTAATCGTTGGACGCAAAGAGCCGTAGCTGAAGGTTTAAAGGCGGTCATGCTTTTTAACTCAATTCACGGTCTTCAAACAAAAGAACAGCCATGCCAAGGCTGATTGCAAGAGTTCCTACGGCGTATTGGCCGCATCTCAAGACGTAGGCCAGTGGTATGGATTTGTCATTGGCTAGAGCGTCACTCATCCAGAAAAGTTGCCAATTAGGAGTGATTGCATATAGACATTTTGCCCAGAAAATACCTTCTTCTGCGCGCGTGCCAAGGAAGTGGTCCGAGACCAGACCGCCCAAGAATACAGCCAGGCAAAGAATCAGTGTGGGTATGAGCGATACACGTGCGCTGCAGGCAATGGCAAAACCTGCCAGAGAGCACAAGGCAAATAAAAGCAACAAGACAGCCTGTATCATGCGCCAGTCGACATCTTTACCAAAAGATTGTGGGCTCCAATCCCGGTCCACGTAGTTCGCGGTGATGAAGGCGACAGTCATACAAAAAAACATACTGATGACAGTGGGGCCCACAAACGGTTTCATGGCAAAAAAGTTGAAGCACAGCCCGATAATACAGGCAAGCGCAATGCCTGCCCCGTAAATGACAATGGCTGGGTAGTCTGGTGCCCCATAGACATCAAATGCCATTCTTGAGGATAACAAGGCGGCAAGGCATCCAGTGAAGCATTGCAGTACAAGTGAGGATGCCAGTGCCGCGAATTTAGCAAGTATGAAAGTTACTCGCCCCACTGGCTTCGAGAGCACTGTCAGAGCGGTGCCAGATTCGATTTCCTCCCCGATAGAGAGAGAAGCCCCCAATACTGCAGTGAAAATTCCAGATAGAAATATCGTAGCCAGTATGCCTCCTTGGACCATGGATGTATCCTCCCCTGCGCCTGCATAATAAAGGCTGGCAAGAAACAACATGAATACATTGGAGCTTACCATGATTACCAAATAAATGGGCTGGCGAATGAGTTCCATGAATCCATTCATGGCTATGTTTAAAAAAGCTCTAGTCATCTGCCTGTAAGCTCATTGTCAATGTTATGTAAAGCGGCACGGACACTCCTCGGTCGGTTCACTCAGGCAAGGGTCTGCCTTTGGTTTCTGGAGCCACCCAGATCATCAGCATACCTGCCAGATAAATCAATGTAATCATACTGCCCATCCGTGCATAATCGCCACCAAATGCAGCTACGAGCTGCCCTCCTGCAATGGCTCCGAAAGCCGCAAAGATCCTTCCTGAATTATATCCTACCCCTTGCCCTGTAGCACGGGATCGGGTGGGAAATAATTCAGGTAAATAGAGCGGAAACCAACCATAAAATGCGGCAGTCGTCATTCCTGTCAAAAAAACAAGGAATTTGAATGCCGCTCCATATTCTATTCCACTGCGATAAAGAGCGCCCGCAAACAAGCAAAGAGGATAAACAGAGCATGAAAAAGGCTGGGCGCCTTCCAATACCTCCTCCGATCAAAGGGCCGGCGAGGCACCCGATAATCGCACCCATTGCACTCAACATGCCCACATCTGATTTTGCTGTTGGCAGGGTGTCGCCAACCATTTGATCAACCCACACTGGAATCCATTGCACCGATCCCCATGTCCCTATCAATGCAATAGAGGAAAAGCAAATAGCAAGACAGGTGTTTTTAATCAGTTTCTTGGAGAATACTTCTTTGAGTGGGTGATTGTTTTTGTTCTTGGAGATCGAGGCTTTCCATCGCTCGGATTCAGGTACGAAGAGCCTAATGAAAAAGACAAGCAATGCAGGTAAGATCCCAACCAGCCACATCCATCGCCATGAATCCGTTGTGACCTCTTTGGCTTTACTAACGGCTGCAATCAGTAAAAAACCGAAGTTAGCAGCGGCCCCGATAATGCCGGCCATGAGCGGTCTGAGTCGTTCAGGCCAGCATTCCATAACCAATGCAACACCCAGAGACCATTCCCCTCCCATGCCAAGCGCTGCAAGAAAACGGAATAATGCAAGGTGCCACGGCTCCTGGGCAAAAAATCCTAATCCCGTAAAAATGGAATAGGTTAGAATACTGGCTGACATTGCTTTGACGCGGCCGAAACGATCCCCGAACCATCCGAAAATAAAGCCACCAGCAGCTGCTCCCAATAAAAATACAGCGGGTAATCCACCCCATCCATTGACCGACAAACGCGTCCACATTGTCTGAGCCCGTGTACATATCCGTTAGGGCAGGGCGGGCAACTATGGGGAAGAGTCCCATCTCAAATCCGTCAAATAACCATCCGAGGAATGCAGCCAGTAAAACAAGCAAATGGCTTCTTCGAATCTTGTGTGAATGACCTTCGGTTTTTGACATGAAATGGTTAGCTGAAAGAAAGTGGTAATGGGCGGCGTTCGCTACTTGTCTTCGACAAGGTTTCTTCCAAGAACAAGACGCTTCATTTTTTCATCTGCCACGGTTCGGGGAAGCATCCAAAACCCGCAATCAGGATGGATCCACCCGATACGTTCAGGACCAAGTATCCTTGTCGCGTGATCCACTCGTTTTGCAATCAGATCCTGACTTTCAACTTCATTGTCTTTGATGTCCACGACCCCAATCCCAAGTTTGATATCTGGCCTGAGATCATTGAAAGCCTCCAGTTCATCGTATCCCCTGCGCGCAAATTCCAACACAAGATGATTGACATCAAGCTGATTGAAAAAACTTGATCAGATGTGCCCAAAAACCCTTTTTGAATAGATTGACCTCCGTAATTCCCAAAGCAAAGATGCAATGCCCTCTCACCTTGAATAGCATTCAAAACCAGATTAATGGGTTCGTGTGCCCAACTCGCATCCTCTACATTGCCGGGTAAATTTGCTTCATCGATCTGAACCATGGGGGCGTCTATGCCAGCAACTTGATTAGCCAACACCCGAGCGATTGCATTCGTCAGTGTCTTGATGTCACCATAATGACGATCATGGAGTGTTTTGGCTAACATGTAAGGTGAAGTTAACGTGAACATCATCGAGGAGGCACTTAATGATTTGATGGATTTCCAAGCTTGAGGAAGGTTTAAAGTGCCCTCATGGATGGAGCTGGTGACCATACCCGGAGGCTTGGAACGAAATTGCATGCCAGTTGCTTGTTGATATTGTTGCCAGTCTTCGCGGCTTACCTGGTCACTCATGCCTCCCCATAGGCCTGATGAAATATTCAATCATGCCATTTGTCCTCTGGGTGATTGACGTCAAATCGAGATAATTCACCATCAGAAATGATATCGATACCGGCCAGCTCCTGGGTCTTCACCACCGCTAACATGGCATCATGTAAATTTGGTGTAGTGGGGGTAGGCCCTTAACCACGAGGGGCACGGGGTAACTGCCAACAACTTGGGTTTTGATCTGGTAGGTGCTCATAATTCAGCGAGTAATCAAATCCTGCTTTGCTTTGTCCAAAAAGCCAAGATTGTTTACAAAACGAGTTGACATAAATAAGACTAGTTATCATTGTATCCCGATCCGTTGATAAGACGGTCTCATTCAGAGTGGTTGAGGGAACTGGCCCTAGGAAACCACGGCAACCGATTGAACAATACCTCAATTTGCTCGATGTCAAGGTGCCAATTCCAGCTTAAACCTGTTAAGGTTTGGGAAAGATGAGATGTTGATTGCCTCCCTCCAAGTGGAGCCATTTGACGCCCGAAATGGCTCAGATGCGGCATGATTCTTCTACCTTCTTCCCCGCACCCCAACTCGTTTTCAAACAACTTTTAGGACTTATGAGTGAAGAAAATGGTTATATGAAGGCACTTAAGTGCCGAGAGTGTGGTAGGGAGTATCCCTTGACAGCCAATCATGTCTGTGAATTTGATTTTGGCCCATTGGAAGTGGCGTATGATTACGACTTGATTCGCAATAGTTTGAATCGCGAAGTCATCAGTCGACGTTCCAACAGCATGTGGCGCTATCGTGAGCTCCTCCCAGTGGCAAAAGAACCCACAGTTGGACTTCAAGTTGGCTACACTCCACTTGTCAAGGCTGACCGCTTGGCTAAGCGCCTGGGTATTCGCGAATTATGGATTAAGAACGATACTGTCAACTACCCGACCTTATCCTTCAAGGACCGCGTTGTCAGTGTTGCTTTGAGTCGGTCGAAAGAACTTGGCTTTGATACCGTTGCTTGTGCTTCAACCGGTAATCTAGCCAACTCTGTGGCTGCCAATGCGGCCTCAGCCGGTCTTCGGGCCTTCGTTTTTATTCCTGCTGATCTCGAGCAAGGAAAGATTGTCAACTCGCTCGTCTATGGACCAGAAGTCATCAGCATCAAAGGTCATTATGATGAAGTCAATCGTCTATGTGCGGAAATTGCCGGCAAAATACAGTTGGGCCTTCGTTAATGTCAACATGAGGCCCTATTATGCCGAGGGGGTCGAAAAGCATGGGATTTGAAATCATGGAGCAATTAGGATGGGAAATCCCCAAGCACACAATTGTCTGCATGGCCTCTGGTTCGCTTCTGACCAAGATTCACAAAAGTTACCAGGAATTCTCCAAGCTGGGGATTGTCGATGACTCCAAATACCACATTCATGGAGCTCAAGCGACAGGGTGTTCCCCTATCACGGCTGCTCACAAATCATCTCTGGATTTCTTCAAGCCTGTTAAACCTGACACGATTGCGAAATCGCTGGCTATCGGTACACCTGCGGACGGTTTCTATGCTTTGAAGGTCATGCGGGAAACAGCAGGTCATGGAGACGATGTAACCGACGATGAGATTCGAGAAGGCATTCGCCTCCTTGCGGAATGCGAGGGTATTTTCGCGGAAACTGCGGGTGGTGTCACCGTGGGTGTTGCCAAAAAACTCATTGCCAACGGTCAAATTCCCAAAGATGATTCTGCCGTTCTTTGTATCACTGGCAATGGTTTGAAGACCCTGGACGCAGTTGCTGACCATGTAGGTCGAGCAAAAGAAATTCGACCCAGCCTCCGAGAATTCGAAGCGCTGCTCAGTAATTGAGAAAGATCTAAAGTTTCATTACGCTGAAAAACACTACAAAACTATGTCAACCAAAGTTAGAATACCCACTCCTTTGCGGAAACTCACCAACAATGAAGAATTGGTTGAGATATCCGCCGCAACGGTTGGAGAAGCCATTGCAGAGCTCCAGGCACGTTACCCCGGTATCCAGGAGCGCCTCGTCGACGAATCGGGTGAAATTCGCCGTTTCGTCAATGTCTACGTTAATGAAGAAGATATTCGTTTTCTTCAAAATAAGGACACACCCCTCAAGGACAACGATGAAATCAGTATCATTCCTGCTATTGCGGGAGGGTAAATCAACAGAGATCTCTTATGCCAATTCCCAAAAAAGCAAAAACCGCGGCAAAGTCTAAAAAGAAAGCTTCAAGCAACGCTAAAAAAAAGACAGCCCTCAAGGGAAGGAAAGGCCAGGAGGAGCAGTCACGGCTGTGGTTGATGTATCCTCCAAGGTTCATCACGCGTCCCATCATTCATGAACTGGGCCACAAGTTCAAAGTAGTGCCGAATGTGAGGCAGGCCAGCGTGACGGAAGAAATTGGCATTGTTTGCCTTGAATTGACTGGTGCTCGTGAACAGGTAAAAGCAGCCATCAAGTGGATGAGTAAACTAGGTATTAGTGTAGAACCGGTGGAAATCAACGTGATAGAAAGTTAAAAGGGTATAATTATACCCACAAAAATTATTAAATTTACCACCTTGACCATGCAACTTCTTGGTTTTAACGTGTATACGCAGGTTAATCTGCACGCAACCCAACCAAGCAACCAAGAGCATACATATGACAAAACGCGACCTAGTTGTCCGAATAAGTAATGAAACAGGACTTATCCAACAGGATGTCCTTGCCGTCGTCCAACGGACTCTGGATTATATTTCAGAGGCCGTCGCGAAAGGTGAAACCGTAGAACTGCGAAACTTCGGCGTATTCGAAGTAAAAGTCCGTAAAGCACGGGTTGGCCGCAATCCCAATAAACCTGAAAAAGACGTGCGTATCCCCCCTCGTGCCGTGGTCAAGTTCAAGCCTGGCAAAGAGATGAAAGAATCGGTGATACAGCTTACACCATCTGCTTAAAGCAACTTACAGCCTGGTTTTCAGGTTGGTAATCACCCCCCATAAATTCTACGATCCGCTTGCTTGCTGGTTCCCCCAAGATTCAGCATTGCAAGCGGATCTTTTTTACCCGATGAAGCAAATCGAACGCTTGCCCGGATTCAGGGATTTTTTTCCAGATCCAGTTCCGAATCCAGATTTAGGAAGGATGGCGGAACGTCAGTATATTTTCGAGATCTGGAGACAGGTTGCTCGGAGGTATGGATTTCGTGAGTATGACGGTCCACCACTCGAATCACTTGAACTTTACAAGGCCAAGAGTGGTGATGAAATTGTTCATCAGCTTTATCATTTCACAGACAAAGGGGACAGGGAGATTGCTATGCGCCCTGAAATGACTCCTACCCTTGCGCGCATGGTGTCATGCCATCAGCGCAATTACAAAAAACCCATGAAGTGGTTTTCCGTGCCCCAGCTATTCCGTTACGAACGACAGCAGAAAGGCCGTTTGCGTGAGCACTTCCAATTAAATGCAGACATCATCGGAGATGCTAACAAAGCCGCAGATGCTGAGTTGATTGCTCTTGTCATTGATGTTCTTCGAGCGTTTGGGATGGATCATGAAGATTTCGTCATTCGACTGAGTAGCCGAGATGCATGGCAAAGCTTTTTTGAAGCGCGTTGTGACGAGCCAGAGAAATCCTATTCTTTTTATCAAATAGTCGACAAATTGGAACGTGAGACACCAGAAATCAGTGCTGAAAAGTTAGGGCAAATAGGTATTTCCTACGACGAAGTGACTGCATTCATTCAGAAGGCTCAGCCAACAGAGGACTTGCAAATAATCCTTCAACAGCTAGAAGCTCGTGGCCTGGGTGATTACGTGAAAATAGACTATGGAGTGATTCGCGGTCTGGCCTACTACACCGGGGTCGTGTTCGAGGCCTTTGATCGCAAGGGGCAGTTTCGTGCTATTGCGGGTGGAGGTCGTTATGATCACCTCATCAAGCTCATCTCAGGAAACAAAACTGATCTGCCCTCGCTTGGTTTTGGAATGGGAGATGTTGTTCTGGCGGATATGTTGAGAGACAAAGGGCTCTTTCCAAAACCGAATCCTGCGGTTGATGTCTATTTCCAAATATTGAACGAAGATCTGCGCCTTGAGTCCATTCCACACATTCAGACAATGCGCGATAATGGCATTGCTGTCGAGTGGCCCATGACGGCGAGTGGTGGTAACAAACAATTCAAAAATGCTCTTGAACTTGGAGCTCGATACACCATCACCTTGCTTGGGGGAGGTATGCTGGAACTGAAGGATCTGAAATTCAGAGAAACCCAGCAACTGACGATGGATGCAGCGATTGAGCTAATCATCCCCCAATCCAAGGAGTGAAGCGGGTCTCTTTCTTGTGTTACAACTGCGGTATCAGCCATCAATGAAGGATTTGCAGTTTCTGCACCGCACAGTCTTGATATCCTCAGGAAGATTAGTCATGATGGGGAGCCTGAAATGACGGAAACACTCGCGCGCTATCTGCGAAAGCTGCCAAAGAAAACACGATCCATCGTGTTGACTTGTCTCTATGGGATCACAGCTGGCATCGCTGCGGTTGCTTTCCACAAGTCAATTCAGTTTGTCTTTGGGCATACGATTGAGCATTTCTCAACCTTTTCCACCCGAACCTTTTTAATAGGCAGTTTCTGTACCATCATTGGTTCCTCTCTCATCGTTGGCCTCTTACTGTCGAATTATTGCAAGGATGCAGCCGGGAGTGGAATTCCACAGCTTAAGCTGGCTTTCTGGAGTGATTTTGGCCACGTCCCATGGAAGGTAACTTTGGGTCAAGTTTATAGCGGGTATTTTGAGCATTGGCGGAGGATGTAGTCTTGGGCGCGAGGGGCCCAGCGTTCAACTGGCAAGCGGAGTAGCCTCCAACTTGGCAGGATTACTTGGAGAGCCCAAGCAGAACCGCAGGCATGCGGCATCTTCCGGCGCTGCCGCGGGATTGGCTGCTGCTTTCAACACTCCTCTGGCTGCCATTACATTTGTACTCGAAGAAATCGTGCAGGACCTCAACAGCAGGTTTCTTGGCAGTGTGCTTCTGGCTTCGGTTCTGGGAGCCTTTGCTGTGCACGCGCTTTCTGAAAAAAATCCTGCTCTGGAAATATCAGCGGTTGGATCGCCGGATTGGCTCATTTATCTGCTAACTCCCGTGGTTGCTGCCGCCGCTGCATTGGTCGGTGTGTTGTTTCAGAAGACCAGCATTGGCCTGAGGGCGACAACCAGGAAAATGAATCGGATTCCCGTCTGGATACGGCCAGCTATGGGTGCCTTCATTGCCTGGGGTATTGCGGTTTGGATTTTCCTGTTTACCAAAGCTGAAACGGGACAAGGTCACCTGGGTGTCTTTGGGGTTGGTTACGAAGATTTGAATGCTGCATTAACGAGCTCGTTCAGCTGGAAGGTTGCGGGTTTATTGCTCATTGGTAAATTGATAGCCACGGTCGCCTGCTATGGGATGGGAGGTTGTGGTGGCATCTTTTCCCCAACTTTATTTCTGGGGGGGATGACTGGCGTGCTCCTCTCAGGTTTATTTGGTCTGTTTGTTGATCTCACCCCAGAAGCTCAGATTACCCTGGCTGTGGTAGGAATGAGCTCATGTCTGGGAGCGGTTGTCAGGGCACCGGTCACTGGTATCCTGATTGTTTTTGAAATGACCAATGAGTTTTATCTGGTTCCTGCTTTGATGCTTGGGGCGTTGATAAGTAGCGCAGTAAGTCGTAAATTTTGTAAATGCAACTTTTATGAAGAGCTTCTTGAGCAAGATGGGCATCAATTAGAACACGTGATTCCTCCACGTGACCTGAAAAGCTGGCAGCAGTTGCCGGTTTCGGCTATTGCCAATTTTTCGCCTGTGATCATCAAGGATCTCTCACCTGAGGTTTTGTCGGAGGCATTGGAAGCTCACCCTTACCTGCGTTTTCCGGTAGTTGTGAACAAGGAGATCAAAGGAGTCATCACCCGCGAAGAGGCCAAAGAAGCATTGGATGAGCAACGTGAACCTGAGCTCACGCCTCTGATCATATGCGCTCCCTCACAAAGTATTCGCGAATTGCAATACTCACTCATTGAATCCGCCACAGGCCTGGTGGGCCTGGTGGACCCCGGGGCCAAGCGCCTCATTGGTATCGTCACTCTCCACGATCTCCTGCGAAGGGAGGTTGCGATCACCAAGGAATATACTGATGATGTTTAGTATGTTCAGTGTTGGATCCAATTTTCGAATTCGTTTTGAATACTCTCCCTAGTCCCTGGTTTACCTCTGCGGATCACGAAACGGTAATGGAGGATTAAGGATTCCCCCTCTTCAAGTGACGTCGTAAAAAAAGCTCCGAACCGCCCGTAATCGCGGTAAGCGGAATAACGCGTTGGCCGAGGGTTACCCGGATGGTTCATGTGTGTGACCGAATACCCCTTGCCGTTCAGTTCATAGTATTGATTGACCCATGGTAAATCGAAGTCTTTTCGAGGATTCTGTTTTTCTTCAGGGAAAAGGTAAGCAGTTGCTTTTTTGTTTACTTCGTTTGCAGGTCGATATTGAACCCCTGCATGTTCTGGGTCGCCTTTGAGCTCCAAATCTACCCTGGGTGTCAATCTTGTAGTCAAGTCAACAACCGCAATGGTGTTTTTTCTCCCATCGTGGCTGAATGTCATCTTTCGAAGTTCAGTCATGACGATTTTCTCATCAGGAATAAGCCAGTGAATATTGGAAGTAAATGAGGCATCATGAGGTGTCAGTCTCTTGCTGGTAAACGCCTGATGAATCTGGGTACCTTTGTTCATATGCCAAAGATCAAAGCTCCCCTCACTCGTTGTGAGTCGGTTCCACCCCAGAAAAATCCCCCTGTGATGCGTGAATTGGCCTCCTGGACCTTTAGTGAGAGTAATCCCCGACTCTGGATCAATGATGTGCAAAAAAGGTTTGTAAGTGTCGTGATAGGTTTCCTTTGAGGATGCATCATGCTCGAACATATACTTGCCGACTGCTTTACCCTCCATTTGGATAACTAATTCTTTTTGACCTTTTTTTCGTATCTCGAATGCATTTTCAGCTTGCAGACTAGCTGAGCTTGCCGCCAACAGAGTCCACAAGATCATCACAGATTTGACTTTCAGGCTCCCGTGACGGTTAATAACCATATTTCACACCATAAAGGCCTTGGATATTTTGCACAAGATTCAAAGGACAGTTGAATCTTTGCTCTTAACTGTGTAATATTGAGTTGATGCTTGAACATAACAGACTTTATCAATCGATCGTCGGCAGTATGTTTCCGCGCCAAATCTATCTATTGCTGACCGCTAGCCTCCTCTTGGTCTCAAATGTGACATCAGACGAAGCTCTGGATGTTCATTTTACCGACATCGTCCTTCCTGTGCTCAATGAACACTGTTTCAAATGCCACGGTGCTGAAGACGAAATTAAAGGCGGTTTGAATTTGACCTCCCGAGAAGCTGTTCTTCAAGGCGGTGATTCAGGGCCTGTGGTCAATTTGCAAAATCCTCAAGAGAGCTACCTGCTTGAGATGGTATCTTACAAGGATTCCGACCATGAGATGCCACCGAACAAAGGAAAGCTCTCACCCTCATCCATCAAGGCTTTGGCGCAATGGATTGAAAACGGTCTGCCGTTTGAGGCTGAAGCTGCTCAGCATGCTTTGGAGGAGACTCAGTCAGATAGTTCCTCCTACGATAACTCAATCAACGAAAATACGCGTAACTGGTGGGCATTTCGCGCGATAAAAACACCCCAAGTCCCCGATGTCTCATCTACTCAATGGAACCGGAATCCCATCGATGCTTTCCTTTTTGATCGCCTTGAAAATAATAACTTGAGCCCTAACCCACCAGCTACGCGCCAAACATGGATTCGACGAGCCTACTATGATTTAACCGGCCTCCCTCCTTCGCCTGAGGATGTTGTGGCCTTTGAAAACGATCGGTCTGCCAAGGCCTACGAAAAAGTGATCGATCACTTACTTGCCTCGCAGCATTACGGAGAAAAGTGGGGGCGACACTGGTTGGATTTGGTGCGCTATGCTGAAACTAACGGCTATGAAAGAGATAACCCCAAGCCTGATGCATGGCGCTACCGTGATTATGTGATCAAAAGCTTCAATGAAGATAAACCTTACGATCGATTCGTAACAGAACAGATCGCTGGGGATGAAATTGAAGACGCTACTGTAGACTCCATCGTGGCAACTGGTTTTCAACGCCTTGGAATATGGGACGACGAACCGGTTGACGCGGATCAGGCGTTTTTTGATGGATTAGATGACGTATTATCCACAACTGGACAGGCGTTCATGGGACTGACGGTTGGGTGTGCCAGGTGTCATGCGCACAAGATCGATCCCATGCCGCACGAGGATTATTATCGCCTGCTGGCCTTTTTCAGCAATACCTACAATAATATTCGCCAGGGCAAATACAAAAAATCACCCTATTCCCTCAACACAACAACCATCATTGCCTCACAGGAGGAAATTCGAAAGCACGATCAACTCAAGAAAACCCTTGAGGCACAAATCAAGCATCTGGAAGTCAGGATTGCTGAATATGAAAAGGTCGTTGTTGCGACTTTTTCCAACCCCGAGAAGGAAGACGCCAAGGATAAGCGGACTCGACGAACCTTGATCGCTGAAAAGCGTGCTGAGCTTCTGGATAAGGAGCAATTGCAGGATTATCTGGCCATTGAGGAAGAGCTCAAAGAATTGCGAAAACAAAAGTTACCTCAACTGGCACGAGCTCTTTCCATGCAGGAAAACGGTCCGACTGCTCCGATGACGCATGTTTTGTTACGAGGGAATGCGCACTCCAAGGGAGTGGAAGTTAAACCTGGGTTTCCGCAGATTTTAGGATTCCCTGATCCAGTCATTCCTGAACCCGTTGAAGGAGCCAGAAGTAGTGGACGTCGCAAGATCTTGGCTGATTGGTTGACCCGAAAGGACAATCCATTGACTGCACGCGTGATTTCCAACCGTGTGTGGCAATTTCACTTTGGTAGAGGCATCTGTCGTACACCCAGTAATTTTGGACAAAACGGTGAAAAACCTACTCACCCGCTACTGCTCGATTGGTTGGCCACTTATTTGATGGACAATGGATGGAGTCTCAAGAAGCTGCATAAGCAAATCATGTTGTCCGAGGCATATCAAATGTCATCGCGTGGACAGGACAATGCCTTAGAAATCGATCCTGAAAATAATTTTTTCTGGAGGTTTGACATGCGCCGGCTTGCAGCGGAAGAGATCCGCGATTCGATACTGAACTTGACGGGAAAACTGAACCTGCAAATGAGAGGTCCAAGTATTTACACCCCCGTGCCCGAGGTTATTCTGGCAACAGCGTCACGTCCCCATGCAGCCTGGGGGCATTCACCGGAAGATCAGCAGAACCGGCGCAGTGTCTACGTATATATCAAGCGCTCATTGCACGAACCACTATTGAAGACCTTTGATATGGCAGATACGGATTCTGCCTGTGCGGTTCGGTTCACGACCACGGTACCAACTCAGGCTCTGACCATGCTCAACAGCGAGTTCCTCAGTGACCAGGCCGAAGCTTTTGCCAACCGAATCGAAGCGGACGCTAAAACAACTCGAGAGCAAATTGCCCAAGCCCTGCGCCTTTCGACCTCCCGTGAGCCAGAATTGAATGAAATCGATCAAGGACTAGCAATGATTGAAGAACTCATGACGCAGCTAAAAGTCACTGAACATCAGGCAATGCAAAGGTTTTGTTTGCTGGTCCTCAATATGAATGAATTTGTCTACCTTGATTAAACAACTTTTTTGACGCATTATTTCCACACTGCCGCATGAAAAATCAATCCTATCGTTCAAATCCTGGCGGCGGCTTTTGCCGGCGCACCCGTAGAGAATTTCTCCACAATATTGGAGGCGGTTTTACATCGCTGGCGCTTACCGGCATGCTTGCAAAGGATGGATTTCTTTCTCAGCAGACTTTGGCATCGGATGGTGAAACCGAATGGATGAGCCCCATGAAGCCAAAGGCCCCACATTTCCTTCCAAAGGCCAAGAATGTGATCTTTTTGTTCATGTATGGTGGTCCCTCACACGTGGATACATTTGATTACAAGCCCGACCTGTATCCTCTCGATGGAAAGACAATTGATGTGAAGACCTTCGGGCGCGGTGGGCACAAAAATCAAGGACGCGTCGTCGGTCCTAAATGGGGTTTCAAACAGTATGGGCAAAGCGGTAAATATGTGTCCGACCTTTTTCCCAATGTCGGGGAGCACGTCGACGATATCGCGTTTATTCACTCGATGACGGCTGAATCACCCATTCATGGTTCTGCCATGTTAATGATGAATAGTGGTCAAATCTTGAGTGGACGCCCCTCAATGGGATCTTGGGTGAACTATGGGCTTGGTACGTCGAACCAGAACTTGCCAGGCTATGTCGTGATGCTCGACCAGTCTGGAGGTCCGATCAGTGGGGCCAAAAACTGGACCAGCGGTTATATGCCAGCCTCTTACCAAGGAACCGTTTTTCGTCCGAAAGGTACTCCAATTCTTGACCTGAAGAATGCTCGGAACATGAGTGCAAATGAGCAGCAGGTGTTACTGAAACATCTCAGCCATTTTAATCATGGGCATTTGTCTGAACGCGTCGATAACAGTAATCTGGCTGCCCGCATAGCAAGTTATGAACTTGCTTACAAGATGCAGTCCTCCGCGCCTGAAGCAGTGGATGTGGAAGGGGAGGCAGAACACATCAAAACAATGTATGGTATCGACCACGATCGCACCGAGGATTTTGGTAAGAAATGTCTTTTGGCCCGACGCTTGGTGGAACGCGGTGTACGATTTATTCAAATCTACTCGGGAGGTGCTCACAATGACCAGAATTGGGATGCTCATGGAGACCTAAAGAAAAACCACGACTGGCATGCGGGTAATACCGACAAACCTATCGCGGGTTTGCTCAAGGATCTAAAGCAGCGAGGGATGTTGGATGAGACGCTTGTCATCTGGGGAGGGGAATTTGGACGCCAGCCAACAGCTGAATACGCTCAAGGCACTGGACGTGATCATAACGCCTATGGATTTACGATGTGGATGGCCGGCGGTGGTATCAAAGGTGGCGTCAGCGTTGGAGAGACTGATGAACTTGGAAGTCAAGCAGTGACCAATCGGTTTCAGGTCAAGCACCTTCACTCAACTGTTCTGAACCTGATGGGGATGAACCCGATGGATCTGACTTATTTCTATGCGGGACTGGATCAACGCCTTGTAGGTGTTGAAGGAGCCCAGCCGATTCATCAGATCATGACCTGACCAGGCCAAGCGAACATATCCCAAGTAAGATTTGAATCAGCCAGAGGATTGCCACCGTGCGTCTCTGGCTGTTTCCATTTTGATGCAGCTTGTGGGAGAGGTGATTGTTATCACCCTGGTAAACAGGTTGGCCAATTTTGAGTCTGTAGAGTATCACCCACAGAAAATCGATGAGGAAAATACCTAGAATCGGCAAAGGGCTTATCACTGCCAAAGGGTTGGGTTGGCCCTCATGGTAAAAGTGGGGAAGTATCGATAAAATTGCCATTAAAAACCCTGTTAAATGACTTCCTGAATCTCCCAGAAAGGATTTTGCCTTGGGAAAGTTGAAAGGAAGAAACCCCATCAAAGCGCCACAGACAGCAAAAGCCAAACTTGCCACTAAATAATGTGTGTTCAACGCTGAGTGTATCCCGAAAAATAAGGCGCTGATAGCTGCTAAACCCGCACAGAGACCATTCATATTGTCCACGAAGTTGCAGGCATTCACCACCAGTAAAATCCAAAACCAGGTGATCAGATAACTAAAGAAAACGTTTTCAATAAACAATGTGACCTTGATGCCACAGGCGGCAACCAGAAGGGCTGCGAGTGATTGAGCGAGAAATTTCGGGCCTGGTTTAGGTAGATGTTTGTCGTCCCATAAGCCAATACCAAGCATGATGAACATGCCTCCCACTAAGCCAATGATCTGCAAACCCCGCTGACGAAAACCATATTCAAGGCTTGCGACTGCTTCACTGGGAAGAAGGTTTGCTACCACGAGGATCCATGCACCCCCGAAAATTGTAAACAGCGCAGTTCCAAGTGCCATTCCTCCTGCCAAAGCGATTGGCTGCTTGTGAATCTTGCGATGGCCGGGTTGATCCATCCAGTCATGCCGAATGCACCAGGGGATCCAAATGCCAGTTGCCAGCAATGTGGCAGTCATGGCCCCGAACCAACTGATTAGATAAATGCCCTCTGGAAAAAACTCCATACTGTTTGATACGCCTCTCGAGATTACGAAAACAAAAGGAAAGGCACAACCTCGGAGGAAGCTCAATTTAACAGAGTGTTCGATGCCTTGGGCGGGCATTGCTTGCAATTATCTGTTTTTTGGTTGCCAAAGACTTTTTAGAAAAATTTGTCAGTAAATAACCATTCAGATCGTTGCCTCTCCATGACATCAATCGTTCCAGAGGGACAATTGAATCAGTTTAATTTGAGATTCCATCTTGGACTGTTGAGTTACTGACATCTCAAGAAAAATACACTAATTTTGGCGTATTCGTGTATTCGATGAAGAGTTATTTTAAAATGATAATCCGCTTACTAAAGTTTAATTTGAGTTTTGTTCATTCAACCCAAATCATTGTTTGCCTGATTGCGTTCATTGCTTTGCAAGGTTGTGGTAAAGACACAGCAGGCGAGGGCAACGATAGCCCTGCGACCAAGGCAACCAAGAACAGCCCTCAATCCAAGCCTGTTTTGGTGGAATTGATGGAAATCAAGCGAGGAACGATTGAAGAAATTCTGGAACGCTCGGCAGCACTTCAAGCGGAAGAACAGGTACAGGTATTGGCCCGCACTCAAAATCCAGCGATCGAATTGCTGGTTGAAGAAGGGGATCACGTTGAAAAAGATCAAGTCCTGCTTCGGTTGGAGAGTGACCGTCAAAAGACTGCCTACGACCAGGCAATGACTCAGTTTGACAAAGCGCGCGTTGAATTTGAACGACTTGAGAAATTATACAAAGAGAGCCTGATCAGTGAGTCCGAATACCTGAACGCAAAATTCGCCTATGATCAGGCCAGATTGCAGTTGGATACCGCCAAACGTGACCTTGATTACACCGAAGTTCGCGCCCCTATCCAAGGAACTATCACCGCTCGATCCGTCAAAGTGGGAGATAAGGTCACCACAGGAACTTCGATCTTCGAAATCATAAATTTGGAATCTACCGTTGCCGTGGTGCACGCCCCGGAGCAATACCTGCCCAAACTAAAGAAGGACATGCAGGCACGTTTGATCTCCGCGACACTGGATAACCAGGTATTTGAAGGTTACGTCAAAAGAATTTCTCCTGTCGTCGATGCCGAAGCAGGTACTGTCAAGGTAGTGGTGGGAGTTAAAGAACGGGGTTCCCTGTCCCCGGGGATGTGGGTTCAAGTTGAGTTGGTGTTGGATGAGAACGATGAGGCTATATTGATTCCCAAACGTTCCATCACTTATGCCGTTGATCAAACCTTTGCTTTCAAGGTGGATACCGATGAAGAGGGTGTGCGTCGGGCGAAGCGGCAGCTCGTTGTCGTTCGTAACAGTGATAAAGAGCATATTGAACCGGTCGATGGTTTTGAGGAGGGTGATTTGATTGTCGTAGCCGGGCAAGGTGGATTGAAAGATGATTCTGCGATTCGTGAACTTTCAGAACTGGAATCAGTCCAGGATCCAGTGGAGTCAGGCAATGTCGCTGATGCATCAAGTCCTGCCGTCCAGAATCCCTCAAAACCCAAGTCAGGAAAGTAGGCTAATATTCCAATCCTCATGGAACCTGCTCATAAAAATCCAAATTTCACCACAGATCGACCAGTTGCTGTTCTGATGGTTTTTCTGGCAGCGGTCGTCTTCGGGTATTTTTCCTTGGGGCGACTCCCGGTGACACTCATGCCTGAAATGAGTTATCCGACACTCACCGTTCGCACTGCATATCCTGGGGCCGCACCTGAGGAAGTGGAGAATGATATCAGTCGTCAAATTGAAGAACAGCTTGGAGTGGTCAGCGGGCTGAATGAAATCAGCAGCATCAGTCGGGCCGGTGTGAGTGATGTTGTCCTTGAGTTCATGTGGGGCACATCGATGGTTGACGCCATCCAAAACACTTTGGAAAAATTGGATACAGTGCGCTTGCCGCGTGGGGCAGAGAAACCTTTGCTCCTGCATTATGATCCATCTCTGGATCCTGTAATGGAACTGAGCCTGTCTTCTGCCTCAGGTGTGGATGAGGAGAGTGCTGAATTAGCCAGCATGGAAGTTCAAGCCATGGTCGAAAATGCCTCAGCCAGGCGTTTGCGCAGGATTGGTGAACTGCAAGTAAAGCGGGCTCTTGAACCCATTAAAGGTGTCGCGGCTGCGCGTGTTCGAGGGGGGTTGGAGGAAGAGATCCACGTCCTCATTGATGCTACAAAACTGCAGCGTGCCAACCTATCCATCAGTCAGGTAATCAATCGGCTGAGTGCGGAAAATATCAACGCTGCCGGTGGACGAATACGAGAAGGTGAAGCTGAATACATGATCCGAACGATCAATGAGTATCAAGACCTTGAAGAGATCAAAGATACAATTGTGTATCGCCGGGACGGTCGAGAAATTCGATTAAAAGATTTGGCTCAGGTGGTTTATGGGCAGCGAGACCGTGAAATGTTGACTCAGACCAACGGTGGGGAAAGTGTCCAGATCGATGTTTACAAAGAAGCTGACTCCAACATGGTCGCTGTTGCTGAATTGATCAAAACCGCCGTCGGTTCCATCAAGGACGGGCGCCGAAAAAGTATCGCGGGAAAATTATTTGAAGAAGAGAATGTCGTGCTTCAGGTGGTTGCTGACCGTTCTATCTTCATTGACAACAGTATCAATGAAGTTAAAAGCACCGCTATTGCAGGAGGACTCCTGGCCATTGTCGTTCTCCTGGTTTTTCTGCGTGATTTACGCACCACATCCATCATTGCAGTCAGTATCCCTATTTCAATTTTTGTAACGTTTGCCCCGCTTAATATCCTCGGTGTTTCACTGAACATCATGTCGCTCGGAGGACTGGCCATGGGCATTGGAATGTTGGTGGATTCCTCCATTGTGGTTTTGGAGTCCATCTACCGCTGCAGGGAAGAGGGAGATTCCATGCGCGAAGCTGCCATTCGTGGCACAAGAGAAGTGCGTGGGGCTGTTATCGCCTCGACTCTGACAAGCGTGTGTGTCTTTTTTCCCATGGTCTTTGTGGAAGGAATGGCGGGGCAGGTTTTCGGTGATTTGGGTTTGACTGTTGTCACCTCATTGCTTGCTTCTCTCATTGTGGCAGTATGGTTTATTCCCATGCTTGCAAGCCGTTCAGGTATCAAACTCAAGAATGGAAGCACGATGGTATCGCACCCACTCAGTGATCTGACGGGAAGAATCAGTCCCGCCACATTTGTCCTGCGATTTGTGCTTCCCTTGCTGGGCTTGTTAGTCATGTCTGCTGTCATCGCATGCTTGACTGCCATGGGGATGAATTACTGGAGTAGTGATCCCAACCCGGAAAACGCGATCAAATATTCTTCACTCATGTGGAGTGTTGCAACGTTCTGGGCGCAGATTGGATTTATTCCCTTGGTGATTGCTGTTTCAAAAACACGCATATCAGAACCCCAACGTGTCGGTATGACATTATCTGAGCTCTGGTATTCCATACATGCATTTCAAAAGGCATTCAATCAACGCAATTTCGTCTTTTATCTTTTGTTGCCTTACCAATTGCTGAGGTTGCCTTTGTCGATGGGGCTTGAATTGATAGGCCTTAATTTAATTTGGACCGTGCGGCTATTTGCTGGAATTTCGTATCTTGCCGTCAAAGTCATTCATTTACTGAGGGGCTTGTTCGAGCGATCCAAGGAATCAGACGATATCAAAGAGGAGCAGACGGTTTACGTGAAACTGCTGCGATGGTCCTTAGCCCATCCTCCAGTCATTTTGCTTCTGGCCGTGGCTTGCGTTTTCTTAACCTGGCTGGTCGGAAGGGGGCTTCAATCTGAATTACTTCCCGAGGTGCACCAAAGTGAATTTACTTTTGAAGTTGCGCTCCCAGTGGGGACCCCCCTGGATGAAACAGTGGCGGCGCTTGATCGTGTGGAATCTGAAATACTGAAAAGGAAGGCTGCTCTTCAGATTGAAACCCTGCTTGTCATGTATGGTTTTGACACGACGAACATGAAAAGTTCGGATGAAGGAGAACATTCGGCCAAATTCAAAGTCCTTCTCCAGCCTTCAGGCAAACCCAAGGAAACGGAAAATCGCGTGATTGCAGCGCTGCGTTCTTTGTTTGAACAGGTGCCGGATTTAAATATGCGTGTCACGCGCCCCGTCCTTTTCAGTTCCAAGAAGCCAGTGGTCGTTCAAATAAATGGCGAGGACTTGGATGAGTTGAAGGGGTTTTCGGATGAAACAACTTTAATTTTGTCCAAATCATCAGAACTTGCGGACGTTGAGCCTACCTTGCGCAGTGGAGCTCCTGAGGTGCAGATTTCATATGATCGCCACCAAATCATGCGTCATGGACTCAACATCAATTCTGTTGCCAATCAGGTTCGAGACATGGTCAAAGGTGCTGAAGCCACTCGTCTGAATCGACGGGATCGACGGGTACCGATCATGGTAAGGCTTTCCGAAGGAGATCGGGAAGAAGTCGGGGATATAGGGAAATTGATCATCAATCCAGGAAGAGGAACACCATTGCCACTGAATGCCATCGCTGACATGTCCGTTGGAGAAGGGCCGAGTGAAATTCGCCGTATCGATGGAAAGCGTGTGGCATTGGTTCAGGCGAACATTGGTGGTGGATCGCTTGGGGCCTCAGTGGCAGCTGTGCAATCCTTATTGAACGAAAAAATGATCTGGCCGGATTACATGGACTTTGTGATCACGGGACAAAATCAGGAATGGAAACGCAGTCGTTCCAGTCTTTATCTTGCCCTTGGTTTGAGTGTTTTTCTTGTCTTTGTGATCATGGCGTCTCAGTTTGAATCTTTAATCCAGCCCTTCATTATCATGTTCACCATCCCGATGGCATTTGTCGGAACAGTGGTTGGTCTGAAAATATTGAATATGAACCTTTCGGTGGTGGTCTTTTTGGGATTGATCATGCTGGCTGGTATTGTGGTGAACAATGCGATCGTGTTAGTAGATTATACCAATACGCTGCGCGGACGTGGAATGGCTTTGGAACCGTCTATCGTGAAGGCCTGTCATGTCCGTTTGCGACCTATCCTGATGACAACGGCAACCACAGTGCTGGGACTCTTCCCTATGGCGTTGGGCCTGGGAGATGGAGCTGAGATTCGAACGCCCATGGCGATTACCGTGATCTGCGGACTGTTGACATCAACACTCCTCACCCTGTTGATCATTCCGACGATTTACTACATTCTTGGACGCGCTGGGGAACGTTTTTTTCAAACACCGGACACGACTGAATCAGTATGATGGACACTCACAATATGGTCCTTAGCATCGCCCGTTTTTCCATCAAACGGCGTATCACAATGTTTGTGGTTTTCCTGACTATTGTGGCGGTCGGAGTGATTTCCGCGGTGCGATTACCCTTGGAAATGAACCCCAGAGGACTCCAAGGCCATTACATGTCTGTCAATGTTCGATGGAATGTGGGTGTCCCTCCCGAGACGATGGACAAGATCGGTTTACCTCTGGAAGAAGAATTAAGTACAGTGCGTGGTCTCAAGTCCATCGAGACACATGGCTATAAATGGGGTTCGCGGGTTGAATTACATTTCAAGCATGGTACTGATATGGACGTTGCTTACCGCGAAGTGCGTGATCGTGCCGAACGCGCTCGACTTCGGTTTCCTGAGGATGTTGACAGGACATACATCTACAAGCATCAGCCGGGTGCCGAACCTGTGGTCGGGTTTCGAATAAGTTACGATCCCAGCTCCGACTATTACACCCTCATCGAAAAGCATGTGATTGCTCCCATTCAGCGCATCATGGGGGTGGCGGACGTGGAATTTCGGATCTATCGCCGAATCATCAAGATTGAAGTCGATAAACAACGCGCAGAGGCACACGGGATTAATATCCGGCAGTTGGGGCAACTTTTACGGTCTGATAATTTTACGCTAGCCAGTGGTTCGGTCGTTGATGGAGGAAAGAAATTCAGACTCAAATCCAGTACGGAATTCAACACACTTGAAGAGATAAAGAATATTCCAATTCGGCCAGATGTGTTTCTCAAGGACATCGCCCAGATTGTTTATGAACCTGAAGAAGCCGAGCGCTTGTATCGTTACAATTCTCAGCCTGCCAACGGGATTCAGGTCAAAAGGGAAGGGGAGGCCAACACGGTGGAGGTCAGTAAGCGTGTGGTTGCTGCGATTGATGAGATCAAGGCGAATCCCAAACTGAAGGGGTTCGATCTCAGTGTCTATGACAACCAAGGTGAGGAAATCATGCAGCGCTTGAATCATCTTATCAGTAATGGCCAGCTGGGTGCCGTCATGGCTGCTGTTGTACTGTTCTTTTTTCTGCGCCAATTTCGCATGACCATGATCATTGCGCTGGCTATTCCGCTCTGTCTCCTCATTGCATTGGCTGCCATGTTTTTCATGGGGCAAACCTTGAACAGCCTTACTATCATGGGACTGGTGATTTGTGTGGGATTGCTGGTTGATAATTCCGTTGTCATGGCCGAAAACATACATCGACATCATCAAGATGGAGCTTCGCGACTGGATGCCTGCCTGAGGGGCGTGAGTGAAATCGGGTTTGCGATTACGATTGCCACATTGACGACTCTGATTGTCTTTGGCTCCACTCTGTTGATTGACGGAGAGATGCGGTTCTATGCTCAGAACATGTCACTTCCCGTGATTGCCTCCATTGCTGCGTCTCTGGGGACCGCTCTCATGTTTATCCCTCTGTGTGTCTACCTTACACTTCCAAAAACGCACGCACCGAATGAGGGGCAGACTAAGCATTTTTCAGGTTTCTTTGGGCGAGTTTTCAAAACCGTTTATATGGCCACCTTCGAGAGATTCAATCACGGTTACAACGCTGCCTTGAAATTCTTCCTCAAAAGGCGCTTGGATTTATCGGTCATCCTCATTGCTTTACTGGCTGCAACATGGTGGATGGGAGGGACGCTCAACATGACGGATAAGAAGGCTGACCTTATTCGTTATTTTCGGATTCAAGTAAAGTTTCCAGAAAAATTCACCATGGATCAGCGGACTTGCTTATTTCAAGAAGGTCGAGGATCTCGTTGAAAAAAATAAAGAGGTCTACGGATTAAAAGCGCATGAGGTTCACTACGGAAAATGGTATGGGCTCTTCGCTGGTTTTTTCGCTCCTGACCGTGTCTGTGAACTGACTCGTGAGGAGGCCATTGATAAGCTTTATGAAGATTTCCCGGAGGCACCCGGGGTTCGGGTGCAATACAAGGGGAAAGAAGGTTCAGAGAAGAAAGACGATCAAAAGAATATGCATTATGTTCGTCTTGTAGGTGATGATCCTGAGCTGCTCAAGGAAGTTGCTGAAAACCTGAAGCCGACCTTTGAGATGATTCCCGGTGTGGTTTCATTTTTAAGCAAAGATACGGATGAAGATGGTCCTAGCGAACTGGCACTCTACGTGGATCGTGAAAAAGCCAGTTCAATCGGTATCAACCCAAGCACGCTTGCTGGAACTATTGGAACAGCGGTTCGAGGAGAAAACCTTCCGCGGTTCAACTACAAAGGGCGCCAAATACCGATGAATCTGTTATTTAATGAGGAAGATCGATCCGAATTGGCTGACCTCGATAATTTTCAAATTCCAACAGAAGATGGCCGTGTCAGTACGGTGGGAGCGGTGACTCGCACTGCTTTTCTAAATAACGAAGATAATGCAATCACCCGGCGCGATAAAAAAGTCAGTGAATATTTCGGTATGAAGCTCAAGCCTGGACCAGATGGGTGGAAGATCAAGCGCGCTATTGAGGAAGCAAAAAAAAATATTAACCTTCCCGAGGGGGTTTCCTTTGATCGTCCACAAAAAACAATTGATGATGAAGATCGTCAACAAGGATCCATCATGCTGATTCTTTCCATTGTCTTTGTATACATGATCATGGCTTTTTTCTTTGAGAGCATGTTGATACCACTTTCGATTATTCTCACCATTCCGCTCGCATCCATGGGAGCCGTTTTGGCTTTGAAGTTGTCCAACACCTTCATCGACCAGATGGTTTACACAGGGGCAATGTTTTTAGTCGGTATCGTGGTCAATAACGGTATAGTTCTCGTTGATTATGCCAACAGGCTTCGTCGCTCAGGCGTAACACGAACCGAGGCGCTTCTGCGAGCGGCCAAACATCGTTTTCGGCCCATTATCATGACAGCCATGACCACGATATGCGGCATGATACCTTTGACTTTTGGGAATTCAGTTGAAATGGGAGTGAACTTCAAAAGCTTCGGTCTGGTGCTCATCGGAGGAATGACCTCAGCAACCTTGTTCACATTGCTCGCCGTGCCCGTGTTTTACACCTTGATCGAGGATGCGCGCGAAAAAGTGAATCACATCGTAGCTAGTATCTTCCACCGTTGATGAACTTTTAAAATTAGCTCCTGTGCTGAAGTCCATAATCAACGTGTTATGAAAAAAAGAATAAAAAACCAACAAAAATCGAAGGTAGCAATAAACTTAAATTACCTCTTTCCAGTAACAAATTCTAAGGGATGAGTTTCGTTTACATTCCTCAATCTGCATACACATCGAACATTCTGTTTAAGTATTTGTAGTCAAATCGCTTGCATTCAACTAAATCTGCTAATGGTGCTAGCCTTTTCAAACCATTGCCATGCCATGATTGCTTTCCACTCTTTATCCCCGATATTTCGGTTAGTGGCCAAGTTGAAGTGGTCGATTGCCTGAATGGCCCAACTTTCCGCTGGGAGATTATCGCGCCACAAACGGATGCTTTCCTCAAGGCTAGATCCAAATCGCCATTTTATATCCGTGAGTAGAAACGCCAAGTCGTAACCTGGTAACTCCTTTTTTCTCCATCCTCCCCAATCTATAACGCCTTGGATAGAAAATGAATCCTTTGCAAGGATACAATTAGCCAGCTTGAAATCCCCGTGTCCCAAAACCCAACCGTCATCGGATATGGTTTTCCATGAACCCTTGACATCTTTTAACTGCATTAGTTGACACAATTGCGTTGTAACTCAGAGGAGGTAAGCGAAAGAACCTTTTGCTCAATATTCGCCAGTTGACTTGAGGCATTTGTTAAATCTTTTTCATTATCAAAAGCGACTAGTAAATCGACAGCAGAATTTAAAACCTTACTTAATCGCCAATCTTCGATTCGAAATCCCTCACCACTTGAGCCGGGTAGGAATGAGTAAACAAAGTATTCTTGAGCATCGAAATTTCCCTTACTTATAACCCTTGGCAATAGATTACTCAGCTGCTTTGGAGATTGCTGGAAAAAGGTAACTTCATGTTCAAGTTCAATAATAGCTCGGTTGTGTAATGGGAGTTTGATGACATTTCCTCTTCCATTCTTCTGAAGAAGAATGGTCACAATACCCATTTCACCATTAATACGATACTCGGCGCACTCTTGTGGTATATCTTCCCATCCTGAAATATCCAATTCATTAAGGTGTCCAAGGAGTCGATCCAAGAAGTTTGGCTTTGCATTTTCACTCGAAGCAATGATTGTAAAAGCATCTGGAAACATTGCTGTCAACCGCCCCTTGACATACTGAAGTGTTTTCTTTGCCGGACTGCGTACTGAGCGTCGAACACGTTTTGCAATTTTTTTTGGCTGTGTCAATGGTACCATCCACACTGGGTGATGATAGCCTGGAAGAGGTACGACAAAACTGCTGGAATCAAAACCCTCGTTACTCAATAACCGCTCGTATTGCTTTTCACTGTATAACCAATTACGATACTCACCTTTCCCTGTGACTTTTGAATACATATTAGCCAATAATCTAGGTAACCATGGAACAAATCTTAGGCCCGTATGGCCGTCCGGATTTCGAAACCAAGTTTTCCAAGCATACCTGTTCTCAATACCCAATAAGAGCGCTCCACTTGGGTTCAACACTCGCCTGATTTCCTTTAAAAATTCTCTCTGTAATTCCCCAGGGTCTCCAGGAAGGCCTGAAGGTATCCACTCAAGCACGCCATTTACGATGACTATATCGAAGGTATCATCTGAAAATGGAAGATGTTTGCCATCTCCAGCACAAACAGTCCTTAGGTTTTTTAAACCATCCTGGACTGAACGGGTGAACAACAGGCGCATTCGCTCCAGTGTGCTGTCCAATGCCACAACCTCACATTTACTGTGAGCCAGACCATAAGCCAGCGTTCCCCATCCACAGCCAAGATCAAGAATTCGTGAATTCGCTGATATGGGTAATAAATATTTCCAACCGGCTCTGCCTGAGCCCATGATAGTATTCGCCTAGTTTTGGGGGGAGCTGTTTATCTTTTAAGTAACTTCGAACGGTTCCTTCTAAATTTTTTTTTGCATCCGCCAAAAACTGCTCAATTTCATTCTTTGGAAATTCACAGTAATAAGATGATCTGTCTTTACGTAAGTCAGGTATTCCTTCTTTAATTTGGTATTCTATTCCACACAGTTTGCATTTTGGCCTTTCATTTTTTACAGATATCTTTCCAAGACATTCAGGGCATCGCAGATCCTCATAAAACGAATTTAATTCCTTATTTTCCATATTGTTCAGCTGCCTCATTTATAACGTCTTTGATACGGTTTCCACAAATATCCGCCGTGTACTCAAGCGCTGCGCAATTTCTTGCTTCCTCAGAAATTTTGCCTGCCAGTGATTTGTTTTCTATTAACTCAATAAGCACTCCAGCCAACTTTTCTGTATCATTGTATTCGACAAGAAAACCGTTCACGCCATCTTTAATGGTCTCCACGATTCCCCCTACTGCACTTGCAACAACGGGTCGGCTCATCGCAAAAGCCTCTATAACTGTTCTACCGAAAGATTCAGATTTAGAGGGGACACATATAATGTCACTCGCAGCGTAAAAGTTACGCATGTCTGGGATATTGCCAAGAAACTTGCAGTTCGCAGCTACACCGGTAGATTTTGCCTTCTGGATGACCGACTCAGCATAGGAGTCGGAATGAGTCCCCGAGATTGCGATGATCGTACTCGGGTGAACTTTAAGGACTTTTTTTGCCGATCTGAAAAGGAAGCCGTGCCCCTTTTAATGGACGCAGAGTTCCGGGGATTCCAATAACGGGTAATTTGGCAGGTAACCCGAGTGCTTCGCGTGCTTCCTTTTTGTTCTTTTTCTCGAAGTAAATTCTATCCACACCATTTGGAATGATTTGAGTATTTGCACTATGATGATCTCCCAAAAGATTATATTCCACTGCTTTGGAGATGCATACGACTTGGGTGCAAAAATGTCGCAAAACATATCGTATCAAATGTCTGCCTATCAAGCGTGGAGCATGCATCTCCCCCCCGATATCCGACAACAGTTCTCTCAGGTGCCATATCGTAACAAGATTGCAACGTTTTGCTGCTAATGCTGCTGACACACTTACCAGGCTGTTAATATACACAATATCTACACCGGCTCGGGCAAATGTTTTTTCAAACAAGCGACTTGTTCGAAACTCCCGAATCCAATTCTTGGAGGCATGAAGCAAGGAACCCGATCTCAGCCAGTTCCTGTGTGGAATGACTTCAGTTGTGCAACCCTCGGCACGATAAATTTTCTCAAAGGGGTCCGCTAAATCCAAATATGACATGCACGTCGTGATTGTAAGACAATAAACATTTTGCAATTAGTAATCCACTTATGGTTGAGCCTCCGAAATTGGAGCTATACTGAACAAGTGCAATTTTCTTAGAGTTCTTCTTTCTAAAAGTTACCATCAGCTAAGAAATTTCAAATACCTTTTTGACTTTGGACCGCATCTGATCAAGTTTGCGTCTTTGCGGGTCCTGTTCCTATTTCCGGATGGAATTGATCATCCAACTTCGGTTCTGGGCCGGTTGTAATAGTTAAACACTCTGAGGCTTGGCATTTAGTTGCTTCTACATGCATCATTTGTTGCTTGCAACCAAAGAAAGCTCATTCAGCAAATGTCTATGTTTATGGCTCCAGTGGAGATTTCATCCGTATTGCTGGCAATTCATAGTGAACCTAGTTGGGCGTTGATCAGAAATATTGCAACATTAAGCCCCTTGTGTATCGGAATCACTGGTCTGGGTCCTTCCACGATTTAGTTGGCGAGTGTTCTTTTTTTAACTTTCAAAAAGAAAATATCTTACCTGCTTCTTTCCAAACAGTGTCAATTTTCGTGCTTAGATTCATTTTTACTATGCGAAGCCTTTCTGAACGAATTGCATGCTCAGTTTGGACTTGAGTGATGAGCCTCAACATCTCGTCAGGAGGAGCGTTGACAGAGGTAAACATATCTGGACATTGAAAGTCATTGAGTAAGTGTTTGTATTTGTGGCTCCAACCGACCGCAATGGCAGGAACCCCACCAGAAAGAGCAGCGACCAAAGCGTGAAAACGCGAAGCAATTACCAAACGAGGACTCTGAAGGATTCCCTTCAGCTTGATCGGATCAGTTTCTCGGATGACTGGTATTTTTGAAGTTATTTGGTCGTGAACTGCGTTGACAAGTCTATCGTCATCTCTATCGCTATGAAGCAACAACACTGGATCTAATTTCTTTTCGCGAACATACTTCACGCATCGTGCGAGAAAGGGGAGGTAAGCTTGCGATTCTTGTGGGTTAGTGCGATCCAGCATACGCACATTTGGCACTATCAACGCAGTTTGATCGCTGACATCCTTTCGTTTCAACACCGGCCCATCGACATTTATTGTTATATCTGGTGCAAGCCGTATTTTCTGTTCTTCTTCTGGTGCTGCAATTTTAGCAAATTGAAGCGAATCCTTATCACGTGCAAAGATTAAATCGGCATTTTGGGCTATCAACTGGAAGGCTAGGCGAGCTTCTTTCTTCTTAAAGGGACCAAAGGCTTGAGGCAACAAGACGATTGGTTTTCCTTGCTTTTTCCATCGAATGCAATCTGCTGCGAAATGCTGCGCAGTTGAGACAGGAAGCTGATCTCCGAAGGCAAAACCAGATGCATCGATGATCCCGTCAATGTCATTCTCAGTTACCATGCCATAGGCAGCCCGAAATGAGGCTGGCAGTATGGAAAAAACCCACTTTAGACCTACCGAGTCTGTCAATTTTCACTTTTTGCAGCAAACCATACCCTGCACGCGCATGATATGGGCCAAAACGCGGAGAGACTGCCAGTTGTATTTCACTATTGCAGGCCAAGGCGGCTTTAATAGCAACAAGCAGGAGTTCCGCACCCTTGTTAAGTGTCCCGGTTCCTGTAACTTCTAGTATCATCCTGTATAGTTCCAGCGGCAAAGCTGGGATATAGGTTTTTTTTGTGAATATGGCACCAATCCTTCGGGATCAGGGAATCCTATGGCAAGAAACATCACTGGTCTTTCATACTCTTTGAGGCCTAATACTTTTCGAGCTTTTTCTTCACGGTCTCTCATGTCAGGCCAGTTAATACAGCATGAACTCAATCCAAGAGATTCCAGAGCAAACACCAGACTCATCGTCGCTAGGCTACCGTCGATATAAATGAGGTGTCTATCACGTTCATCAAAAAAGTGGGCTAGACTACCAATTACAACACCAATGAGAGGGAAATTGTGATCATATCCCGCAGTGCCACCTGGAAGTTCTGAAACCACTCGCAACATGGTTTCATCATCAAAAAATCTAAATTCAAATGGCTGCCGATTGCAAGCACTTGGCGAAAGTCCTGCAACAAGGACGGCTTTTTCAACAAGATGACGCGGGTACTTGCTGTGGAAGGAACCATCGAACCGATCGACGACGTTTTGCTAGTGACAAAAGGTCTTCGTAATTTACAGCAGATGACACTTTAAGATTCCTTTTGTAAGGTTGGAATGCACTGGATCGGTCGGGATTTAATAGCGGTTTCGGCTCAGGGAGCTTGTTGAATTCGGTTCTTAATTGATCAATCAGGTTGTGCTTAGCGCACGCTTTGAAGTAGGCACACAAGACGTCTCGGGCCCAATTCAGCTCCCCTTTATTTTCATGGTCCGTCAATCTAAGACAACTTTTATACGCTTCGAATGTTTCGCTAATATATGCTAATGCAAAAATATCCCTCCTCGGACGCATGATTAATCCTTTTTCCAATCGGTGAATATTGCGTCGGAGTAATGCTGAGGACCCATTTTCGAGCCCACTTACTGACCTAAATTGTGCGATACCGTTTAACACACCGATGTGTTCGCGATTAAAAGACTTTGAAAAGATGAAGTAATAAACAGAGCAAAAAATGTCATTAACGGCCGCAAAATTAAATGCCACGGCAATTAGCTTTTTACTAACTCGAATGCATTTTGACTTCACCTTACGAAGGAAATAGCAAATCATTACCTATTAACGAATTGATTGATTTAAGTTTTGGATTTAAGTATCGATTTGAACTCGTCCCATACGATTTTTGACAAAACTGAAGAATCGAATTGTCGAGTAAAACTTCTATGCGGCGATGTTTTGAGACCTACGTTAGCATGAATCTTGTAAATATGTTTGATAAGGTTGGAAATTTTTTTTGGGGAGGCCGGGTCGCTGACATGTCCGATGCCTGAGTCAATGAGGAAATTCTTAGCGTCACCCGGTGGGAGTAAACCTAAAATAGGCTTCTTACTTCCAAAATACTCGTACAGTTTTGCTGGTACTACCGAGCATTCTTTGCCGTTGAGAGGATATTCCTGATTGATCAACAATACATCTGCGTTGTAAAGAATACCAAGCGCATCTTGGTGAGAGACAAGACCATTATACCTGACCATTCCGTTTATATCATAGCGGTTCATCAGATTTTGGATTTCCTTTTTTGCATCAGTTACTCCAACTCGCCCTGCTAATTCAAGACGTAAACGAAATTTCCAATCAGGATCTTCATTTACGAGCAGGTGAAGGGCTTTGGAAAAATAAGCTAAACTATTTCCATATTTGTTTGTGCGACACAGCTTGTAACCATTGCCTCTGTTGATCATCCGCAAAAACGCTTTTAAAACCAATCTGAATCTTGCCGAGCCATGAGGAATATCGATTTTTCTTAAGGTCCCCACATGCGCTATTGTCAGACGGTTGCTTTTGTGTCGGCAGAAATTTTTTGCAATACTAGACATCGATTTTGAGTGAAAAAAATTAGTAACCACCGTAACTTTCTGACTTCCCAGAAAAGGAAAAGCCTTGATTGTTTCGGTTTTGGCTACTGGCGTATTAACTATGACATGATCAGCATTTCGAAGAATTTTTTCATGTTGTTCTCGTTCAAACAGGTGCTGCCGTTTGTCGTTCCAGACACGAAACGGACTTGTTGTCCATGGATCCCGAAATTCTGCGATCCATGGAATGCCTAATTGACTTTTAAGTAACAACCCTAATAAGTGAGTGCTTAAAGGGTTCGAGCTTGTAAAAAGAATATCGACTGGGTTTTTGGTATGTATAAGTTTACATTTTTCGGCCGCAATTGAGTTCCAGACAATGGTTTTGTCTGGTTGGGACAATTGTGGGCTTTTTGAGTTCCATAAATGATGCACAGGTTTTGTGCGGATAATGTTTATCCTGCAGGGGAAATTCTCATTGAGCTTCCAATCAAGATTTTGATGTCGAGGAAAATCTGCTCGATAATCCTCAGGCGATGTTGTCACAACGGTAACATGGGAACCAAATTCTGCCCAATACCTCACAAATCGCCCCAGCCTCATGGAACCAGGACCACAGAAAGGAGGGAATAAAAAGTTGGGAAGCAAAATATGCATTACTAGAAATAGAATTTTTCAGATTTTACTAATATTAAGGTAAAAGATAATGTAAAAACTGTTTGAAGTATATAATTATTTATGTGGTCAAAGGATTAAAGTTTATCTAAATTGTTTTAAAACATGTTTGAAAGTGCCAGATTTGGAAACCCTTCCATTAGATAGATTTATGAGCCAATCACAACCCTGCAAAGTATTTAATCGGTGGGCTACGATAACAATGGTCAATTTTCCATGAAGTCTTTCAATCGCTTGCATTAGTTCTTTTTCTGTTTGATTGTCTAAGCTGCTCGTGGCTTCATCGAAAAATAAAATTTTAGGCTCCCTGTATAGAGCCCGCGCAATTCCAATTCTTTGGCGTTGACCTCCGCTGAGCCTTATCCCGCGGTCCCCAACTTCAGTATCATAAGCACTTGATAAATTTGACTCTATGAAATTATCTATATTAGCCATGATCGCAGCCCTTTTGACTTTCTCCATATCTATTTTTTTTTCCTCTACGCCAAACGCAATATTCCTTTTAACGGATGTATCCAATAGGATGATATCCTGCGGTACATATCCGATATTTCGTTGCCATAGCTTTTTATTGATGCCTTTTAGGCTTCGTCCATTGTGTAGGATTTCGCCTTTGTCTGGGGGGAGTAAACCCAACATTAAATCAAGTAGAGTCGTTTTCCCTGATCCGGTTTTTCCCAAGAACCCTATACATTGATTCTCATGAATTTTAAAATTGATGTTTTGTAGAATTTTTTTCGAAGAAGTTGGATATTTGAATTCTAGGTTCCTTACTTCAAGCTGTGGGCTATTGTGTATTTGTTTAAACTCAGTTGTGCTATTAAGAGGTAGCTTATCCTCTATAACCTTAAGAGATGTTGTTTCTTTAATTAGAGTTTCAACACGCGGTGTAGCAAATTGCATTTTAGTTGCATTCGAGTAAATATTTTGAATGTTCGGTATAAGTCGGTAGAAGGCAAAGCCGTAAATTGCTAATATAGGGAGTACTTCTGAAGTTTGTTCTTTTGACCTGACAAAATATAAAGTGATTCCAACTATTCCAATCATCGCTATCGAATCCACACAGTAGCGAGGAACTATATTTGTGATGTGGTTGTTTCCCTGCATACGTGAAGATCTTGATGCATGAATGCCATAGCTAGTCGCAAAATAGGACTCCAGATTTAAAAGCTTGGCGAATTTTATAGACTCAAAGCCTTCTTTTAAAATCATGAATCTTATTTTGTCAGCATTTTTTGCCTCTGTGCCGTAATGTTTTATGCGTAAACGTAACCCGAAATAAATGGCTATGTAAATGCACCCAAAAGTGCTGCCAGAAATAAAAGCTACAGTTGGGTTTTGCTTTATTATAACAAGCAACAGAAGGCTCACAGTGATGCAAGACTCTATGCAAGAAAGCAGCGGAGTTAAAAAGTTATTTACGACGAAATTCACCTCTGTGAATACGCGTCTCAGTAAATTCGCAGAATTATGCGTTAGGAAAAATGTGTAAGGTTGATTAAGTAAAACTTTATGCATATTAGATGACACATTGGATATGGTTTCACATGAGAAACGAATAAGAGCCGATTTTAGTAAAACTTTAATTGCATTGCTTGAGAAATTAATAAATATAAAAAAAGCACCCACTGCAGCTAGAAAATCTTTATGATTATTGAAATTAAAAAATATGTATAAAAAATTTAATAATGGTTTCTTTTCTGTCCAATCAGGACTTACTGCTAGTGCCAAAAAAGGAGCTATTGAAATCACAGATACGGCCTCCAAAAACCCGCTAATCAACATAAGGAACATCATTCCAAAGAGTCGTTTACGTTCGGTATTGGGTAAAAAATTCAATATCCTTTTCAAGCTCATATTATAAGGATGGATTCTTTTTATTGAATTGGGTGTTTTCTCGGGAAAACGGTATTATTAATAGGTTAAAAACAGACTTCGGTGATTAATTGCCCTAGATTGACCAGTTGCGCTGCCTGCTTTTTAAACTCATGGGTATATTTTTTTTCTAGAATAACGATTTATTTCGTTCACTTTCTCATGAACTAATTCAAAAATCTAGCATACTCATAACGCGATTCCCACACACTCAGAATTAGCAACAGTGTGCAGTTAAGCGGTCAAGAAGAAGATACCAAATAAGAGTGTCTTTCCTAGTCGTCTTAATTGACTAACCATTTTTCAACAACCATTCGGATAGCATGATGATCCTCCAAGTATCCTCATCAGAATTTTCAAACGAATCAACATTTACTGCCTGCTGGTAGCTTTTTAAGTAAGACTTGATATTAATATATTTAGATAGTGCTTCCAGTGAGTCCGCTTTTGGTTCCGCATGACGCTTGAAATAGTCCCGCATGAATGCATGAGTGAATCTAGGTCCAACATGTTCTAAATCTCTTTGGTTTGCTATGCTATTGTATCCAAATTTGACCAGATGTTGTCTCAGCAAAGCTTTGGGAGCGCCTTTTGAGACTCTGTAATTCCATGGAATCTGCAGTAAAAATTCTACCAACGAACGATCCAAAAGCGGATGTATTGATTTTACGTTGCAAGATTCGGCCGAAAGCCTGTAGCGGTCAATAGCCACGCCCAACATGGGAGATTTCAACCCGTTTAATATTGATTCTTCTATTGTATTGGGCGGGATTGGATGGTGGTTTTTCCTGAGCTGCTGAATGCGATGATGTAAATGATCAGCAATATTTTGGTCCTTTCTAAAAGGTATCTCCCTCATCCAACTGTCTATCTTTTCATGATTGCCATCAACAACACCAATAAGTTTTTTTTTCCATTTTGAGAAAACAGGGAGAAAATGAGCCAAAAGCATCTTGGTAATCTCAACGTATCCAGCATGGATGGATTCTTTCTCGTAACGATAATGTTGAATACATTCAACAAAACTTGACATGAACTGGTTTTGCTTCAAGAGAAACCGCCAATGCATCGACGGAATGCCGGCTGTCATATCTCCGTCCATGCCGTCAACAACCGATGATATTCCCTTGTCTGACGCTTCCCTGTAACAAGATGCCGTTCCTGAAAGCGAAAAGACTGCAAATGGATCTTCCAACTCCCGAACGAACATTTCTGCAGGCCCTATTAAATCAAGCGCTCTCGAAGGCGTAATCCAATGATAAGGAAATCCTTTCAATCTTGCCCTTTGATGCAAGAGCATACGACTTTCCGGGTCAGTTTGATGCTCTTTTTCAGGAATCAATGAGAACAAATGGTGATTGTATTGACCTTTCTGATTGATCTGATCCCAGCATGATAGTATCGCATTAGAATCAAGTCCTCCACTCAGTGCTAAACCTCTAACTGCTTCTTGATTGACACGTTTGGATATTGCATTGCTAAGGTGTGTTTAAAATGGTCTTCCTACGTCCCGGTAGTTCGCGCAATGGTGCCGCCGTTATTGTGGTCTGACTGTTCATGGCTATTGCATTGCGATGGAATTCGCGCCCAACTTGAAACATGATTTGTTGCTCAAACTCATTTACCCCTGGAGCCCGCTATATTCATTAAATAGCTAGGTCGATATAAAAGATTAGCAATAGTCGACGATCCCGGCCTTTCTCCATAATTAAAGATAAAATTCAAACGTGAGATTTGAATGATTGAATCACTCACTACCGTTGTCTTTTGATTGCTACTGTTCGTGTCATAAGAAAGACCGGCTAGACCAATAGGTTTCAACGCATCAATACCTTTGAACTGGAACCAAGTCGCACTTCTCCTGGCCATGTCCTCAGTATCCATCTCTAATTTTAGTATACTATTTGAGTAAGGAGACACATATTTTGAAGTACTATTGAACCGATCTCCAGACAATGGTTCTTTAAGCCCGTAGTGACGCAAAAAACTCGAGCTAATTGCTTCCCCCTGATTCATTGGTAAATCAGAAATTATTTTATTTTGATTAAGAATAGAGCCTGTAATGTCTGCATTATTACCCAGGCCAGTAGATCGCATAATCAAGTTTATTAAGCTCCTTTCTCTAGAAATAGGGACCCCCATCCCCACAGCACCGCCTCCCCCTGTAGGCAAATTTCTTGTGTCATTCTGGGCAAGTATTACATGAACTGCAGCATGAAATGAAGAAGAAACAATTGCGCAAGCAATGATTTGGAAAAACGTATTTGCATTACAAAGTTAATATGGTGAACCGAATTCAATGATAAAGGTAGGAGTCACACATGTTTGCATAAACCATCCTTTTCGTTCATACCGACTGCAAGGTTATTCAAAAGCGGCATTATTGATCTTATCTCTGAAGTCTCATTCTTCCCCTTCAACTTCAGTACTATCAGCCTTGTATCATTCGCAAGTTCGATGGGGCATTCTAAAGTCCATGTCCACGGAGTTGATGGATCGGAGCTTTTTTGGTTCTCAGATATGTATGACTCATTGTATTTCCAATCTCGGAGGCTATGCCATTCCCCATTTTCAAACACATTTATTGACGCACTGCTTAGTTCAAGGTTTTTGAAAGCAACGACACAGTATCGCCATGCATCGTCTAAATTTTCGCAGGCCTTCACTTGATCAGTGGCTTTTATGAGCGGCGCAACGTGTTCCTTGTTCCATTGGTGCCTCCGTTTGTCATGAGTAATCCTTCTCCGTATTTCATTAACATCCACCACCTTCAAGAAATGGTTTCCAACAATGAAAACACTTCCGATGATAAACACGATAGTGGCAGTTGCGCTGGCTCTGGAGAACACGATAATCAGAGCGGCACCGCACAAAACAATACAAACAATATAGAGATAAAGCACTGTCCTTCTCGCGCTCAATCCTTTGGACATCATGACATGATGAAGATGTTTCCCATCCGGCATGGTCAAAGGTAAAAACTTAGACCACCGCCTGAGTGCTGCAGAAATCAGATCAAAAAACGGAAGAAAAAGTGCGATGATAGGAATCAAAAGGGCAGTTGCAGTTTCCGCCTTGTAACTGGAAACCAAACTCAACGCTGCAATTCCGAATCCAATGAACATGCTTCCTGAATCGCCCATAAATATGGAGGCTGGGCTGAAATTGTATACCAGAAAACCCAGAATTGCGCCTGATAAACAGGCACTGATAAAAACGCCTGTATCATTTCCAAAAGTCAAACTGACACCAAGCAAAGTAACCGTAACGAAGAGCGAAACCCCAGCGGCCAGCCCATCAAGCCCATCGAAAATATTGATGGCATTCATACATACAAAAAACCACAAAAGTGTCGCTGGATAGGAGAAAAACCCCAATTCAATCGCTGATCCAAATGGATTAGAGAGGTTATCAATACGTAAATTACCAGAATAGGCGACTGTTGCTGCGATGATCTGGAACAGGATTTTCCAACGAACACGAATATTCCATATGTCATCCGCTAGTCCCATTAGCATGGCAATACCACCTCCAATCACGATTACCCACACTTGATAGTGATTACTAGCTGCAAGCAGACTTTCTTTCTTAATGAAAAATAAAAAGATAAAAATAGGCACCAAAAAACTGATGTAAATTGCCAAACCACCGCAACGTGGAATAACACCTGCATGGAATTTTCGATAGGCATCCGGTTGATCGACTATGCCCAATCGGGTGCCAGCCCATCTCATCAAGGGTGTCAGGAAGAGACAAATCGTAAGCGCTTCGATAAAGAGCATGGTTGAGCTGAATCTCATCTTAAAATCCTTTCTGCTGGCAGGTTTTCATATGTTATGGCTTGTATCTTCACTGGGGAAATCGTGCAGATAGTCTTGAGCATAGGTCAACTAAACGAAAGTAATGATTTTCTTCATGCCGGACATACCTTATGCAGCAATTCAAGATATTGATCTGCTAGCTGTTCACGGCAAAAATGGGACTCAAGATAAACTCTTCCCTGTTCCCCCATGGATGCCCTTAGAATTGGATCATTACTGAGTTGAATCAGAAGATCGCAAAGTTCCAAATGGTTTTCGGGAGTAAATGAGAGCCCACACTGAGCGGCCTCCACAATGGCAGCTGCTTCCCCTTGGACACCTATGACAACTGGAACCTCTGATGCCATTGCTTCAAACAATTTAGAGGGTATCACTGTTTTGAATAAGTCCGATTTAATAAGGTGGATCAGGCAAACATCTGTTTCCTCGAGATAACCCGAGATATTCTCTTTTTTGACCAAGCCTGTGAATTGAATCCTTCTAATATTGAGATCACTTACTTTTTTTAAAAGGTTCTCGTAGTCAGCCCCATCCCCAACAAGGTGAAACACTATATCTGATTCATCTATGGAATCCAGATATTGGGCCGCTCTGATGACAACTTCCAAGCCAGCAGCCATCCCCAAAGTCCCGATAAAAGAGCAAATAAATTTGGAGCCTTCCTTTTTAGCAACCTTTGCTGGCAAAAACCGTTTCAAGTCTGCTCCGTTTGTAATGATCGAAATCTTTTCAGGAGGGACTCCTTTTTCGACCAGAACCTTTTTATAGCCTTTGCCTACCGTCACAATATGCGTTGCACTTCGGTAGAGCCATTTTTCCAGCATGAACATCCATTTCAAAACTCTCTGATTGCTGATGGCATTCACTGCAATGATGGAATCAGGCCAAATGTCTCTGATCTCAAGTATGAAAGGTATATTTTTGAGTTTTGCTAATATGGCTCCTGCGCATCCACAAAAAAATTGAGGAGAGGTTGCAATCATGAGATCTGGCTTCGAAGAAAATAAACCCGCTACCACCGATGAGAATAAATAAGATACATAGTTTAGTGAACGACGACCTTTTCCTTTGTTGGCTGCGAGGTATGTCCAGACTCGCAACACGCGTACTCCTTCTAAAACCGATCGACTGTATATTGAATTTTTGAAATTTGGATAAACTTGCCCATGTGGGACGTTAGGGGCACAGGTAATCACTTTGATATCGTGACCCGCGTTTGCCCATCGGCGAGTATGTTCAAAGGTTCTGGTAGCTGGAGCATTTCCTTCCGGGGGAAAATAATGCGACAAGAAAAGAATCTTCATCCCTTCGTAAATCTAAGTGAGTAATGAATCCTCAAATCAGTTCCGATCTGAGTCAAAGCCAGCACCTTGTTTGGTAACTTCGTATTGAATTCAGGACAATAAAAAGAGTCTTCAAGCTTGGCACTTGATTCTCGATCCCATTCGATGATGCAATCAACGTTGGCGTTGCGGATGACAAGTTGCCGAGCCGTCATATCCAGACATTTGCAATCGGGATGGAAGTGAATTCTGGAAACCGCATGGACCGACTTTTCAGCTTGAATCCAATCCTGTATGCGAAGAGGGTTTCCAGCATGAAAATCTACTAGCCTGCGATGCACGGCTCTTTCAGGAAATCTGCGATACCCGCTGTGAGTTGCTTCAAGCTGAAATCCATTTTCTTTCTCTGCGTATTTGACGTCTTCTGGTTGAATCCTTTTTCCAACCCTGAAAGTGCCCCAAAAATCACATTGATCCTCTTCGTTGACCTGAACCGTATTGTGAGCCTTTGTTGACCGACAATGAACACGCATCAAACCAGGTTCGTAATCGAAGTTTCCTGTATCAACGACCATCTTATGGTAATTCCAAGTGACCTCATATGAAAACATGTCACCGTGCGAGTGCCCCGGATTGTAGTCGGGCCCGATAGGTCCGGCATCAAAGATGATATATTCTCCCTTTGATCCACGGTAACCATAATAACCTGCATCGGGCAGTTTCCATGGCCCAGGTATTGGGCTGAATGAATTGTCAGAGCTGAGGGGGAGTGGATAAACCCCCAGGTTTGAGTCATTAAGGAGTGCAATGTCTCCGTCCGGGTGCCTGACTAGATCCAAAGCCTTTTCCATTGAGCGGAGAATCGGTTTTAAATGATTTTCTTCGTTCGATTTCAGCAACAGCCTTGTTTCCTTCAATACATTGAGCATTCTCAAATGATACATTGGTGATCGCTCGAAATGCATGCCGTCAGGAAGGATTTGTTCTTGTATCTCTTGTTTGAGAATTTTGGATCCTGTTTCCTTCCACCTGCGTGCTGAGTTGCCATTGAATAAAGAACCTGTCACTAAAAGTGCCGCTGCATTCTCCAAAAGGTGGTTAGCCATCAAATGATATTCGAGATTTCTTTCCAGCCATGTCGTTTGAGTCTTTATACTCTGACTCAATATGCTTGAGAAAGACGGGTCATTTGAAAGTTCACTACGGTGGGTGGCTACGAAATAAGCACTCCATGACATAAGCCTCAGTGAGGTGGGGTAGGCTTCCCACCCATCCCGGTTTCGGTCATAATGATAGTTTTCAATCCAGCTCAGTACACACTTTCGAGCTTCAATGTAATCAAGGCAGAAAAGCCACTCGAAGTAGTGTAACTGGTAACGCCATAGCTTGTGAGGAGATCTGAAATCCCAATTGGGGGGAAATTCAATGTGCTCCTTAAGATTTATGAACTCGAATTGACCTTCAAGGATGGTTTCGCGGTTGAATAGTGCCTTCAGTGGAACCTTCAATGCACGGAGCGCTGCGTAATCACTCAGCAAATCAGGTTCAATATTAGTTTCTTTTATCTGCTTTGGTTTGGCCCAAAAGCGCAGTCTGTAATTCAAACGGTAGAAGATCTGCTTCCAGCGCAAAGGTCGAATGGTATGAAACAATCTATTTAGATTACTAATTCGAGGAATCTTCATTCTGTTGATTCTCAAAAACCTTTGCATTGATATTTAATTCATGGCAAGCCCTCAGACTGCAAAAATAAAAGCCAGCAAGCCCGTCAAGAAAACCCATTTTGAAAAAATATAGATAAAAGAATATCAGTAATGGCTTTCCCGGTAATCGAAGAAAAAAGGCTTTCATCCACTTACGACGTTTTACTGGATCGTCCGAGAAAAAATGATGGAGCGCTGGAAGAGGTGAGTCCAGTTGTTTGATGCGTCGCTTGGCATTCCAAGTTGAGAAATCATTTTGTTTTTGAGTCCATCGGTGTAAGTCATGCGAAGATTCATGATCAAGGCAATTGGATAGCTTTTTACATCGACCCTCTACAACAATATTTTCATGTACTTCGGCGTCCCATCCGCCTTCGTCAGTCATGTTTAAATTTTCGTATTCCCCCTTGCCATTTCTGAAAAGTCGCATCATCCAACCGTGACTCCAGGAATGTTTCATCCATCTACCTAGAAAAATAAATTTCCACTTGATGTAATAACCATCAAAGTGTGCAGTCTTGACTGCTGCTTGGATTTCATCACGTAGCGAGGCAGAAACTCTTTCATCGGCGTCTAAAATCAGGATCCAAGGATGCTTTGCCAAACCTGAATTTATTGCCCAGTTCCTCTTTTTTGGCCAACCTCCCCCGTATTCGAATACATGAAAATGAGCACCCGATTCTTCAGCAATCTCTCTGGTTCGATCCGTGCTTCCTGAATCAACCACAATGAGCTGATCTGCCCATTTTACGCTTTCCAAACAGTTGCGAAGATTTTGTTCTTCGTTTTTTGTCGCAATGATTACTGTCACTGTCACTTGGTTGCTTTCAATTATTGATGGAACAGATATCCATGCGCTATTTTTGAGTCGAGTGCCGATAGTAAACGTCCAATTGCTTTGCGATTGCATCCCATGAAAATGAGTTGCTTACTCGACGAGCTAAATTTAAATCACAGGGGGATGGATGATTATTCATCACATCACGGAGGCCGTGAGCGACAGCTTCCGGAGTGTCAGTTACGAACAATCCCCCTTGACTGGATGCGACATGCTTGCCGGCTGCAACTCCCTTGGTGCAAACAACACGCAAGCCATGGGCCATTGATTCCATCACTCCAAGGCCGAAGTTCTCATGTTCTGAAGTCTGCAAAAATACGCTCGAGCTGAAGAAGGCTCCAGTTTTAAGATCCTTACTCAAGAAACCTGTAAAGTGAACATGGTCTGAGACTCCCAATGCATTCGCCAACTTTTCCAAGGATTGTTGATGTTTCGTTGGAGTGCCGGCAATAACAAGTTGGCAATCTCCCAAATTTAATCTTAAATTTTTAAATGCCTCCAAGGCCAATCCCAATCGTTTTATTGGGTGTATTCTCGAAAGACACAAAACGATACGCTTGCCTTTAAGTCCCGGGAATCTGCGGTGAAAAACTGACTGGTAATATTTGGGATCCCAGTTTGGAACTGTGACTCCAAGAGGAACCGAATTTATACTCAAATCAAAGTTTAGTTTTTTCAACGATCTAGCTTCTGATTCCGAGGTTGCATGAACAAAGGATGCTTTTTCCAAAGAATTTTTAAGAAGATAACGGAGAAAAATCCTTTTAAACAATGTGAAACCTCGTTTGAGAGGCAATGCGTCCAGTGCGCCCGTGGGTCTTACCGCATAGGGTATTTTTAATCGGCCGCAAATGTCTGTGGCTTTTTGAGTGATCTGACTGAACAGCCCGTGCACGTGTACAAAATCAATTGTGGGCGACGAGTGCAAATGACAACCCAATGCCTTGTAAACAAAAGAGGTGCATTGTGGCGAATACGCATATCGCACCCAAGGTCTGTAGCGACCATAACTTGGTATTATTGATAAATTTGTTAAGCCATCTGGAAGAGAGTTCTTGATAAAATTAAGATAATCGGAACTGGTAAACCATTGCTCCCCTGATTGTCTGTCAGAAGCGATGATGCTCACGGAGTTACCCTGATCTACTTGGGCGCGAGAAAGCTCATATAGCGCGTGGCTGGGACCTCCAGAGCGTGGGTCCAAACTATGAATGACATGAAGTATTTTCAATTTAAAGTGGGCGGGCTCTTAGCAGTATTCTGATCACGTTGAAAGGCCCACGGGTGGTAGTGATCTTTTTCAACTTTCAATGGTGATCGATCCTCACTGATCAAGGAGGGTGGCCCGGTCCAAGAAGCCCGACGGCGAACCCCAAAAATAAGAGCATTGGTAGCATGATCCCAGCATATGGTTGAGCTCTCAACCATTCCATGCAACAGCACGGACGCTAAAATGCCTGCACCCAGAGGTGTGAAACTCATAAGGATCCGTTCCTGCCTTCAAGGAAGAGGTGTTCACTCTATGGATAGAAAACAATCGGAATAGCATGCCCAAAAATACGACGCCTCCGATGACCCCGGATTCCGCCAATACATGCAGATAGATGTTGTGGGTGTTCGCTGAAGCTGGTTCCCCCCCAACTCAGCCATCCCTTTCCAATCACGGGAGATTCATTAAACTTTCTTATGGTCCAATTCCACATGCCTGACCTTGTATTTTCGGTTTCCATGTTCATATTGGCAAGCCTATCAATTCCCGGGGTCACAGTGTCTTCGTTAGCAGAAATGGCTCCATATATTTGTAAAACTATGAATGGTATCAGGCACACCACAAATATCGACATGGCATTTTTGCTTAAAATAGGCTTCAGAACAAAAAATAAACCTACTGCAGCACATCAGCAGTGCCCCCCGGCTTCCGGTTCCCAAAACGATGGCCAATAAGAAGACGGCACTTGAAAGATGGACAACTTATTAATGGTTCTTTCAGATTTGAATATCAAATAAACGGCTAACAACAACAGCAGAGCGCCAGCGGCACCTATCGTGTTTGCGTTCATACCGGCTACGGCCAGGCGATCACCCACAAGATTTTCTTCTTTATTAGTAATAAACACCCAGGCAAGGGTCAACGAAGAGGCTCCGCCAACGTATCCTATCATATTTAACTTCTTTAATAAATCCTTAGCCGATACAGCAGAATAACTCATTGCCAGACCAGTCATAACCGTAAAAAATAACATCCCTTTGTTGACCATCCCCATGACGGGGTAATCGCTCCACAAAGCGGCAAGCGTGAATAAAAAAACGAAATTAAACAAGCTCCTTGCTCCTCCCAGGCGCTCTGGAAGTTTGGTGCTAGAGACAGAAAAGTAGAAGGCCAGCACTGTTGTCAGCAATCTTAACGATTTCAAAATCCCAACGGCACCGCCACTTGTTGACAGCGGAGCGATGACAATGAACGCGGCGCCCATGGCCCATATTTTGGAAGCATTGGTCATTTAAACCAAAGATATCTTTCGTTTGGATGTCAAAAAAGTGAGCATCCTGGATGCTAATGCAGAATAGCTCCAATCTTGCAGCAATTTTTGGGATAAAGATGAGGCATGCTGCCTCTCGCCAAAGTCATGATTCGAATCAATGGCATTCAGGATTGTCGTTTGCCATTGCTGGATGTTTCCCTCCTGGACGATATGGATTTTCGAATAGCGGTCGGATATTTCAAAAGCCGAACCCACACTTTCTGACAAAATCAGGTGCAGACCGGCAGAAGCTGCCTCAATAGGCGCAACGCCCCACGTCTCATTGGAAGGAAGTACAAAGACGCTAGCTAGGGCAAACCATTCCAATATCGCTTCTGGCTCCAGAAAGCCCAAAAATCGCGTTACTTTTTCCGTTCCCAGTTTTTGACTAAGCGATTTAAGATCTTGGGCTTGGTCACCATCCCCGATGACAACTAAATTTAACCTAGATTCTGGGTCAATATTTGCAATTGCTTTTATTAAATGATCAACATTCTTCTTTTTGATCAGTCTACCCACATAGATGATTATTTTCTCGTCTTTGATTTTCCATTTTGACCGTATTTGCGCCCCTTCTGCCCTTAGTAATTTTAGTTTTTTTGTGATGCCATTAATGTCTGGAACGTTGGGAAGATAACTCAGCGAATCTTTTTTCCAGCCATGAAATTGCAGATATCTTGAAGCAGATTTTCCGGTTGGAAATCCTCCCGCAGATTTTCTTCCGATCGCTTCAATGAACAGCCTCTTCAAACGACTTCGAATGCCCTTACTTTTCCGTAAATGGTTCGTTTCGCACATCAGGTAGAAATCACGACCATTCATAACAGACCATGCCATGGCCAGTAACATGGTGAGATGATTATATCCACCGATGAGTACCTTTTCTGGCTGGATATGGTTCAACTGTAGGATGACTTCAGGATTGCAATAAAGAGATGCTTCACGCGATTTCCAGCCCAATAAATTCCAACCTTGCAAAAACTTATGATGAAAGTTCATATGCCACTTGGTCTTCCATGGTCGATCTGCTTTGCCCGCGGCACAATAAAGTACATGCAAATTTGTATCGGGCTCTTCACCAACCACGTTCCAAAAGGCATCGCGATAAGGGGTAGGGATAGGTGTTACCACAGCAATCTTCATGATCTGTTAAACGAGGCATTATATGGCCTCAAGATAGGCAGCTTGGGTTATGGACGCATTCCTTTCCCATGTGTGATGGTTTTGGTAATTTGCAAACCCATCATACTTTGATATCTTGGCTCCATTTGCTAATTGTTTTCAATGCAACCTGTATTTCGCTCGGGAGTTTCGTCGCAGGCCATTTCTCCCAATGAATAAGACGCGAAATACCTCCTTGAAGGTAGGCGCAGGAGTGATCAGCATGGGTGTCGAATAGTGAGTTGCAATACTGTTAAAGACACCGCTTTGCGACGTGAACTTGCTCTTTGTAGGGAAGGGCAACCCAGTCAGTAGATTGAAATAGATTTGCAACTTGATCCTCGGGAACGTGGGCATTGATCCACTGTGATGTTCTTTGTGAGGCCCAGCGAATTCGCCAGGGCTTTGTAGTATTCGATATTTTTATGGCCTGAAATACCAGACGAACCTGCCACGGTAAGATGAATATTGTCAGATCCCAAAGCGATAGCTTTGAGCAATCCATCCAGATTTTTTTCATCCCTGATGTTCCCGAAAAATAGACCTTTGGTGACTACTGTGTCTACTTGTTTTCTCTTGATCTGATTCGAATGACGACCCTTGGAAAAGTCGTAAGGGCCGTGGGGGACAATGACGGTTTGATAATTTCCTTCGCCAGCAAATGCTTCCAATTCTTTTTTTTGGCTCTCACTGTGAACAAATATTAAACGGCAATCTTTATAGAATTGACGTAGCTGTTTGGTTTCCCATTTTCGGTTTAAAATTGGAACTGCTCTTTTGACGTCGTGAGCAGTGCAAGCCTGTTTAAGTTGACCATTGCGTCGTGCCAAAATTTTCCAGGCGGGATAAGTCAAATGGTTGAAATTACTGAAGTGAACGATATGAGCTTTTGATTTAATCGCATGATGCAGGAATCGATTCGGATTTATCCACTGCCCCATGAGGAACTTCATTTTGCGGATGAGTGGCTGGCTCGACGAAATCTGGAATAAAACAGGGTGAGTTTCATATTTTGCTTTGTCCAACCATTCAAAATTGGGTGGACAGTAAAGTGAGACGGACAATGATTCCAGACACATCAATTGTGACAGAAGTTCATGCGTGTATTGACCAATTCCTCCACCGGGAAAAAAGCAATAAAAGGCGACTTTGACCTTGGAGGCAGGAGGCATAGACTTGCTCAAGTTTCTTAAGGTGTATTTCTGGGATGAATTTATCCCGAATGCTTTCTTGGCCGGCGACACCCATGGTGATCATCAAATCCTGATCGCTGAAAAGCGTTGGTGGCGTAGGCGGCTATTTCTTCTGATGATTTGGGGCGGCACAAATAACCTGTAACTCCATGATCGACCCAGTCGGGGATTCCTCCAATATCACTTCCAATGACAGGAACCCCAAAGGCCATGGCTTCTATCCCGGTGATTCCGAAAGGCTCAGGCCAGATGGAAGGGAAAATAAGTATCGAGGTCTTTTTCAATAACCTTGCAACTCCTTTACGATCTGACCAGTTTTCAAGAGTGACTCTACCCTCGCAATGGGCGGTTCTCGCCATTTCCAGGATCGATTTTTCTTTTTTTTCGTTGATATCTCCCATGATGAAGCCGCGCACATCTGCGGGTAATTTTCCTAGCGCCGAAAGGAAGTAATCAATTCCCTTATAATCAGCTGTCCTACCTATGATTGAGATGGATTTCTCCTTGGGGAGTTTTCTGGGAGAGTCAAGCGGGCTGAATGAGCAATAATAGGGAATGATGTGGGTTTTTGCTTCAGGAAAGGATGATGCTCTGAATCTGTTGGCGACATATCGACTAGCTGTCACGACCGCTCGAATCTCTGGAATCAGCCGTTTGAATCTTTGGATTCTTTGAATGTTTCGCGTCAGAAGGTGCGGCCGAAGAGTCACGCACTTGTGTTTTAAACTAGATGGCGCACACAACCACCCGGGGGCCCTGCTGCAAGGACTCTGTGTTCGTTTCCAATAAAATTTGGAATCGGGGCATAACCATCGATAATCGTGGCCTGTCATCAGGCAAGGTTTGAGCTTGAGGCACGCCTCGATGACGTGAATATTCCATATCGCCGTGAATGTGGATCAGGTCAGGGCGGACTTTGTTGATAAAACTTTGTAATGACGCCAAGTCCCTCTCAAGATTAATTGCCGATACCAGACCTATGCTCGGTAATCTGATCGAGGAAATGTCAAAATCAGGCGCCTCTTTTGCATATGCTAAATAACATTCGTGACCCCGGAGTTGCTAAACGCTTGATTAAATCGAACAAGTAGGCCTCTGCCCCGCCTTT
>CALSPN010000003.1 GCA_943788245.1 uncultured Verrucomicrobiae bacterium | reverse complement strand
GAACAGCCGGCAGCAGGAAATCGAGATTACCACGATCATAACCGGTGAGTTCCGGCCCAATGGATCGACCCTCCCCATGCAGGACGTGGCAGGCCCCACAGACTTGAGCAAAAAGCTCCTTGCCCATGCGAGCATCTCCGCCCAGACGTTTCAAGGTTGCCTCGACCTCATGGATGCGTGTGGTAATGGCAGCTTTCGGCTGACGCAGATTACCCCAGCTGGACTTGATCAAAGAGCCGATCCGCTCATTCACCCCTCTGCTGCATGGTGATCAAGACATCGAATGAGATGGCTTCCCTTGCCAATGCGCCCTGATCCACTGCCGTTAACAGCGCAACGGTCCACTCCGTTCGCCCGGCCATCACGGATAATGCGGTTTGAAGGAGGTCTCCTTCGAGCTGTGGCAATTGATCGAGCAAGGCTTCCGCAATGGCATCATCATCAAATCGACGCAGTCCATTCATCGCAGCGAGCTTGAGTGATTCAGAAGCATGACTCTCACCGATGAGTTGCAGCATGATGAAAACCGATGGCTGGTCGCGCAGCTCCGAGAGCCGGCTGATCATGGCGATCCGCGTCTCCTCTGTTTGTTGAGAGTAGGCCACCATTTCACGGGCAGAGACAAAAGCTGACGGGCTATCAATTCGAAGGCCAAACCCAACCCAGGAAGGATCCGACCCAAACCTTGCCGTGACTGTTTTCAGGGCCTTGTCCAATGCATCCGGTAAAACCTCGAGGCGAGATCCCTGCAACGCGGATTCCATCCCCTCCAACAGCAACGAAACCGCATCCTTATCCGGTGCCTTCATCAAGAGACGGGCACAGAGAGTCAGACTGTCCGGATCTTTTTCAGAGGTCAACCTGCGGCTCAGACGGCTCAACAGCATTTCACGCAACAGAAGAAACTGCCACTGATCCGGAGTCCCCAGCAGCGCAAGCATTCCCTCTGGTTGCTGGCGAATCTGAGACTCCAAAGCCCACCAGATCTGCTGAGGTATGTAGGGATCACTGGACCATTCATCACGCTGAAAAAGCGCTTGAACCAAGGGGTAACCTTGCGAAGGGCGGAGTCGTTGTGCACTTGCTGCAATTTGTGAAACCACTTCAGGATCTGAATCCGTTTTCGCCAAATGCATGACGGATTTAAAGACCGCAGAACTCAAAAGCGGCACAACATCCGCACTCAAGCGAACGCCCCACAAGCGCACGTGAGGATCGGCATGGTTCAGTGAAAGAAGACGCGTGGATTCGCCCAGAGACTGCATTTGTTCCAAGGTCCACAAGGCCTCCAGAGCAGTCGCTCCATCCGCATTGGTCAATCGTTCCTGAAGCAATGCGACCGCAGCAGGGTCTTTCTTCTGACGCAGCAAACGACGAGCCGTGGATCGAATCCATTGATTTTGATCCGACAGGGATGAAACAAGCTGTTCGGTCGTCCGGCGATGCATATCCATGGCATAGCCGGGGGAACGACGCGTGTCACGCAAGCGATAAATACGCCCACGCTCACGGTCCCAATTGTCTCTGGGATCCACATGCGTGATGCGAGCATCATACCAGTCAGAAAGGTAGATGGCTCCGTCCGGCCCTATGACGTTGTGCACTGGCCGAAACCATTTGTCCGAAGTCGTTACAGGCGATTCAATTTCGGCGGTTTTGAACGTACTGCCGTCGGGCATCACGCGCAGTGCGTGCACCTTGTTAGCCAGCGAGTTGCTTCCAACGAAATGATTTTCCAGCGACGGAATGGCGCCACTTTCATAGAGCACCCACTGATGCACGAGGCGCACTTTTTCACCTTCAATGGGCAATCCGAAAAAATGCCCGAAAGTATAGGGATTGGTGTGAGGTCCATGCTTGCCAAAAGATTTTTGATAGTAACCGCCTTGCACAAAATAAACCGACTGCAGGTTCCCGTTGGTACCTGAATAAAGTCGCCCCTTACTGTCAAAATCCACACCAAAAGTGTTCCACCCTCCTTCGGCGAACAATTCAAAATGGTGTGTGACAGGGTGGTATCTCCAGATGTTTTGACCAAAGAAAGGATATACCTTGTTTGACTCACCTTGCTCAACTTTGACGCGCGCGGTGACCGTGCTTCCAGTGGCACCATAAAGCCAACCATCAGGCCCCCACTTCAGGCTGTTGGCAATCGAATGAGTGTCCTCCAAACCAAACCCTGACAGGTGCACCTCAGGCGGACCGTCGGGTTGATCATCATGATTTCGGTCTGCATAAAACAGCAGGTAAGGTGGATGCATGACCCATATGCCCTCTTGATCAAAAGCCAGAGAAGTACACATGTTCAGACCATCCAGAAATGTTTTATGGGTCTCAAAAACACCATCACCGTCAGTGTCCTCATGCAAAGTAATCTTATCTTTACCTATAAATTTTTGATGCTCTGGCCGATCGTATGGTGGGGGCGGAGGTACGGCGTCAAAGACTTTTCTCAAATGATTATCCCATGTCAACACTTCAAGACCTGCCGGATTGGGGTATTGAATATACTGAACCACCCACATCCTTCCACGCTCATCAAAATCAATGTAGAGGGGCTGTTTCACCAGAGGCTCTGACAAAACGAGATCGATGCTCAAACCATCGCTTACCTCGAGAGATTCAAGCGCTGCGTCGGGAGGTAGCGGAGCTCCCTTCCCTTCAGTCAGGGCATGCACATTGGTATTGCCTTTGAATTTTTCGTAAACCTCCTGAATGCGACGCTGTCTTCCCCCTATGTCCGCGTCCACAATTCCGACGTGACCGGCAAACCCAACTCCGGCGATTTGTTTGAATTTCGCAGATGCTTGTTTGGCTTCAGCACTGTCAGGATCGTGATCCCACTGACTCCAGGAGGGAGCGTCTCCGGGGCGAAACAACCAGGTTCCCTGAAGATCAATGGCATCATCGCGACGACTCAGGTGCACTGGCCCCTTCAATATCCCACCCTGCCCTCCTTTGTCATAAACACGCCATGCAATCAGATTGTCCTCACCATAACGGATCCAGTCCGGATCAATCACGAAAGGGCGGCGTATATTACTTGAAGGGTTTTGATACAGGGGAGGCATGGCACCATTGGCACCGATTTTAATACCGTTGAAAAAACCTTCATCCACGTCACTTACCTCATCGACCACCAGCAGCAAACGACTACCGCGCCAGGCTTCCGGTACATGCACGTATGAACGATACCACCCAAAGCCATCCGTATCGGCAAAGGCCCCGTTTGGATGTTGTTCCCATGCTGAAGGCACATTCATCGGCACCCAGCCATTGTGGGAAGCATTCGGATCAAAATCCCCTTTAAGCCCTGGGTGAATGAGTTGCTCAGGAACTGCACGACCCGCCACCCAATGGATGGCATTCAGTAACAGGCGCCGAAAAGGTTGGATTCCGAAATCACCCGTGTTGCCCAATGAAGTGTATACCACCCTGCCACCCGATGACGTTTCATGCGTCCAGGTCACTGGTTCCCTGACCTCCCTGCCCACAACCACCCCATCCATCAAGACAGTCGCCTTGGCCGACATTTCCCGATTTTTATAAAGATGCGATGTTGATAAAAAAGAGCGTTGCTTGATCCCTTTTAATACGGGATGCGTTTCCTTTGATTCCTGTAAAGAAATTTTCGATGGAGGGTCGATGGGTGGCTTATTTCCATAATGCCCTTCATAATGTCCTCCCAGCACATCGCGATCAAATGACTGCCAGCGTACGTAATCCGCACTGGGGGGGTCACGGTCGAATGCATGACTGGATGTCCGTATGCCAATGACTGCCCCCCCCCGATCCAAGAACGTGCGAATCAATTGCATTTGAGCTTCCGGGGGCGTTCTTCGCCGCACACTGACGAACAGGACGTCTGCATCAGCCAAGGCTTCCAATCCTTCAAAATGGTTCGGATCATCCTTGGAGACATGTGCAAAGGAACTAACAATCCCCTTCGGGGTCAGTTCTTGCCTTGCAAATTCAGGAAGTGTGCGCGCGGTTTCATATTCCTGTTCACCCACCATGAAGACGACATGCAAAGGTTCAGCACCATGGAGGGACAACATGAATGAAAGAGTGACAAACACCCCGAATCGGCAAAAAAAGAATCGGCTCAATCGTAAAGCATTCATTTTAGAAATCATGGTCATCATAAGTCGCAGAAGAACGTTCTCATCAGATGGATCACTTTGGAAGATTACCTTTGGAGGAGGAATATCCAATGAAATTTTTCTACTCCCGCATGAGCGGAATCGCTAGGGTTTCAAGATGAGCGACCGCGAGTTCAAGGGCGACCAAAAGGTTGGAAAATCCGTTTTGATGCGATGGGAAAATAATTTCAGGAATTACTGGGTCCCAAAGTTACCATCGTGGATTGAAACATGGCACCTTACTTATCTGACCTTGATTTGGTCAGCTTTGATTTTGGTGTTCAGCTGGAAAGCCCGGGAAAACCTGGAGTGGCTGTGGCTGGTTTCGCTCATGATCCTTGCGCAATATATCAGCGATCTCTTTGATGGCGCTTTGGGCCGTTACCGCAAGACGGGGCTCATTAAATGGGGTTATTACATGGACCATCTTCTGGACTACGTATTTCAATCTTGCATTGTCACAGGCTACATGATGATCGCCCCGGAAGGACTTACCTGGTATTTTGTCGGTATCCTGATCGTTGCGGGCGCTTATATGGTGAACGCCTTTCTTTCCTTTGCAGCAACCAATGCGTTTGAAATTTATTTTTTCGGCATTGGGCCAACTGAAATCAGATTCTTGATCATCGCACTCAACACATGCATCATTTTCATGGGAACAGAGTGGTGGCCCACGACTGTCCCGGTGTGTTTTTGCGCCATACTTGCGGGTTTTATTGCTTTGGCATATCGCACCCACAAGATGCTATGGGCATTGGATATGAAGAAAAAAAACTGATCGTTCGGCGCTGAGCAACGCATTGTACGTGTAAAATCTATTTGATTACTTCAAAGATTCTGTAAAATTCGATAACGAACCATGAAGGGACTCCTCAGCCATATGAAAATGACGCGACCAGAGCCATGGATACTGGCAGCCTCAATGCTGGCTGCTCATTTTGGTTTGATTCACGCTGGAGAAGATGAGTCGGTTGCTTATTTTGAAAAGCACGTACGCCCCTTGCTTGTTGAGCATTGCTATGAATGTCATTCAGAATCGGAAAAAATCAAAGGAGGACTTCGATTGGACAGTAGACAGGGTTGGATAACCGGGGGCGATTCAGGAAAGGCCATCGAACCCGGAGCGCCAGAAAAAAGTTTACTACTGGAAGCCATCGCTTACAACAATCCTGATCTGGAAATGCCGCCGAGAGGCAAGCTTCCCACATCGAAAATAGCCCAGATCGAACATTGGATACGCATGGGAGCTGCGGATCCCAGAGACGGAGATGTTTCCGAATCGGCTGACGAAGCCATTGACCTGGATAAAGGCAGACAATTCTGGTCCTTTCGCCCAATCTCTCTCCCTCCTGCCCCCAAAAACACGGATAAAGACTGGGCTTTCAACTTGATTGATCGTTTTGTCATGGCCGAGCTGGAGAAGAACTCGATGGCACCGACCCGGGATGCCAGTAAAGCGGAACTTCTGAGACGGGTAAGTTTTGACCTTACCGGACTCCCCCCTTCGCCTGACCAAATACGAAGTTTTCAGAAAGATGCATCCGAGCAACATTATCAATCCATTATCGACCAAATGCTGGCATCCCAATCATTTGGAGAGAAATGGGCACGTCATTGGCTTGATCTCGCTCGATATGCCGATTCAACCGGGGGCGGTCGCAGCTCCGTTCTGTCAAACGCCTGGCGGTACCGCAACTACGTCATTGACGCTTACAATCAGGACAAACCATTTGACCTGTTCATCAGTGAACAAATCTCCGGTGATCTCATGCCATGGTCCAGTCAGGAGCAGCGAAACAATCAATTAGTGGCTACCGCATACCTCGCTATCGGCCCCAAGAACCTGGACCTGCAGGACAAGGAGTTGCTCAGGATGAATACCGTGGATGAGCAAATCGACACGATGGGCCGTTCCCTTTTGGGAATGACCATCAGCTGCGCAAGGTGTCATGATCATAAATTCGACCCGATCCCAACAGAAGATTACTACGCGCTGGCGGGGATTTTCCGAAGCACGCGCACACTGATCCGGGACAATGTCTCCAAGTTGGTGGAACAGGAATTAGAAGTACCATTCGATCGAAAGCAGAATTATCAGGAATACTCCAATAAGGTCAAACAACTGGGAAATTCGATCAACATTTTAAAAAAGATCAAAGATGCTTCGAAGGATCAAAAAGCTGAGCTCAAGGCATTGGAACAACAACTGGCCAAGGTGAAGGATACCGCACCGGCGCCTCTGCCAAAGGCAATCACCGTCGGCGTGGAGAAGGATGCAGGGGACTACGCGGTGTGTGTCCGCGGTAATGTGCATCAACTTGGAGCAAAAGTGCCTCGAGGTTTCCTCACGGTCGCACTCGATAAAAACGCATCAAGCCCAGCGATCCCTGAGGGAGAAACCGGACGCCTCGAGCTGGCCCAATGGTTAACCAGCTCCGACAACCCACTCACTCCTCGCGTGTATGTTAATCGAGTATGGCATCACCTTTTTGGTCGTGGCATCGTGAGGTCTGTGGATAATTTTGGAACCACAGGCGATGCCCCCACCCACCCGGAATTGCTGGATTACCTCAGCTATCAATTTGTCCAGAACAATTGGTCCACCAAACGACTGGTGAGGGAGCTTGTTCTTTCGCGCACTTACCGTCTGAGTTCATCAGGCACAGGTGCGAACCAGAGCAGAGACCCTGACAACGCACTGCGCTCACGCATGATTCCGAGAACCTTGCCTGCGGAAGCAATACGTGATTCGATACTGATTGCGAGCGGACAGCTCCAGGGAGGCCGCATCACCAGTATGCTGCCTGGCGCAGCGTCTTCCGATTCTGCACTTCGTAATGCCAAACTGGATTACGAAAGCATTGTCAGTCCCCGCGTAAGATCTGTTTATATTCCGATCTTTCGTGAAGAGGGGAGGAATGCATTGCTGGATAACTTCGATTTTGCCAACCCAAGTTTCACCGTAGGACGGCGAACACCCGGGGTTCGACCGACACAATCGTTGTATCTCATGAACAACGCATGGATCATGGACCAGGCCGAATTCGCGGCCGCCAAGTTGCTGAGTAAAAAAGATTATTCAGACGGCGAAAGACTGTTGCATGCGTACATGGCAACGCTTTCAAGGGAACCCAGTCAGGCTGAGAAACTGATCGCCATGGATTTTTTAACCAAGGCCGAAGGCCAGCATCAACAGCGAAAAGCATGGGAAGGCATTTACCATGCGCTGTTTTCATGCGTCGACTTCCGCTACATTCATTGATCGATCATTCACATTGAATGCGCAGCATCGGGCTTGCGTCTTTTAATTCACGTATAACAATCACCTTGCATCTATGAAAAAACGCTCATTTACATATTGGATACTGACCGCCTTTGCATTTGCCTCTTCCATTCAGATTGGAATCGCATCTCCGGCAGAAAACGAAACCAAGCCACTGAAAGCTGGATATCATGAAATCAAGGCCAAAAAAGCTGGGCTATTGCTAAAGAGTCATAAAGACCTGATCGTTTTGGATATCCGAACTGAAAAGGAATACGTCGCCGGTCACATTGCGAAAGCGAAGCATGTGGATTTTTATGAAAGCGATTTTAAATCCCGACTCGAAAAACTGGATCGCAAAACCCCGTATCTCGTGCATTGCGCTTCGGGTGGTCGCAGCGGACGCTCCCTGGGTATTTTTAGAGATCTCGGATTTACGCGCGTTTATCATATGAATGATGGATTCAAAGGATGGATGAAAGAAAAACTCCCTTCCAAAAAAGGGAAACCAGAGAAAAATAAAAAATAACACTCACGCCCTCTTGACGCCAAATGTTGGCAAGTTCAAAGCCTTGTCATGATTACACAACCATTGATGGCTTTGTCAGGGGACCTGATGACACCCGAGTTATGATCGTGTCTTAAGTGCTTCACTGGGTTATTCGGACAGCTGTTCGCGCAGGCATCGAACCCATGCTGAAAAAGACTCAACAGCGCAGCAAGACAAAGCCTAATAATACACCTCATTACGACTGGTTGCGATATTGGCCCAATTTAATCAAATGAAGAACTCAAGCAACCTTGGCGTCCTCCACGCCTTGATCCAGCAGTTGCGGCAGAGCTGAGATTTAAAAATTCTGACAAATCAAAGCTCAACCCCGCCTACCACCCTTGGTCTTACTTGCTGCCCGGCTTCATTGCGTCTGAGCCTTTAAGATCATCGGGTAATTGATCCGGTTGAAAGGTCTCTACCTTCATTCGGATGAGCGGGTGAAATGGCACACCAAAATCAACGGTCCCATTGGAGCGATCAACCAAGACCCCTATCCCCTTGACGTCTCCTTTGTGCTGCTGAATGATTTCCAGCGTTTCGGCCACGCGCCCACCTTTGGTTACCACGTCTTCGATCAACAGTATTGACTCTCCTGGCTCAATCTTAAAACCACGCCTGAGCACCAACTTCCCCTCCTCCTTTTCAACAAAGACATATCGCAAGCCCAGTTGACGGGCCACTTCCTGCCCGATGACCAGTCCCCCCATGGCAGGAGCGACTACAGTCGTTGCTCCGAGCCCATTCATTTGAGCCGCCAGACCTGCACCTAGTTGCTCAACAATGGGCATTTGTTGAAGCGCCATAGCACATTGGAAAAACTCACGACTGTGCAATCCGCTACGAAGAATAAAATGCCCCTTGAGCAGGGCTCCTGTCTGTTCAAAAATCTTTAGCGCTTCGTCTTGTGTCATCAGGTCTGAGTATCCGATAAACGCGCCCGGGCCGCGAGTTTTTAATCGCTTTCAACTGGAATAAGACCTTAGCTGTGTTGCATGACTGATTACGAAAAACTCAAAACCCAATTCAAGGAAATCGGATATTTGAATCGCACAATTGCGCTGCTGGATTGGGATCATGAAACCTATCTCCCTGCCAAGGGTGTTGATTACAGGGCAGATCAACAAGCTTTCCTGAGCGGCATGGCTCACAACAGGTTGGTTAGCGTAAAAGTTCAGGAACTGATCGAAGCCTGCGAATCGGATCAAGCAAATCTGAGCACTCACGAACAAATCAATATCCGTGAATGGAGAAAGGACTACGATCGATCAGTCAAACTCCCAACAGAATTTGTCGAACGCTTCGAAAAAACCTGCTCGCTTGCCAAGGCATCCTGGGCCGAAGCACGCAGGGAAAATAAATTTGATATTTTCTCCAATCACCTGGAGCAAATCATCGATCTATCCCGCCAGAAAGCGGATTACTATGGCTACGAGCAAACTGCCTACGATGCCTTGATGGACGTCTATGAGCCGGGCTGTACTACAGAATCCCTGAGCCCCGTATTTGCAGATCTAAAGAAATCCATCGTCGATTGGCTCCCTGAAGCCATCGAAACAACTCGGGACATTACGGATGCATTTTTAAAAGATGATTATCCCATTGCCGGTCAGATAAAGCTCAACGAAATTATTTCCAGAGCCCTTGAGTTCGATTTCGAATCAGGACGGATTGACGCAACCACGCACCCCTTCTGCACTGAACTGGGCCCTCATGACGTCCGCTTGACGACGCGATACGAAGCAGATGACTTTACGGTTTCACTCTACAGCGTTCTTCACGAGGCTGGGCATGGACTTTATGAGCAGGGTTTCAAAAGTGAACATGCGGGCACCCCCATGGCTGAAGCAGTTTCTCTCGGCATCCATGAATCACAATCCAGACTTTGGGAAAACAAAGTAGGACGAGCTCCTGCATTTTGGAATGACTGGCACTCCATCGCATGTGAACATTTACCCGCACTTAAACGATTTACGCCTGAACAACTCACAAAAGCAGTGAATCGAGTGAGCCCCTCCTACATTCGGGTGGAAGCTGATGAAGTCACCTATGATCTCCACATCATCTTGCGCTATGAATTGGAAAAAGCACTGATAGCCGGTGATCTCCATGTGAAAGATATCCCGGGAGTCTGGAACGAACAATTCAAAGTCATGTTCGGAATCGAGGTACCGGATGATACGCAGGGATGTCTCCAGGATATTCACTGGAGCATGGGAGGCTTCGGCTATTTCCCTACCTATTCCCTCGGGAACCTCAATTCAGCACAACTTTACGCCTCCGCTCAAAAAGCACTTGGCCCCCAGCTTGGGGATCTCCAGAACGGCAACTATCACGACCTTTTGGAATGGCTCAGAACAAACGTGCACCAATTTGGAAAACAATACTCCCCTGCTCAGCTCATGCAGAATGCGACAGGAAAACCAACGCAACCCGACTACCACTGGAGCTATCTCAAAGACCGTTTTTCCTCCATGGGCTGAGTTCAGGTCCCTGATAAGCCGTTTCGTGGTGCTCACCTTTCTCCTGTCGCAACAACAGGAAGGAAAAGCGCATGTTCAGAAGACTGAAGATATTGTTCAAACTCGATGCCAATGTGGGGTCTGGGTATGAAGGGAAACTCGACGATGTTGCTGGCAAGATTCTGATCATTGCAAAATCAAGGCCTGTTGTTCTGCTGAGCCTCCAGATATGAGAGATTCATATTTACTCTGCAATACGTCCCCCATGGAACAAGAATATGAGGCACCTTGAATTGAAGAAAATTTTACACATAGCCAAGATGTTACTCTGGAAACAATGAATTAAGGCACGGCCTATCTATCACAATGTAAATCGACTGCTTTTCTGAATACTCGATTGAAATGAATCAACGATCAGAAACCTATCTCAAAGGCATTTTTACTTATTCTGAGATTGGGATTGAGCAGAAGGTTTTTCTGGTTTCAACGATCATACAGCAACAAGGGGTTTCATTGCCTTCATCATACAGCTTTAAATACAATAAGTCATTGGTGCGAAGGGTAATAACTAAACCTTTAGCCTCGATAAAGGGATGTCCGATTCCCTCGAATACAGAAGATTCAATCAGCCCCGTTGTGAGGTATTTATCCTGCTCACTATCATTTCCCTCCTCCACCCTGGCATTCCCTATCTCAGCCCACATTTCTCAGGTCTGAGCGCAGCCTGCCCTGACTGGCACTGATCCATCTCCACGCCTCCACAAGTCGGAACGAATCAATCCATAATTAGATTCTTTTCTGGATAACAGATGGAAACCTGCAGCACTCAAAAAGCAGTCTGGATCCGTCCAATGGTTCGCAGCGATGGAAGTCACCCTGCGAAAAAACTGATACATCAACCAGTGCACCCACCTTGCTCGAACCTTTTGCCATCCTTTTGCTGCCGGGACTTGGAAGTCAGCCACTAACCAACTGGCATCAGGCTTACACGCATTCGCAATTCTGGGTATGAGGGAGGTCAACTGTGGCTGCGTGAAACAATCCAGAAAAAAGGGAGTGGTCACCAAATCGAAGGTTTCCGTTCCCAGATCCGTATGCAGGGCATCCACATGTAACCAGGTAAATTGTCCTGGATCACACCCTGATGCGATGAGAACCTGCGTGGCTTGTTCCATCATCGGGCGACTTTGGTCGACAACTACAAATTGCGCGTGAGGCATGCTTTGAATCAGCGTCTCCAACAATCGCCCGGGCCCTTCACCAAGCATCAGGACTCGAGAGCAAGGCTTCAAGACGTGCAGATGAGCGGTGCGCGCCTCTTGAAGTTTGCTGGACGCGAGGCATCTCTCCATCAGACGGTATGAAGCAGCTAACTTGTCAAAACCGGAGTGCAATGGGTGAAAATCTAAGTTCAGTGTAGTGCCAGCGAAAAAACATGAGAAAACCACCCAAGGCATAAGCAAGCAGATCCCAGAGATCTGAAACCGCATGATCGAACAACAAAGGCCCTATGAATTCAGCCATAAAGCCCCATAAGAGGCCGTGCCAGAAGATTTCAGCCCCGGTAACCCGCAATGCATGGGCACGCAGTCCTAATGCACCGTAGAGGCTCAATATCAACGGGAGAGCGCAAGGAAGCATCCATAGATCATTCCAATGACGATCCATCCAACCAGAATCAGGACTCAAGGCCTGCCAAAACCTGTGAATGACATAGCATGCGATGGAGATACCCCAGAAAGGATCTTTCAGCAATTTGAGATTCCAAGGTCCTGAAGGGGGTTTCATCACAGCAATGCTACCATGATCAAACCAAACCCTATGGCAATCAATGTTTTAAAAATTAGTGTAATCATTTCAGTCAATGGAGCCTCTCCAAATGAAGCCAACAGACACGCAATCATGAAGTTCCAGCTCCACATGGCAAGTGTATTTCTGGAGAATCTCAAGCCATACTTACCACATGAATCAGCCAGTATGCCTGAAAAGAAAAATGCGCTTTCGGCCAAAAAACACTTGCAAGTATCGGGCAACGGTTGGTAACCGTTGCCAACATAGCTCATGGGTAAGTCATTGATCATCGCAGAAAAGCCGTCCGTCGCTCAGGATATCAGCCGTGCCTTGGGCGGTTTTGATAAAAAGAATGACTACTTCGAGAGTGACCAGTATGTGGTTGCCTCGGCTGTAGGTCATTTATTGGAACTCACCGTTCCTCCCGAGACTGAAGTCAAACGAGGTAAATGGACCTTCGCCCAGTTGCCCGTTATCCCGGACCACTTCGCACTCAAACCGATCAGCAAAACTGAATCGAGACTCAAGCTACTCAAGCGCCTCATCAAGCGGAAAGATGTGGAAGAAGTGATTAATGGCTGTGATGCAGGTCGCGAGGGAGAATTGATCTTTCGCCACATTATCTCGGAATCCAAAACCAAAAAAACTATCAGACGCCTGTGGCTTCAATCCATGACCAAGCAGGCAATCCGTGATGGATTTCAAAAATTGAGATCGGATGAAGCAATGCTTCCATTGGCATGCGCGGCCGTTTGCCGCTCGGAATCCGACTGGCTGGTGGGTATCAACGGCACACGAGCAATGACCGCTTTCAACTCGAAATCGGGCGGCTTCTTCCTGACCACCGTCGGGCGAGTCCAAACACCAACACTCACGATTCTAGTGGATCGCGAACAGAAGATTAAGAAGTTCGTTGAACGAAACTATTGGGAATTGCATGCCAATTTCCAGGCCAAAGCCGGACATTATGAAGGCCGCTGGTTTGACGAAGGCTTCAGAAAGAAAGACAAAGAAAGTGATCCAGACCTGAGACCAGAGCGCATTTGGTCCAAAGAGCTTGCTGAGGAAATTCAGAAAAAATGTCTGAATCAGTCGGGAACCGTTACTGAAGAGAAAAGGCCCAGCAAACAGCTTTCCCCCTTGCTATACGATTTAACCAGCTTGCAGAGAGAAGCCAATTCTCGATTCGGATTACCAGCTGGACGTACGCTGCAATTGGCTCAGGCTTTGTACGAACGCCATAAAATGCTGACCTATCCAAGGACAGATTCGCGCGCCCTTCCGGAAGATTATCTGGGAACGGTAAAGGAAACATTGAAGGCATTTACCGGTTCCAGTTACGAGAGCTCAGCCTCAAAGATTGAGAGAAACAGCTGGGTCAAACCCAACAAGCGCATTTTCAATAATGCCAAGATATCAGATCACTTTGCCATCATCCCTACTTCGCTGGGCCCCAAGAAGAAGCTGAACGATGACGAGCAAAAGATTTATGATATGGTGGTCCGCCGCTTTCTTGCTGTCTTTTTCCCTCCCGCAGAATATCAAATCACAACGCGCATCACCCGAGTGATGGAGGAGGCCTTTAAAACGGATGGGAAAATATTGATCAATCCAGGTTGGCTTGAAGTGTATGGCAAAGCCCTGCCAACCGGTGAGGCTGATCACCTGACTCCAGTTGAAAACGGCGAAACTGTTGCCACACAGGAGCTCGATCTGAGAGAAAATCAAACAAAGCCCTCTCCCCGCTATTCAGAAGCCACTTTGCTTTCCGCCATGGAAGGTGCAGGCAAACTTGTGGATGATGAGGAGCTCAGGGAAGCCATGGGGGCAAAAGGCCTTGGGACTCCGGCAACGCGTGCGTCCATCATTGAGAATTTAATCCGCGAAAAATATGTGATTCGCAATCAGCGGGAATTACAACCAACCGCCAAGGCATTCAGCCTGATTACTCTTTTGCGCGGATTACAAATCCCAGAGCTTTGTTCTCCAGAACTCACAGGTGATTGGGAACATAAACTAAAACTCATGGAACAAGGGCAACTGGATCGAGATTCTTTCATGTCTGAAATCCAGGAAATGACCCGTAAAATTGTTGAGCAAGCCAAATCATTTGACAGTGATACTGTGCCTGGTGACTTCGGTGTGCTGAGCACTCCTTGTCCTAAATGTGAAGGCAAAGTCAAGGAGACCTACAAAACCTACCAATGTTCGGCGTGTGATTTTTCAGTCTGGAAGATATTGTCAGGACGTCAATTTGAACCTGAGGAGATGGAAACCATCTTGACCAAAGGCACGGTGGGTCCGCTTCAGGGTTTCCGCAGTAAACAAGGCTGGCCTTTCGCTGCCATCATCAAACTGGGTGAGGAACACAAACTGGAGTTTGATTTTGGAGACAAAGACAAGGACAAAGAGAACGATGAAGAAGAAGTCGATTTTTCAGACAAAGAATCTTTAGGTGCCTGTCCAAAATGCAAAGCGAATGTCTATGGACATGGCATGCATTATGTCTGTGAAAAGTCGAAGGGCCCCGACAAAAACTGCGACTTCAAAACCGGTAAAATCATACTGCAAAGAGAAATTGAACCGTCACAAGTTCGAAAGTTGCTCGAAAACGGTAAAACCGAACTTATCAACAAATTCATCTCGAACAGAACCGGACGTGCTTTCAATGCCTTTCTGGCGATCAAGGACGGGGGTGTTTCCTTTGAATTTGAACCCAGAAAGAGTAAGAAAAAATCCGCCAAAAAATCAGAAGAGCCTGCCAAAAAAATCAGTTTTGAAGGACAAAGCCCCTTGGGCAAGTGCCCTCGCTGTGAAGGAAATGTTTTTGCGAGTGAATCTGACTACCTTTGCGAGCATTCCCAACGAGACACCAAGCCGTGTAAATTCAAGTCGGGCAAGGTGGTGCTGCAACAAGCTGTTGAGGAGGATCAAATCAAAAAGCTTCTCGACTCAGGTCGCACCGACTTCTTGAAGGGGTTCGTCTCAAAACGAGGCTTCCCATTTGAGGCTGCTCTTGTGGTTGAAGACAAAGGTAAAGTAGGTTTTGAATTTGCGCCCCGCGAGGAAGGTGCAAGCGATTCAGATTCAGAGTCCTGACCCAACGTATTATGGGCGCCACTGATTCCAATTGCGCCGTTCATGATCCGCTCATTGATGCCTTCATGGAAGAATTGAAGGGTGCACGTGCTGCTTCGGACCACACTTGCCGAAATTACGCACAGACACTTAATGAATTTGTTGTATGGCACCAGAAAACCCTGAGATCAGCACCTGACTGGAAGGCGCTTGACCGTGATTCGTTTCGTGCATATTTGAGATTTCTCGGCAGAAAAGAATACAGTCGATCCTCGACCCAGATTCGATTCAGCGCCTTGAGGACTTTTTATAAATTCCTCATCCGCAAAGGCAGGGTAGAAGAATCTCCTATTCGAAATATCCTGCTGCCCAAAAAAGAAAAACGACTACCTCAATTCCTGACACCCGAGCAAATCCATGCACTGCTGGAAGCTCCAGCCAAGGCCTGGGAAAAAAAAAGGAGCAATCGAAAAACAAGAACTTCGCCGGAAACGTTTCTGAGGGATTCCGCAGTGCTTGAAACATTCTATTCGTGCGGGCTGCGGATCAGTGAACTTTGCGGGCTCAAGGTAAGTGATCTTTTCTGGGAGGATCAGCTCATACTTGTCGAGGGTAAGGGAAAGAAGGAAAGGATGACTCCCATTGGAGCACCTGCCCTGGATTCAATTCGTCTCTACTGGGATAGAATCGGCCACCCACAAAAAGCTGAACAGCCGGTATTTTATTCAAAACTCGCCAACGGAAAGGCGCTCTACCCAAGGCTAATCCAAAGTAGGCTGAAACTTTATCTACTCTATGCTGGGCTGGATCCAAACCTTACGCCTCACAAATTACGGCACAGCTTCGCCACCCACATGCTCAATGCGGGAGCCGACTTGAGGAGTGTCCAGGAGCTTCTCGGGCATGCACACTTGGTCACCACGCAAATTTACACTCACCTGACGACTGATCGATTGAAACGTGTCTATGACCAAGCTCACCCCAGAGCATAAAGCATTTGCAAACCAGAAGGCTTCTACGCATGCTTGTCCCAGTCATTGAACGATTCATCCATGCATTCCGAACACACGCCATCCAAGAAAAAAAACGTCGCAAAAAAGCGATTTGAATCGAATGTTCTTATCGTTGCAGACACGCGGGTTAATCATTGGGCTCCAGACGTAAGCGATGCGTTCGAGCGCCACGGAGCTGCATGTCACATTGCTGCACTTGAACCTGAACGACTGGAAGAACGATGGTTTGAGTATCGGCATGGATACATGAATCTTGACCCGGACGAGCCCGCGATCCAGCGTATCCGAGATCAAGTCAACAAGGCCGCTCCACGGCTTATCCTGTTCCTTGACCCCTTTGGAATGACATCCGCATTCTTCAAAGCCATTCAGAGGGATCTCAAGAAAAAAGCTACACTGGCAGCGTGGTTCAGTGACTGCAGACGAACTTCCTGGAAGGGCATCCAATGTTTTGACCATGTTTTTTATTCCGACTCCTCCATGCAGGAATCGCTGCAGAAAGTAAGACACGATGAGGATGGAAAGATGAAATATTTACCTCTTGCGGTTAATGAGAGGCGGTTTGCCCCTTCAGGCGTGGATTCAAGGGAAAATAAAATCATCTTTGCGGGAAGCGTTACCGAGTCACGATTAAAAACCCTCAATCGACTACGCCTCAGAGGAGTGCCTGTTATCTGGGAAGGCCCAAAAACCACGAATTGGTGGACGAAGTTAAAAAGCAAAAACTTGGATTCAAACACCCTGAATCGACTTTATCAGGAATATGCGGTCGTACTGGATCTACCACGAAGGCCCAAGAATCTGAACGGACTGAACTTCAGGGTATTTGAAGTAGCAGCCTGCCAGAACCTGATGCTCACGAAATGGGTCCCTGATCTTGAACTCCAATTCGATCCATACGAAGAGCTCGTCGTATATCGGGATTGGGATGAGGTGCCACTGGTTTATCGATCCCTCAAGTATGACCCATACCGCGCCGAAGAGATCGCCATGAAGGCGCGCAAGCGCGTTCTTGGGCATCACACCTACAGCCACCGTGTCCAAACGATGATTGAAGCCCTTGGACAAAAAGCTTGTTAGGAAACAATCCAGGAATATAATTCGAAGGAGATTACCCTTAGCTATGAGATTTGGAATTAATACCTTTCTGTTCACATCCCCCTTCACCACGCGGAGCACTGGCCTCCTGCCCAAGTTCAAAAAATGGGGTTTTGATACGATAGAAATCCCGGTGGAGGATCCGTCGCACATTAATCCTGAGAGGGTGAAAGCCGCACTGGACCGCAACGATCTTGTTTGCGGATCGGTATGTGCCTGTATGTCACCTGACCGCGATTTGCGAGGAACAGCCCAGCAACAGAAAACAGGGCTTGCCTACATGAAGGCTCTCATAGATCAGATGGTCATTCTGGACTGCCCATCGTTGATTGGCCCGGTCTATTCTGCTGTCGGCCGCGCCGACGCAGTTCCCGCCAAGGAATATGCCGCCCAGTGGAAAACGGTGGTCAAGAACCTCAAAACCCTGAGTAAATACGCAGAGGATCGAGGCCGCACCATCTGTCTCGAACCTTTGAATCGTTTCGAAACAGATTTTATCAATACCTGTGATCAAGGTCTGAAAATGATCAAGGATGTGGATAGCAAGGCGCTGAAATTGCACCTCGACACATTCCACATGAACATCGAAGAGAAGAATCAAGCAAAAGCCATCAAGAAGGCCGGCAAACTACTGGGACATTTCCATGCCTGCGGAAGTGACCGTGGAACCCCGGGCAACGACCACATCGACTGGAAACCGATTGTTGCTGCTCTGAAATCCATCAGATACAAGGGTGACGTGGTGATCGAATCCTTCACCACAGACGTCAAGGTTATCGCAAAGGCGGCTGCTATCTGGCGTCGCATGGAACCCACTCGGGATGAGATTGCAGTGAAAGGTCTCAAGTTCCTGAAGAAAAACATCAAGTAACTTAAAGAGCATCCAATAAAAAAAAACCGGCCGGATTTTCCGGCCTTATTTTTACCATTATGAAACAATTCATGCGATCCATTCTGGCAACGGCCCTGTGCGCGGGTTTAACCTGGCAAGCAAGTGCCGCAGACAACGAGGGTTTTACTTCGCTCTTCAACGGTAAAAACCTGGACGGCTGGGATGGAAACCCTAAATTCTGGTCTGTTCGCGATGGTGCGATTACAGGTCAGACCACCAAGGAAAACCCAACCAAAGGCAATACCTTCATTATCTGGCGTGACGGTAAGGTGGATGATTTTGAATTGCGCTTGCAGTATAAAATCATCAATGGCAATTCAGGCATTCAGTATCGGAGCAAGGAACTGGGTAATTGGGTTGTTGGAGGTTATCAGGGAGATTTCGAAGCAGGCAAAACCTACTCAGGCATCTTGTATGAAGAGAGAGGTCGAGGCATTCTGGCACAACGGGGTCAGATGACCAGTATTGCACGCAATGGAGACAAACATAAAGTGGAGGTTCTTGGCTCGTTGGGAGCATCTGAAGATATTCAATCCCAGATCAAGAATGAGGATTGGAATGATTACAAAATCATTGCTGTAGAAAATCGTTTCGTCCACGTCATCAACGGTCGCGTCACAGCTATTGTTCTCGATGAGGATAAAGAAAAGCAAGTTGACTCAGGGATCCTGGCACTACAACTGCACGCAGGCCCTCCAATGACAGTCCAGTTTCGCGACATCAAAATCAAGAAACTAAAACCCATCCAGATCGGTGGCGTGTGGAATATGGAAGTTTTCTCTGACCAGGGAGTCGGTAATCCTGTGTTTCATCTTCAACAACAGGGCAACCAACTCCTGGGGCAATATGAAGGGCTACTGGGTAAAAGCCCAGTGAAAGGGACCGTATTCGGAGATGTTGTTGAGTTTAACATATCCGGTGAATACGAAGGGCAAACCGTCACCGCTAGCTATAGAGGAAAAATGAAACCGAATGGTGCCCTTTCGGGAGAAGTCACATTGAATGATGAGATGCTTCTCAACTGGTCAGCTACACGCAAAAACTAAGTATTCTGAATTGAATCATGAAATGCAATCACTTGATAAGACCATGCATTCTTGCCCTACTTTGGGTTTTTAGTTTAACGACAAATCTCAAGGCGGATACCAAACGCATTGTCTTGATCGCAGGCCCGCCAAGTCATGGTGTTCTTCAGCATGAACACAAAGCAGGCTGTATGCTCATAGAACGCTGCCTGCAAGGCGTCTCCGGCGTTGAAGTTGATGTTTACACAGGTGGCTGGCCTGAGGCCCCCAATGCGCTGGAGGGTGCGGATGCCGTTGTTGTCTTCTGCACGGGTGGTGGGAGCCATTTAGCCATTCAGGAAGGCAGGTTAGCACAATTACGCAAGGTGATGAGTGATGGTGCAGGATTTGGGTGTCTTCATTATGGAGTCGAAGTTCCCAAGGATAAGGGAGGATCTGAGTTCCTGGAATGGATGGGCGGATATTTTGAAACAAACTGGTCGGTCAACCCTCACTGGACTGCTGAATTCACAAGCTTTCCGGATCATCCGATTACCAACGGCGTCCAACCGTTTGCGGTCAATGATGAGTGGTATTTCCATATGCGATTCCCAGAGAACATGAAGGGCGTTACGCCTATTCTTTCAGCTGTGGCTCCTGAAAAAACGATGGAGCGAAAAGATGGCCCACATAGTGGGAACCCCGAGGTGCGCAAGGCGGTGGCCGCAGGCCTTCCGCAGCATGTCGCCTGGGCATACGAACGCTCCAACGGTGGACGAGGCTTCGGATTCACCGGCCTTCACAACCATCTCAACTGGCGGAATCCTGATTTCAGAAAAGTGATCTTGAACGCCATGCTGTGGCTGGCAAAGGCTGAGGTTCCTGAAAATGGGATCGATTGCCCATTGAGCGACGAGCAGATACTCACGAATCTGGATCAAAAGCGTGGCAGAAACCCGCTGGAAATCCTTCGTGATGCCCGCCAAAACCAATCTTTCATCAGCCCCGTCAAAGGCGCAAAGTAAGTCCCGATGAAACGATTATTGACACTCTTATTCACTGTCCTTTTGTCAGCAAACCTGCTTGCACTCGAGGATAAAAAAATCGTTCTGCTGGCCGGCAGGCCCAGTCACGGCCCGGGAGACCACGAATTTAATGCAGGCTGCATGCTACTTCAGAAATGTCTTGAAAACATGCCAGGTGTCCAAGTGGAAGTTCACAAGATGGGTTGGCCGAAAGACATTTCGACCTTGGACACTGCTGACGCCATTCTGATTTACGCAGACGGAGGGAATGGACACCCCGCTATACAGGCTGAACGCATGAAATTGATCGACCGCCTTGCAGAAAAAGGTGTGGGAATTGGATGCGCCCATTATGGGGTGGAAGTCCCAAAAGGTGACCCTGGAGAAGCCATGCATCGGTGGATCGGCGGGTATTACGAACATCAGTTCAGCGTCAATCCAATGTGGTCTCCGGATTTCCTGTCTTTCCCCAAGCACCCAGTCACTCGAGGTGTGAAACCTTTCAAAGTAAAAGATGAGTGGTATTTCAACATGCGATGGCGCTCCGATATGGGCGGGATTACTCCTATTTTGACAGCCTCACCAGCAGATGATGTGCGTGATGGCCCATATGTCTGGCCCAAGGGACCCTACCCGCACATAAAAGAAGACAAGGGCCGCAAAGAAACCATGATGTGGGTGCGCGAGCGTCCAGATGGGGGGCGAGGCTTTGGCTTCACAGGAGGGCATCATCACGTGAATTGGGGCAACGATGATTTCCGGAAAGTGGTGCTTAATGCCTTGCTGTGGATCGCCAAGGTCGAAGTCCCTCCTCAAGGTGTTGTTTCTTTTATTTCTGAGGAAGATCTAAGCAAGAATCTGGATCCTAAAGGTAAATAACTAGTTCCTGTTATCAGGAAAAGATTGTGAGGGCTCATGTCAAACGTGAGCCCCGTTCTTTTGTATGTATGTCACCTCTCATTTCTTAATATCATCACTGGCTTGGGTGACCCTCGTTTCTGCATGGGCACAAAGCCCAACTGGAGTGGGCTCCGAATCCGCTAAAGCCCAATTAAAACGCATGCAAACAGCTGAAGGTTTGGGGGTTCAATTATTTGCCTCCGAGCCCATGGTGTTGAATCCAACCAGCCTTGATATCGACCCCAGAGGAAGAGTTTGGGTGACGGAGGGAGTCAATTACCGTCAATGGCAGGCATGGGGTAAATTGCGTCCCGACGGGGATCGCATCCTGATCCTCGAAGATAACGACCAGGATGGTGAAGCCGATAAAAGCACGGTTTTTTATCAAGGCAATGACATTAATTCTGCTCAGGGTATTTGCGTGCTTGAGAATCAAATTTTCGTGGCATGCTCACCTGATATCATCGTTTTAACTGATACGGATGGCGATGATAAGGCTGACAAGAAAGAGGTGTTATTCACGGGCATTGGAGGCGTTGACCATGACCAGGGCGTGCATGGACCTGTCATTGGTCCGGATGGTAAGCTCTATTTCAACTTTGGAAACCAGGGTTCACAAATTTCTCATGCCAACGGAAGTCCGGTAACCGACCTGATGGGGCGCACCGTCAGGGCCAATGGCAACCCATACTGGGGAGGAATGGCATTCCGATGCCGTATGGACGGAAGCAAGTTTGAAGTTATTGGGCATAATTTCAGAAATCCATTCGAGCTGGCGGTGGATTCTTTTGGAGCGGTATGGCAATCGGATCAAGCTGACCAGGGAACCCGGGCAGCGAGGATCAACGAGGTTTTTGAATGTGGTAATTTTGGATATCTGGATGAGCTTACAGGAGCTAGCTGGATTGAGAACCGTCTTAATATGGCGAAGGAAATCCCTCTGAGGCATTGGCACGAGCATGATCCCGGTGTGATACCAGCTCTTTTGAATATTGGCGAAGGGGTACCAAAAGGCATCATTGTCTATGAGGGAACTTTGTTAGCCACTCAATTCCAGAACCAGATCATCTATTGCGACTCACAGAAGCAAGCGGTCCACGGATTATTAACGGAAAAGATCGGCGATGGAGGAAAAACTGTCATTCAGAATATCTTATCGTCCAAGCATCCATGGTTTCGCCCCTGTGATGTAGGCACTGCACCAGACGGATCGCTGATGATTGCTGATTGGAACGATGCCACAAGCGCGGAAAATCTGATGACAGACCAGCAACTGGATTCAATGAGTGGACGTATCTATCGCATCGCACCTCTTGAGAAAACAAATTATACCATCCTGCAACCATCCCTTGATTCAGGAAAAAGGGCCGTTCAGGCGTTGAAATCTCCAAATGCTTCAACGAGATATTCCGCTTGGAGGCGCTTGAAGGAAATTGGTAATAAAGCCACACCGGAACTACTCGCACTTTGGCGCAGCACCACACCTCATTTCAGAGCGCGGGCACTTCACTTACTGGGGCGCCTCAAATATACGTCAAATCCTTATTTGATCGAAGCAATGAGCGATGAAAATGCGTCCGTTCGAGCTACTGCCATAAGAATAGCTCGCGAGCAAAAAATGCGTGTTATTGATTTAATAAAACGCGCGGTCAGAGACGCATCTCCTGCGGTGCGGCGAGAGTGCGCCATTGCATTGAATCACTCAAAATCCACTCTTGCTCCTGAATTATGGGCAACAATCGCCATGCAATACAGCGGTAAGGACCGGTTCTATCTGGAAGCTCTGGGTATCGGGGCTCAAGGCAATGAAGACGCCTTTTTTGAGGCTTGGATGAACCTTGTGAACGATGATTGGAATACCCCAGCAGGACGGGATATTATATGGAGAAGCCGAAGCAAGTTCACACCAGCAAAACTGGTTCTATTCATCAAGGACCCGTCAATCGATGAGTCAGAAAAAACTCGCTACCGCAGAGCATTGGATTTTTTAGAAGGCCCGGAAAAAGATGCCGCTCTTCTGCAGTTACTGGGTGAATAAGACTACAACTTACTCAATGCACAACCAGCAGAGGGTTGCGTGAGAAAAAAGTCTGCAGAAACACCAAATGCCTGAATATAATCATGGGAAATGATTTGGATGACCCTTTCCACGGCTTCAGGTTCGACCAAACTCACGGCACAACCACCAAAACCCCCTCCTGTGATACGACAGCCATAAACACCTTCCCGACCTCCTAGACTTTGCATCCGATTGACAATCCAATCCAATTCAGGGCAGGAAACTTCGAAATCATCGCGCAGTGAGAAATGACTTTGATAAAGTAATTCCCCCAATGACTGATAGTCACTTGCCTGAATTCGCTCGCATGCTTCCAGTGTCCGATGCATTTCAGAAATCACGTGTCGTCCACGCCGCAATTCCGCTTCATCCAGCTTGCCAGCGGATCCCAATAATTGCTCCATGGAAACAGATCTCCAGGATGCGCTGTCCAGCTTGAAAAGTGCAGATTCACATTGTGCCCTGCGAGATGCATATCCTCCATCCGTCAGCGCATGTTTCACGTTGGAATTGATGATCAATAGTGCCGGAAATTGCGCGCCTGCTTTGATGAGTTCATGAGTGTTTGATTGGCAGTCGATTTTCAGAAAATGATCTTTTCTGGCAAGGCCGACGACGAACTGATCCATGATGCCGCAAGGCATCCCTACAAAATCACTTTCAACTTGCTGACACTTCAAGGCTTTCGCCACAGGATCCAATTCGAGGCCCCAAACTTCCCCAATTAACGTGGCAAACGCCATTTCCAAAGCAGCGCTGCTGCTCAATCCGCTGCCATATGGAACATCTGATGCAATCGCCAATTTCAGTCCCACTGGTCTCGTTTCAAGGCGTTTCCAGTATTCTACGACACCTATCACATAATCCGTCCATTTTCCGGAAGGAAGGAGCGGAGCATCCAAAGAAAACTGCACCTGTTGCTTTTCCTGCTCAGAATAGATCAGGATTTCCGAATGATTCACCGGAGAGGCCGCGATACTCAATCGACGATCAATGGCAGCTGGCAATACGAATCCATCGTTATAATCAATATGCTCTCCAATGAGATTAACCCGGCCCGGAGCATGGGCTACCCACTTGGGTTTTGATCCGAATTGTGCCTCGTAGCTTGCAATCGATCTTTGAAAAGATGTCACGGAATCAGACAAAACTGTATATCAAAACTGTTCTTGGCACAGGGGGACTATCCACGTTTCGCAATCAAGGAGCTAGATTTTCCAAGGTTTCCGGTAACTCTTATCCAACAAGGCATTCGCCTCAGGATCATCCAAGACCCTCTCGACACGCGCATCGTATTTTAGTTTACGCCCCAGCTGGTGAGATGCATATCCCAAATGACCGGGCGAAATGGATCGATGCCCCGTCTCCGCTGGGGCGATGCATTCCTTGCGCTGCGCCACACCTTCAATGAAATTACGGATGTGATCACTTGATTGATATACCTTTGCGGGGCCGGGATTAAAATCCTTGGCCACCCACCGTGAATCAGATGCCTCTAACTTGCCTCGATTGACATAAATCCATCCGTTCTCGCCAATCCACTTGGTTCCCATTTGAAATCTTGAGCCGATCAACCACTCTATCTGACCTGGGTAAAGGCATTGTATCTCGAATTCCACAGGAGTGTCATAGGCCGGAGTACTGGATTCGGTCCATCCGACCGCTTCAACTTCAAGAGGGCCTGAATCATCCATTCCTGCACCCCAATGTGCAATATCGTTATGATGACCAATCCAGTCCATGATGTTGCCGCCACCATAAGCCAGATGCCCTCGCCATAATTGATGATGACGTGCCCGCATGTAAGGAAGTAATGGCGCAGGGCCAGACCAGAAATCGTAATCCAAACTCTCAGGGATGGGTTCGGTCACAGCGGGAATACTTGGTTTTTTGTAGCCCGCAGGCAGCCCGACCTCAACGCGTTTGATCGAACCTAAGTGCCCGTTACGGACCAGCTCAACAGCTCGATGAAAATTTCCTGTTGATCTCTGCTGTGATCCGGTTTGAAAAATGGCCTTTCGCCTCAACACTTCGCGGTAAATCATTTTTCCTTCCATGAAAGTATGAGTAACCGGCTTTTCGCAATAAACGTCTTTCCCGTGCTTGAGTGCTTCCATGACCTGGTGGTAATGCCAATGATCCGGTGAAGCAACCACAATGGCATCCACATCCTGACGAGCACATAGAACACGAAAATCCTTGTCCGCATGACAGCCCTTGAAATCGCCGGATTTCTGTTTGTCTCCGTAGTATTGATCCACAGCACGTCTGGCCGCATTCAGACCAAATACCCGGCCTTTACCCCAAGCATTGGATCGGTAGTGCTCCAGGTCCACATCACAGACAGCGGTAACCTGAACGTCTGCTTGCCTCAAAAAGGATTGCATGAGAGTAGACCCCCTGCCCCCTAGACCAATTACCCCGATGTTCAACCGATTCGATGGAGAGATATTCCTCGATTGCCCTCTCGTAATCAAAGGAACCACAAGACCTGCGGCAGAAAGCGCAATACTTTGTCGAAGGAATTGACGACGATTCAAAGGTGAGCAAGCTTGTTCAGACATGGTTGCATGCTATGAAATGAGCCCTGCCTTAAAAGAAAATTATTGACTCAAAACGGACTCTAGCCAAGGTGCCACCGCATCAAACCACCGAAGCCCATGCTCCTTCAGACCTTCTGCACTGAAATGGACTCCCTGACCATTTCGCTCTCTGAAATGCCCCTTGATTGCATCAGAATCCGGCCCCTTTAAAACAATTCCATCTCGCCAAAGTGAGGTCTGAGCTTCACGTATTTCAACCGAGCTTTCATCTCCGGGAATGTGATAACTCACAAGAGCCACAAACCATGGAACATCCCTTGAAATCGCTTTCCTCGAGGCGAGAATGAGCTTTTCAAGATATTCGCGATAAAGCTTCCCGGGAAGCGTGCGCGCAGGATCTCTCTGATTCGCATCACTTTCACCCTGGTGCCAGAGCACTGCCCGAAATCGCTGAGCCTGCAGCGATCTCATTCTGCCTAGAAACATGTCATAGGCTTCCCCCTTACTGGTCCATTCACCATTAGCCTGCAACTCTACTCGTCCAGTCAGTGTTGGAGGGTTGGGAAACCGACTCCCGGCAGGCAACCATTCACGCACACTTGTCGCCCCTATTCCACACGCCACGACACCAATCGGGACCTGAAAATGCCGGGCCATGGCATCACCAAAAACTGGAATGAAACTTCCACCTTTGCCACTGGCACCTGGTTGCGGATCATCCGCAATACGCCAATGGATTCCGTCAAAAGCTGAAACCTTTCCGGAAAGAACTCTCTGCCGTTCCTCTCCATGGTTGGCAGAATTGGATTGCCCGGCGACGACAAACAATTCACCCACGCCAACATGGGGAATGACGTATTCCCCCATGGAAACACCTCCATTGATGATTCGTAATTCCACTTGATGCCACTCTCCGGCGGGCACTGTGACGCTGCAATCGATAGATCCATTTTTAAGAGTTTCTTCCGCATCGATCCAATCCTTGTTCGAATAATCGCCAAGCCGAAATTGCAAGATCGATGCTGCAGCGTCCAATCCCTCTATTTTCCCTTTGATGGTTATCCGACCTGATTCAAGAGAGTCTCGCTGGAATACCTGGTAATCCAGAGGTGATTGGATATCCCATTGGATATCAGCTAGATTTTGAGTGACCCCAAGGCAGTGAAAGGCCAGCGCAAGCAAAGAGGAAAATAATCGTCCTTTCAAAGTGTTGAGACACTTTTTAACTCGTATCATTGGATCGTGGTTCATTGAGTCATTGTGCAATTGATGATTGGCTTAGGTCCAAGGATTCCATCAGTAAAATAAAAAAGATCTGCTCGGCGAAGAATGCCGAACAGATCTTGTGATTAAGTTATTTGAGATGACGTGGAGTTCCCTGCGTTTATTTCAGAGCTTCCAGCTCAGCATCAAAGAGCTCTCGCGTTCGGCCGAGCAGACTCGAGATCTCAATCTTTCCAGAGTCAACTTTCTTGATGAGTTCACGTTGTGCTCGATAATCCTTGTTGTCCACGCCCGCCTTACTCTGAAGCATGCGCCATGCTTTCCGCCTTTCAACAGCAAATAATACCATTTGACGCGAAACAGAGAAGAAACGCATTTTACCACTGATTTCAGCTTTGATATAAGCGCCGAAGTTTGGCACGTGCGACCGATGACTTGCATCAAACACCCTGCGATGAGTGACATCATCCTGCGTAACACACAATAAAACGTCATCAAAATGGATGAATTCCATGGCTTCCTCTTCCTTGATTTCCTTGACATGCTTGCGGAATCGAGCCTCGGTCAATGCCCAGTGCGCCACGGTGTATCGATATTTCTCGCCAGTGGAAGCATACTTGGTTTCCCACCAGTCACGGTTCAGAGTAGGATTGCCCTTAAGATTGAAGGTCTCCTGTGAAGTTTCGCCTCCTCTGGGATTGAACACAAACTCAGGCATTGCTCGTGAATCACGTGCAAGTTTCGCCTGATCAGCCGACATATGATCCGCAACACCATGTTCTGGCTGGCATGTTGTGTAAGATTGGAAAAAGGCAGTACCTCGATACTCAATACCATCCAACATGGCTTTATACATCTTTGCTGCATTTGCCATGGAAACCTGCGCCACAAATGGAGATCCATGCCCAGAAGTAAAAGCCTCAGCAACATTTTTCTTTTCGGTCAATTTACCTTGAGAGGCAGCACCGAATTGATTCATGTCATATCCACCCAACATGGTTGAAGAGTCGGAATTCTGACCACCGGTGTTGGAATACACCTGTGTGTCCAGCATGAGGATTTTGACATTAGGACGGTTTTGAAGGATGACTTTGGAAACGTTTTGAAATCCAATGTCTCCAAGAGCACCATCGCCACCGATAACCCATACTTTGGGCAATTCACGCAATTCCTGCTCGGTCATCAAAGCATCGTCGAGTCGAGCAAGGTTGAAGTATTCCTTGTCAGTAAGGACCGATTCTTCGCGCTGCAGAAGACAATCGCTTAAACGCTCAGGAACCACGGACCTGCGGGCATGATTCACGATGAGAGACTCACCCATAAGCCAACTGATTGTGGCGCCATCCTGGAACAATGAGTTCATCCAAGGATATGGATGAGGATTGCCCGGAGGCGTTGAACCATAGACTGTGTTACAGCCAGTGCTGGCTCCCATGAACATCACAGATTGGCCACGCGCGTCTCGACCATCCAATGACTGGAGATCCTTGTGATTGAAAGCATCCTGGCGCAAGACAGCGACCAGCGCATTGACTATTTCTTCATCAGAGATGGGCCCGTGCTGCTCCAAACGATGGGTGGTATCTTCCTCCGTTTCGCCTCCCAACCCCATGATAATGTGTGCAATGGAACGCGTATACAAAGCGTAGGTTTCAGGATCAGAATCTTTCAGTTTTTGCAATCGATCCAACCCGCTGGCTTCGAGCACATCTGCTTTTTCGCGCAGTCGGTCCGCTTTTTGATGATAGAGAGGACGCATGTAAGCTTCGGTGACAGACGCCACAGCATGGAGCACTGATTTTTCACCGCAACCTGCGCAAGCGCCATCACCAGAAACAAGTGCTTCATAATTCCGACGCACCATCATGTGGTTGCGCAGGGCTGCCTCGCGTGAGTCCTGCGGCGCATCATCCTGATAAAGCCCGAGAAACTTTTGAGGTGTATCGGGTAAGAGGCGAGAGAATATTTGAGCTGTTGTCAGCTGTGCATTCAACTCCTCTGTTTCCGTAGTCATTCGAAGAGCATCATGATCACCGCAGACCTGCACACACTCGCCGCACCCCTTGCAAAGATCCGATACGAAAATAGAAAACAAGCCGCCATTACCGGGACTTTTCTTTTCTACAGCTCGAAATATTGCTGTGACGTTGCTGTATGCCAATGGCAGTTGAGCGATGATGCCGGAGAACTCTTTTTTGGTTTCATCGGATATATTCTCGAGACCATTTACAAGCTCACTGACAATATCACTGAACGGCTTATCACTTTTGGCCTGAACACTTTCTATCATCTGTTCTCTAGATTGTTTCTCAATCTCGGGAATGGCCTGCAGAAGGGTAACACGCTCCTCAGGGTTGTTGATATAATTACGAGCGGCTGTGCTCAGGATCGTTTCAACATCTTGTGAAGTGTTCGGTAGCGCAGTATCCGGGCAAGCCGTGATACATTCCATGCATTGGGTGCAATTTTCGGCGATGTAAACCGGAGTTTCACGTCTGGCCACATACTTGGATTGTGTAGCACCGGTCCCCGAGGCCATGACCCCCATTGCCGACAAAGCACCAGCTGGCTGGTGGTAACCAAGACCATTTCTGTACTCGGAATCGAACTTTGCCAGAGTTTGGACGGGAGCCCTTTCAGGTTGCTCCTCAGGTGGCTCGCAGGAACTACAGCCTGATTCAGCACAACCTGCAGTGGGAGTTATTTCATGGTCTCCGAGAGGCGCCAATGGTGACTGCCTCATACTCGAGGTATCAGCATCTTCAACTTCTCCGTATGTGATTTCCTGGGTTAGATTGAATCCCTGAGTCATCACTTCCATGTTGGAGGAGACAACAGCTTCGCCGAATCGGCCGAATTTTTTCTGATATTGCTTCTCAACAACATCCCGGAACTGAGCTTCGTTAATGCTATTGTCATCAAGGAAGGCAGAAACACGGAAAAACGCTCCCAAGAAGGAATTCCCTTGCATGCGCAGCTGAAGATCCTGTCTTGAGGTTGCGTTACGGGCAATCTGAAAACCAGGTAGGATAAAGATACGAATGTTGTTGTCTTTGACGAATTGACGGTGTTTTTTGGGAATTCTCTGCCAGGCGGTTTCAGGGGAATCACTGGATTCCCAGACCAAGCAACCACCGGGGTTCAAACCTTCAAGAGGGTTGGTGTGTGTGAATGCTTTTGGATCGCAACAAAGCACAACATCCACATGGTTCAACTCGCAATTGACTCGGATAGGTTTGGGGGCAACGACGAGGTAATAATTCGTTGGAGCACCCTTTTTCTCTGAACCATATTTCGGATTGGCACTGACGAACAATTTATCTTCAAGTGCCCCAAAGGCATCGTAGGCCGGATCTTTCTTGGAAATAACATCACCGAATTCACCAATGATTGATCCCAAGTTTTTACCGGTAGTGATCATTCCCCAGCCACCTATGGAGTGAAAACGCACTGCAATAGCCTTTTTAGGCAGAAGCGAGGGAGTAGCTTTGGATATAACGGCGTATGGATGATCCACACCTAGAACAAAGAAGGTCTCCCCGTCATGAGCACCCTTGCCATCTTTGCGATGGGTCTTGCCTTGAGTATACTCGTATGCGCCAAGCACGTGCTCCGGACGAAAATCACGACTACCAATACCATAGCTGCCACGGAAAATGAGAGGTCTTTCCTCAGGTTTTATCGGTGGCAATGTCCCTTTGTGGCGATGCGCCTCAACACCCTTGCTCAGGGCGCAACGGATGTCGCGTGCGAGAGGGTTATCACCGGAAAGGCCTTCATCTGTTCTTTCAAGAACGATGATGTTCTTTTTGCCTCGAAGTGCGTTGATCACGGCAGCTTCGGGGAAAGGTCGAATCACATTGACATGCATGGACCCCACCTTGGCTCCCTCATTATCTCTCAGGTGATCAACCGCTTCTTCGATGTTTTCTGCAGCGCAACCAAGTGTCACATATACAGTGTCCGCGTCCTCGGTTTTGTAAGTAGATACCAAGCCGTAGTGTCGCCCTGTTAATTCTCCAAACTCTTTGTATACATCCTCGAGGAATCCAAGAATCGGTTCATTGAAGTTGTCACGCCGAGCAACGACACCATTCATGTGGTGCTCCTGGTTTTGGACTGGACCGAGGAGGACAGGATGTTTTAGGTCCATCATCTCGGGCACACGACGACGTTTGGGGCCAAACAACTCGTTCTGCGCGGGGGTTGGACTGTCTATCATGTCCCAAGGAGCACCCAAGAACTCCCGCAGGAAATCTGCTTCGGGGGCATAGTAGGTTCTCTCTGAGTGAGTGGTCAGCATACCGTCCTGAATGTTCATTCCAGGATTGAGAGATAGCTCACATACTTTGCGAAGGATGACAGCCTGATCGGCAGCCTGCTGAGCCGTTTTACCCATCAGCATGATCCAGCCTGTATCCAGAGCTCCGTAGAAATCGTCGTGACCACAGTGAACGTTGAGAGCGTGCTTGGTCAAGGCACGTGCACCAACTTCGAGCACCATTGTGGAACCCTTGCCTGGAGCATGATAATACTGCTCCATGGCATAAGCAATGCCTTGGCCGGAGGTAAAGTTGACAGCACGCTTACCTGTCATGGAGAATGCAGTGGCTCCGCCTTGAGCCGCATGTTCGCCTTCGGTTTCGATGGCGATTTTCTGTTGGCCGAATACATTCAATTCGCCCTGAGCAAATGACTGCTGATAGATTTCGCCTCCTTCCGTTGAAGGGGTGATAGGGTAGTAAATTCCGCCTTCGGTAATACGGGTTTCAACGTGTTGGGTAACAAGTTGATTACCGTTGCAAGTCAGTCGGATGCCGGGGTACTTTGGCTTGCTCCCCTCGCCGCTTTCGGGCGAAGTCCCGCCACTGGCGGCATTTGTGTTAGACACGGTTGTTTGATTTGCCATAATTTAAATTTGCGAAAAGAGTAGATCGGCCATTTTTCTCATGTCAGCTTAGCATTAAGATCCCTCAAAGATTTACATTTTCAAGCATTCATTCTACCTCTGCAAGCGGATTTTAGTCTCACTTACCAGATGAAGTGCATCGCTCAGCGAGGCAATCACTCTGTTTAAGAGTAAAGCCACCCAAGAAAGCTAGATTAAAGCAGATAATGCTTCAGCGTTATCGATAAAGCTAAAACCCGCCAATTGAGTCTTTTTTATCGCTTTCATTAATTCACTCCAAAATGAGATAGAAAGATTGGAAAAATACCATTCAGTTGAATGAAGCTAACGACTTGCTTCATTGTGAACCTCAAGGAAATTTACAACTTACCACAACATTGCTTGTATTTTTTTCCACTACCGCAGGGACATGGATCGTTACGTCCCACTTTGGGCCCAGTGCGAACCGGAGTTGCCTTGGCGATGGCCTCGTTGACTTCACTTACGACTTCGCTGCCCTTTTTATCTTTAATTTCCTGCTTTTCAAATGCTGTCGTTTCCTGATGGTGCGTTCGCTGAGGCAACTTACTCAGGAATTGCTGAAAAGCCATCAGGCTGGATGCACTTCTGAAAATATTGTGACAAATCTCGGTTTTGATATTCACCATGAGTTCATCAAAGATCTTGAATGCTTCACTCTTGTATTCGATCAAAGGATCTCTTTGACCATAGGCACGGAGGCCAATGCTGTTGCGCAAACCATCCATGCTGTAGAGGTGCTCCTGCCAGAGCTTGTCGATCGCACCCAGGATGGTGAAGCGTTCCATCGATTTCAGAGCATCTTCATTTTCAACGCTGATTTTTAATTCGTAGGCCTTGCGTACATTGTCTGAAACAAAGGCAGCGACCGCAAATTGCGCTGGACTCATGCCATCATATAAACTCCCTGCGACAGGTTCATCTTTGCCTGTGTCACCGGCCTCAATAAGTTCTTCCTCGGGCATTCCCAGAGGGAAATTAAGATTTACCCAATCGAGAAGGGCACGTAGATTCCACTCGCGAATGTCTTCGTTGGAAGATGAAAATTGATGCACTTTTTGAACAGTGACCTCTTCCATGATATCCATCAACTGATCCTGAACATTGTTTGATTCAAGCACTTCATTGCGGAAACCGTAAATGACTTCACGCTGCTTGTTCATCACATCATCGTATTCCAATGTGCGTTTTCGAATTTGGAAATTGTGTTGCTCGACTCGCTTTTGAGCAGTCTCGATTGATCGGTTCAACAGCGGATGTTCCAACTCCTGACCTTCTTCAAGCCCCACTCGCTCCATGACTTTCACGATTCGGTCAGAACCGAACAAACGCATGAGGTCATCCTCCAGCGAAATGAAGAAGTGAGATGAACCCGGATCGCCCTGACGCGCACAACGACCTCGTAACTGCCGGTCGATACGGCGTGATTCATGCCTTTCGGTACCTATAACATGCAACCCACCAAGATCTGCAACTCCCTGACCGAGTTTAATGTCTGTGCCGCGACCTGCCATGTTGGTAGCAATCGTGACTCCGCCTCGCTGCCCCGCACGCGTGATGATTTCTGCTTCTTGCTGGTGGTATTTGGCGTTTAGAACAGCGTGAATAATTCCCTCTTTTTTGAGCTGCTTTGAAATCAATTCACTTACTTCAACGGATATGGTTCCAACCAGAATAGGACGACCTTTTTGGTGGATTTCTTTAATTTCCAAGGGCTGCCGCCTGGTATTTTTCACGACGGGTTTTGTAGACGGAATCGTTCGAATCCTTTCGAGCAACGGGCCGGTTGGTCGGGATCACCAATACTCCTAATTTGTAGATGTCAAGAAATTCACTAGCTTCGGTCTCCGCAGTACCCGTCATACCAGCGAGTTTGGTATACATGCGGAAGTAATTCTGGATGGTGATGGTGGCGTAAGTCTGAGTTTCACGCTTGATTTCAACCCCCTCTTTGGCTTCCACCGCCTGATGCAACCCATCGCTCCAACGGCGTCCGGTCATCATACGCCCCGTATTTTCGTCGACGATGACAACTTCGTTGTTTTGCACAACGTATTGAACATCCTTTTGGTAGAGACAATACGCCTTGAGCAACTGAGAGATGGTATGGATGCGTTGCGCTTTCTTCTCAAAGTCTCCCTGCGCTTTTGTCTTAGCATCCATGCGCTGCTTGACATCACGCGCTTGATCGGAATCTATTTCGTGATAAATCTCGGTCAAATCGGGCAACACAAAGGCATCCTTGTCATCAGGACTCAGAAAGCCACGGCCTTTTTCGGTCAAATCAGCGTCGTGACTTTTTTCATCCATCGCAAAAAACAACTCCTCTTTCTGCGCGTAGAGTTGTTTTTTGGTCTGGTCGGTGTGCAGGGTCGACTCAGCCTTGTTCATCAAACGGATATTATCCGGATTTTCCAGAATCCTTAGGAGACGATCTGATCTCGGTTGCCCAAGCTTGGATTTGTAAAGGAGCAACCCCAGTTCATCTTGGAGCTCTTCCTTGATTTCTGCGGCAGCGCCCTCTTCTGAATTCAACTTCTCAAGCACATCCTCGGCACCCTTCAGGAACTGATCGCAAAGTTTCTGCTGACGGGTCACCAATGATTGGATCACCGGTTTAATCTGATCGTAGCTATGGTCATTGTTGACCACTGCAGGACCACTGATGATCAGAGGTGTTCTAGCTTCATCCACCAGAATGGAATCAACTTCATCAACAATTGCAAAGTAATGACTCCGTTGAACCTGTTCATCCACACTGGTCGCCATCCCGTTGTCACGCAGATAGTCAAAACCAAATTCAGAGTTGGTCCCGTAGGTGATGTCGCAGTTGTATTGCTCACGACGCAGGGCAGGTGGCTGGTCATGCACGATACAGCCGACACTCAAGCCAAGGAACTTGTAGACTGCTCCCATCCAGTCGCTGTCACGCGCAGCAAGGTAATCATTTACAGTCACCACATGCACTCCTCGACAGGTGAGCGCATTGAGATACACTGGCAAGGTTCCAACGAGTGTTTTACCCTCACCTGTGGCCATTTCAGCAATTTTGCCCGTGTGCAGGGCCATCCCGCCAATAAGCTGCACGTCGAAAGGAATCATATCCCAACGAATGGGGTGCCCGCGAACGATAACATCTTGACCACAAAGACGTCGACAGACGCTCTTCACCACAGCAAAGGCCTCAGGCATTATTTCCTCAAGCTCCTTCGCGAGCTGATCATTGTCCTCAATCTTGGAGAGCTTCGCCTTCCAATCTGCAGTCTTCTGCCTGAGCTCGTCATCAGACGCATTCTCAAGGGACGTTTCGATCTCATTAATTTTTGGGACTAGCTGACTAAACTTGCGAACTTCGCGGTCATTAGATGTTCCAAAAATTTTCTTAAAAAGTGATTTTACCGTTCCAATCATCGGGTTGAATAAAGCGTATTTGCATCAATTGCGCCTGGCTCGAGGAACTGGCAACAAGCGGTTAAAAGTAGGTGATAGACAAGTTTGCGTCAAAGCATTTAAGAAATTTGAACAGCCACAGAACATGATCTTGTCAGTACACCAAGCCATTCACGTTGCATGCCCTTGCTCGGGATGGGACCAACAGGCCTGATCTGGACATTCGGCAGGCACAGGAAAGGGGAAGTGAAAATGGCCAACAAAGCCATGATCCTCAGTGAAATGCTGCCTGAAGTATATTTCGACTTCAGAGGGATTCCCTAGGCAATGGAATCAGGCAGGGCCAGACGCACCGGCTACACGTGCGTCTGAACGCGAAAATGAAAACGATAGGCAAACATGAGGCCTGATTCGAGGACTGGAAATTAATTGCTTCTTAAATTGCTGATAAAGTTCCTTGGATGCATGAATCACCTCCTCGGCCGTTTGATGTTTGCCGTGAGATTTGAGATCTGCCGCTTTCGCACGTAAATCAGCAACTTTCTTTTTCATTTAGTAATAGATGCGCTTTTAGGTTCGATTTTTCATCATGCTCATTGGCTTGTAGAGCGAGATTTGAACCGTTAAACATGAAGAAGGCGACCATTAGAGTGGATTTGTAGAAGTTGTTCATGCTATTTGAGGATATGTCAGCTTAATCTCCGACTGCGATGCTCTGGGGCGTGTTCAAAAAGGAAGGTAATTTTTAAGAATATGTTCAAAAACTCAAACGATTCTGTCGAAAAAGACGAGCATATCTCCCAAAGAAAAGAACTGCTTAGATTATCTCAAAACACTAAAAGTAAAGGGGTTAAGGAGAATCAAAGACTAGAGCAATCAAGAGAAATCGTCCAGAAAATAAGACATCATCCATGTTGGAATGAGTCAGAGTCGTTACTTGGGTTCATGCCGATGAAAGATGAGCCGGACATCTTTCCATTGCTTCAAGATATTTTGGAGTGCGGGAAAAATCTCTATCTGCCACAGTATCAGTCGGAATCCAAAACCTACAGCCCAGTGCTCATCCGGGATTTAAAATACGATTTAATTCCGGGAAAATTCGGAATTCTTGAACCGAACCCCAGATGCTCAATCGTGAATACGTCACACATGGACTTGACCTTAATACCGGGTTTGGCGTTTGATAGTCGCGGATGGCGTCTGGGCAGGGGAAAAGGTTTTTATGACCGGTTGCTGGCAAAGCTCGATGGTGTCCGTTTTGGAGTCGCCTTGAATCACCAATGGTTGGAGTCGGTTCCTCACGAAACTTTGGATCAGAAAATGGATTGGATCATCACTCCATCGATCGTGGCGAAAGCCTTTGATTGAAGGGTGACCGTGTCATGTTATTTGCCGTTTGGAATTCGGGATCACTGCTTGGGCTTGCGGTAGGTTCACTCTTGGGTTGCATATGCTGCTATTTCTGGACTCAACGCCAGCAGCGGATATGTCAGCAAGACAGGGTATCACTTTTGCAGCAAGCAAAGGTCGATGCTGATGATTTGCTTTTCAGTGCGAAAGAAAGCGCCGAATCCAAGACCCTGGCAATGAAATCACAAGCCGAGGATGAGATCAAAAGCCTGCGCTCCGAAGCCACTCAAAAAGAAACCCGTCTCAATGAGCGTGAATCATTGATCAATCGTCAACTTGAAGGCCTGGTGAAACAGGAGCAAATGCTCCAAAGCCAGCATTCCAGTATTATCGACCAACAGGAACGCCTGAAAGACCAGGAATCCACGCTCAAGGATCAGATGACCCAGGGCAGGGAAAAACTGGAGGCGATCGCAAGGCTCAACGAGACCGAAGCACGCGAGATCCTTCTGAAAGAAGTTGAACATACAAGTCTGAAAGATGCTCAAGAACTGAGTCGGCATATCATGGAGGACGCCAAGCGGGATGCAGAAACGGAAGCTCGCAAAATAATCAGCTTGGCAATTCAAAGATACGCAGGCGAACACACATTTGATTGCACTACATCGACGGTGGCTCTGACTGGGGATGACTTGAAAGGCAGGATTATTGGGCGTGAAGGACGAAATATACGTGCCTTCGAAGCGGCTACAGGCGTTACAGTACTCATTGATGACACTCCCAACGCGGTGGTTTTATCAGCATTTGATCCCGTTCGCAGGGAAATCGCCAGGGAAGCCATGAGTCGTTTGATTGCCGACGGTCGCATCCATCCATCCAGAATCGAAGAGGTGGTTCACAAGGTTCAGGAAGAAATTGAAGAAACCGTCGTTCGACTCGGTGAGGAAGCCACATATCGAACTGGGATTCCACCATTGCATCCTGAAATCACCAAAACACTGGGGAGGCTCCACTTCCGTAATAGTTTTTCACAAAATGTGCTCAATCATTCAGTCGAAGTCGCACACCTTACCGGTCTGATGGCTATCGAGCTGGGTGTCGATGTCACGGATGCCAAAAAATCAGGTTTATTGCACGACATTGGCAAGGCCATTAACCATGAGATGGAAGGCTCACATGCCATCATTGGAGCCGATTATATCCGTAACCACGGAGAAAAAGATCCTGTGGCTAATGCAGTGGCAGCCCATCATGATGAAGTTCCACACACATCGGTATATGGAATTCTCGTGAGTGCCGCAGATGCGATCAGCGCCTCCAGACCCGGCGCACGATCGGAAAGCATGACCACCTACATTCAGCGACTTCAAAACCTTGAAGATATTGGGAAATCTTTTGATGGTGTCGAAAAATGCTTTGCAGTACAGGCAGGGCGTGAAATGCGAGTGGTGGTTTCGCCTGATTCTATCAGTGATGAGCAAGCTTTCGACCTTTCACGCAAATTGGCTAGAAAAATTGAAGATGAACTTCAATACCCAGGACAGATCCGCATTACTGTAATTCGTGAAACCCGCTGTATTGAATTTGCTAAATAATCCTTCCTTTGTGGGGTGCATTCACTCCAGTTTCTGAGGATCGGTTTCCATCGACTGATGAACATTGAGAGCCAGCTGATAGTTTGACCGAGCAACTTCAACACACTAAATCATGCTTTTCCTAACTGATGAAAATTGGCCCATATGAAGGATAACATCACCATTCATGACTCTTTCCGCTATGAATTAATCCGCAAAATCGCTGAAGGCGGTATGGGGGTCGTCTATGAGGCACGACAATATGGAGCCCGTGATTTCACAAAAACAGTTGCTATCAAACTCATCAAGGAAGGGTTTCTTGATCAGCCCATGTTTCTCAAGAATTTCATTGGAGAAGCAAAACTAGTTGCCAATTTGATACATACCAACATCGTCCAGACTTATCATTTAGGAGAGGCCAACGATAAATGTTACATCGCCATGGAATATATCCGTGGAATGAATCTGGATCAGTTTCTTCAATTAATCGATGCAAACGGTCGCTCTCTCCCACCTGAATTGGCAGTCTTTATCGCTAGCCGAATTGCGAGGGGACTTGCTTACGCGCACCAAAAGGCAAGTTCGGATGGGACACCCTTAGATCTTGTGCACCGCGATGTCAGTTTGAAGAATGTCATGGTTGCCTACGAGGGAGATGTTAAGCTAACAGACTTCGGAATTGCGAAAGCTGGAGGTTATTTAATCGACAGGGAGGGCGAGGTGGCCGCTGGCAAAGCTGATTTCATGAGCCCAGAACAAGCCGGGTTTGAGAAAACCGATGCGCGATCAGATCTATTTTCAACAGGAATCGTACTGGCTTGTCTACTGCTCGGGCGCAACCCTTTTACAGGAGAGAATGCCGCGGATTCCAGGCAAAACATACTGAAAAAACCCATTCCCGATTTCCATAAGGAATCAACGATCATTACCGATGAACTGAACGACATCCTGCAAAAGCTACTGCAAAGAAACATCACCAAGCGTTACGTATCGGCTGAGTCACTGCTCCATGATCTCGAATATCATATTTACCGTCATGGATACGGCCCAACAAACGAAACACTGGGGAAATTTATTCGTAGTTTGAAAGGCAACATTGACCCCTCTCCATCTTATGAAAGCCTCTAAGCGTGTATGGGTCACCGGAGCCGGAGGTCTCATCGGCAACTACGTCGTGCAAACGGCCCCCACTGGTTACAGCCCGATTGGATTAACCCGTCAGGATCTGGATTTACTGGATCAGTCAGTGGTTGAGAACCGATTTCGCGCGGAAAACCCAGACGCGATCATTCATTGCGCCGCTATCAGCAGTAATCCCTTTTGTCAGGAACATCCTCAATTGGCACAAAGGACCAATGTCGAAACCACTCAAATCCTTTCATCTTTTGCTGAATCGATTCCCTTTGTCTTTATTTCTTCGGACTTAGTGTTTGATGGCAAAAAAGGAGCCTATGTTGAATCCGATTCACCCAATCCGTTAAGTAAATACGGAGAGACCAAGGCTGAGGCGGAAATGCATGTGATGAAAAACAGTCGACACACCATCATACGCACTTCGCTCAATGGAGGAAAGTCCCCCACCCGCAACCGGGGATTCAATGAACATCTGCAACAAACCATCAGAGCCGGAAAGAAGATGACCTTGTTCACCGATGAATATCGAAGTCCGATCTCTGCCAAAGAAACCGCTCGCGCTCTATGGGAAATCCTGAACCAGAACCTGACAGGCATACTGCACCTTGCTGGGGCGGAACGTTTGTCCAGATTCAACATTGGCCGATTACTGGCTGATCACTGGCAGGAAGGCAGAGATCAGATCCTTGCCGGTTCCCTGAACGATTACAAAGGGCCTCCAAGAGCAGCAGATACTTCTCTTTGCTGCGAGAAACTTCAAACTAATTTAAGCTTTCCACTCCCTCGCTTCAGCCAATGGTTGCAGGGAAACCCAACAGCACCTTTCTGAAATCCCCGGTGAAAAACGCAGCCACGAATTCATATCGCGGAAGGATTGCCCCCACCCCCACAGGCCGCCTGCATGAAGGGCATGCAAAAACATTTTGGACGGCCCGCGAAAGAGTAATAGCTGCCGAAGGTCGTTTGATCCTGCGCATTGAAGACCTTGATCTGCCCAGATGTAAACCTGAGTTTGTGGAGGGATGCATCGAAGACCTGATCTGGTTCGGTTTCGATTGGCATGAAGGACCGGATAAAGTTGGGCAGCATGCCCCTTATTATCAAAGCAAGAGAACGGACATTTACCGATCCACTCTTGAGACACTGATCGAAAAGGGGCACGTGTATAGATGCCACTGTTCACGCAAAGATATTGAACAAGCAGCAAGAGCCCCTCATGCGGCTGAAGATGAACTCATTTACCCGGGCACATGTCGCAGCAACCATGATCAGAAAAAAAAATCCTTCTTCTCGCAATCAATACTGCTGGAGGTTCAAAGTACCTGAGGGAATAAGTATTTGCTTCCAAGACGGCCGGCTTGGCATGTGCGAATTCAAGGCAGAAAAACATTTCGGTGATTTCGTAGTATGGCGGGCAGATAGTATCCCCTCCTACCAACTCGCTGTGACGGTTGACGACCATTTAATGAACATCAGCGAGGTCGTGAGAGGTGAGGATCTCATTATTTCCACAGCACGCCAGTTGTTGTTGTATGAGGCACTAGAATGGGAACCGCCTTCCTTTTACCACTGCCCTTTGGTGCTGGATGAAAAAGGGCAACGACTCGCCAAACGTCACCAATCCCTCAGCCTTCGAGCGCTCAGGGAGTCAGAGAAAACTCCTGAACAAATTCGCGCAGGGTGGAACAAATGATTACGAGGGAATAAGACATATTGTCCACATGACACCCGGGTTTTATTGGTGCGCCCGTGTGGCGTTTCCTATGATTCTGCCAGATCTTACGATGCTGCGTCTGGGTCATTTGGTGAAGCGACGATTGGGACATCCTGCAATAGACCACCGATAAGACCTGAGATCAATTTTCATTGAAACTCTGAACGATCCAGAACCTCCACTTTGTTTTCACGACTATTCCCACGGATTTCAGGAATGTACATGGCATGTCCCACCGCAGGCATCGCACTGAATTTCCCGGGAACTTCCGCCCTCATGATATAACGGATTTCCCAAACACCTTCGGGGAGTTCATCCAGGAACAAGGCAATCCTGCGATCTCTCCATTCCTGATGAATGAAACGAGTCTTTCCGGTAAAACGCCACGCCCCAGCAGGATTCACTGAAGGGATTCCCTCAGCCTCCAGACGTTCAATACTTTTTTGCGACAATTGCCGGGCATACGCACGCCCACCGCTACGAACTTCAACAGATTCCAATCCTGCTGGCTTTAAATCTTCAAACAATAAATATTCATAGCGATTTCTGGACTCGAGCGTCAGCACGACTTCCACTCGATCACCACTTTGCAGCGCAGCACCTTCATGGATGGGCGTGCGTTGGAGCACAGTTCCTTTGAGCAGTGTCGGAACTTCTTTCAAGAGGAAGTAATCTCTGCGAACAAAAAGTTCATTGCCTGCGGCAGGAATGGGGTCTTCAAGACTATACCATTCGGCCTCGACACTGTAATAAAACGCAGACTTCCCGCCTGTCCTGATAATTCGAATGTCAGTGGTATCTTCAATCAAGGCATGAGGAATGATAAATCGACTGGGTGCCTTCAAAAGGTTCTGCTTCGTCACCCGCTCAGTGGCGACTAGTTTTTGACCTGCATGAATCTCATATTGCAATACCGCATCCAGTTCACCACTCACTTTCAGATAATCGGTAAACGCCAAAATAGCCATCGACGTATCCCGCGTATTGGACCAATGAGCCCCGCGGCGATGGTTGATCAACCATCGAACCACTGGTTCGATCAGGGCATGATCAGGGTCGATGGCCAACAAGGCCCTGAGGGCGGTCGAGGTTGCTTCGACGCCTCCTTCGGACCAGCGGTAATAAATCCCATCTTCCCCCCAATGAGCCGTCGCAGGTGCGCTACCGGACAAGGTTCCTGGCTGTAACCGCGATGGTGTGGAAGCAGCAGTTCGAATGACTCCATTTTCAAGATTACGAACCAGTGTCAAAGCGGCATCAGCTTTACCCGCATGATGCGCGCTCAAAGCAAGCAAGGATCGACCGTAGGCATTCAATGCATCACGGCGCAACCACAAGTTTTCCCAGGCAACATGGACTGCTTTGGTTTGTTTTTCATTCAATGCTTCGACGCCCGAAACATGCAGGGCATGTAACATCCATGATTGCAGGTCCAATTGATTTTCGTAATCGACCAAGGTAGACGCCAGGTAACTGCTCCCTCTTTTCGATATCGCTGCATCAAATGCCACGCCCGCCTCCCGCGACAGACTTAATCCCCAGACAACATACGCCGACATGAATGGATCCGATGAACCGTCTTGCCACCACCCCCATCCACCATCTGCATGCTGCATATCGCTCAAGCGCCTGATACCTTTCTGAGTGACATTTTCAGTTTCGCTTAATGCTTCAGATCCGGTCCGATGAGTAGATTCGACAAGGGATGGGTCGACTGCGCCGAACTTACCTGGTTGCAGAGCCTCTGTCGAAAGCCCAAGTTCTTGCAGTGTTCGCTTTACAATCGCAGCAGGCAGAAAGCGACTCATGGTTTGTTCGGTGCACCCGTAAGGATAGTCGATCAAGTAGGGCAGCGCGTCCAACATGGTTACAGCCAGACTTGGAGTAACCTGAACCGTTAATTGTGTTGTTCCAACTTTACGCTGTTCGGGAAATTCAACGGGGATGGTGATTTCCTTTTGATGTGACTTACCAGACCAGGCAAGGAATTGCTCCAATCCACGTTCAAATGCATTCAGTCTCACCTCAACCGCGTCGGAATCATCTGGAGTCAGGACAACAGCCTTGAGCTTGATCTCCCCAGGACGGAGGGCCATGACATTGGCCCAATCAATGCGATGTTCACCATACGCTGGGATATTAACCGTTTGCTTGAGATCGCTGGACGCATGCCAGTGGAGCTGATCGGAAGCAATCGATACCTGCGCTCGAACAGGTGCGTCTGTTTGATTGTTAACGATTGCTGAAAGAACCACCTTATCGCCCATCATCAAAAATCTTGGTGTCTGCAGACGAATCAAGAATGGACGCCGCGTCTCAAAACTCGCTGAGCCGCTGCCTACCTTGGTATTCTTGTTAATGACACGGGCTTCAATTTTCCAGCTCGTCAAGGAATCCGGCAATTCAAAACTGGCCAGCCCTTGACCATTCATGTCGGTAAGAAGAGATGATTCCCAAAAGGCTGTTGCATCGAAATCATGACGCACAACCACTGCTGCCTCTGCGCTGCCAGCGAACTCAGCATCTACTGCCATGTCGGCTTGAGCACCCAGTGAATCGGCTCCGTAGGCCGTCGTTTTGCGCATCCTCATTGAGCTTGGAGCCGTCTCATCCACCAGCCTTTCACTCTCGCCAAGAAGCCTAGAAGACCTTCTTGTGAGAGGTTCAACTCCGCTTGCTCGCCTGTCAAAAATTTGAAGTCGCTGCTGGAAAAATGAAACTTCCTCATTGTATCGCTGAGGATCGATGCCCAACTCGAGCCAAGATCGATACTGGGATTCTGTAACGATCGCTCCATCCTCAAGCTCGACCAACTTCTGAAAAGACCGCCAGTGCCCACCCTGATGAGCTATCAACGGTCTGGTATCTCCGTAAAACACTTCACGAGGATCGCCGGCCAGGTTTTGCTGAATATAGGTGATGGATTCGTCATAAACCGCAACCGCAACCTCCCCTTCGACGGGTTCACCTGAGTGATTGGTTACTTTGACTTTTAAACCGACTCTCTCTCCGGGGCCATACTGCGGCTTATCGGCGACCACCTCGACATTCAAAAATTCCTGCACCGGAGGCACCGTTATACGTTCCGTGTCCATGTGTATTTCATGATCACTCACCATCATCGCCTGAATATAAAAATTGGGAATGTGAGCAGGACTGATATCAATCGGGACCATGCGCACCGTACCTTCAACATGAACCACCCGGTGCTCAATCATCCGATTCGATCCAATGGTCAGGAGCACCCAGCGATCACTAGCTGGCACACTGATCATGACGGGAGTCGTTTGACCTGATTGAAAGGTGTCTTTATCGACAATAATTTCCACGCCGCTGGAATGATACCCCAACCCTTTGGCATCCGGATTACTCACCCAGAATTCTTTTTCAGAACGCACCTCATTTCCAGGCACCTTCAGCTCTCCCTCTCGATCATCACGACTGATCCAGACCACCGTATAGTATCCTTGAGTGTCCGGGGTAAATGTCATTTTAGCATGACCTTCAACATCTGTTCGCAAAGTTTGCTCGTGAATCACCTTCTCTTGGTATCCTCGTTTCTTGAATCGCCAAGGCCGTTGATCAGATCGCTCAGGGGGAGGGGGAAAAACCGCATGCCGCTCCATGATTTCAAGTAAAGGGGCCCCCTGAATTTCTATACCCTCAGGCGTCCACCACACTTCATTCCATATCTTTTGCAACACTTTGACCTGCCCTTCCAACTTCACTGGTTGCTCGTTGACATCCATCACGCGCACATCAAAACTTAATTTTTCGCCGGACCGAACGAGCCGATGATCTGCCTCAATCGATGCGAAGTGCCCTTGCCTGGAGACCCTCACCACACGTTCCTCGATGATTTCTCGCCTCGAGGCATCTGTGACCCGCACCTCGACTCGATAGCTCATATCGGTCGATAAATCCGGCTCTGCATCAAACTCAATTGACAAGTTCCCGGCAGCATCGGTCTTGAGCTTGAATTCATGTGCCAATATTTCTGATGAAAATTGGCGGGATGAAAAACGTTGTGGTTCCGAATCAGATAACCAGGAATAAGGTTTGGGGCGAGGGAACTTAAAATCAAAAGGCTTTCGATAGACCCTGACTTCAGCATCAGCACCAGCAACAAAACCACCAAAGTAATATTCGGCATGAGCTTTCAGCACAATCTTACCTCCAGGTCTGGGAGGCTGGATTCGATCCCCTTCTTGTGTGGGTGGATCGATCGAAAGTTTCATTTCCGGGCGTTTGTATTCTTCCAGGCGAAACAATTGAGCCTTCCCAATGAGCTTATCATCCGCATCAGTGCATTCGATGTAATAGATCCCCAGAGGAGAATCTAAAGCGGGTTGCCAGAGACCTGCCGCAGTGCCAAAGGAATTCAAGGCTACATCATCCTCCATCACCACACTGCCTTTCGGGTCACGTATCTTGATTTTAACTTTTTTTGAGGCGGGAGTGGCATACCCTTGTGCCGATTGTTTTCTGATGATCACTTTCCAGCGAATCTCATCTTCAGGCCGATAAGCAGGTCGATCTGAAAATGCATAAATTTTCCAGGGTTGTATGTAGGCATTACTTCGAGGATTGGAAAAAAACGAGAGATTTTGCTGCTCTTCATGACGAGCGGTTGCCAACCATTCCATGGATGAAAAATCCCCCATATCTTCGAACACAACCAAACCTTCATCATTGGCTTTGCGCTTGAAATTACTCCAACGCCATTGCTTTCCTGACCTTACACGCTGCCAGAGCCTTACCTCTGCACCGGGCAAAGGATGTCCATCCACAGAGTCACAGATCCATACAAGCATGCGATTGCTCGATGCCTGCGCCATCACAGTGAGGCGACTGATCAATACAAACTCACGACCTTGTTCCTTACCATCGACCAAGCCAACCGCGAGGTAAGCTCCGTCTTGGGGTGTCGAGTCCAATACAATTTCTTGCGATCCACGTTCATGGTTCCCCTTGTCTCCGGTCTCGAATATTTTGCTGTAAACCGATTCAAGCTTTCGAGTCTTTATTGTTTTGATCCACTCTGAGGGATGATGCCCGCCTTCATCCATATGAAGGTTTGAACCCAGATCTAATTTGAATAATTTCAACTCGTAACGGGGAATGTTGCGCCATCTCGTGTTGAAACGAATTTTGGATCCTGGAACGAAGGCATGACCAACGATCACGTCAAGTTCTTGGCTGGTGGTATCTTTTAGTCGTGACTCAATTTGTCGATAATGGCGCGATTCCTCACGATCATAGAGACTGATAAAACGACGCCAAATCTTGACGGCCGCGGGATAGTCGGGACGAAACCCCCAAGTGCCATCTGTCTCTTTGACAGGTTTTCCACTGCTTGCCAGCCAATTGCCATATTGAGCCAGCGCATTCCCCATCCAATCATGTTTCGTTTGCCCTGAAATGGCTTTTTCAAATGCACGTGTGACTCTCTCATGCATGTAAGGAGACTGATTCAGTCGATTTTGAAGTGCAACGGCCAAGAGAAAATTGGCATGGGATTTATCTTCGGAAGCACTCGCAATTTTTACGGCACTCTCAAAGACGTTGACTGGTATTGCATTTCCTTGAAACGCTGACGAGAACTGATAACTCCCACCTGAGGAGTAGGTCGCTTTCCACACGATGGCAAGATAGCGCTCCCGCGCAAGATGCACGTCAGAGGAGGAAGCCCAAAGGTTCAATGCTTTTTCATAGTGTTTCCAGGCCTTGGCCCAATAACCCCTTTGTCGGGTCCTCCACCAGAAATCGCCTGCAGACTCGTGCATGGTTGCCTGCATTTGAGGGAAATCAACTTCCACATCCAATGATTCAAAATCCTCTAATAGCCGTTCGAGTGCATTTCCTATCTTATTCGACAACTTGCCCTCCATCCGCCTTGATCCTGCCATAGATCGCCACTCGCAATCCAAACGGCGATAATCGATCCAAAACGAAACTTCCTCAGCCCCTTCATTGGGTGAAAGCGAATTATAGGCCTTGAGAGCAAGTTGATAGGAACCTTCAGCAAATAATCGCTCACCTTCAGCAAATGCAGGCAGACTTCCGGGGTGTTCCTGCCCTCCAACAAGCAGGCAAAAACAAAAAAAGAAAATTCCAAAACACCGATTCATGACCTTAATCATAACATTATGGACGCTGGAAGGTCGCGATTTATTAGAAATTAAACGCGAATTACCACTCGGAGCGCCAAGGGTCAGCCCCTACTATTGTTATCTTCCGACCGGCACATCGTTTGTTTTGCCCAATCTTCTGTTATGCCTGGAATTTGCATTGAGTTTTAATAGTTAGGACCGACCCCTAGAGTATGGCGCTTTTAATGTTTTCAGATTATGGTAAAAACCGAGGTGGAATTTAAATCACCTCTCACGTGAAGACGGAACTTTTACCCATTCATAGCAGTGTCTTGTTCGAGGCAGCTGCCGAGAAGGCTGCAACCCTGCTTGACCGCGGCGAGATCGTTGCTCTGCCAAGCGAAACGGTTTATGGGCTTGCCGCAGACGCGTTGAATACAAGCGCTGTGCAATCCATTTACGAGACCAAACAACGGCCTGCCAACAATCCGTTGATTGTCCACATTGCCAGTCGAAACATGCTTCAGACCTGCGTTAGAGAATGGTCTGATATAGCTGAAAAATTTGCCAATGCCTTCTGGCCTGGTCCACTTACCCTGGTGCTACCCAAGGCAAAGTGTATCACAGATTCTATTACGGCAGGACTGGATTCAGTGGCTATTCGCTGGCCTGCTCACCCATTGATGCAAGCCGTGATCCGTAGACTGGGCCGCCCGCTTGCTGCACCGAGTGCCAATTTGGCCAATCAACTGTCTCCCACCTCAGCTGAACATGTATTGAACCAGCTGGACAAACGAATCCAGTTGATCGTTGACGGTGGCTTCTCGAATGTCGGCATTGAATCGACGGTATTGAGCCTGTGCGGTGTGGCACCCACAGTCCTTCGACCCGGTATTATACACTTGGAAGCGCTACAGGCCATTGATCCTGCAACCAGAAACCTAAACGCCTCCTCAACGCGAAAAAACTCAGAAGAACCACAAGTGAGTCCGGGCCTTCATAAAAAACATTATGCACCAAAAGCCCGGTTGAAAATTCACCATTGGGATAGCACAAGCAATCTGGTCACCGCAGTGGAAGCATTTGGCGCAGCCCAATCTAAGACCTGCATCATATGCCACGAACAGATTCCATCCGCTGAGACATTTTCACGAGTATCGGTAATCCCTCACGACCCCGAAGCATATGCCAGGGCTCTCTACGCAGAATTGTTTATTGCAGACCAAGAGAAACCGGACCTGATAGTCGTTGAATCAGTCCCTGACACCTCAGCCTGGCAAGGGATCAAGGACCGCATTACACGTGCTTCCAGTAATTGAGTGCCCACAATAGTGGGCATGTGATTTTTTTCCCGAAACTCTTTGACGCTTAGTAGGCGTTTGCTATGTTTGCCGGTCTGAATTTTGGATTATGGCAAAGCTAACCATCAAAGATGTCGACTTGAGCGGCAAGCGAGTTTTCGTCCGAGTTGATTATAATGTCCCCATGGCTGAAAGCGATGAAGGGATGACAATTAACGATGACACGCGTATTCGCGCGACCATCCCTACCCTGGATCAATTGGTGTCGCAGGGTGCTAAAATCATTCTGGCCGCACATCTTGGAAGACCCAAGGGCAAAAAAGAACCCAGCATGTCATTGCGACCGGTAGCCCAAAAACTCAGTGATTTGCTCGGACGCCCCTGTAGCATTTGTAGATGACTGTATTGGTCAGAAAGTTTCGCAAACAGTCAGTGCGCTGAAGGCCGGAGATATTTTACTCCTGGAAAACGTTCGCTTTTACAGTGAAGAGGAAGCCAACGATAACGAATTTGCAAAGCAACTTGCCGCTAACGCAGACGCCTACGTCAATGACGCTTTTGGAGCCGCGCACAGAGCACATGCATCCACGTCGGGTATTGCCCAAGTTGTATCCAGCAACGGCGGCCCCTGTGTTGCAGGGCTTCTCATGGAGCGCGAACTGACGTTCCTTGGGGATGAGCTGGAAAACCCGGAAAGCCCATTCGTGGTCATTCTGGGAGGGGCCAAGGTTTCCGATAAAATTGCAGTCATTGATCGCTTGCTGGAAAAAGCTGACAGCTTACTCATCGGTGGTGCCATGGCTTACACGTTCAAGCTTGCCAAGGGGCTTTCGGTTGGAAAATCACTTGTAGAACCCGACAAGGTCAATGTGGCCAAAGCAGCAATGCAAAAGGCTGCGGAGCGCGGGGTGGAGCTACTCCTGCCAACTGACAACACCGTGGTGACCCCCGTTGTCACTGACAAACTGAACAAAAAAGGCAAACCGATTCTGGAATTCCAGAACCCACGCCATAACACAGATCCTGACATCCCGGAAACCGAGGAGGGTGTCGATATCGGGGAAAACACTGCCGCGACTTATTCGGAAAAAATTGCTCAGGCCAAGACAATCTTGTGGAATGGTCCTATGGGTATCTTTGAAGATCCTCGATTCTCAAAAGGCACTTTTGCTGTTGCAGAGGCGGTGGCCAATGCGACGAGTCAGGGAAACGCCAAGAGCATCATTGGCGGCGGAGACAGTGTCAAAGCCCTGAATCAATCAGGCCTGGGAGATAAAGTCACCTTCATGAGCACAGGCGGTGGTGCCAGTCTGGAATTCCTGGAAGGCAAAGAACTTCCCGGCGTAGCAGCACTATCAGATCGTTAAGAATTAATCTTTCCCGCAACCATAAGTTGCATTACTCAAGTTACTCAAAAAAACCGTTATGGATAAAGACCGCAAACTCCTCATCGCAGGCAATTGGAAGATGAACAAGACAGTCGCAGAGGGACTGGATCTCGTTCAGGAACTCGTTCGCGAGGTCAATCAAGTTAAAGAAATTGACATCGTCGTTTGCCCTCCTTTCACAGCATTAAGTGAAGTCTCCAAAAAAATCATCGAATCCAACATCCGTCTGGGTGCTCAAAACATGAGCGAGCACACCGGTGGAGCCTACACAGGAGAAATCGCCGCGGAAATGTTGAAAGAATTTCTTGTTCGCTACGTCATCCTGGGTCACTCCGAACGCCGTCAATACCAGGAGGAATCGGATTCATTGATCTCCAAGAAAGCTTTGACTGCACACGCTGCCTCCATCAAGCCTATCATTTGCGTCGGCGAAACATTGGAACAACGGGAGTCTGACGTCACGAAAGATGTGATCGGAAGTCAAATCAGGGGAAGCCTTGCAGGTTTGACATCTGAGCAGATGTTGGAAACTGTCATTGCCTATGAACCTGTTTGGGCAATTGGTACTGGAAAGACGGCGTCATCGGAACAAGCTCAGGAGGTGCATCATTTCATTCGCACTGTGTTATCAGAATTACATGGAGACACCATCGCAAAACAGGTACGTATTCAATATGGTGGAAGTGTGAAACCTGGCAACGCGCGTGAATTAATGAGTCAACCAGACATTGATGGAGCCTTAGTGGGCGGAGCTTCCCTGGACGCAAAAAATTTCTCTGAAATCGTTCTAAACAGCATCTAGAAATGGCTTCCCCCCTGAAAATCTTCTGGATTTCAGGATTGCAAGCCTTGGTTGGCTTTGACAAGCTGCCCATTCTGAAATTTAGATAACTTTAAGTTAGTATGAGTTTAATAATTGGATTCTTGACCATTGTACTGGTGCTCACCAGTTTCTTTTTGATTCTGCTGATCTTGGCGCAGCTGCCCAAAAAAGAGGCCGGTGCTGGTTTGGCTTTTGGGGCCGGTGCTGCGGAAGCAGTGTTTGGAGCAGGTGCTGGCACCCCTCTATCAAAAATTACAAAAATATTCGCAACCTTGTTTCTCGGTCTTGCTGTGTTGCTTGGTGTGATGAATTCTTACGAATCCAAACGCAGTTCAAGGTTGATTGATGAGGCAGCAGCAAATCAAGCTGCTACTACAACCCCTAACGCTGGGGAAACCGTAACGGATCCAAGCGTCGATCCTGTTACACCTGCTGCCATTCCTGCTGCAGACGGTGAGGAAGGCAATGAAGAGACTGCAACAAAGGAAAAAGTGCCTGCAGAAGCAGATACACCTACGTTGGAACCTTCGTCCCCAGGTATTGAGAACACGGAACCTTTGACTTTGGAACCTGAGGTACCTGTCACGCAACCGAATCCTGATAATTAAAATCGAGGGCCTTTGAAAGAATTTCAACCCCCTGATTGCAAAAGCAATCAGGGGGTTTTTTCGTCCTTTCGCCTCATCCAATTATCCCTTATTGTCATACGTCATGGGCAGAAAAACATTTGGTGAACTTGGTTACCCTGGAAGGCTGATTGCGGTAGAAGGTCTGGACGGTTCCGGTAAATCCACTCAGATCAAGCTCATCAAGCGATGGATGGAGCTACAAGGGCTAAAGGTGTTTTTCAGTGAATGGAACTCCTCCGTGCTGGTGAAGTCAGCCACAAGCAAAGGTAAAAATCGCGAATTACTCACTCCCACAACATTCAGCCTGATCCATGCCACGGATTTTGCAGATCGATACGAACGACAACTTGTCCCACTTTTGCGAGCTGGATATATTGTACTTTGCGATCGCTACATTTTTACGGCTTTCGCAAGAGACGTGGTGCGAGGGTGTGAACCAGACTGGGTCAGGGGTATTTATGAATTCGCGGCGCAACCTGACCTTGTTTTCTTTTTCAAGGCTCCATTGGAGGTCACCCTTGCTCGAATTCTGGAGGGACGGCCTGCATTGAAGTATTTTGAGGCAGGGATGGACCTCAACTTATCTTCCGACATCTATGAATCGTTTCGTTTATTTCAGGGAATGCAGTTGGAACAATATCTTGCCATGTGCATGGAATTCAACTTCCTGATTGTCAATGCCAAGGGGCGTGTCGAAGAACAGCAAAGCCTCCTTCGGCAGCTTATCTCTAAAAACATCAACCTCGAAGCATTTAAAAAGGATTAAGCTCATGCCAACTTCGCCTAAATCAAAAGTAGCATCGAAGAAAAGAGAGCATCGAAAAGCCGAGTTCAGAAGTAAGTTGAAGGTTACCCCCCCCATACTTTCCAGCAAGAAATTTTATGGACACGGCATCCCGGAAATCTCTCTCGAACAATTGACGGGGAAACTTATTGTGCTGGAGGGAGCAGACGGATCAGGTCGCTCTACGCAGATCCGTGGACTCGTGGACTGGCTGGAGGGAAATGGACATGCTACTGTTCAGGTGGGTATCAAACGCTCAACTCTGGTGAGCGAAGAACTGGAGCAAGCTCAGGAGGGGAATATTCTGAGCCAGACAACGATGAGTCTTTTTTATGCGACCGACTTTGCCGACCAGTTGGAAAACATCATTATCCCATCCCTCAAAGCTGGTTTCATTGTCATCGCAGATCGATATATTTACACACTCATGGCACGAGACCTTGTTCGCGGAATGAATCGTCAGTGGGTGAAAAACCTCTATAGCATGGCCCTCATTCCTGATGCTGTGTATTACTTAAACGTATCCCCTCAACAATTGATCCAGCGCAACCTTGCCAAAACTCAAAGCCTCGATTTTTGGGAAAGCGGAATGGACCTCGGAATGACCCGAGACATGTTCGACAGCTTTGTCCAATACCAACATAAGATGCAGCAAGAATTCCTCCGCATGCAGAAGGCCTATAAGTTCAAAGTCATCGATGGAGACAGGAGTCTTGATGCAATATATGAAGAATTAAAGACCTCCATCAATAACGTTTTGGCAGGAAACCGCGAATGAACGGATCAGAGTAGCTCAAGATCTTTTTCAGCCTTTAACAAAGTATAACAATCTGTCAAATCCACCTCATTGAGGATTGAGGGAACGAAGCTTGACAATGGCCATTGATACTCTTGAGAAGTCGCAATGGAGTGAAATGACTCAAGCGCTCCCTTGAGTCTGATGGAGGTTACAACATGGCTGTACATGGCTGCGAATGCTGCGGGCAAGCTACCCCATCCTTGTGCCACTATCTGGATGCGCGAATGCCCTGCTGCTTCAAGCCAACGCAAAACCTGCAACACATCCAGCGTTTTCTGGCCCACATATGGCCGATTGAGCATGATGCCGTGAATGGCATAAAAATAATCGCTTCCATAAGGCTGTAGGAAGGAGTTTTCGCCACAGGTGTCGGGGCGTGATTCTCCAGCACCACGCACATCACAGGCATAAAAAGCGGTTTTCCCTTTACCTGCAGGAATTTGCTTGCGCACCCACTCATCCTGACGCAATTCCAAGTCCGCTGAATGATGCGAGACATAAAGCACGGCATCCGCTTTTTCCGTTTTTGGACGCGAATAATGACGCGCCTCACTCAGGCGGTAAACCAAGCATTGAGTATCAGGTTCGGTTTCAATCACATAAGTGGTAGCATGCGGCAGTGGATAGCCACGGCCTCCGCGTGGTCTGAGTATGCGGTAACGCAAGTCAGCCAAGGAATTGGGAAGCGCTAAATAGCGAGCGAATGCTTGTCGAACTTCATTAGACGACAATTCAAGACGCCTTTTCGACAGCAACTCAGCTTTCTGTGCAGTAAAATAAAAAACGGTTTTGGAACCAAGCTCGGCCACTTGACCTTCAGGCGTGCACTGAAGGTCTTCGTCTTTTTCAAGTTTGATATTGGATTCAGGAGACGTTTTCTGAATACCTGTGGCACGATTGAACCATTCATACATGGCTTCTCTGTTTTCAATGGAATAACCATGGTAAGTTGGCCCAATAAAAAGTTTCACCTGGTCTTCAGCACCTAACAACCGATAGACATGCCGCAATTGCTCATAGGCCTTCCGGGCACCTCGCACATCAAAGTAATCCTTTTCCTTGGCAAGGATCACGACAGGTTTGGGCGCCATCGCAATCAGATAGTCCACATGATCCACACCCAATGCGATTGATTTGGGAGGGCATTGCTCGGTATCTGCAGGAAGTTCATTTTCAAGATTTCGCCTGAGCGCCGTCACGAAACAACTTGGCGCGGCCATGGTCCAGCGAGATTCCAGACCGCACAACCAGGTTGTCATCGTCCCTCCACCGGAGTTACCTGTAACGCCAATGTGTCTGGGATCGACCTCCTCGCGCGTCAGCAAGTAATCCAGAGCTCGAATGCCATCCCAGGCTCTCCATGCTCCAATGAATTCATCGACCAGGAACTGCTGATTACCGGCATAAAGATGCTCACGAACTCCTACGCCTATCGTTGATTTAAAATCGTCACCTACATATTGCAAACGCTCCCCCTGCCCTATTGGATCGTAAATCAATACGACGTAGCCCATGCGCGCCAACCCTTGGGAAAAACTCTGATAGGCGGCTTCCGCTTTACCATTGCTTGAATGACCACAGGTTCCAATCACTCCCGGCATTGGGTGCGCAACACCTGTTGGCACGTATAAATTCGCAGTGACCAGAAATCCGGGTCTACTTTCAAAAATCAATTTTTCAACTCGATAACCATCACGTTCCAGAATGCCTGTGATACGTGGGTTGAGTGGGGTTCGCTCTGGCTCAGGCCCAAAACAACTGCGAATGTGTTTTTTGATCGTTTTGATATACAGCTCCGCGTCAGATTTTGTCTGGAGCGCTCCCCTGATTTCGTCCGACTTCTGAGCCTCCTCGCGAACTCGCCTTACATAAAACTCCTGCACCATTCGTGGGAATCGATTCAAGAGAGGCATTGCAACCATATTCTCCTGCCCTAAGACCTTTGGCAGAGAATCACTTACTGAAAGCAAAGCCCCTGATGCAGCAAACCCTGCCGAATGTCTGAGCCAGTTTCTTCTTGAGAGGATATTTTCTGAAGATTGCATACTTAAAAATGAAAAATAAATTCTGTTGGTTTTCGAAAAAATTGACTTTTAGGGTGTATCCGCCTGAATAAGATCAGGCGAACATGATGATTATTTGAGCAAGTCCAGTATTTTTATTTTTTATGGATGATCATGTTTTCCATTACAGTAACGCCCGCCTGACTTTATTCCTGAATACACGGTAGCCGAGTATATGTGACTGCTTTGGATTCCTGGAATGAATTTTATTCCAATAAACTCAAAGGCTGCCTTCTAAATACAGCCGAGACTGAGCAGGTCCGCTGATAAGCGTCCATCAAATATCCCTCAAGCATTATCCATGGTCGCCGATTCCATGAGCCTCCTTGACTAGAAAAACCTGTGACGTTTCCTAGAGCGTAACCTGTTCCAGGACAGAACCAACATCAAACATCGGAGGTATTCGATAGTTTTTTAATTTTGGGGAGGATCATTCTAGCTTCCAGCACAGATTCTATATGGACTGAAAACCGCAAATAAAAAAGGCCCGTTATTCCATGAAAACCTTCCCCGTCGTGAGGCAAATTTCATCCAAACCCAAACAGGTAATACAAATTCACCTGAAAACCAGGATGGCCTGAGCTGATGAAAAGGGCATATTACTGCCCCATTCGAATGATTGGTTTTTCCGTTCACTTTCTCATGAACTGGTCCAAAAATCTGGCACACCTCAAAATCAAGAACTGCAAGGTAGATAAACAAAAGGAGAAGATAAGTAAAAGCGAAGGAACCGAATGATTGAAAAGTAATAATGGAGAGGATGAGAACGCACAAAAGAAAACGGGCCTTGTGGTGACACACGGTTGCACACCAACAAGACCCGTTCCAAGCTGTTCTGCCACTCAGCAGGAGCTTAAATATTGTAATGTTTTTAAAGCTGCCGGCAGCTGCAGAGGATTACCCCTGCATCTGCCGGCGTTGATTCTGTTTTCTACTCTTATCGAGCACGGAAGTAAGCTTGGCTCTGATCCGCAGCCACTGTGTGAGGACTGGTTGCACCATCCACTGGAGCCCATGGACCAGTTACCGCTGGAGCTGATTCCAGGGCACCGCTGTCCCAAGCAATGGATACTTGTCCACCATCTGAAGCGATGGAGATACCTGAACCTTCAGCCCCAACAATCTGAACATTGTCAATGGCCCACCACCAGTCGTTGCCTGCATCGAAGTAACCAAAGGTCACCACTGCACTGCTTGCACCGGCTGGGTTGTTCAAGGCAACAATCACTGATTCGTTGGTATTGGCGTCGTGGAAGTTCGGACTGTCGGAGTTGGACTCCCACAGCATCACTTCCACAGGGTCAGCCCCGTCATAAGAAACCGTGATATTCGCGGTTTGATGATAATTACTGTCATATTCCGGACGCCATGAAGAATCGAAGTGAAGCTCCAGACTTCCTTCGGCAGCGCCGGAGATAGTCACAGGCCAGCTCATGAAGGTATTCAAATAACCTTCGGCATGATCTTGGTCATCCCATTCATCACCATCAGCGATGGCTATGGTTCCAGTCGCTTTGGTGAATTCTGAACGACGCTGATCACCGGTGGCTTGTGCCCACCAGTCCTTGTCGGCAAAACTCCACCCAGCCCATTCTGTCACACCATCCTGATCTGGAATTCCAACTCCAGGAACGCCTGAATCGTCGATGGACCAACCACCTGGTGCAGTCTTGGTCCAGACAGCATCACCAGCAAGCTCCTCATCCACGTTAGGCCCGAGAACAAGACCATCAAAGCCCTCTACCGAACCAACGGTGTAGGCTTCGAAAACCATCAGGTTGTCAATGGCCCACCACCAATCATTGCCGGCATCAAAATAGCCAAAGGTGATGACCATGCTCTTGGCGCCTGCCGAATCAGGCAGACTGACCACCACACTCTCATTGGTGTTGGCATCATGAAAGTTAGGACTATCAGAGTTGGACTCCCAAAGCATCACTTCCATTGGCTCTCCACCATCAAAGGAAACGGTGATATTAGCGGTTTGGTGGTAGTTGCTGTCATATTCTGGTCGCCATGATGAATCAAAGCGAAGCTCAAGAGCTCCGGAAACACCAGAAACATCCAGAGGCCAGCTCATGAATGTGTCCAGATAGCCTTCAGCATGATCCTGATCATCCCACTCGTCACCATCAGCGATGGCAATGGTTCCACTTGCCTTGGTGAATTCTGAGCGGCGTTGGTCACCGGTGGCTTCTGCCCACCAGTCCTTGTCGGCAAAGCTCCAACCAGCCCATTCAGTCACACCATCCTGATCGGGAATCCCAACTCCGGGAACACCTGAATCATCAATGGACCAACCCGATGGAGCTGTTTTTGTCCAGACAGCGTCACCGGCTAGTTCCTCATCCACATTGGGGCCAAGCACCAGACTGGAAAAGCCTTCGGATGCAGGAACCGAGGCGGGTTGCGGATCACCAATGGCAAGCTGCAGGTTATCGATGGCCCACCACCAGTCATTGCCCGCATCAAAGTAACCGAAGGTCACTACCATGCTCTGCGCTCCGGCAGGATTCGCCACGGATAACACCACACGCTCATTGGTATTGGCATCATGGAAGTTGGGGCTTTCCGAGTTGGACTCCCACAACATGACTTCCATTGGCGCACCACCATCAAAGGAAACAGTCACGTTGGCTGTCTGACGGTAGTAGCTGTCATATTCTGGGCGCCAGGAGGAATCAAAACTCAATTCCAATGTGCGCTCAGGGGCCGATGAAATGTCTATGGCACCCGTGCTCATGAAGGTATCCAAATAGCCCTCAGCATGGTCCTGATCATCCCACTCATCACCATCCGCAATAGCTGCGATACCGGTAGAGTTTACGAATTCTGAACGACGCTGATCTCCGGCAGCTTCAACCCACCAGTCCTTGCTGGCAAAACTCCAGCCAGCCCATTCGGTCACACCATCCTGAGCAGGGTCACCCACACCAGGAACACCTGAATCATCGATGGACCAACCAGCAGGAGCAGTCTTGGTCCAGACAGCATCACCCGCTACCGATTCATCTACGTTAGGCCCAAGGGCTAGACCGTCGAAGTCCTCAGAGAAGAGAATATTATTATTGGGCACGACACCTTTGACTTCAATGTTGTCAATGGCCCACCACCAGTTGTTACCTGCCTCGAGATAACTGAATGTCAATTTCATGGAACTGGCATCCGCAGGATGGTCAATGAGCACTGTCACGGTGTCGTTCGGTGCGTGATTCTTGTAATTCTCATCATCTTGCGAGCTGAAACGTAGTATTTCGACGGGAGCTCCTCCATCAAAGGATGCTTCTACCAAACCCGTCTGGAGTACTTCCGGTCTCCAGCTGCTGTTGAAACGAAGGGATAAACTTCCGGCCTCCACTTCAGCAAGAGAAATCTCAGGGGTGGTGATCATTGTGTTCATCGTACCTTGGCCAGCAGGGCTGCCTTTGTCATCCCACTCGTCACCATCGGCAATCGCAATAGTTCCTGTTCCCTTGAGAAATTCCGTGCGGCGTTGGTCGCCAGCGGTATTAGCCCACCATGCACGATCTGCGAAGGCCCAGCCCTCCCATTCGCGTACACCTACTTCATCATCGTCCAGCCCTGGTAGATCGTTGACACGATCCCAGCCATCAGGAAGGGTGTCTGTCCAGACGGCGTCTCCTGCCACACCTTCATCAACATTCGGTCCCAATGGGAGCCCTTCAAAGCCCTCAAAGAAAATTACCGCACCAGGAAGCGATGTCCTGACCTCGAGCAACGCAGAATTGCTGGGAGGAGTCGTCCCTCCCGCGTTCGAAACGACGACATGATAGTTACCGGCAGCATCAGAGGTTGCCCTGGTAATGATCAATGTATCCGTTGAATCATTAGATTGAGAGGTTGCAACAGAATCTCCGTTGAAGAACCATTCGTAGGTGAATGGCCCACTGCCATCCACTGTCACAGAAAAAGCTGCATCGCTGCCTTCATCCACTTCTTTACCCACAGGAGATGAAACGAGTGATGGCGGTTTGACACCGGCATTGACAACAAGGTTATCAATGGCCCACCACCAGTCGTTGCCGGCATCGAACAAACCAAACTTGAATACAACTTCCTTGGCTCCAGCTGGGTTATTGAGATCGAGCAATACTGTTTCATTAGGCACGTCGTCTTTGAAATTAGGGCTTGACGGATCGGACTCCCATCTAAGAATTTCGGTAAATTCCCCCCCATCGACCGACATTTCAATATTAGCGGTCTGACGATAGTTGGAATCGAATTCATCTCTCCAACTGGAAGCAAACTGCAAGAAAGCTGTGCCTTCAGGAATCCCCTCCAATGAAATAGCAGGCGAGGTTGCGTATGTATTATACCATCCGTTTTCTTCGGAATCTGCGTGGGGAGCATCATCCCATTCATCGGGATCTGCCACCATGACCGTTCCTTGAGCAAGGTTGAATTCACTGCGGCGTTGGTCACCGGCAGCAGCAATCCACCAATCACGGTCAGCATAGCTCCAACCAGCCCATTCAGTCACACCGTCATCGTCAGGATCTCCTGCACCCGGAACACCACTATCATCGACTTCCCAACCGTCAGGACCTTCACGTGTCCATGCCTTGGCGGATTCCAATCCTTCGTCCTGGTTGGGGCCAAGAGCCAGGCCCTCAAAGTCTTCAAAGTAAATAGCTGCATCAAAATCATGCGTTGCTGTTTGCCCTCCATCTTTATCATCGGCGTAGGTCACTTCTAAAGTGTGTTTTGTGCCTGGTGAGAAAGGCAAGTCACGGTTGACAGACACGGCGATTTCATCACCGGATTGACTAACTGCAGGACTTTGAACCTCTCCATCGAGGGAGAAAACAATCGAACTTTTATCGATTGTGGAATCACCCTGATTAAGCACAACTCCAATGTTGGTATCACGGTTGGCCACATTTCCTGATGGCGTCCAGCTATCAACGAAAGAAGGAACGGCAGGCAGTTCTTCGGGAAGTCCATCGGCCGTGGCTTCTCCCAGGGCGATTGCCTGACCGGAAGTAATCACTGTATCCCTGATTTGAACACTGTTGACGTAGCCTTCAGACGTAAAACCAAACAGAATGATATCCAGCTGTGAATCCAAGGTATAACGCCCAAACGGTAACTCGTCACCGGAAATGGGGCTGGTACCCGTCAAACGTCCATCGACATATCTTGAAATCAATTGATTCGATCCGTCAATTGTGACGATAACCCGGTGCCAGGTGTCCGGGTTGATCACACCACTGGAACCACCGGCAGCAATAGCGTTGTTAGCATTGACACTGATTTCGGCACCCGCATAGTCTGGGCTTGTATCAGCAAGACCGCGGCCTGAAGAATTGGCGGCCGCCGGGTAATAAACATCAGCCATGAACGAATACTCATTCGGGTCGGCCACGTCACCGGAAACAGGCATGACAAATCCCGTGTCTTCCTCAGTCACTGCTGGGAATTTCAACACTTGAGCAACTTCGCCGTTGATTGCTCCGATTGCGAAGGATTCAGTACTTCCGAACTCACCTGAGACAAACAGTTCAGTAATGGGATCCCCCCCATTGGCACTGTTCAGGTTGCCGTTGAACTGCCACAAGCCTACATCCTGGGCCTGAGCAGCGATAATGGTTCCTATGGCAGTCAAAAAGGCTGCGAAGGAACTTTTTACGAGTCTCTTAGTCTTCATGGTTTATCTATATTGGGGTCATTGATGTACTTCCATGCCTTGAGGGCCGGAAATGTCATTGTGTGAAAAAATCGAATATGAATTATTTAGTGGCGTTGAGGTGGCGGAGATATTGTTCAGCTTTGCGGTCACCTTTTTCTGCGATGGCTCGCTGCATTTCATCATTGACAGTCATCAAGCATCGACTGGCCATCTGTCTTTGCGAATCGGTAATGTCCGTGCGAGTAAGCAAGGCCTGCATAATGGCAGAAGCCTTGGTGAATTCACTCTTTGAGTAGCTGACCAGCAAATCCTGAACAACTTTTTTGACGTCCTCTGATGCATCAGCAAAAGATTCGTTCATCACAGTGTTGACCTGATCGGGATTGACCGATTCGGGGCCCGTGTATTTTTCTTCGCCGCACCCAAACATGAAAAGTGAGACGACGAGTAATAATAAACAGGAAATAGAGTTGGAAAACTTCATTTTGGCTTGAGAAATGATTAAGGTTGCTGAAGTGGCTGTTCGCCAGTGTACCAACGGTAGTCAACGCCTACATCAAAACCTCTGAAACTGACAGTTGAAACATGTCCTGGAATCCAAAGAATGTTGTTGCGTTTGTTGTGCCTGTACCACTCAAGCCACATTTCACGCTCAGGGTAGAGACCCGCAAGTCCAACACGCCATTGCGTGAGTATTTCGCTTTGTCCCGGAAATAATCCTATGGAGTCTGATTCACCTTCCATTTTTTGCTCAGCAGCATCCTGGGCGAAAATAGTGGTGTTAGGGGCGATGTAAGATGAAACCTTCGGTTTTTTGCCCCCTGCTGTCAACTTGCCGTTGATCCCGTATGCGGAATCAAGCCAGAACGAAGCTGGGAATTTAAGGCCTGTTTCTCGCCACTCATCGACATGTTTCGCACTTGGACAATTGAAAATCGAGCGAGCATTGCCAACGTAGTCCTTGTAGCCAATCCCCCAGTAGGCACGATCATGATCTTTTTCAAGCTGCACGTTAGACCTCGGGTTAATGGTCCACTGGCCATGATTGGGAAAACTGCCGCTTTTATTCCAATATTCGTCGTTATTATCATCGGCATACATGATGGCAGCCAAGCCGATTTGCTTCAGGTTATTAATACACTTGGTTGCTTTCGCCTTTTCCTTTGCTTGACTCAATGCGGGAAGGAGCATGCCTGCAAGGATGGCAATGATTGCAATCACGACCAGCAGTTCGATGAGAGTGAAGCCCCGCGAAGATCTGACTTGGAGGCGAGAATTTGGTTTCGTTGAATTCCAAGGACTCATATTTGAATATTTCAGTTGTTAAAAAAATCTGGTTTGTAACGATTGCGCGAGAATGTCTGGCGTGCTCACGCTACTATTGTACTGGATGCTTTATAGAAATTAATTTGTGGATCATACTGCTGGCAGAGCTAAAGGCAACCATAATCAAACCGCATTCTTTGCATAGTTATCATGCGTTTTTTTTTGCTTACATTTCCAGCGTTATATTGATGTGAACCATTACTCGCTATTTCTATTCGGTCAATGGGACTTACCTGAATCAGTTACCTCCAAATTCGTGATGGTTAACGTGTTCGTTGAAAGCAACGATTGAAGGGAGAATTTGTGACAATTGGGCAAAACTAAAATTGAAATTTACTTATCCTCTTGCACGCCCTGAAGCTCCACTGGATTGATCAGTATCCTTCAATATCTCTAAAAAGGCCTTTATAATGGGAGAAAAATGCTTTTTCGCGTGGTGAACAAGGTAAATATGACGCGGCAGTGGCATGGAAGTCACATCCAAAATAGTCAGTTTATGATCTCGCAATTCATTCTTGAGACCGTGAACAGACATGAAGGAGAACCCAAGCTGGGCAGTCACCAGATTTTTGACGGTCTCCGAAGAGTGGACTTCAATGACTTTACCTAACTTGACGTTTTGACCAGAGAGCCAGGACTCGAACAGTCTTCGGGTAGAGGACCCCCTCTCGCGGACGATGCACAATGATTGACTGAGCTGGTGTGGCGTTATTCTTCGCTGATCGGCCAGAGGGTGAGCGGGACTTGTAAAACACACAACCTCGTCTTCCATTACTGACTCCGACCTTAGGTCATCATTTGATAGAAAAGCTCCTACAAACCCAAGGTCCAACGAATTATCAATAATCATTTGTTCAACACGCTGAGAATTATCGGAAATGTATTGTAATTCAATGTCTGGGAATTTTTGATGAAAGATACCCAATACTTCAGGAAGCATGTAGCAGCCTGGTGTTGAACTGGTTCCTATCCTCAGCGACCCCTGAGCAACAGAACTATGTGCCTGAACTGCCTCTTTAGTACGCTCCATGGCACCCAGAAGCATTTCAGATTCAACAACAAGAGTTTGTCCTGCCTTGGTCAAGCGAAGCGATTTCCCCAGCTGTTCTATGAGCTGTACACCAAACTCATTTTCCAATTGTTTAATCTGGCGTGAAACAGCTGGCTGAGACAAGAAAAGCTCTTCTCCAGCACGCGTGTAATTCAAATGTTTGCGCACGGAAAGAAAAGTGCGGAGAAGTTGAAGGTTCACTGTGTTTGATGAAAAGGAAATTTGGTAAATATTCAACAGTCAAAGAAAACCATGCTGTTCATTGCAACATTATGGACAATCTGAATGTCAGTAAACACTATTCGCCGTAGGCACTGATTCCTTTAACCTCACTGTAGGATCTCACATAACTGTAGTAAACAATACCGTTTGCAGAATCCACCGTGATAAATTTCCTGCCGTCCTCATAATAAACAGGGTCTGTAACAGACATTGGGCGCCACCACTCGTAATCCCCGACTCCTTGGTGCCAAGAAGCATAATCTGTAGGCACCGCTCTTTTAGAACCTAAACCCAGAGTGGATTCAACAAATGTGTCGATCACTTCAGCAGTAGCTTTAAATCTTACATATTCGCCATACACGTCACCCTTTTCATAAAATCCCGGTTCAAGCCGAAAGCACACCTCGGTAGCCGTTTTCGGGTAGGAGGTTTCGTGAGCATACCTGGAAAACAAGGCGTGCTTCTCTTCATCTGAAAAAGATGAATCCAAACCAGCTTCAATTATATCCGGAGCTAAAAACCACGACATAATCGCTCCAACCAGAATCAAACCTATGACGGCGGCAACTGTTAGATTTGTTTTCTTTGCATCCATGAGGCGCATTCAATCCCTGAGAACCTTATTTTGCAAGCAAGCAATCGAAGGAATACTTGCCTTGCATTGAAAGAAACTTGGGATAATTATATTAGTCAACTTTGCTTATGCGTATGAAAAATATCCTCAATCTAATAGTTACAATCATGGTCGGTCTAAGTTGCACACTCTGGCTTACGAGTTGCGGCAGTGCAAGCGACCATGCAGGCCACGACCATACAGGCCACGATCATGATCACGAACATCCTGAAGCGGGAAGTGAAGATTCTGCTGCCAAAACAGCAAACCAGCTTGCTGGAGCCATTTCAGACGCATCAAACCAAATGGCCAATAAGGTGGAACAAATCTCCGATGAAGCCATCATTGCGACTCAATCTGCGGTTTATCCTCTGAAAAAATGTGTTGTAAGCGGAGAGGCACTCGGAAGCATGGGTGAGTCGGTGAATTACCTTCACGAGGGAACGTTGATCAAACTGTGCTGTGATCACTGCAAACCTGACTTAGAGAAGGATCCTGCAAAGTTTGTTGCCATGGTAAAGACAGCAGCTGGCAAATGAGAGCTGACTCCATGATAATGGAGTCCAATTACCACGAAAAACGATTCATTTCAAAGGCCCCAGCAGCGATGTCTGATTATCGCTCTTTTGGGGCCTTTTTTATTGGACGGTGGCTCTCTAGTTAAAGTCTGGGATCTATGCGTGAAGAGCAAGTTTAGCTCCGCTCTTGCCTGTTTTGTTGCAGCAGGGCAGAATCCGTGAATTATGTCAGGTTACCAGGTCATCGCTCGCAAATACCGCCCTCAACGATTTAGCGAGGTCGTGGGGCAGGACCATGTCACGCGCACTCTAAGTCATGCAATCAACAAACAAAGGATTGCACATGCCTATCTTTTCTGTGGTCCACGCGGCACGGGAAAAACAACTTTGGCACGGATATTCGCCAAATGCCTGAACTGCACAGACGGACCAAAATCGGATTTCCCGGAAGATGATCCAAGGTGCAGGGAAATTTCAGAGGGCAGGTCTCTGGATGTCATCGAAATTGACGGAGCCAGTAACCGTGGCATTGAAGAAATACGGGAGTTAAGGGATACGGTGAATTACGCACCCTCTGTTTCGCCTTTTAAAATCTTCATTATTGATGAGGTTCACATGTTGACCAAGGAGGCTTTCAACGCCTTGTTGAAAACTCTTGAAGAACCGCCGGAGCATGTAAAGTTCATGTTCGCCACGACTGAACCTGAAAAAGTATTGCCTACCATCCTTTCGAGGTGCCAGCGCTTCGATTTAAGAAGGATTGCGGCTCCTCAAATCGTTTCACAACTCAAAAAAATAGCAGGCTCCGAGGGGATACAAATTGAAGAATCAGCCCTGCAAGCTATTGCCAGAGGAGCCGATGGAGGCATGCGAGACGCCCAGTCCACTTTGGATCAACTGATCAGTTTTTGTGGAGATCAGGTGGAGGAGAAGGATGTACTTTCCATGTTTGGACTGACATCAAGGGATCAGATATTAAGGTTATCAGAGGCCATCGTTCATCAGGATAATTTATCAATCTTGAACGAACTGAGTGCGTTGATCCAGAACGGCAAGGATCTGGGGAGATTGCTGTCGGATTTACAGGAATACTTCCGACATTTAATGATCTTGAAAATTTCAAAGAGTGAAGATCAGCTTGAGGGTTTGTCAGAGGCGGAACTGGCATCGCTGGCTCAACATTCAAAGGGGCTGTCGGAACGTCAAGTGCTCAGACTGCTCGAAACCCTTTCAGAGACGGATTATCGTTTGAGGGAAGCAAGCGCCAAACGTATTGCAGTCGAAATTGGACTGATCAAAGCCGCCGATTCCCTCGCATCAAAGAGTATTGATGAGGTCATCCGGACACTCAGGGATCTTAAACAAGAATCCACTCACCCCACAGAAGCCCCTGAGATACGGCAAGCGGCTCCAAATGCCCCGGCAAGGAGCCACCGGACACCAACAACACCCAGCACAAAAAGAAATACGCCTCCCCAGAAACCCAATTCCTCGCCTCAAACACCTGCAATTCAACCTCCAGCAGCGCCTGCAAGAGCTCCAAAGCCACAAGAAACCGTCCAGGAAAGCCGTTCCCCCTCGGAGATAGACCTATCTTCGCTCTGGAAGCAATTACTGCAAAGGGTAAGCAAGGAAAACCCTTTTCTGCATAGCTACCTGATAGACGGTCACCCGCTGGAAATAAACGGGCAAGTGATTACCGTGGGTTATCCCCTATCCCAGACAGATCAAATGGAAATGGTTGATAACAAAAAAAACCATTCATCCATTGAAGCCTTGTTCGATTCTCTTGGTTATGCGGGATTGAAAATAAGACTGATCAAGTCAGATCAAATCCAACCATTGGAAAAACCTCCATTACCAACGGAGACAAAACTGCAAACATCCTCAAGCACAGAGGACCCAAAAGACTCAAACGGCAGTAATGATCCTTCGCATGGTGCTCCAAAAGTGCCCATCGATCCGGAAGAATTTCTGAATGACCCCCTTATCAAGCAAGCCTTGGAGGTTTTTAAAGGAAGAATGCTAAAGGTCGAATCATCGACTTGAACTCCAGTCGTCATGCACATATAATTTTCCCACTATGTCAAGCATCGGGAAACTCATGAAACAGGCGAGCCGCATCCAACGACAGATGGAGCAGGCTCAAGAGGATTTGTCAGATCGTACCGTGGACGCAAGCAGTGGCGGCGGAGCGGTGAAAATTACAGCAAAGTGTGATGGCACATTGAAGACGATCACCATTGATCCAGAATCAGTGGATAAAGAAGATATTTCACTACTGGAAGACCTTGTATTAACAGCTGCCAACAAAGCTCTGGAAGAAGCCAAGGAAATTTCAAATGATGAAATGGGCAAATTAACCTCGGGATTGAAGATTCCCGGGCTGGTATAAACCTGAACTGCTCCTGACAATTTTGTGAGTAGATCCGTGGCTGCTGAACGATGAGTCTGTTTAAGCTGCACTCTCTCCTGAATATATGAGTGACATGTTCAATCTGCCTCCGGCCATTCAGGAACTTAAATCTGCATTAAACAAGCTGCCAAATATCGGCCCACGTTCAGCGGAACGTATTGCGCTGCATATTGTTCAATGTAAAAAAGATCCCATAGACAAGCTCTTACACGCCATTCAAGAAGCCAAGGAAAAAGTCACTTTGTGCGAAATTTGCGGAGGGCTAACTGAAAACCAACCCTGTGGGTCATGTTCTGATCCATCAAGGCAGAAAGATTGCATCTGCCTCGTTGTCAAGCCAACGGATATCCTCAGCATCGAAAAATCCCATGCTTACCGGGGGCAATATCACGTTCTGGGTGGACAGATATCCCCCATGAATGGTGTTGGACCCGATGACCTTCGCATACGGGAATTGGAACATAGGATTCAGAATGAAAAGATACATGAAATAATCCTGGCACTGGGATCCGATGTGGAAGGCGACGCTACTTCATTCTACCTAGCTCAACGATTTGCAGCATTCGAAGTTAAAGTGACCCGCATTGCTCAAGGGTTGCCGGCCGGCAGTGAATTGGACTACGCAGACGAATTGACTCTCGGCAAAGCGCTGCAAGGAAGAAACAGCATGCCCCATGAATAAAACCCATCAAAAAACCATCGTTTTTGATCTGGGCAATGTCTTGTTGTCCTTTGATTTCCAAGTCGCCGCCAATCAATTGGCAAAACATGCTCAATCGAGTGCAAGTGAAATTGTCAGTCTGATCAACCAATCAGAACTGTTGCACCAATTTGAACGAGGCGAGATATCCTCAGAGGAGTTTTACACTGAGGTGGCTCAAGCGTCCAAATATCAGGAAAGTTTAGATCAATTCCGAATGGATTTTTCGGATATCTTTGAAGAAATCCAGCCAATGGTAGACTTTTTCAGACAATTGAAGAGAAATGGAAACCGAGTTGCCTTGTTTTCGAACACCAATGAAATGGCAACAGAATTCATCCGGAAAAAATTCAGTTTTTTCAGTGATTTCGATGTAACATTCCTATCTTACCAACATGGATTGATGAAACCCGATGCGGCACTTTATCGAAAAGTGGAAACGTCGCTGGAGAGATCCGGAAAAGAATTGTTTTTTGTTGATGACCGACCTGAAAATATCAAGACGGCCATCGAGCGCAATTGGTCAGGAATCATTCATACGGATGCCCACCGGACAATAGACGCTGCCAACACCTGGTTGACAGCGTAGAAATGTAAGTAAATCTGTTACTTACTTAGAGTTTTTTGAGGCAGTCATCGAGAACCTGATACAGCTGATTCATGGTCTCTTCCGTCTCATCCCCCATATTCGATAAACGGAAGGTTGCACCTTTGATTTTGCCATAGCCACCATCCATCATTATTCCCTTGTCTTTAACCAACCTCTGAAGCTTGGCTACATCGATAATACGACCACCTGCTTTGGCCCCATTATTGATGCAGGTAAGTGCTTTGGATTCGTATCCTTTTTCAGGAAACAACTTAAAATCATTACGAGCAGCCCAATCTCTGGTCATTTGACACAAATGCGCGTGTCGATCCCATCGATTTTGAATCCCTTCTTCGAAAATATCTTCTAACTTCGATTCCAATGCGTAGATGTGGCCAATTGAAGGCGTGCTCGGAGTCATGCTCTTTGCAGCATTTTTCTCAAATTCACAAAAATCAAAATAATAGCCTCGATCATTTACTGTTGATGCACGCTCAAGTGCTGCCTTTGAAACGGTAAACAATCCCAAACCGGGAGGAAGTGCGAGGGCTTTCTGAGATCCTGTCAGCAAAACATCAATACCCAATGAGTCGAAGGGGATGTCTACCACTGAAAAACTGCTGACCGTATCCACAATGAACATCACTTCAGGATATTTGGATTTGAGCGATGCGATATCACTAAGTGGACTCATCACACCCGTTGAAGTTTCATTGTGGACTAAGGTCAACGCGTCGTATTGACCTGTTGCCAGTTTTTCATCAATCATTTCTGGTAGAATGGGCGAACCCCAGTCTACCTTCAGTGAATCCGCTTCCTTGCCGCATCTTTTCGAGACATCAAACCATTTATCGGAAAAAGCACCACACATGCAATTGAGCACTTTCTTTTTGACCAGATTCCTCAAGGAACCTTCCATTACGCCCCAGGCGGATGAGGTACTGAGATAAACGAGACCTTCGGTTTTGAAGAGTTGCTGAAGACGAGGCTGAATACGGCCATAGAGATCTTTGAACTCCTGACCTCGGTGCCCAACCATCGGAGTTGAAAATGCTTTGAAAGTTTTTTGACTGATTTCGACGGGTCCAGGAATATGTAACTTTAAATGTGACATGTTGTTTAAATTCTGCCGTTGTCTGCTATGTGTTTCACAAAATTAAGTTCTTTTTGGTTAAAAGATCTCCATTTACCCGCTTTAAGATCGTTAAGTGAGAATGGGCCCATTGTAATACGTTTAAGCCGGATGACCTTACCATGATGAGCTCTGATCATCCGCCTTATTTCACGATTTTTGCCTTCGCAAAGAACGATTTCGATGAGATCCACCCCTTTGACTGTTGAGATCTTTTTTGCACTTTTGGCTTTGAGCAGTTCACCATCGTCAACGATTCCATCGTTAGTGATGGTATTCAAGAATGATTCAATATTTAAAATAGATTTCAACCAAACTCTGTAATGTTTCTGTATGCCAAAACTTGGATGTGTCAATTGATGTGAAAAAGCACCGTCATTGGTGAGGATCAATAAGCCTTCGCTCATAAAATCCAGTCGCCCTGCATAGAAAACATGCTGCAAAGCAGGAGGGAGGAGCTGATATAAGGAAGGAAGGCGTGCGGGATCCTTTTTGGAACACAGGATCTTGGCCGGTTTGTGAAAGAGAAAGTATTGTTTGAGTCTGGGACGCAAGGTTTGACCCTCCACAGAGACGGAGTCAATGTTGGGATCAATGGAGTCACCAATCTGAGCCACTTTGGATTGATTGAGAAGGACTTTTCCCTCACCAATCAATATTTCGGCGGCGCGACGCGAGCAAATACCGGACTGGGCAATATATTTCTGTAGCCTCAGCCGCATTTCTCAGAATGTGTTAAGCATCTGGTTTGGTCTTTTGAAGACCAATGACCCGATCACCTTCGTTCCAAAGGCCGCGCTTTTTGAGCAGCTCAACTCTTTCAAAACGTTTGAGCACGCTGCGTTTAGCTGCCATTCCGCTGGGACCTCTTAAACTAGGATGTTGTGACATAATATTGACTTAGTTTGGATTAGAAAAAAAGCCGAACCCTCGAGTTCGGCTTTAGAAATAAATTTGGCGGCAACCTACTCTCACACAGGCTCTACCTGCACTACCATCGGCAATGCTGCGTTTGACGTCCGAGTTCGGGATGGGATCGGGTCGGACCACAGCTTTATGGCCACCAAAAAAACCGTTGAGAATCATATTCTCTGAAAACTACATATAGGAAAAACCAAGACCTACATTCGCTTTGAAAATCGCTTTACCACCGAAGTGGAAAAAAGCGATCAAGCCGAACGACCGATTAGTATCAGTCCGCTAAATATGTTGCCACACTTACACGCCTGACCTATCAACCAGGTAGTCTACCTGGGGTCTTCAGGGAAACCTTATCTTGGGAAGAGCTTGGCACTTAGATGCTTTCAGCGCTTATCTCGTCCGCACATGGCTACGCAGCGCTGCTCCTGACGGAACAACTGCCACACCAGAAGTGCGTCATTCCCGGTCCTCTCGTACTAAGGAATGAACCCCTCAAGTTTCCTACGCCCACGGTGGATAAGGACCGAACTGTCTCACGACGTTCTGAACCCAGCTCGCGTGCCACTTTAATCGGCGAACAGCCGAACCCTTGGGACCTTCTCCAGCCCCAGGATGTGACGAGCCGACATCGAGGTGCCAAACCGCGCCGTCGATATGAACTCTTGGGCGCGATCAGCCTGTTATCCCTAGCGTACCTTTTGTCCGTTGAGCGATAGCAATTCCACATTCTACTATCGGATCACTTGGGCCTGCTTTCGCATCTGCTCGACGTGTGTGTCTCACAGTTAAGCACTCTTCTACCCATGCGCTCGACGCACGATTGCCAACCGTGCTGAGAGTACCTTCGCGCTCCTCCGTTACTCTTTGGGAGGAAACCGCCCCAGTCAAACTAACCCGCAGGCACTGTTCCCCGCCTGGCTTCACAGGATCGGGGTTAGAATCCTAATTAATAAAGAGTGGTATTTCACTGGCGACTCCACGACAACCGAAGCCATCGTTTCAAAGTCTCCCACCTATGCTACGCATTAAGAATCAGAACCCAATACCAGCTTATAGTAAAGGTGCATAGGGTCTTTCCGTCCTACCGCGGGTAGGCGGCATCTTCACCGCCACTACAATTTCGCCGAGAACCTCTCCGAGACAGCGGTTCGGTCGTTACACGATTCGTGCAGGTCGGAACTTACCCGACAAGGAATTTCGCTACCTTAGGACCGTTATAGTTACGGCCGACATTCACGAGGACTTCGGCTCCGAGCTTCGCCTCAAGGGCTAACAAGTCACCTTAATCTTGTCGCATTGGTCACGTGTCACACCCTATACGTCGTCTTCACGACTTAGCAGAGTGCTGTGTTTTTGGTAAACAGTCGCCAAACCCAATTTACTGTGACCCCACTTGCGTGGGGTACCCCTTCTCCCGAAGTTACGGGGCTATTTTGCCGAGTTCCTTAGAGAGGTTTATCTCGCGCGCCTTGGTGCATTTACACCCACCCACCTGTGTCGGTTTACGGTACGGGCGGCCAGGGGAACAATAACAAGCTTTTCTCGGTCAATAGTCCGGTGATGCGCTTCGCCCGAAGGCTAGGCTCTGTCTTTCGATGACTTAGTCACTTTCTTATTCACGTCCCTTGTTACCTTAACCCTTGCCGGTGCAGGAATATTAAACTGCTGTGCATCGACTACGCCCTACGGCCTCGTCTTAGCTCCCGACTAACCCTGGGCGGACGAACCTGCCCCAGGAAACCTTGGGTTTACGGCGGCCAGAATTCTCATCTGGCTTATCGCTACTCATGTCTGCATTCTCACTAATCAGCGCTCCACTTTCCTTTACAGTCCAGCTTCGCAGCACTGATTACGCTCTCCTACCACCCCGCATAACGGGGATCCGTGGCTTCGGTATATGATTTAATCGCCAATCATTTTCGGCGCGATATCACTCGATGAGTCAGCTATTACGCACTGTTTAAATGGTGGCTGCCTCTAAGCCAACATCCTCACTGTCTAAGTAACATCACATCCTTTCCACTTAATCATATTTCGGCACCTTAGCCGACGGTCTGGGATGTTTCCCTCTCGCCTGTGAAGCTTATCCCCCACAGACTCACTGCCAGATTACACCTTACGGCATTCGGAGTTTGATTGGTTTTGGTACCCTGGTATGGGCCCTAAGCCATCCAGTGCTCTACCTCCGTAAGTCAGCATCTGACGCTAGACCTCAATCTATTTCGGAGAGAACCAGCTATCACGGGGTTTGATTAGTCTTTCGCTCCTATTCACAAGTCATCCGAGCACTTTTCAACGTACACCGGTTCGGTCCTTCACAGCGTATTACCGCTGCTTCAACCTGCTCATGAATAGATCACCTCCGCTTCGGGTCTATTGCCTGCGACTAAATCGCGCATTTCACACTCGGTTTCCCTTCGCCTCCATCCCATAAGGACTTAGGCTTGCCACAGACAACAACTCGCAGACTCATTATGCAAAAGGCACTCCGTCACCCCACAAGGGGGCTTCGAAACTTTGTATGCAACGGGTTTCAGGTACTATTTCACTCCCCTAGCAGGGGTTCTTTTCACCTTTCCCTCACGGTACTAGTTCACTATCGGTTGCCAAGGAGTATTTAGGCTTATCCAGTGGTCTGGACAGATTCATGCAGAGTTTCACGTGCACCGCATTACTTGGGATACCTCTAGGGCACTTTGAGCTTCACACACCCGACTGTCACGGTCTTTGGTTGAACTTTCCAGAACATTATACTCACTCTCGGTGTCCCACATTAAGGTCCCACAACCCCTAGGAAACAAGTTTCCTAGGTTTAGCCTGTTCCGCTTTCGCTCGCCACTACTTACGGAATCACATTCGTTTTCTTTTCCTGGGGTTACTGAGATGTTTCACTTCACCCCGTATCGCTTCACTGGACTATGAATTCATCCAGTGATAATCCCACATAACTGGGATTGGATTGCTCCATTCGGAAATCCACGGGTCAAGGCCTACTTGCGGCTAACCGTAGCTTATCGCAGCTTGTTGCGTCCTTCATCGCCTCTTGGCACCAAGGCATCCACCTGTTGCACTTAGTAGCTTGATCACAAAAATTGAACTCTTATTCTAAAATAAGAACTCAGCGAATTGTAGATTATTTGGTTTTCACCTATATGTAGTTGTCAAAGAACAAAACCGATTCAACAATCGGTTCAAATTAAATTGGTATGGTGGGCCTGACTGGATTCGAACCAGTGACCCCACGCTTATCAAGCGTGTGCTCTAACCAACTGAGCTACAAGCCCTACCGTAAAGTAACACTCTTGATAATTGTAACTCAAAATGGTGGAGCTGAGGAGATTCGAACTCCTGACATTCTGCTTGCAAAGCAGACGCTCTACCAACTGAGCTACAGCCCCATCAAAAGGCCTGGCCATGGTTCCTGTTTTCAGGATCCTATATACCTTTTTTGAAAGCTGAATTGTGCGATCAGCAATTACCCCATTCCGTCGAAACGGAATTCGACCTAGCTATGGTTTATTCAACCATGCCTACTCCTTAGAAAGGAGGTGATCCAGCCGCAGGTTCCCCTACGGCTACCTTGTTACGACTTCATCCCAATTACCAGCCATACCTTCGGCACTTGCCTCCCTTGCGGGTTAGCTCAGCGACTTCGGGTACAACCGGCTTTCATGATGTGACGGGCGGTGTGTACAAGGCCTGGGAACGTATTCACGGCGCCGTAGCTGATGCGCCATTACTAGCGATTCCGACTTCATGTAGTCGAGTTGCAGACTACAATCTGAACTGGGCCTGGTTTTGAGGATTTGCTCCACCTCACGGTATTGCTTCCCATTGTACCAGGCATTGTAGTACGTGTGCAGCCCTGGCCGTAAGGGCCATACTGACTTGACGTCATCCCCACCTTCCTCCTCGTTGAGACGAGGCAGTCTGTCCAGAGTGCTTTCCGCGCTAGCGGAAGTGGCAACAGGACACAAGGGTTGCGCTCGTTGCGGGACTTAACCCAACATCTCACGACACGAGCTGACGACAGCCATGCAGCACCTGTGCAAATTCCCCGAAGGGTCACGTGCTTTCACACGCTTAGAGATGCATGTCAAGGCCAGGTAAGGTTCTTCGCGTTGCATCGAATTAAGCCACATACTCCACCGCTTGTGCAGGCCCCCGTCAATTTCTTTGAGTTTTAATCTTGCGACCGTACTCCCCAGGCGGCACACTTAACGCGTTTGCTCCGCCACAGAAGGGGTCGAATCCTCCTACAGCAAGTGTGCACCGTTTACGGCTAGGACTACCAGGGTATCTAATCCTGTTTGCTCCCCTAGCTTTCGTGCCTCAGTGTCAGGAATCGTCCAGAGACTCGCCTTCGCCACTGGTGTTCCTCTCGATATCTACGCATTTCACTGCTACACCGAGAATTCCAGTCTCCCCTCCGATCCTCAAGCCAAGTAGTATTCAATGCATTTTCCGAGTTGAGCTCGGAGCTTTCACATCAAACTTTCCTGGCCACCTACGCACCCTTTACGCCCAGTAAATCCGAACAACGCTTGGGACCTCCGTATTACCGCGGCTGCTGGCACGGAGTTAGCCGTCCCTTCCTCTTTTGCTACTATCAGCTTTTGATCTATTAAACCAAAAGGTTTGTTCACAAATGACAGGGGTTTACAATCCGAAGACCTTCATCCCCCACGCGGCGTCGCACCATCAGGGTTTCCCCCATTGTGAATGATTCTCGACTGCTGCCACCCGTAGGTGTCTGGACCGTGTCTCAGTTCCAGTGTGGCCGATCGTCCTCTCAGACCGGCTACCCGTCTTAGCCTTGGTGAGCTTTTACCTCACCAACAAGCTGATAGGGCGCGGGCTCATCGTAAAGCGCCAGGCCCGAAGGTCCCTAGCTTTAATGGAACAGGGATGTCCCTGTCAGATCACATTCGGTATTAGCTTTGATTTCTCGAAGTTATTCCGAACTTTACGGTAGATTACCCACGTGTTACGCACCCTTTCGCCACTAAAAATACCCAGTATTGCTACCGAAGTATTCTTCGTTCGACTTGCATGTCTTATCCACGCCGCCAGCGTTCGTTCTGAGCCAGAATCAAACTCTCCGACTAATTATATATTGTGAGCATTTCAGTATTGCTACTGAAAGCGCATTCTTAAAACTCTTGTTTTCCGAAGAAAACATCAAGGGCTCATGCTTAATCGCACAATTCAATTTTCAAAGAACATTGTTCCTTTAGGACAGGAACATCAAAGTCATTAGGGGCCAAAAAAACTGAGAGCCGATTTCTTTCGAAGTCGTATCGGCATCTCAGTAGCCAATGTTAATGACGAGCTGTGTTTTATGTTTTTCAGCACCGTCAGTCAACAGTAATTTAAAACTTTTTTACAAAATCTTTTAAACCACCCTGCCGCTTACATCCTTGGTTTCGAATGTGTCGCGACGACGGCAACAAATTGGTTGCAATCGGCATTTTCTGCAAGGGGTTTTTTGTTTTTTTTTGAGTAACAATGCAACATAAGTAAAATCAATCAGGGTGAAGGCATTAACTACCAACCATATGAATAAACTCATTCAGAACTGGTGACGCTTCTTGTGCGATCACATTCTGGTTCCATCAACCTTGGATACTATCATCATCAAAAAACATCTACTAGAAGTTGAATCCATTATACCCCTTTAGCAATGCGACGATTCGCAGCCGTAAATAAATACTTTTCCACGAAACCACCTCCGGTTTTTAACGAGTAGAAAAAAACAAGTCATGACTGCGCAAAATAAGGTTCCTGATACAGCACCTGTCATAGCTAATAATCATGTCAGGTCTACAGCAGGTGACCTTAACTGAACTTTTTGCCATCTTTCAAAACTTCTCTGGTAAGTTCCCCAATATTCGACAAGTTCGCCCGTTCATCCAGCCTTGCCCCTTAAACCTGCTTATCAAGGAACCCTAAGCGTCAGGGGCATGAGCGAGCTTGGAAAAACCCTCAACTCCAGGCTTTTTCCAATACATTCAAAAAGTTTCTGCTGAAAAAACCTGAGATATCTTTTGTTGAATAACCTCTCGGTTCCATCAATTGCTCGAGATTTTGAAGATCAGCAATGCTGTCAATGTCCTGAGGGCATTGCTCAGTCCCGTAACCGCCGTCCAGGTCGGAGCCTATACCCACATGGGAAGAACTACCTGTGATCTGACAAATATGGTCTGCATGATCTACAATGCGGCTTAACTTCAAATTGGCTGATTTTGGTGTTGTCTCCCCTCGTTTCCAACCTGAATGCATCATCCAGGCATCGAAAACAAGACCGATAACGCCACCTCTATCGCAAATAACACGAATCTGCTCATCACTTAGTTGACGCTGATGAGATACCAATGTTCTACAATTGCAATGGCTCGCCCATACTGGCCCCTGAAAAATATCCAGCGCCTCCCAGAATGCCTGATCGGATAAATGCGTTAAATCCAGGATCATTCCAAGACGGTCCATTTCTTTGAGTAGATCTTTACCGCGCGGGCTTAAGCCACCTACCGCTCCCGTGCCAGGCGCGTATGTTCCGGGCCCGTAATGACCCAAACTCAGGGCCCGTAATCCCTGACTATAGCTCTTCTCAAGGTAGGAGATATCAACCATGGAATCAGCACCTTCCAAGCTCAAAATATAGCCGATTGGTAAACTATCATCTACTTGATCTTGTAGAATGGCTTTTTCCCAGAGGGTCACATGCGAATCTAACTGTTCAATATTTTTGATCTGTATCAAGTGCCCCTGACTTTCCATGGCACGGTACCAGGCTAGTTGGCCTTGGGTTTGCGCCCAAGCTTGTTCAGGGGAATGCCACCCGGACAAATGGCTCTCAGGTTTGACGTATCGTGCAATTTGGGTAGCTACACACAGACCAATTTGCCCAGAGCGCATCTCGGAAAAACTTAACACACCACGACCGCGATCGGGTTTATCAGTCCAGTCCGCTTCTCTTTGTCTGATCGACTTCAAGGGTTGCCTCAAATCACGATTCCATTCCATGGCATTCATTGCCAGGTCCAAGTGGGCATCAAATAGAAACATGCCTCTAGCGAAACTCAATACCCATGTCAGGGTCAATCGCAATGTTCGCAAGGATTGAAGATGGAGAATCCCTGAGCCATGCCGACGGATACCCAAAACACCGATGGTGATTCTATTAATTTATTAATCCGAACGAAAACTTAAGGCCTATGACGAAAATTAACCCTTCGATAGTGCCAATTCAGTCTATTGGATAGGTCTACCATCATGAATAGAAGGCAAAATATAGGGCTGATTCGTCAACTTTCTCATGGTCTCTCCCTTTATTGCTCAATGATCTCATGCCTATCAAGGATACGAATGACCTGCTCCTTGGGGAGTTGAAATACAGTGTTTCCATTGATTCCCACCATCGTCTCGGCAGCTACCATGGCATTGATAACGGATTCTTCAACGCACTGGATAGTGGCCAGAAAAAAGGCATCCAGCTGGCTATTGGAAAGCATACTGACTTGACTCAGTCCTTTGTTAGAGGTTTTGCCAATTTGAAAGGTAGAAAAAGCCAAAAACAAATCTCCACTCGAATTAGCTCCAAATCCCCCTGTGCGCCCAATACCCAGGGAAGACCTGCGAGCAATTCGTTTTAACTGATGCGGCAATAAGGGAGCGTCGGTTGCGATGATCACAATGATTGAGTGCCCGCTCGCCTGAGGCTCAAGCCCATTCATGATCATCTCACTTCCTGCTATACGTTCCCCCAAGCGGATGCCTGCAATCGTGAGGTTTTCACGCTTACCATAATTGGCCTGCACCAACACACCAAGGGTATAGCCGTTTTTCATTACACGCGATGAGGTTCCGATCCCCCCCTTAAAACGATGACAAACCATGCCTGTTCCACCGCCGACGTTACCCTCATCAACAGCACCTGATCGGGCGGAATTGAGGGCCTTAAAGACATGCTCCTGCCGTATGTGATGCCCATGAATATCGTTTAAGCGACCATCCCATGTTTCAGCCACAACCGGAAGAGAGGCCCAACCGAATGGGTCAGCGAGATCATGATATCCCGCTTGACGACGCCAATGGATCACTGCCTCATAGACATTTCCGACACTGTGCGTATTGGTTAAAAGCAGAGGTTCTTCAAGAAAACCAGACTCATTCACCCAAGTTGTCCCGGTCATTTCCCCATTACCGTTGAGTGTGTCGCACGCGGCAAATACGGGTCTGAAAGCCTTTCCACTCGGCAAAATGGCCGTGACACCTGTCCTTATGGGACCTTTGCCCACATGTAAGTCACCGCTGCCCTCTATCAAAGTGCAGTGTCCTACCAACACACCTTGGACATCGGTGATCGCATTTTGAGGACCAGGCTTTCCAACGAATGGAATCCCCCAATCCCTGGCGCGCTCTGCGTGGACAAAAGCGCTCCATAGGAGGAACAAGATTCCTATGCTTCTGACAGACAATCTCGAAGATTTAATAAATAGGAACATGCTTCATTCTTGCCAACCTGAATCATATTGGCAAGCTCCTGAAATTTTCCAACTACACTGGCCTGATGATGATTATGAAACCTTGAGCAAACCTGAGCATCAGAAAGAAAATCCCAGTCAAGTGAGTCATGAATGACACCGAAAGAACCCGCTTGAAGGGGAACTCGGAAGTTTAAGCCCGCAGCTGCTTACGCAAAACAGTCTTCAACACCTTGCCTGTTGCATTGCGTGGCAGTTTTCCAACAAAAAGGATTCTCCGCGGAATTTTATAAGCTGCTAGCCTTGGCTTTAACGCTTCCAGTATCGCATGGGTGTTTTGATTGCAACCATCTTCCATCACGATGAATGCAACCGGTAATTCTCCCTTACGTTGATCGATTTGCCCCACTACTGAAACTTCCTTCACGCCTTCGCATTCATAAATCAATTCCTCTATTTCACGCGGATACACATTGATCCCATTAACCAGCAACATGTCTTTTTTCCGGTCCGTGACATAGATGTATCCCTCTTCATCTGCGTGCCCCATATCACCCGTCCTGAGCCAACCATGACACAAGGCTTCTGCTGATGCTTCAGGGCGATTCCAGTAGCCTTTCATCACGTTGCCCCCCCTTGACCCAGAGCTCGCCTGTTTGCCCCGTTGGAACTTCCTGCCCCTGTTCATTCATGATCGCTACAGCAACATCATGAATTGGAAGCCCTATCGAGCCAGCTTTCCAGGGGCCGTCTACTGGATTAAGTGTCACGACCGGACTGGCCTCACTTAGCCCATAACTCTCAATCAGGCTCATATTCGATTGACGATTAAATTTTTTAAGGACCTCTCTGGGCAAAGGAGCAGCACCACTGATACATAGGCGCAAGGGCAATTGCGGCAAGGAGGAGGAAGCGAATGCACGGTAAAAAGGAGGTATTGCCGGTAAGATAGTGGCCTCCGCGGCAATGATTTCTTGCAGGATATTTTTGGGAGGATGCAAGGATTGGATCAGCACAATAGAGCCCCCAACCTTGATAGGCAGCAGAATGGCTACAGTTACCATAAAACTGTGAAACATGGGTAATAGCAGCACAATCTTATCAGTCTCAGAGACGCGCATCGTCTTTACGCAGCTGTTCACGTTGTGCGCAAGGTTCCCATGCGTAAGCATTGCTCCTTTTGACCTACCCGTCGTTCCACTGGTGTATATGATCAGTGCCAGATCATCCTCGTCTTTAACCGAAGCCGTGTGCATGCATTGTTCAGTTTCAGAAGATCCAGCGCTAAGGTTTTTAATGTGGCAAAGATTAACTTCAGGAAGCACTTCACGCATGCTGTTGGCCCCCTTGTACATGGCATCATCTACAAAAATCACCTTGGCTCCTGAATCCCTTAAAATGAGTTCGGCCTCAGGTGCGGTCAGAAAATGATTCAAGGGTACAACCACCGCACCAGCTCGCAATACACCATAGAGAATAGAAATAAATTCGGGTGTATTCTTCATCCAAAGCGCAACTCGATCCCCAGGGTTCACCTGGCACTCCTTCAATAAATAATCCCTAATCCAATCTGATTCCTCAACTATTTGGGTATAGGTAATTATTTCACCTCCCCAGTAAATTGCAGCCTTTTCTGGATGCCTTTGAAAAGCATCTATGAGTGCATTTGCCAAATTCATGGGGAGCATTCTGAGAACAAGACTTTACTCATCCAAGTTATTTTGTTTTGCAAACCTCTATGACAAACATCTACATATTAGGTTGTCGGTGATGCTTATTCCGGCTCGACCATTTAAAAACGATGAAGATTACTCCAGATGAAACCTGCTTGATCGACGATGACCTTCGGTTGAAAGAGGTGGTGCAAGCCGTGTCCAAAGCGAGTGAAATCGCTCTCGATACCGAAGCGGACAGCATGCATGCTTATCCGGAAAAGATTTGTCTTCTGCAGATCCGCACCCAGAAAAGCAGCTGGCTGGTCGATCCGCTCTCGGATGTTGATTGCTGCCCGTTGTTGGAAGCCTTTCAAGATAAAATTTTAATTTTTCATGCTGCGGACTACGACTTGCGCTTGCTTTACAAAAGATTTGGGTTCCGCCCCCTCTCAAGTCTTCGACACCATGTGGGCGGCGCGCATGGTAGGTCATGAGCGCTTTGGCTTGGAATTCCTCGTAAAACACTACTTCAACGTGCAACTCGAGAAAGGTCCTCAAACGGCAAACTGGGGCATAAGGCCTTTGACGCCAGCCATGGCCCAATATGCGCTGAACGACGTCTTTTACCTTCATCAACTCACCCATTTGATGCGGGAGGAATTAACAAAACTCGGTCGACTTGAATGGCTGCATGAAATCAGCCAGAAAGTGATCGATCAAGCCTGCTTGCCTGAGAAGGATACCTCAGACCGCGAGTGGCGCATCAAAGGAAGCCAGAAGATGTCCCGACGAGAATTGGCTGTGCTCAAAGCAATCTACTACTGGCGAGAAAATGAGGCTGTTCAGGCGAATCGCCCTCCTTTTTTCGTTTTGAACCACGACTTGAGTGTGGCCATCGCAATAAGCGCAGCGAATAATGAAAAATGGGGAAGCCTGCTTCCTCGCCGCTTGTCTCAAAGGAGACGTCATGGTCTTGAAAAAGCCATCAATAAATCTTTGACAATCAAGGCTCAAGATTATCCAAACCGTATCAAAACGGAGCGTTTCCGCACCACGGATGAGGAGAAACGCCGTGCAGATCGGTTGAAATCCATACGTGACGATGCTGCGGAAACCCTGAATCTTGACCCGTCAATCATTGCAAGCAAGGCCACTCTGACTCGACTGGGACTAAACGACGCCGAAAAGGCCACCAGCGAACTCATGCAATGGCAGCGCCAGATCCTCAAGCTGTGAATGCTAATATTCCAAACGCTGGTAGGCGAAACCCTTAAGGTATTCTGTCTCAGGGATAGATGGAACGATAGGGTGATCCGCTGGCTGGCCATAGGTTCCCACTCGCCGCAAGGTACATCGATTATCAAATGCCGCGCTCAAGACCGTCCCCTCAAATGTCAAGGGATCAATATGATGCGAACAGCAAAATGTAGCCATCACTCCATCAGGCTTCAACAAGCGCATGGCACGTAAATGGATTTCCTTGTAACCGCGCAGAGCATCAGGCACTGATGCACGACTCCTGGTAAAGGAAGGCGGGTCCAAGATAATGAGGTCATAGCGAGGCCCATCTTCCAAAGCTTCCTCATTGTCTTTTTTGGCAGTCATGACCTTGAGCCAATCGAACACATTGCCGTGTACCCATTCACATCGCTGTGAGAGTCCATTCAATTGCGCGTTGCTGGTAGCTGCATCAAGCGCATCCTCGCTCTGATCGATGGCAGTAACCTCCGTTGCTCCCGCCTTGGCGGAATGAAGAGCAAACCCTCCCATGAAACTGAAGCAATCCAGCACCTTCGGAGCATCCATACGTGCAACCAGATTGGCAACTTGCTGGTAATTTTCGTATTGATCCAGATAAGCGGCTGTTTTGTGACCTTTTTTCGTATCAATCCGCCAATCCAAACCATTCATCTTTACAATCATCTCAGTATCAGAGTTCTCGGATTCACGCTGGTACAATATGGAATGCCGCTCTTCGAGTCCCTCCATGCGACGCCCGGTGGAATCATTGCGCTCAAGAATACGCTTGGGGCTCATCAACTTTTTCAGTGCGCCCACAATTTGTGGGAGACGTTGATCCATTCCCAGTGAACTGGTTTGCACAACCAGCACACCATCGTAATTATCTACAATCAAGCCACTCAACCCATCACTTTCCGCATTGACCAGGCGAAAACATTCGCGATCAGTCAAATGTTTATGCCGCCAATTCAAGGCGGTCTGCAGCTTCGCCTCAAAGAACGACTGATTGACTTCAAGCTTCGACCTTGAAATCAAACGCACTCGTATTTTTGATTTTGAATTGAAGAAGCCCAAACCAAGAAACCGGCGACGGTGGTCCCTTACTTGAACGACATCTCCATCTTCAGGTTCCTGCGTGACTTTTTGAATGTTGCGGGAGTAAACCCATGGGTGCCCAGCTTGGATACGTTGTGCCTCACCGTGACGAAGGTGCACGGTGGGCCACGTCATGTCAGATGACTTGTGACTCATTAATTTTTAAGTGTATTTGAATGTTGTGCTGGAGCTTTATCCTTTGAGGATTTTTTTGCAGGCTCGAACGAGGGTGTTTAGCCCGGCTTCAGATTTGGCTTCTATATAGCATCGGATCAGGGGTTCGGTTCCACTTGCACGAAACGCGACCCATTCCTGCCCGGGAAGAAGAAATTTATAACCGTCGATATTGATGAATTTTTCTACCTTCTGACGCCCAACTTTCTCGAGCCCTTTGGACAGGCGGTTTAGAAGGGCCGATTTTTGTTCAGCAGGAATGCGGACATTGATTCGGTCGGTGTAGTAAGGACCAGTCACCTTTTCAATATCTTTGAGGACCTCACCGAGAGGTTTTTTCTCGTAGGCATATAACTCCGCCATCAAAAGACAAGCGACAACACCATCTTTTTCAGGAACGTGCCCTTTGACACTCAAGCCGCCGGACTCCTCGCCTCCAACAATGATGTCCTCAGATTCCATCAAAGCTCCAATGTGCTTAAAACCTGTTGGAGTCTCGTGCACCTTGATGCCAAACATATTGGCAACATCGTCCACCTGATGGCTTGTAGGGACGGTGCGGACGACTGCTCCAGTCCATTTGCGGTTTTTGGCGAGATGATAAAGTGCCAGCGAGAGGATCTGGTTAGGGGTCAACCAAGTACCATCTTGATCTACAATACCAAAACGGTCGGCGTCACCATCCAATCCCAGACCAAGCTGGGCTTCACCAGATAACACGCATTCACGCGCATCCTCCATGCCTTTCTCGTTGGGTTCGGGGTGTCGACCTTCGAAACCGGGATTCAGATAATCGTGGAATAAAGTTGTTTTGGAGCCAGCTTCATTGAGCAGTGTATCCAGATAACCGCGACCAGTACCATACATGCACTCCACAGCGACTTTAAGTTTTGCCCGCTTGATTTTTTTAAAATCAATGATGCTACGAACCTGCTTGAAGTAGCTATCGCGGGGGTCAATGGTTTTGCATTTGAAAACTCCCGGATCGCTGACTTTCCACGCCCATCCTCTGTTCTGGAGTTTCTCGATGTTTTTTTCGATTTTCCCGGTGACATCTTGAGGTGCGGGAGCTCCACGGTGAGTCGAAAATTTCAGTCCCTGATATTCGGCTGGATTATGACTGGCTGTCATATTGATTCCGCCAATCGCTTTTCGAGCACGGATGGAGTGGGCGATCACCGGTGTCGGAGCATCTCGTTCGCAAAGCAAGGGGATCAATCCGTTTTTAGAGAGCACTTCACCGACTGTCGTTGCAAACTCAGGCCCCATGAAGCGGGCATCGTGTCCCAGAACCACAATAGGCCTGCGTCCTTTGATTTCAGACTTTTTACGCTTGAGCTCGCTTTTCAAATAATCAGCGATGGCCTGGGCCACGAGGGCGACATTAGCGAAGGTGAAGTCGCGGGCAATGATCCCGCGCCAGCCAGATGTGCCAAATTTGATGGAATCCATGTCAGGAGGATTGAGATGCTACTGTCTCAAAACAGTTAATTTTTCCAATCGAAAGCTTTCTTTTTGAGTTCGTAAATAAACCCAACCAGGAACAATCCTAGAAAAACCATCATCGAACCAAAGATCAAATGGGCATTTTCGAGAAGCATTTCCTTGTAAACAACCGCCCAGGGAAAAAGAAAAACGACTTCCACATCGAAAAGAATGAACAACATCGCAACCAGATAAAATTTAACTGAAAACCGAGCACTTGCTGGCCCGATCGGCAGCATACCGCATTCATAGGCAGTATCTTTGATCTTTGAGCGGTGCCCTTTCTTGCCTACCAAGGCCGAGAAAATAAGCGTCCCAAAGGCAAAAGCTGCTGCCACCAGACCAAGCATCAAAACAGGTATATATTCCGCAATTTGCGATTCCATATCAGAGGTAAGAGTATTCCTTCAAAGGCAGCAATGGCAAGTGGATTTCTAGAGGAATCCGTTGGGCGAAATTCCTCATTCTGAACACGAATCAAGCCAATCGGGTTCTATTTGATCTAATGAGTTCGTGATGGACGGCTTTGTAAGCTGTATTTCGACCACAACAATGATGACAGTCATCGATTTTCTGGTCTCTTGAGGAAAGCCCTGCCTGCCTGACACGCAGGTTCCTGCATCGGCATTCACAATGGCGACAGGTTAGCGTTTGACGCATCGCGGTCGCGGGCCTGAATCAGCAGTGTTTATCGCAAGGTGACCTTTAACCAAGTGGATATAATTCAAATCTCTCCCAAAATCCCTCCCGCAAACCTGCCCCAATCGATCCCCCGATCATAGAGTCAACTCACGATCGGACGGCTACATTAGGATGATTGACGTATCTTTATACCTCGGTCTAATCTTTGACTTATGAACCAGCAGCTTTTGTCGCCATTGGATTTTACTATTTTCTTTGGTTCCCTGATTTTAGTGATGATCATCGGACTGTGGGCAGGAAGAAAAGAGGAAACCGCCGAGGATTTTTACCTGGCAGGAAAAGACGCTCGATGGTGGGGAGTGGCTGGCTCGATTTTCGGATCCAATGTTTCGGCCAATCACATCGTTGGCATGATGGGAGTTGGATTCAGTCTGGGTTTTGTTGAAAGTCATTTCGAAATCACGGCAATCGCAGGACTGCTCTTACTGTGCTACTTCTTTCTTCCCGTTTATCGCAAACTCAACATTTATACTTTAAGCGATTATCTGAGCCGACGCTATGATGACCGCTCTCGCGTTGCTTATGCCATCATCATGATCACGATCATCGTTGTGATCATGATGGTGCCAGCATTTTACATTGGATCCCGCTCATTAAACATATTACTTGTGGATCAATCCCAAATTCAGGCAGCCCTGGACTCTGCAGCAGCAGGTAATTCGGCAAAAATTCAAATCAATTATACAACCTATATCATCGGCATTTTGGTAATGGCTGTTGTAGCTGGCTCTTACACCATTTTCGGAGGATTGAAAGCAGTCATCATCACGGATGTGATCCAATCTGTTCTCATGCTGGGAGGAGCAGCATTGGTGGCTTATCTGACTTTTGGTCAAGCAGAGATTGGCGGATGGTCAGGAATGAGAGCATTGGACGCAAAAGGCAAGGACCTTATGCACCTTTACCTTCCCATGAATCATCCGGGGCGACCCTGGACAGGCATGCTGAGTGGATTATTGATCCTTCATTTTTATTACTGGAGCGCAAACCAGTTTATCGTCCAACGTGCATTAGCTGCACGCTCAGACCGGGAAGCACGCATTGGAATCGTCACTGCCGGTTTCTTCAAATTAATCATCCCATTTATTTCCATTGGAACCGGCGTTGCCGCATTTTATTACTTTCAGGCTACGATGCCAGGTGTACCTGTGGATGGAGACACGGCTTTCCCCATGTTAATGAGAGAAGTCGTCGCACCTGTCGGTTGGGGGCTTGCAGGTCTGGTCGCTGCTGGATTGATAGGTGCGATCCTGTCGAGCGTGGACTCCATGCTAAACTCCGCCGCCACACTGATCACCTTTGATGTTTACAAACGTTTTATCAACCCAGAGGCCACCGACAAGCAGTTGATTCGTGTGGGTCGCCAATGTATTTTGCTTTTTGTCATTGGCTCTGCATTTTTGACAATCTTTATCTTCGACCCAAACAGCGAAAAACCGTTTTTCACCTATGTGGCCAGCCATCAAAGTAGGTTAATCGCTGGATTGGTGGTTGCCTTTGGTGTGGGGATGCTCTGGAAAGGTGCCACTGCCACAGGAGGATTTGCCGCCATTATTACAGGCTTGGTGGTTTCCTATGGTCTTCCTCCACTTTATGCCATGACACTGGGACATAACAAAACCATTGCATCCATGTTCGGTCAGAATCTCAACTTTTTCCACGCTGTGTTTGTGGCCGCAATCGTGTCTACCCTGGCCCATGTCATTGTGAGTAAACTTACAATGACAGACGAACGAAAAAGTCAGCTCACCTGGCATGGACTAGGCTTGATTTCAAAGGAACAACTCGCTTCCTATGGTAAGCGTCTTTTGTTGAGTGTCCTTGTTTTTGCGGGCTTAGGATCCTGCATGGTCAACAACTTTATAACGCCCGCGGTTGCCGCCATTTTTGGATCATGCTGGACACTGTGTATTATCGTTTTCAGCGTTAAACAGTCTCAACGCAAAGACAATGAAAAAGGCATCGATGACCGTTACCTCGCTGGCATTTTGGCGTCATGTGCCGTGTTCATTTTATTCTACTTCTACTAGAAACAAAACATGCTGAGACAAACGAAAGAAGGTCACTGATGACCACCCAATCTTGAGCGCAGAAACAACAGGAAAACACCATCAACACGCTATTGCGGCATGAAAATGCCTCCTCATTTCAAAGGCGCTCCAAACCTGACACTCGATACCAATGTATTTTTTCAAGAGCTACCTGATCGCCACCCTGGCTGGCAGCATACTGTCCATGCCTCTCATGGGTGCCACATTAAACTGGCCAGGCCTTCTGGGCCCTGGACGTAACGGCAGAGTTAATCACTTCAAGGAACCGGTAATCTGGCCAGACAAACTCCAAAAAGTCTGGAGTATTCAAGTAGGAGACGGATATGGCTCTCCCCTGGTCCACGATGGTCAAATCTACCAACACTCCAGACAGAACGGCCATGAGGTTGTCAGGAAAATCGATTTTGCAACTGGAAAAGAAATCTGGAAAAACGAGCACTTGGTAAATTTCAAAATGGGCAACGGTGGCGAAGGTCATGGAAGAGGCCCCAAATCGTGTCCCAGCCTGGCTGATGGCCGTTTGTTCACCTTCAGCATCACCGGAGAACTTTCCGCCTGGGACATGGATTCCGGAGAACTGCTGTGGCGACATGATGAAAGCCAACGTTTTGAGAAGACAACTCCCTACTGGGGTGCAAGCATGTCACCAATAGTTCATGGAGAAAAAATCATGGTTCGATTTGGCAACGACGATGAAGGAATGCTTTTGGCCTTCAACGTTGAATCCGGGGAACCAATATGGCGTTTAGGCGATGATGGCGCCTGTTATTCGTCGCCTATCACAGCTAGAATTAAGGATACAGATCAGCTCATTGAATGGAACCACAATGCGCTCATTGGAGTCGATATGACATCCGGACAAATGCATTGGAGATTCCCTCTTCCTCACATCGGATCTAATCAAAACATGCCTACCCCCACCTTTCATAATGGAGCTATTTTGGTAGGAGGTGAAAATCGCGGTATAAGACAAGTGCTGCCCACATTGGAGGGAAGCACCTGGAGGGTGGAAGAAGGATGGCACCAGAAACGAGTCGCACTGGACATGAGCACAGCCATCGTGCATGGAAACCACCTGTTCGGTTTTTCTCACTTTGGCCTTGGTCAACTTTTTTGTATGGACACCACTTCGGGTGACATTTTATGGCAGGGACCTTCAAGAACAGGAGAGAACGCATGCCTTCTGGCCATGGAAAACCACATTGGAGTTCTGATCAACGACGGCAGATTCTGGGTAATTGAAGCGAGCTCCGAAGAATTCCAAAAAATCAGGTCATATGATGTGGCATCAGGCCCCACGTGGGCTCCTCCAGTTCTCTGGGCAGACAGTTTACTCGTCAAAGAGCGAAACCAGCTCATTCGATGGTCCTTTGATGAATGACTTTTGAGCGTTATCTGGCAGAAACTGGGCAAAACCCGTTTTAGCGACCTGCAGAAGAATCGAGGTAAATAGCCTCAAGAACGCGAGTCGAGTCAGAAAAAGCTGAATCACGTCTTTCTGAAATAGGGGCTTTTCTCAATCACAGTTTACCTTGCAGTAACTGGTCCACCTTTGCACGCACCTTGGCATCCATCTTGATCAGTGGGGGCCAGTCGCGTGTAAACCCCTCTCCTCTTAGTTTACGCGTAGCATCAAAACCAAGCTTGGACCCAACGCCCGACCGCATCCGTTGCGTGATCCAACACATCAGCAGGTCCACGTGTGAATACAGCGTCTCTGCGAGGTTCGGTGTTGGAGCAAAGCCTGAACAGAACTTGGCTGGTGTCATGCACATCGACATCGTCATCGACGACCACTATGTATTTGGTAAACATCATCTGTCCCATTCCCCAGAGCCCGTGCATGATTTTGTAAGCCTGCATCGGATAAGTTTTTTTGATACTGACAAATACCAAATTGTGAAAGACCCCCTCGGCTGGAAGCGCAATGTCAACGATTTCCGGGAAATTCATTTTAAACATGGGCAGGAATAACTGAACACTTGCCTTGCCCATGTAAAAATCTTCCATCGGTGGAATGCCAACGATAGTTGCCGGGTAAATAGCATCATTACGGTGGGTGATTGCAGTCACATGAAAGACGGGGTAAGGCTCTGGCAATGTGTAGAAACCCGTGTGATCCCCAAAAGGCCCTTCGCTGCGCAGTGGCTCCCTCGGGTCGATGTAACCCTCAATCACGATGTCGGCGCTGGCTGGCACCTGGAGGTCGTTGGTTTCACAACGAACCATCTCGATCGACTGTTTACGCAAGTATCCTGCCAATAAAAACTCATCAAGTCCATCCGGCAAGGGAGCGGTGGCAGCGAATGGAAATGCCGGATCACCGCCGAGAAAAATAGAGACAGGCATGCGCTCACCTGTTTCGTAGTAACGTCGGCCATGCCTTGCTGCGACTTTCTGAAGCTGCCAGTGCATCCCGGTCGTTTGGTCATCATATATCTGCACTCGATACATCCCAAGATTACCTTCCCCCGTATCGGGGTCACGCGTGACCACACATGGCAAGGTGACAAACCTGCCACCATCCAGAGGCCAGCACTTCAACACGGGTAAATTCAAAAGGGTTGGAGTATCTTTGGGATCCTTGGATGTTTCCCTGTCAATAGAAGGCGCATCCGGCCATTCCTGATTTCTGGTCCTGGGCGGATCGAACAGATGGATCACATCTTTGCAAGGCCCTGTTCGGACTTTTTTGGGGCGTACGTGCCGCAATTCCAATGCAGCACTGAAGAGCTTGATGGCATCTCGCACACCTGAGGGCGGCTTGGCTTTCATCAGGACTGCAAGTTCGTTGGCAACTGATGCAACCGATTCTGCTCCCATGGATAAAGCCATGCGTCGATCTGAACCCATCGTGTTGACAGCCACTGGAAAAGGTGAAATTTGGCCGTTGACGGTTGGCTTCTCAAATAAAAGCGCTTTGCCCCCACCCGGTTTTTTCATTTCCCGGTCCGCTATTTCCGTGATCTCCAATTCTGTGGCGACAGGTTCAGTGATTCGAACCAATTCCCCCATCTCGTCTAATTTATCAATAAAAGCCCTGTAAGATCCAAATGCCATATAAAGATCAGCGTAACAGACTCTAACCGGTATTCAACACGTCTACTTGAAGATATTTCTTGCAAGGCCTTATCGAGTGAAGTCCGTTCCTGATTACCTTTCTTTATCCATAATGCGCAAAGCTCAACGAAATTTACCGAGCAATATCACCCCCAACACGGCAATTAAACCACCAGCAAGAGAGCGCATCGTGGGTTTATCGCCCTCCATCCAGGCTGAAAGCGGAATGACCATCAAGGGAGTGGTGGCGACGATAGGCAAAACCAAGCCACTCGGAATGGCTTCCAGAGCCCACTGGTAGCAGCCAACCCCAAGGGTGGGCCCAGCCAGGGCCGTGCCAATAATCCACGGCAATGCAGCACGGCCTTTTGAGCGTGTTTTCTTGTCCTCCGAAGAACTTTCATGATTCGATTCTGCCTGCTTGAATCTGAGTCGTTTCATTACGAGCAAAGCAATCAATGCCAGCAGCAAACCACCCAATATTCGCTGATAAGCAGCGGTCAGTCCATCGATATGAAAATCCTGTCGTCCATTGATATCGTAAGCCAATCGACTCATCGCAGCTCCGACCCCCTGCCCAATCGCTGCTACCAATCCATAAGCGACACCGACGAGGTCGAAGTGTTTCGCGGTTGATTCGACTTTTAATGGCAACAAGGCCACAGCCACCCCAAGTAAAATACAGGCAATCGAAGCTATTTGCGGCAGAGTCAGCGTCGTTCCCACCAGCAACCATTCAGCGAATGCTGCGGAAGGCGCAGCGACGCAATGCACCAATAGTAAGGTTAATCGAGACCCTAACCTGGGCAACGCTTGATAAAGGGCCAGATCCCCTAATCCAAAACCAACGACACCACTCCAAAAAAACATTTCAAACCCTTCACCTCGTACACCTTGAGCAAAACAATGAGCCCAGATACCCAACAACAACGTTGCCAGAAGAAGTCGCCAGAAATTGGCAGAGATGCCCCCAAGAATGCGTGTGGCTCTTGTGGCAGAAACCGCAGAAAGACAAAATAAAAATGTCGCCAAAAGAGCGGGTATCATAGAACTCGAAGAAATTGAGAGACTAAAAAAAGAGGCCGGGGGATACCCGGCCATCAATAAAATGGCTGTCCGGCAAGGATTCGAACCTTGACCAAAGCCTCCAAAGAGCCTTGTGCTACCTTTACACCACCAGACAAGCCGTGGGTAAATTTACTGAGGAAAAACGAGTACGCAATAAAATTGTCATCAAAAATAAGGGAAAAAAACCCCTTCCCGACCTAGATACTTCACAAGTAATTGTATTACAATTACTTGTGAACTTAAATAGCCTTCTAAGGCAATGTAAGTAGTTTGCCTATTTCTCGATTGGGCACCTAGTTTGAATCGAAGGGTCAGTGCCTATTTTTCATTTTACAGTTGCTTAGGAGAGGAAAATCGGATCATATGGATATATTCACCGAGTAACTCGACTGCATTGCGGTCTGTACGTGCTTGCCCTGACGATGTGGGGAAATGTAAGCATGGTCGGATGAAAAAAGCGGTCGACCACTTTGGGTTCATTATGGCTCTGGATTGGGAACGCGATAAAAACAATAAATAAAAACTTTTGAAATTGGCGGGGCTGTCGCGCCGATGCCACAGATTTTCCTTGTCGTAAGACAGGATTTGGCGGGTCTCAGGAAACTTGTTAACCGTGTGTGTTTCCCTGAGGCCCGTTTTTTTTTCGAATCTTTTTATTTGCTTGCCGACAAAATAGGTGTCCCAGATGAGGAAACACGACTCATAGAAAATTCACTTGTTCCCGGGCAAAACCGACCTTTCAACCGTATAAAATTATGGCAGTCGACGCTTCAATGCTTGCAGAGCATGATGTGATCAACTGCTTTTTGAGGTTATCAAAAAGGTGCCGATCATTAGACCATCCAAGGAAAGAGTATCTTTGCGCGGGGAGATGTTGCGCCCATTACTCAAAAAAAAGTAGCGCCGAGCACGTCCTGCTGATTCCTCCTCTTGAGCCTTTTTCACAGGAAACCGGCCACTTGAAAACCTTTCAGAGCGGAGATGGTATCATCATCAAAGCACTCCAAAAATAACAGAATGTCATTCTGTCGAATTAGCAAATCAGCTCCAGAAACTAGGTCTAGCCAATGACCACTTTGACAGAGAAGAACGGTTTGTCTTTCCCCTCGCGGAAAACATATCCGTTAAAGTTCGTTTCAAGCGTTAGGCAAGGCTTGGGCTGAAAGTAAACGTCCCGACGCCGTCAACAAGCATTGAATCCAGTTGGACGCGCTGGGGTCCTTCATTAATCGATCAAGGCACTACCTGGTATTTAATGTTTCATCCAGCCCCAGCAAGGTAAGTGAAATGCAAAACCCAGGGAACAGGTCAGAACTAACTTTTATCCGGGGTTTACCGAGCTCAATCATGATAGATTCCTGTTCCTTCCCAGTCATTGATTGATAGCCAAGAAAACTCTCTGACAAGAGCGTACACTCCCGCTCACTGGGTGTTCTCAACAAAACATTCTCAAATAAGGACTGCACTTGTGATTCAGGGGTGTGGGACGTGGATTCACGTGCTGCCTTGGCCAGCTCCCAGGCGGCTTCAAGGAGTATGGGTGCATTCAACATTGCCAGTGCCTGAAGCGGTGTGTTGGTGGTTTGCTGCCGAACAATACATGACTCCCGGTCTGCAGCATCAAATGTCTGCATTAATGGAGGGGCAACAGTGCGCTTGAAATAGGTGTATAAACTGCGTCGATATCGCCCTGCGTCTTTCGACTCGGGATAAGTCTTCCGACTCACCTCACCCCATAGATCATCGGGCTGGTAGGGGAACACAGGAGGCCCTCCGATGAGGTCAACCTTCAAACCTGATAACTCCAGTAGTTGATCCCTTACAAAATGTGCAGGAAGCCTTTTCTGCGGTCCGCGTGCCAGCCATTTATTTTCGGGATCCCATTCCAGCATTTCGGGTGAGACGTCACTTTGCTGCCGATATGTCGCACTGGTGACGATGGATTTAACGAGTCGCTTGACATCCCACCCAGACTTGATGAAATCAACGGCCAACCAATCCAGTAATTCCAGATGAGTTGGTGAGGCGCCTTGCACTCCAAAATCTTCAGCTGTTTTGACGAGTCCCCGGCCAAAAAGCATTTGCCAAACGCGGTTCACAAACACCCTGGCTGTGAGAGGGTGAGAGTCACTCACCAGCCATTGTGCCAGGCCAAGCCGATTGGCTGGATAATCATGACTCCATTTTGCGATAAATTCAGGGACCGCCGGATCGACGGCCTTTCCTGGTTGATCATATTGGCCGCGAACCAGAATGTGGGTAGGCCGCGGCGCTTCCATTTCCTCCATGACCATGACCGTTGGCAGCGCTTCCTTGAAGACACTCAATTGTTTTTGAGCCTGATGCCACTGGAACAAGGCCGGGCGAATGCGCGGATCTTCAGTCAGGCTCTTGAACATGGTTCGCACGACATGCAATTGCCGAGGTGTCCATGAATTCTTTTCACGCACCAAAAGATCTTGAACAGATAATGGTTCTGAAAGAGCTGAGATTTCTTCCGAAGTAAGAACACGATCATAAATCCTCAATTCATCCAAAGCCCCCTCAAATTCATCAGCCATCGCACTCCTGCCAAGACGCAAAGGATTGGAGGAGATTCCGCTGGGATTGGAATCATTGTTGCGCAACAGTTCGACATCCGCTTTTTCTCCGTCCACAAACATCTTGATGCCCCGAGCACTCATGGTTGCATCATAAGTTACAGTAAGATGATACCACTGCCCGGGTTGAAATGAATTGAATGTCCGCACACCTATGCGCCCAGCGTAACCTTGCGAAATGGATAGATACCGAAAGTGTCCTTTTTCATATACAAGCTGGTATCCCTTGCCATCCACACCATCCTGAATTCTTGAAAAGATGGCGCCACTGTGATCACGAGCCGGCTTGACCCACAGGGAAAATGAGTAAGGGGTCATATTGGTAAAACGCCCTATATCGCCACAATTACCGTCCCATGTTCCGTTCAAAATTACCCCTGTCCCCTGAATAGCTGCCGTCCATTCCAACAGTCCATGTTCAGGTTGCTCTTTCAATGGCACAGCATCCCAACCAGCCAAACTGTTTTCGAAGGATCGAGCGTGTATCAAACCCTCATCAACCAAAGAAAGCTTTTGATCTCTCCATTGCCCGCCTTGATGCCAAGCCTCCAGAGCTTCATCGATCACGGGCTGCAGAGCGTTCACTTCATTACCGGCCTGCCTCACGGCGCGCTCCAGTTGCTGCAGTTTCTCTTGCTGGAGCCATGTAGGAGCTTTTATGTAGGGTTCTGAATTACCATCCCTGATCGCCCTTCCTGTCTCCGGAACATTATGGAAAAAAGAGAACATTCCGTAGTAATCTTCAGTGGTAATGGGATCGTATTTATGGTCGTGACAACGCGCGCATCCCATGGTCAAGCCCAACCACGTGGTCGAGGTTGTTTCCACTCTATCAGCAACATTTTCTGTCAGCACCTCCCGCGGAATCGATCCGCCTTCAGAGTTGTAGCGATGGTTGCGGTTGAATCCAGTGGCAATTTTCTGCTCAAGAGTTGACTCGGTTAAGAGGTCGCCTGCGAGTTGCTCGATGGTGAACTGGTCAAAAGGCATATTGGAATTGAAAGCCTCGACAACCCAATCCCTCCAGCGCCACATTTCTCGATCCCCGTCATTCTGATAACCATGGGTATCAGCATAACGTGCCGCATCCATCCATGGCAGAGCCATACGCTCGCCAAAACGAGGTGAAGCCAACAAACGTTCGACCCACGCGTCATAAGCGCCATCTGAAACATTTTCTTCAAGTGAGTCCACTTCATCAAGCTCTGGAGGCATCCCGGTGAGATCGAAGCTCAAGCGACGCAGAAGCGTACGAGGATCGGCTTCGCGAGAGGGAAATTGCTCCGTAGATTCCAATTGCTCCAACACGAAAAAATCAATCGGATGCCGCAACCAGGATCTCATGTTCACTTCAGGAAGTGTCCTTTCGATGGGGGGAACAAAGGCCCAGTGTGTGTCCCAGTGAGCTCCTTCGTTCACCCACTGAACCAACATGTCTTTTTGAGATGGATTGAGCTCAAGCAAGGCATCCGGAGGTGGCATGACCTCATCTGGATCGTGACTCAAAACACGCTGAATGAGTGGTGATTTCTCTGCACTTCCGGGAAGAAGAATTGGACCCCCTTCCTCTGATTCCGTCAAACCATCGGGCTGATCCAATCGCAAGCCCGCTTTGCGATGATTACGATCAGGTCCATGACAGGGAAAACAGTGCTCCGATAAAATGGGGCGAATATCGTGATTGAAATCGACTGTGGAACCCGAAACGGGAGTATCCCCCCGGATGCTGAAGCTCATGCAAAGAATGAGAATACCTCTCCAATAAAAACGGGGAAAATCTCTTATGCAAATGTTCAAGTCCATATTCACGCGAATGAAAGTTACATTACCTAATTACCCAGAAAAAAGCCAAGCTTCGCCAGGAATAAAAAATACGCTTGAACAGAGTAATCCAAGTTCACTTCAACTTGAGTTATTTCGTTCTTTTGCTTTTTCCTGAATCCACCACGCCACCCATCCCCCTAGCAGTGTCAACAAGCCTAGAAAACTGGGAAAAGGGTTATTCCTGATTGAAAAAACAGTCACCCAAAGCACCATTAACAGGAATAGGAAAGGTATCATAGGCCAACCAGGAACATGCATGCTTGCCCCTTCTTTGCGCTTCAATCGCACCAGGCCAACCACGGTCAATGCCGTCCCAATCCCAAGTGTGAAACCAATGTAGGTAATCAAATCGCGAAATCGAGGAATCCAGAGCATTAATAATACAACCACCAACTGAAAAACCATGTTACTGCAACCAGGTGGGTTTGGTGATTTCATAAAGGAAGGCAAGTATCCATCCTCTGCCATTTTAGCGTAAACTCTCGGGCCAGCCATGAGCATGGCAGAAACAGATGTCGTCAATGAAACAACGATCAGAAACGAGATAAACCCAGCCATGCGAGCTCCCCCCAATGATTCAGCCACGATACTGGCTACATTTTCCTTACCCTTGATAGATTCTGGATCCGCCCCCCACAACAACACCGCATTCAGAACTAGGTAAAGCAAGATAACTGCAAGGGTTCCGATGAGCATGGATTTTGAAAGATTACGATGAGGTTCCTTGATTTCCCCAGCGATGTATACGACGGCATTCCAGCCTGCATAAGCAAAGAAAATCCAAACTAATGATACGGAGAAAGTGTCATATTGAAAATCCCAGCCAGGCATCGGAACCGGTTCTTCCAGCTTGTAGCCAGCCCATGAAAGAAATAACACCAGCAATAACAACTTGAAACCAACCATCAGATTCTGCATCAGGAGCCCTCTGCGAACACCTGCTCCATGAACCAATGCGATCATCAAAACCGCAAATGTCCCAACCCAACGTGGCTCGACGCCAAACACCCAAGGCCTGAGGTAAACACCAATACCGTAAGCAGAGGCAGCAATCGGAGCAGAAAAGCCTACAAAAAGGGAAAGCCAACCACTGATGTAACCCACTGAAGGATGGATGGTTCGAGAGAGAAAAAAATATTCACCTCCAGACTCCGGCAACCGCTGCGAAAGCGCTCCGTAGCAGACCGCTCCGAGTAAGGCCATGACACCTCCAATGAACCATGCGAAGAGCACCCAGCCACGGGATGGCATGTCAGCCAACAGGTAACCCGTTGTAGTAAAGATCCCAACGCCAATCATGTTGGCAATGACAAGCGCAGTCGCACCGATCAAACCGATTTGGCGAAGCTGGGAGTTCGGTTCTTTCACGCGCTCACTTGAAGTAGGACTGGAATAAAGAATCGAATGTCTCCGTATTTCAGGCCCAATCTACCAATGATTAGCGCCGCAGTGGTGGGATGGGCGGCATGGTAATACCTTCCCTTTCCGAAAGGACGCTCTGAGCTTCAAGCATCAAGATCTGTTCCTCTCGACTCATGGCAGGCTTTGACTGCCTGTTGTTTGTTGTTGTTCGTATGGACCGAGCAGGCATGCGCTGCAGCCCACTGCGATTGGAGGCAGTTCCAGCATTTTTGAGTAAAGAGCCACTGGAGGAAGAGGTCGTTCGAGTGCTCGACCTACCCGAAGTCGTATTTTTGGTATTGTTGTTTTTGCCTTTGCTCTGCTCCTCAGCACGACGGCGGATTAATTCTCTGGCACTGATACGCGTAGGGGCTTTGGCGTTAGATCCCTTGCCCTTGCCCTTTTTCTTGCCTCCACTTGGACCATCGTAACGGTATTCTTCAAATTCCAGCTCGTGACTCTTCCCGTAGAATTCGATTTCAACATTTCCATTGAGCTCGATCTGTTTGACTTTTACCCCATGATGTTCGTCTTCAGATTCGGTAAAGGAAAAAAAGCGCTCAACCGGAGGAAGCTCAGGGTCAGGATTAGGAATTGTCATGGCCATCCAAACTCGCTTTAACTCATCCTTGGCACTGACACCTGCAATTTTGAGTTTCAATTCATCCAATTCTGGACTTTCCTCTTCGTCAGGTTCTTCAGCCACTTCTTCTTTGGGAGGTGGAGGAGGCTGCAGATTAAAGGGATTACGGTCCAAAATCGTTTGATACGATGCGCGAAGACTGTCGATGACCTCCGGCTGTGCCTTGATTTCGACAGCAGAAAGGAGGAACGTGCAGAGGCAGGCCGTCCAAATCGATTTTATCATTTTCATCTTTGCGCCCATAGCTGTTAGAAAGTTAACCCCACAAAAATGCGCTGGTTGCGGTCTTGTGACAATAGAAAAAAACCGGCGCTTCCCTCGGTGTTTGAGAGGAAGACGCCGGATTTACAAATTCAGGACTGATAAATGATGCTCAGTAAGAACTCTGAACGCCTCGCGTAGAACGCTTCTGCATCCAAGGCATCATCTTACGTAAACGAGCACCGACTTTTTCAATGGAATGCTTTTCACCTGCTTTGAGAAGCGCATTGAAATTTTTGTAACCTGTCTGGTATTCCATGACCCATTCCTTGGCAAACTTACCATTCTGGATGGCCTTGAGCGCAGCTTTCATACGTTTCTTGACACTGGCATCAATAATTTTGGGACCAACTTTAACATCACCCCATTTGGCAGTTTCAGAGATGGAAAAAACGCATGCCATGAATCCCCGCTTCATTGATCAGATCGACAATGAGTTTCAATTCATGGAGACACTCAAAATAGGCCATTTCAGGCTGGTAACCCGCTTCGACCAGGGTTTCATAACCGGCGATAATCAAGGCACTGGTGCCACCGCAAAGAACGGTTTGCTCGCCAAATAAATCCGTTTCGGTTTCTTCTTTAAAAGTCGTTTCAAGGACGCCTGCTCGGGTACCACCGATACCTTTAGCCCATGCCAAAGCTACTTTTTTGGCCTTGCGAGAAGGGTTTTGATGGATAGCGATCAATGAAGGAACACCCTTGCCTTCGACATACTGACGTCGAACAATATGGCCAGGGCCTTTGGGAGCGACGAGAATGACGTCCACGTCTTCCGGTGGAACAACGGTTTTGTAATGCACTGCGAAACCGTGCGAGAACAGGAGTGTTTTCCCCTTGATCAGGTTGGGTGCGATGTCAGATTCGTAAACAGCAGCCTGCTTGGTGTCAGGCAGAGCAACAAAGATTACGTCCGCTTGTTGAACGGCTTCCGCTGTGGTAACGACTTTGAATCCTTTGTCTTCGGCAACGGCGATCGATTTGCTACCTTTGTAAAGGCCGATGATGACGTTGCATCCACTTTCCTTGAGATTCAAGGCATGAGCGTGTCCCTGGGAGCCGAACCCAAGCACTGCCAGAGTTTTGTCCTTGAGGACATTGAGGTCTGCGTGCTTGTCCGAGTATATTTTTGCTGGCATTTTATTTCTGCGTTTGTTGTTAGGTATCTTTTGCGTATGATAAAAAAGCTGCTCAAGCTCGCGGCAGGGCAACCGTGCCGGTGCGGGTCAGGGCACGGATTCCAAACCGGCTCATCAGGTCGATGAACTTGGAGATTTTACCCTCAGAGCCTGTGACTTCGATGGTCAATGAGTTGGGGTGAACATCAATGATCTTGGCGCGGAAAATATCTGTGATCTGCATGACTTCGGACCGGGATTTGGAGTCGGCGTTGACTTTGATGAGCACCAGCTCGCGGTCGACATGCATTTGTTCGCGAAAATCTTGAACCTCCAACACCTCGGGGAGCTTGTTCAATTGACGCACGATTTGCACTAAAGTTGCATCGTCTCCCTGAGTCACAATCGTCATGCAGGAAGTGTCATCTGCATAGGTCGGAGCGACGTTCAATGTGTCAATATTGAAGCCTCTACCACTGAACAAGCCAGCGATTCGTGTCAAAACGCCAAACTTATTTTCAACCAAAACTGATATTGTGTGTCTCATAGATACGCAGGACGCCGTCAAGCGAAATGGGGAGAGTTCTAAATTTTAACCAGAGGGTCAACATGAAAAAGCAGGAAACCGGGCTTTAATTACATATTTTCATGCGCTCCAGCCCTCTAAAAGTTGGTTGGCGTGGAAATGAAAACAGGTATTGGCAAATAAATTCGATGGAAATACTTTAAGAAAATGGCACTGAAACCTGAAAAGATGCAAAAATCAAGGGATTCGCATTCAGGTAGAATATCTTGCAAACCTCATGGCATTAGAACATAAACGAACACCATTGCCTGCAGAGGGGAAGAGAGGCACCGCTTGGATATTGATGCGTTCTCATCAGACGCGGCTGAAACAAAGCTGTGGCAGCCGTTTCGCGCAATCTGAAAACATGAATCACACTTTGTGAATGAAGAAATCCACGAAAGCAAAATTGCAGGCCTGTATTAGAAAAGGCCGATTGAAAGCATCTTTCATGCTTTTGACTTGGATTTTGCTGTGCTTTGCTGCGTTAACCACAAAGGCAGCGCTTCAGTTCGATGTCTTTCCGGGTTACGGAGATTATGTGCGAACGCATCATTGGTGCCCTTTCACTTTTGAATTGCATCAGGATGGCCCCGATTTCAATGGTTTCGTTTCCCTCAGGGATTCCAACACCGGGGTTGAACACAGGGTTCCAATCGAATTACCGACAAACACCCGCAAGAAAGTCGTCATTCCAGTTTTTTTCAAAGACGGAGGCAACCTCGACAACTGGACCGCAAAATTAATCAGTAAAAACGGCCAAACGATCGAAGAAAGATCTCAATTTCAAGCTACTGAAATGATTCCATGGTCGGGCTATCTCATGGGGTCCGTGTCACGCAGTTTCGCCGGACAACCAAAATTTCCTGAAGAGCCGCGCCAGGAACATTACAGACCTCAAAGCGGACGCATTCAGACAGCTCATTTCCCCGATCAACCGCTGGCATTGGAAGGTCTCAATTCACTTTATCTGCATGCCTCACGAGCCATTGAATTAGAGATCCCGCAGTCAAAAGCGCTTGGCGCGTGGCTCGCTCAGGGCGGACATTTAATTGTTGCCATGGATGAACCGGCTGAAATTAATTCAACAGAATGGCTGAGTAATTTGATTCCCTTTATTCCTGACGGAGTGGGATCCTTGAATTGGGATGGTACGCTTGAAAAATGGCTGAGAAATCCATCTGAGAAACTTTCTCCTACCGCTACATGCGATCCATCCCTGATCAATCGTCTCGACCAAAACAACTACCGCCACAATCGCAATGTAGACAACCGATACACCCGATTAAAAGACGATAAGGAAAAAAAAGGTCGCGCCCTTCCGATCGTCACCGGAACAGTCACGGACGGTTCTGTGCTTGCAAAACAAGAAGGCCTTCCACTCATCATTCAGGCAAGGAGAGGAAGAGGACAGTTAACACTGCTGACATTCAGTCCAGAACGTGACCCGATTAAAACGTGGAAAAATAAACCTTGGTTTTGGGCAAAGCTGGGAGGTATCCCCGGGCATTGGTTTGAGGGAGGAAACAGAAATTTCTGGAGCGGCCAAAGTGTGGACGGACTTTTTGGGTCCATGATCGAAAGTCGCCAGGTCAAAAAATTACCGGTCGAATGGCTAATGGCAATGCTCGTAGTTTATCTTGCCTGTATTGGCCCGATTGATCGAATCGTTCTCAAGAAGCTGAATCGTCAGATGTGGACATGGGTTACTTTTCCTGCCTATGTGATCCTGTTTTCAGCAGTGATTTACTATGTTGGATTCCGTCTGCGTGCGGGAGATTTGGAATGGAGTGAATTGCATGTCGTAGATGTCATCCCGTTTGGTCAGGAAACCATCACCCGTGGCCGCACGTATGGTTCGCTTTACTCCCCGATCAACGCAGATTACGAACTCGTCTCCAATCGCAACCTGGGATCCTTACGCGCGGAAGCAAGTGCAAATTGGAATGGATCCTTCGGCGGGCAATCCTCCAAGGTATTGAGACAAGCTAAGGGATTTCTGGCAGGCGTTTCTGTTCCGGTATGGACAAGTAGAATGTTCATCAGTGATTGGTATGATCAACTGGAAATGGCGCCCATTGAGGCCTCATTAAAGAAACAGGGAACCCCGGAGGCTGCAATTGTCTTGCAAAACATGTCACCCTTTGATTTCAGCCATTTTCTACTCATTGTGAACGATCAGGTTTACACATTGAAAGGTTTTGGGAGCACGAAGTTATCTGAAACATCCTCTGTCGATTTGGAGGAATTCCTCCAAAAAAACTCGTCCACATTCAGCAGAGCCCTGCGAAGCCGATCCCTTGCACTGGGCCAAACATACCGCTTGGACGATATGGTGGCGACCTCGGCAGCCGCGAGTTTTGCGGATATTCTTTATAAAAAAGGTATCAATAACCTCAATTTCAATCATCAACGCAACATGGATTTAACTTCATTTCTAGAGGACGACAACGCTGTCCTTCTGGCTTGGTCAGAGACCGAGATCGGCATTCCCAAATTGAACCAGTTCACACCCAACAAAGAAACACGTAGAACTCTTTTGCGCCTGGTCATCCCAAAGACCGACTCAGCGAAATGACACTCAATGAGATCTTCACCATGAGTCCTGGAACTAAACACACACCCATGATCAAAGCTGATCCAAGACCGGACAAGGCTGTAAAGGATTTACCAGCAGTACAGACTAGCTTACTGACCCGGCAGTACAGCGATATGACTGCCCTCAACATGTTGGACCTGACAGTCAACAGAGGCGATCTTTTTGGATTCATTGGCTCCAATGGTGCTGGCAAAACAACCACCCTGAGAATCCTGGCAACTTTCCTGAAGCCATCGTCGGGCACCGCAAAAGTTCTGGGTAAGGACGTAGTCGCAGAGGCAGATGCGGTGCGTCATGTCATCGGTTACATGCCGGACTTTTTCGGGGTTTACAAGGACATGGAGGTTACCGAATACCTGGATTTCTTTGGAGCTTGCTACCGCATCCCTTCCGGACAACGTGAAAAAACGGTAGGGGATGTTCTGGAACTAGTTGGCTTGTCAGAAAAAAAAGGTGCACTGATCGGAACCTTGAGTCTCGGCATGCAACAACGTATCGGTTTGGCACGCGTTTTAATCCACGATCCTGAACTCCTCTTGCTCGATGAACCTGCCAGCGGACTGGACCCCCGAGCCCGCATTGAAATGATGGCCATTCTGCAGGAATTACAACGGATGGGTAAAACGATTATCATTTCATCACATATTCTCAGTGAGCTTCAATCCTTGTGCAATCGTGTTGCCATCATTGAGCGGGGAAAACTTATCTACAGCGGCTCTGTTCAGGGAGTCAAAAACCAGATGGAAACCAGTCATATTGTTTGGGTAAAGGTTGGTTCCGATCCTGACAAAGCCATTGGGTTCCTCAAAACTCAATCCGAAGTTTCAGAGGCTGAAATGGTAGATGGCAGCATACGAGTCACAATGGCATCCCATGATGCAGACGTCAGCATCATTGCAGAAACGCTGGTAAGGAATGGAGTTCCCATTCATGGATTGAAAGAGGAAGAACTCGGCCTGGAAGAGGTTTTCATGCGAATGACAAAAGGAGAAACGCAGTAGGCAGGACAGGTAAGATCAACAGAAGCCTCTTTATTATTCATGAGCCTATTCCCTATTGTCGCCCGAGAACTCAGGGTTGCCTCCCGCCGCCGCTCTCTCTACACAGGAAGGACCGTATTTGCCCTTGCCGCTATCTTTATCAGCGGCTTAATCATGTCTTTCAACCAAGCCGCGCCCGTCACTATGGGCTCGAGTCTTTTTTACACACTTTCGAGCTTTGCATTCGTTTACTGCGCAATGGAAGGCATCTGGATTACTTCAGATTGTGTGGGCGAAGAAAAAAGAGAGGGCACTCTTGGTTTACTATTCCTTACAGACCTAAGCGGTTACGATGTTGTTTTCGGCAAACTGGCCGCCACCTCACTGAGATCCATTTGCGGCCTGCTTGCCATCCTTCCCGTATTGGCCATCCCCCTTTTGTTGGGCAGTGTAACCGGAAAGGAATTTGGACGATTAATTCTGTTACTGATCAACACTATGCTTCTTTCACTTTCCGTTGGTATTTGTATCTCTGTTTACTGCACAAAAGCCGTGAAATCGGCTGTTTCCACTTTTGCGATGATGATCGTATTGCTTGGAGCAGGTCCTATCTGCCTGTTTTTAATAGGCATGGTCACCAAAAATTCCCCATCGCCCATCAATGTCGACACTTATTCCGTCCATAGCGCAATCTACGGAATGAGCATGGTAGCGGATCGCGCGTATTTAGCGGAACCATGGTCCTACTGGAAATCTTTGATAACCAATCATGTATTCATGTGGATATTTATTGTGACCGCTTCGCTCGCAGTTTCCAAATGTTGGCAGGATCGCCCTTTCTCTGGTGCTCAACTAAAGCGCAAAGAAAAGCTACTGAGGGCAGATAGAGGATCGAAAAGGTATGAAACCAGATTACGCGAACGCCTGTTGTCCAGAAACCCTGTCATGTGGCTTCATTGCCGAAGTCGTTTAAAAAAACTCTATCCCTGGCTCATTTTTGCGTTGGGCGGTGTTTATTGGATATGGGGGAGCATACGGTTTGGCAGCATATTTTACAATGAAACGGCCAACTTCATCGGAACAGCTTACTTCAGCAGTTTGATACTCAAATTTTGGATTGGTGCCGAATCAAGCCAAAGACTGACAGATGATCGGAGAAATGGATCTTTGGAGCTTCTTTTCAGCACTCCATTGAGAGTGAAGGATGTGCTCAGCGGACACTGGAAAGCGATCTTAGATCAATTTATAGGGCCGCTCATTTTCCTGTGTGTACTGACCCTTTTCTTCGCATTCTTACTGCTCATCGAATCTAGAAGGTTAGGAGGAAGCCAGACCACTTACGTGGTGATAATGCTTATGGCGCATCTGATTTTACTTATTGTCGATAGCTTTGCTCTTTTTTGGTGCGGGCTCTGGAACAGCGTGCGAGCCAGACATGTGAACAGGGCAATCGGAGGCACTCTTTTTCACGTGCTAATCGTACCCTGGATTTTGTTTTTGGGGTTCATCATATTCATTATCCTTGCAGCCCGAGGAAGGGGCTTCGCCTTAATAGGGGGTGAAGAATATTTTATGCTGAGCACATGGTTTGCAATTGGCCTTGGGTATTCACTCTGGTTGATCACCAGCTGCCGAAGCAAACTCAACAATCAATTGCGACTGCTTGCCTCGACAAGGCCGGGTCTTGAAAAAGATTATAAGGAAAACACCTTGAATCAAGGCTCAGAGTCTTTGGAACCAACAAAATAATCCGTGGGTAAACGGTAATCAAACATGACGCGCTGGGTAGCACTCTTGAGCTGAACCGCGTCGAGCACCATTTTCTGAACACTTTCACCAGGTAAAAATTCAATGACATGAAACGATTCTTTTGGATGGTCCAACGCATGCTTTAATTCTGGTAGATTGGTGATTTTCATGCCATTGACCTTGTCAAGTGCCAGGTAGCGGTAATCCTGATAACCCAGATTGTAGGAATCAGGCAATACGAGCGAAAGCAACACACAACCCGGATTTTCTTCAGTCGGACGACGCTCCTTGAGCCTCACCAGACGCACGGGTGCGCGTCTTTGCCATTCGCTTCCCCAACTGCGCAAATAGGGTTCTGTGAGCGGCTGAAAAACAAGTCCTCCTGCCATGAGATACTCAGGTGGCATGTCAAAACGAGCAGACGGCACATACTCTTTATTGTAGTCTGCAGTCGCCAACTTGAACTCAAGCTCTATTTCGGCACCATCTCTCCATACAGTCATCGGGATTTTGTCTCCTGCCCAATGACCACGCGTTGCAAGTCTCTCCAGCATCATGTTGCCGTATACCGGATCCAGATAATCCCCAGTGATGTCGATATCGAACCCATCGACCTTCAAAAGAATGTCTTTTGGTTTCACTCTCGTTTCATGGCCTGGAATTGAAATAATCTCCGTCACGATGACGCCACGTTTTTCACCTTCAAGTTTGAGATAATCCAAGACAGCTGGATTTTCGGCCTTTTTCCAATAGAAATTAAAATAACCTACCCCCAGAAAACGTTGCTGTTCGACTTCCTCCAAAACCTTTTCAATGAAAAAGGACGGGACAGCCGTACATTTGCTGCGCGCTTGAGACGTGGTCAAGCCGATCAAACTGCCTTGGTAAACAACAGCCTCCGACCATCCCACCCCATCGATCTCAGAGTCTAATTCCAACTGAGGGAGATCGACATAGGACAAGGCACTGCGCCCCATCCGTAGTCGATTGATCTCCAGACGACGCATTTCTAGACGTCCATCATTCCAGCGAATCAGTTTGGCCTCTCCTGTTACTGGAACAGGATCTGCAAATTTGACAGGCTTCAGGCCAGTCCAGAAACCAGTATCCTCAACCTCCACCAAGGCCAGATTGGCATGATAATCTATCCATTTAAGCGAAGCTTCATACCACGCACCACGCCCGCCCTTTTGGACACGCAGAACAGTATGATCAAAAAGATAGTCTGCAGTAGTGAGGATGCGCTGGCCTCCGACAACGACACCGAATTTGCTGTTAGACGATGTCCTGCGCGACCAGGGCTGGAAAAATTCATATTGATGCCTCGTGGATTCAATCTGCACAAGTGAGCGCCCCCAAAGGTCAGACTCAGGTTCAGCTTTGACAGTCAAGACTGCCGAGCTGGTCAACGCGGCCAGAAGCAATGAAGAAAAAATGCGGATCATAATTGTCGATCAAGTTGAATGCCGTAGGTTTGCAGGATTTGATTGTTGGCGCTGTTGGCAGCATCGCGATCAAGGCATTCAAAACCGAGACGCTCACCAAATTCAATCAAGTGGTGAGAACCTTCGTGAGATTCAAAGGCCTTTATTAAATCGGTCATTGAATCAATACGCTTGCCATTGACTGAGTCAACCAGAACGCGACCGCGAATTTCCATATTAGCGTTGACCGGATGAGCGAGAACCGTGGATAGCATCACCGGTTCGGTCCTTGATCGCTCAGGTTCCGTGTTTTTCCGATAAAACAATTCATAAAGCAGGCCAATCCCGGCGACAGATGACCAATTCTGTCCGAAACTACTGAGATAATCTCTGCTGAGCGGCGTAAAAATCAATCCTGCATACGCAAAGTATTTGGGAGGGACGTATTGATTGCCTTCGAGTCGATCTTTGTAATTGACGAAAACAGGCAACTCCAACTCAAGCTCTCCTCCGTCGCGCCAGATTTTGACAGGGACTTTGCTGTTGTGCTGGGCCTGGCTGAATGCAATGCCACCGTGAACTTGATTCCCTTCGTACAAGATGGTTGTGTCCGCCGAAACAGGGTAGCCATTGGCTTCGAGCAGCACATCGTCTTCTCGTAAAAACTCCTTGGCTGAATCACTCATCAAGGTATCGATACGAGCGCCCAAATCAGGGGATTCAAGTTTTAGATATTTGCGATAGGCTGGGTTGATGAGCGGGGAAAGCCTGATTCCCGCTTGAGGAAAACCATGATAATGTGTATCTTGCACATCTTTTAGAAAGTGCTGAATCACTGGCGGCGGGATGAAGAACCCCGTATTCTCAAGTCCGGGAGTACCCTGAAAAGCAACTCCCACAACTTGATCATCCATCATCACAGGACCACCTGAATTGCCTGGGTTGATCGCGGCATCGGTCTGCACTGCCAACAAGCTTCGATTGCCCGGCTGAACATAATTGATCAATTCAACCCGACTAACCACACCACTTGTATACGATATTTGCTCGCCCCCAGCGGGATACCCGATGGTGTTCACAACCGACCTGACTTCAGGCAAAACACCGATGGGAAGAGGTTTCAAACCCTCGAAGAAAGTTTCATCCTCGACTTCAAGAAGTGCAAGGTCACAATCATGACCCACATAGGCCACTTGAGCCAAGTGAGGTCGTGAATCCTGAAAGCGGCGAACCATAATTTGTTTTGCCCAGCTGACAACGTGAGCATTGGTCATAATGCGATTGCCCTCAATCACAAATCCGGAACCTGTTGCACGACGCACTTGCGAAGAATTCCAAGGCTCATCCCAATCCGGTTCCTGGCTGAAAGTAAAAATTTGAATGACTGATTTCTCAGGCTCGGCAGCCTCCACAATCAGCAGGAACAAAAACAGAAAAAGATGGATTAGAATTGTTTTCAAGATGAACGAACATGCTTTGAAACCGAACTTGGGTCAAGCACTGATGGGAGTTCAAAGAGTAAAATGCAGCTTCTTTTTTCTTCCCAAATAAAACCAGACTCGTAGCGTAACGATTCATGAAATCAATCTGCCGAAAAACACTAGAATTAAGTGCAACCTTTTTCCTGTTTGCTGTCGTTCTTGATTTGCAAGCTGCCGATTGGCCAAGATTTCTCGGCATCCACGCAGACTGTAAATCCCAAGAAACCGGTCTTTTGGATGCATGGCCGAAAGAAGGCCCGCCACTGGAGTGGAAAAAGGTGGTGGGAACAGGTTACAGTGCCCCTTCCGTGAGCAATGGCAACTTGGTGCTGCATCATCGGATAAAAAAGGAAGAAGTAGTTGAATCGATGGACCCTTCAACGGGGAAAACCGTTTGGACTTTCAAATACCCCTCCAACTACATTGACCCTTTTGGATACAACAACGGTCCCCGCTGTACGCCCATCTTGACCCAAGATCGCTGCTATATTCTTGGTGCTGAGGGCAAGTTGTATTGCATCGGCATGCAGGACGGGAGAGAAATCTGGATGAGAGATACCGCCAAGGATTTCAATATACCGGAAGCATTCTTTGGTGTGGGCAGCACGCCACTTCTCGAAGACGACAAACTCATTGTCATGGTAGGTGGGCAACCCGACTCGGGAGTGGTCGCCTTCGAGGCTTCAACAGGAAAAACTATCTGGGAGAATGTCGGAAGGAAAACCTGGGATGGCGAGCGTAAAACAGGATGGCGCGGGGAGCCTTTCGTTCAGTGGCAGGAGTACGAGAAACAGGCCTCATACGCTTCTCCTGTGGCGGCAACGATCCACGGTCAGCGGCATATATTGTGCCTGATGCGACAAGGTCTGGTATCTCTCAATCCGGATACAGGAAAGGAAAACTTTCACTTCTGGTTTCGAGCCAGAGTCAACGAAAGCGTGAATGCCATGAATCCAGTGGTATCAGGCGATACCATCCTAATTTCCGCCGCCTATTACCGTATCGGCTCAGTTTTGCTCAAGGTTGCACCTGGAGGCACATCAGTCACTGAAACATGGAGATCCAGAGCGCTCGAAATACATTGGACCACGCCAGTTTTACATGAAGGAAACCTCTATGCCTTTTCGGGGCGAAACGAACCAGATGCTCGTTTTCGCTGTGTCGAAATGGCAACAGGCAAGCTAGTTTGGGATCAAGACGAAAGCTGGCGCAAAAGTTATCTCGCCCCCCCTGAAAAATATGGGCGAGGTTCCGCCATCCTTGCTGACAACAAACTCATCGTGATGGGCGAAGCAGGGCAACTGGGATTGTTTCGCCCAAATCCTGGCATGGCAGAAGAAATCAGTAAATTCCAGGTCCCCGAAATGAAATACCCTTGCTGGACAGCCCCCGTGCTGTCAAATCACAAGCTCTATCTTAGAAGTGAGAGTCGGTTGATTTGTTATGATCTAAAGAAAAACTGAACACAGACTCAATTTGTAACTGATGACGTGCACGTGATTCATGGTCACTCGAGACGAAGTTTGTCTACCAGACGTTCGATATATTTGTCTCCCCGAGCCCCTTGCCATTGGAGCTCTCCCATCCACCAATAGCGAATATAGCCTCGTTTATCGACAACGTAAACGGTCGGCCACATGGTGTTACCCCAGGCATCCCAATTCTTTTTTGCAAGGTCAATCAAGACGGGAAATTCAAAGCCCTGCTGGTGAGCATCCGCTGTCACCCTCGCTGGCTCAGCTTCAGCTGCAGTTTCGGGTGTCTGTATCCCAATTATTTCAACACCCTTTTCCCTAAGCCTGCGTTCCCAGTTGTTGTAGATGCCAAAATTGGCCTGACAGTTGTGACACTGAAAGGCGTAAAAATGCAACAAGACAACCTTGCCACGCAAGTCTGCAAGGCGAACCGGACTATCATCCAGCCAGGCACCCGAGTCAATCAGTTCAGGGGCCTGCGCGTAAATGCGCTCAAAGCGATTTGTATTCCTTACAGGCCCAAGTGCTCTGCGATAACGCGCACGCTGATCCGGAGTCAGTATCAGGCGTACACCCCTGGTTTCACCGGCGCGCAGCCGCGCGTATTGTGTGGCGGCCAGACGCTGGGTGGGGTCTGATTGCTTGACCGCCGTCCGAGCCACCTCAGCAGCCTTCTCTGTTTGATCAAACAAAGCATTCAAGCGGTTCATTTGAGGGGTCAGTCAGATTCAGGTAACCCTCCACCTCAGGGCGCAAAAAAGCTCGACTGCCTTGAGCTTGAAGCTCCAGTTGATTGAGACGCAAAAGCGCTTTTTGACCAAAACGAAGTCTGACTTCCTCAACCACCAGGCGCTCCACCTTGGCTATGACAGGTAGTTGTTCAACTTCAGGGCGCACGCGGATCCGCATCCATTCGACATCCGTTTTTCTGAGGAAATTGTCGAAAGCGACCTGCGCTTCCTCAGGGATACCCATCTCACGCTGACCTTCGATCGAATGAACAATGTTTAGCAGTTTACGAGGTACCCGGTTGTTGTCAGGAGAAAGAATACGACAGGTGATGTCTGCAACAAGAAAACTACTGCATGCCAAAAAGACAATTATAAAAAAGAGCCGGGAATGATCTGAAAAGTGAAACTTTCCAAGCCTTGCTTGTAAACTAACAGGAGCGCTGCACATGGGTTAAGATGATCTCAGGAGCAATGATGCTAGGGTCCAGCAAACAGGTCTAGAGGTTTGCCACGCAATGTAATTCCCAGGCTCGTTGTCACGCATAAAAACACTTTTAACAGATGCTTGATAAAATCAAGATAATCTAAACCTTAATTCAGACCTTGAGTGATGCAACGGTTTTATCGTTTGCCTTTTGTCGACTTCGGTGTGCTCTAGATCGAATAACAGTTCGAGATAAATTACTCATGTAGCGGACCAGATGCACTTTTTATTCCCACTGTCTTCCTTTCAGAGTGAGTTCATAATCAAGAGCGCGATAGCATGATATACTTGGTGTTGAAAGGATTAGGTTATCAAGAACAATGAGCAGCGACCTTGCATTCCGTAAAAATCGCACGCCAACAAATTACAAATGCCCCCTGCCTCATCACTCGGTAAATGAGTGGGCAAGTCAGTTAACGGGCGGCAGATTTCTGGCAAAACCAACTGACAATATCTTCGAGGCAGATAAATGTGAATCATGAGTGAATACAGTGATCCAGCTGACCAATAAAATGCCAAGAACATCGTTTGCCATGACCATAAATTCGCACTGATATCCTGAGACGGTTTATTACCCATGGCAGGTCTCCTGCGTGAAAGCTCACTGAACCGAAAACGCTGACTGATAAATACGAGTCGCTTGTTTTACTGAAATTTGAGTGCCAGTGCGTAAATTGAAACAGCATCAACCGACCGACGGTCAGAAAATTATGGGCTCAAAAGTTAGGGAACCATTCTGTTTGCATTGAAGGATAATTTTTAAAAAACCTTCGCTTCATGGATAATATTCATTTTCGTTCCTCATCTCTAAAACTGGCAAAACGGCATGTATTCTGCTAGATATTCTTTTTCATAAACCATGAATATTCAATTTTACGGCATCCTGGCGGCCCTCCTCAGTTTTTGTCACATCGGTCTCGGACAGGCATTTGAATCTCTCGCCCTTGATGATATTCTGGTTGTCTGGGATTTTAACGATGCCAACACAGGTGACCACGCCATCAGTCTGAATGACGGCACACAAATCAATTTTGTGGGGGATGCCGCTTTTAGCTCGGATAGAGCGGGGCACACGGGCAAGGCTGGCGACAGGGCGCTGAATCTGGGAACCACTGGATCTGCAGAAAGACCCACACATGCCATCGTAGTGAACAACACTCCTGAAGGTGCTGCCTTTGCGGAAAAACTGAATGCATCGAATGAGGAAGACATCATCTCCGTCGCATTCTGGCAACGCTGGCATGAAGGAGAAATCGCCAACAGCGCCTCAATATGGTTTACCTCGCCATCAGCGGGATCAGGGGACCGAGGCCTTCAAGCTCATGCACCTTGGGGAAATGGCAGTATTTATTTCGATACATCAGGCTGCTGTGGAACTCCGGGAAACCGCTTGAATGGGCAGGGCCTCGTCGAAGATTGGGGTGCATGGCATCACATTGCTTTAATCAAAGAAGGCGAAGCCAAACAGGTATGGATGAACGGAAAACTTGCCTTGGAGCAGACCTCCGGCGCCACCCCTTTGTTAACGGATTGGACGGGACTGGTGCTTGGCCAGGCCGCCAGAGAACCGCAATTCGCCTTCCACGGACTCATGGATGATGTGGCTGTATTTGGTATCGCTCTGAATGAAAACCAGATCAAAGCCCTCGCCACTGGAACGCCGCCCCTGGAATTGGCCCTGCCGGGTGAAGAATGGCCGCCGCGCATCAGCCAAATTTCTCCCGCAGATGGCACCGAGTTTTACTCACCGGATGGAGGGCTGGGATTTACGGTTTCGACTGAAACACCGAATACCGTAAGCACAGGCGATATTAAGTTATCCCTCAATGGCATTGATGTTTCCAGCGCCTTGACCTTTTCGGAAAATGCACAGGAGCGCACTGTCGCTTACAGCCTCCCCCTTGCGGCAAATGAAACATACATTGCGAGAGTGACCGCCAGTGATTCGGAAGGTCGCGTCTCTTCGCTTGATTGGGGTTTCAATACATTTGATCCACTCAAGGCAAGAGCTGATGTTCAACTGGATCTCTCTACCATGGGTAAAGCAAATCAGGCTCCCGACTCAGCCGGAGTGAATACGGCGGGGTTGGCCATTGATGGACGAAACAATACTCAAGCCGTTACGGACAACACACCCGGCGCCTGGTGGGAGATTGAACTCCAGTACCCGGCACTCATCAACCGTCTGGAAATCGTAGCACCAAGCTCCCCTTCTCTCGCCAGCACAATGAATGGAGTCATGCTGCGCATCCATGATTTACGCGACCGGGTCATGTTTGAGCAAAAAATGCCATCCATGGCTCCCGGCAGTGTCTGGAAACTTGCCATCCCTGGCGGCGTTCAAGGTCGTGTTGTGCGGATGGAACTGAATGAAGGGCAACAAAACGGAACCGGCGGCTACCAGGTAGCCCTGGCTGAGTTACGCCTTTTCGGCGACCCAAGCCCCTCCTGTGGAGCCATTCGATTGAGTGACATCGCGGTGGCATCGCAATCAGGGGGAACAAACGCGGCGGAACGTGCGATTGATGGAGACTTTCAAACTTACAGTGAATCGAATGATACTGATGGAAACTTCTGGTTGCTATCTCTGGACAGAGAACGCCCCATTCAACGTATCGAGCTGGTAAACCGGCGTGGAACCCAAAGTCGCAGGATGGGTGGCTTGCAGCTGGAAATCCTTGATAAACATTCCGTCACTGTAGCAAAGGCTCAAGTCACCGATCCGGGCAGCGAAGGTGTATGGCATTACAGTGCCCCCACGGGAACACAAGGACGATTCGTCCGCATAAGCTTGCCTGAAAATCAAAAGAACGACGCAGGTGACCAGATCATATCGCTTGCTGAGGTGATGCTTTTTACTTCGGAAAATCTCGCGCTGAATGCGGAAGCCTACATGATGCGATTCAACGAAGGATTACCCCCAACCGCAAATGGTAACGATGGTAAATACAACACTCATACCGAAACGACCAATCGAGCGGTCGGATCTTATTGGGAGACCGATTTTGGGGAAGAAAAAGCACTTTATCAGGTGCGTGTCATTGCCGCCGACGGATTCCAACGACGCCTTACCCACACCACGGTGCGCGTCTATGACGGAGACCATAATTCTGTTTTCTCACAGCATTTGGATGGACGCGAAGCAATCTTTGACGTCACTTTGCCTGGCCCTGTGGCCGCTCGTTATGTGAGAATCGGCTATGAAAATAAAGAGCGATCGGATCCTCCCGGGGTTTCCTGGTATCTTGGATTGAAAGAACTTCAGGCTTTTGGACTGCCTTTGAACGAAGCAGGACTGCACGAGTTTGGATCCACGCTGAATAATATCACACAGGGATCAAGCACCCGTCTTGCCTGGAGTGAACGTGATTTACGAGAACTTCGATTGTATCCCCAATCACAATCACTAGGCCCCCTGACCCAATCCACAGGCAAAGGAGAAATTGAAATTGCGCCTGTCAAGAGCACTGAATTTGCTTTGGATGGCATTTCTCACGATGGCCATCAGGTCAAGTACGAGACGGTGTATGTCGATGGAAAAGTGCTGTCGCCTTACATCAATGAGTTCGTCGCCAACAACCAAACTTCTTTACAGGACGGCAGGGGTCGTTCCCCCGACTGGATTGAACTTCGCAATCCCAACAACGATCCACTTTCACTCGCTGGCTATGGATTAAGCGATGATCCAACACAACCCATGAAGTGGGAATTCCCCGAAGATGTCGTTTTGCCCCCGCATGGTTCGACCATTGTCTTCGCTTCGAACAGAAATGACCCCAGGGACTCTGAAGGCTGGCTGCATGCCAACTTTTCTCTGGACGCCTCAGGGGAATCACTGCAATTGACCCAACCTGATGGTGTCACCATTACCGATAAGCTGGATTCTTTCCCTCCTCAAAGAGTGGATCTGGCATACGGAAAATCGATGACCGGTCAATGGACATTCATGGAACCTACCCCGAATAAAGCGAATCTGGGGCAAGAATATAAAGGCTGGTTGAGGCCACTGACGTTCAGTCAAAAACGCGGCATGCATGAAGATCCATTTACGCTGAGTATTGAGAATTCAAATACAGAATCCGACATTTTGATTTCACTCGACGGCACCGCCCCCAACAAACTTTACACAGCTCCGCTACGCATTTCCGGCAACACAACAGCACGAGCTGAGGTTCGACGCAAGGGCTACAAATCACCCAGAACGCAAACACACACCTATCTTTACGTGGAAGATACGTTGCGGGCCTCCAATATGAACCGAACCATCACGGGTAATTCACGCTACATTGACCGATTGCAAAAGGGCATGACCGATCTGCCCGTTGTCTCGATTGCTGTTCCTGAGTTACCCGATGACTGGAATGAACGGGAAGCATCGGTTGAATTTTTTCTTCCTGGAGCGAAACCATTGCAGGTAAACGCCGGGATCAAACGCTTCGGCGGCGCGTGGACTGAATTTCCCAAGAAAAACTATCGCCTTAAATTTCGGCCCGAATATGGAACTCGCAAACTCGAACTCCCCCTCTTTGAAGGCTTCGATCATGGCATCATGGCGATCGATCAATTTGATGAACTGGATTTACGGGCCGGCGGGCATGACATGAATTCACGCGGATTTTACATGTCCGCTCGTTTCAGTGAAGACACCATGCTTGAAATGGGCAGTTTGAATCCCCATGGACGCTTTGTTCATCTTTTCTTCAACGGAACTTATTGGGGACAATATCATGCACGAGAACGCCTGACCGATGCTTTCCTGGCGGACTACCTTGGTGGAAAGACTGAAAATTACACCAACGTAAGGGGCAACGACAATGCAGGCAGTGGTTTTGTACCCGGAACCCCTGATCCGGTGAATCGTGGACCGTGGGAAAGCGTAAGGAGATTGAGTGGAAACTATGAAGAGATCAAAGAATGGGTAGATGTCGAACATTTAATCGATTTCATGTTGATGTGGACTTTTGGAAATGCCGAATCCGAATACCGTGCCGCAGGCCCCATACAACCTGGATCCGGTTTTAAATTCTGGCTCGGCGATGCGGATGGTCACATTCGTTCTCCTGGCGATCGCACCAGTAATTCAGGACCAGGTGGTTTATTCGGATCCCTGGTCTCCGAACGGCATCCAGACTTCATGACCTTATTAGCAGACCGCGCGCACATGCACTTGTTCAACGGTGGAGCCATGACGCCCGAACGAAACATCCAACGTCTTGAAGAAAGAATGCAGGAAATTGAAAACAGTCTGGTGGTTGAATCAGCTCGTTGGGGCTTCCGGTCACCGGACAGTTGGGAGAATGCTGCGAATGACGCGATCAATAGTTTATTCCCTGCCCAAACCGATACACTCATCTCTCGGCTACGAGGCCGAGGGCTTTATCCATCCATACCCGCCCCCGTCATGAGCCAGCACGGAGGTAAAATTCTCCCAGAGACTCCTCTTGAAATCGAAGCAGGCGCAGGGGAGGTGTTCTACACGCTGGATGGATCCGACCCAAGATCACCGGGAGGGGCTGTGGCTCCGTCCGCCGTTTCACTCGGCCAAGGAGGCGGTGGCGCGGCAGCACTCACCAGCAGAAGCGAAACCTGGCGCTATCTGGACATAGGGCGAGCTCCTGAAAATGGCTGGCAATCCAACGATTTTAATCATAACGCATGGAAAGAGGGGCGAGCTCCCTTGGGATATGGTGATCCCGGGATGAATACAACGCTCGATTTCGGGGATGCTTCCAACAAAAAAAACATTTCTTATTTTTTCCGTCGTTCATTCAGAATAAGAGATAAATCAGAGATTAAAAAATTAACGCTCAAATTGATCAGAGACGATGGGGCGGTGATTTATTTAAATGGAACCGAAATTGCACGCGACAACTTGCCTTCAGGAGAAATTTCCTACGATACACGTGCTCTTTCAGCTGCAGGTGGTGGAGAGGAATCTGCCGAGAGAAATTTCAATGTTCCACTGAATTTACTACGAGCAGGAAACAACGTTCTAGCGGCAGAAGTACACCAAACATCTCCAACCAGCTCCGACTTGAGATTCGATGCCTGGCTGGAAGCGAGCGGAAATGAAGCCTTTCTTAGTCTGACGCTGAAGGAACAGTCGATCGTGAAACTGAGAAGTTTCGATGGACGTAATTGGAGTGCATTGACAGAAGCCCAATTCCTGACAGATGAACCTCAGCTTCCCGTGCCCGGAGACCTTCTCATCTCTGAAATTCACTACAACCCCAAAGGTTCCGACGATTTTGAATTCATCGAAATCCTCAATCGAAGCAATCAAACAAAAGATCTCTCTAATCTTCGTATCGGTGGAGGCATCGAATTTCTGTTTTCTCAGGGATCTAGACTTGCACCTGGCGAATTGTTGGTGATTGTAGAAAAAATGGGACCTTTTGCTGATCGCTATCAGGATCCCGCAGGCACTTATTATTCACCCGACATCGTGGTCGCTGGTGAGTGGTCGGGACGGCTCGATGATGCCGGTGAGCGTATTGAATTGATGGGCATCGACGGAACGCTCCTGACATCCGTAAGGTACGATAATTCGGGTTCCTGGCCGAGAAGAGCAGACGGACTGGGCAGTTCCTTGGAGCCGCGTGATCCATTTTTTGAATACGAAAATATTTCTGAATTTCACGCGATACTCAATCGGTCTGCTCACTGGCAAGCCAGCTCGTTGTTTCATGGTTCACCCGGTCGCATTGATCTTGATCAACCATCCGCCGTTATCAATGAAGCCCTTGCTCACAGCAACATCGGCGTGGACTGGATTGAACTACACAACATGGGTCAAGGTCCCATCTCTCTAAAAAATTACTTTTTGTCTGATCAATTTGAAACACCATTTCGATTTTCACTCGGAGAGAACAACATCATACCCTCAGAAGGTTATCTGGTATTTCATGAGGTCGAACTCGGATTCGCACTGAGTGAACTGGGATCTGCTATTGTAATGACAATAGCAGAGGACGGAGAAATCATTCGGTTCGTGGATAGCGTACACATTCCAGCCACAGACCAAGAATCCATTTACGGCCGATACACACGTGCTGATGGCATCACCGATTTCACTCGATTGGAAAAAGAAACTGCCGGAGCCCAAAATGCCTCACCAGCCATCGGCCCCGTTGTTATCAGTGAAATCATGTATCACCCGAAAATCAATGGCCTTGAATATGTGGAGCTGACAAATATCACTTCAGAAACGGTTTCGTTGCACGACATTTTGCGTCTGCAAAATGTGTGGAAGTTATCCGGAGGTATTGACCTGGATTTCCCATCAGGAGCCAGAGTGAAAGCAGGTGAGGTTATTTTAATTTCTGGAATCGAGCCAGAAGCATTCAGATCTCAACTTGGATTAAACGCTTCCTTACAAATCTTTGGCCCCTGGTCAGGTGCACTGAACAACGCAGGTGAATTAGTCCGCTTAAGAAAACCAGGCACCCCTGAATTGGACGGAACGATCCCTCTGTACATCGTGGATCAAGTGCGTTATGAGCCCACCAACCCCTGGCCAATCGAAGCCGACGGACTGGGTTCAAGCCTGGAACGTGCGCCAATGGCTGCCTACGGAAATGATCCATATATGTGGATAGCCTCAGGCAATACTGGAACACCTGGAACATTGCCAGATTTGCAGGACAACCAAGCTCCGGTACTTCCTGAATTGAATCATTTCAGCTGGACACTCATGGTTCCTCTTGCCTTACACATCAACGCCAACGACCCGGATTTACCAAGCCAGCCGCTAACCTATGAATCAGAGGGATTACCAACAGGTCTAACAATAGGCCAAAACACAGGAATCATTTCAGGGACACCTACGGAAGCTGGAACATTCGGAATCAGAATCACCGTCAGCGATAACCAATCCCCTGCCCTGACTGACGAGGTATCTTTCGATCTTACCATCGCTCCAGCACCGAGATTAAGTTTCACAGGGATCGAACAAGACGGATCCGCACAATTCTCTTTTGAAGCTCTCGACAACAAGATTTACGAAATCCAATTCACAGATGATTTGATTTCGCAAGAATGGAGTACATTGGAAACATTTGAGATCGACCAAGGGGGACTCATACCCATCCACATCCCCATCGACACTCAGGTTCGTCAAAGGTTTTACCGTCTCCTTGAAAAATAGTTGCAAGGTGTGGACTCAGGTTCTGCCGTCATTAAGTCTTTTTGGAAGATGATGGCCATCTAAAAAATGAACCAGGATCACAAAGATCCTGGTTCGGGAAAACTTGATATCGATTCACGACACAACCTGTTTTCAGCTATCCAAAACACAAAGCGATTGAAGGCTTTCTTGTGGCGGATTACACTCCGCTTCATCTTACTCAAAGCTTTCGTAGCCTGTGGCGAAATCTTTCCATTTTTGCCAACCTTGGATTGGGTGTTCTTTCATTATCTCCTCGATCAGGTAAAAGTCTTGTCGCTTCGCAACAGAACGACGAACGCTGGCAACTTTTTCGGGTTTGACGAATCCTGCTTTGTTCCCGAACGAATTCCTCGCATAATTAATCACCGCAGCTACTTCCTTATCGCTCAATAACGAAGCGAAGCCAGGCATTGGTGGCACCCCTTTACTTGGATCGAATATTTGGGCCCTCAGTTTCATGGGCCCCCAGAGCCCTTTGAGCACCACTTTAATCAGACGCTCGTCGCTGCCTTCCAGCCATGGATTATCCGTCATTTCCAGAGGAGGATAGATACCGGGAACTCCCTTTCCATTGGTTTGATGGCAAGTAGCGCAATGGGCATCACGTCGAAACACTTCCCTTCCCAATTCATATTCTTCGCGTTCTGATGGGCTCAGTCTGGTCGTTGGACCATAACGTTTTTTCGGCTTCCGATTCCAGGCCCTTGACCAAATCAAGGTCACCTGCCAGAAACTGTTTGGCACGCTCATTTTGCTCGATTGGATATGGATTTTTTTTACGCGCAAGGAGCGCTTGAACATCGTCTGCCAGGGTCTGGTGAAACACGGTTTGTGTAACGGGCCCCGTCCATTTATCAAATGGATAGCGCAGGGCTTCCAACGCAATGCGTGCTCCGTCCATATTATCCATCCATGACGCACCCACAATAGCCTCAAGTCTCACTCGAGGGTGCGTGTCGTGAGCCGCCTGCAAAAGCAAACTCATGCTGTTTGGAACCTCATGGAAGGCGAAGCGAAGCACGCTGGCAGCAGCTGCGCGTGCTTCAAATGATCGCGCGTGCAGGCACTGACTGAGAATATTGAGATCCACTTCACGTTGTGCCCAGGTGGCCCATAAACCTTCACACAAGTGATGATCGTAGCTTGGATCATTACGGTCCAGTGATGCGACCCAATTCCTGACGGCCGGAATCACTTCAGAGGCATCATGCCCTCGAAGTTCGCGACGTGTGCGATACCGCGTTCTGTATTCAGGCAGCTTCAGATTTTCGAGCAGTTGTGGAATCGACGCACCCGCGATCTGAGCAGGTTGCAGGAGCGGTCGTGTTTTATGCGTGATTCGATAGATGCGACCGTGATCATGATCTCGATTCGGATCTCGCGCATTGTGCTGCATGTGACCAATCAATGTGTTGTGCCAGTCCACCAGATACAGCGAGCCGTCGGGCGCGAACTCAAGGTCTACAGGGCGGAAATTACGGTCAGTAGAAGAAATCAAGTCCGCAATCAGTGCTCCCTTGTATCCTGCTCCATCATCTTCAACTGTGGCCACACTGATCCCCAGGAATCCAATACTGTTGCAAATCATGAAAGCTCCCTGCCAATCCTCTGGAAAATGACGTGAACTGACGAATTCAGTTCCGGAGGTGGGACGAGCGCGTTTGGGTGTAAAGGTATCGAATTTGGGGATTTCGATTCCATAAGGCATTTTGGCTGAGACAGGCAATCCCCACCAACTCTTACCGGGAGAACCGTCCGCTATGTAGCATTGTTCCCAATAATCAAATGCCACTCCCCAAGGGTTGGAGTAATCCGATTGACTGTATCGTTCCAGTCGAAAGGTGATCGGGTCAAACCGCCAAACACCCCCATCGTTGCAACGGCGAGGTCCATATGGGGTTTCCACCTGACTGTGGAGAAACCGTCCTTCCCCCATGTAAAAGGCTCCCGACGCATCCGCACAATAAGCAGATATCGCGTGATGCGTGTCATGGGAATCAAAGCCATGCAACAGGATTTCACGACGATCGGCTCGATCATCCTGATCTTCATCCACCAGTCGCACAAGATTGGGTTCCTGTGAAACGTAAACCCCCTCGGGGGCAATCTCAAATCCAATTGGCAAATGCAAACCATCGGCAAAAGTAGTCTGCTTGTCGGCACGCCCATCTTTGTCTGTGTCTTCGAGGATAATAATTTTATCGTTGGGCATGGAATCACCGGGTCTCCAGTGAGGATAGGCTGGCATTACTGCCACCCATAAACGCCCCTTGTTGTCGAAGGACATCTGGACTGGGTTCCTCATATCAGGAAATTCTTTTTCAGACGCAAACAATTCAACCTGAAATCCCTCAGCCATTTTTAAATCCTTGATCGCTTCCTCTCCATCCTGATACTCCGTGCTTCCCATTTTACCTCTGGAATCGCTGGGGTTGAAATTGGTGGGGACGGTGGACAATGCGTGCGTCTGGGAATCATCAACAGACCATGTTGTTTTGACACCTTGAGCGATGTCATGAATCAGATCATCGCGAAGCTTGGCCATTTCACGGGTCTTCCGAATTTCATCAGGATAGTTCTGAGGGCCAAATGGATTGTACCGCCTGCCATGGGTATGCACCCCGTTCACAAGGTTATAATCATTGTTCCACATCCAATCCTTTTGTTTCACTGCCTGCCGCACCAGGTCAGGATCTGCCTTGGATTGCCGCTTGGTCTTGCCGTAAAGCCCCGCGGCCAACCATCGGGCTATTTTTTTGATATGCCGCTTCGGTGGGAGCAAATCCATTGATGGTGAAGGGTTCATCAAGTTTGTTGTAAAGCGCCCTGCTGCGATGGAACAGGTTAATGAAGGTCAATCCATATTGCTTGGCCACACGCCGCATTGCTTTGGTGTAAACCGCCAGATTGGCATTTTCCTTTACCCCATCAGGCAACTTCGCGTGGCGGATAAATCTTCGAAGGCGATTGGAGACACGAGTACCAGACGTGGCGCTTGTTTGCTATTGTAGGCTTTGGACAGGGTATGCTTTACGAAAGCAGTCAGCTCGGCCTCGTATTTGGCGAGACCATCTTCTCCGTCAAACGATTCATTGTAGCCAAAGAAAGCAAGCACCGTGTCCGCTTTGAGAAAATGCAGCCACTGATCGGGCGTTGGAAAAAAACCGATACCTTCATGATGCTGCAGGTCAGGATGAAAGTTCTCAGCGCCGGGAAAAGCCCACTGGGATCCACGGGAGGCGTGGGGACGAAAGCCTGGAGTATCGCCCGGTCGCGCCATGTTGCGATACACAAGTTCATGGTCCGGAAATCGAAGGTGCAATTCAGGTTCGATTCGGCTGAACCACGTGTCTCGTTCTGCGAGCCCATTCCCAATCAAAACGATGCGTTCACCTTGGGCTGGAAGATCGACTTTCTGCGATCTGACAGAGGAAGTGGTTGGAGGATCGATATCTACAGCATGCGGTCCACTTCCCTTGGATTGAGCTGAAGATATTTCCCCTGAACTTCCCCATAAAAGAGCCCAGATGGTTGACACTACAACGGCTGTTTTTTTCATAAACGAAAATTATTCTGATATTTTGACGGCATTCTCGGGTATCCAGTGATTTTGGTCACGCCACTTTTTTATTTCCCAGGCTCTTCTGGCCTGATCAATATGCTCTGCCGTCCGACGGTCAAGCGGCCAATGAGGATCCGGACGGTGAGCTTCCTTGAAGATAGCCTTCGCTTTAGCTAAGATGCCAGGCTTTGATTCGGCCACATTGTTGGATTCAGCAGCATCGTGGCTGAGGTCATAAATTTGAATGGGTCTGTCGATACCATTTCTGATGGCTTTCCATTGACCGAATCGAGCTGCCTGAACGGGTCTGTTTCCAAGATGCAGCTCCCAGTAAAAGTAATCGCGGGCAGGCGCATCACCACCTTTCAGATAGGAGACCAATGATTTTCCGTCTGTCTCATAGCCTTCGGGAGGATTTGCTCCGCTCAGTTCGGCAAAGGTCGGCATCAGATCCCAGAAAGCCCACGGCTGATTATCCACGCGACCAGCAGGAATTGTTCCCGGCCACCAAGCAAAGGCCGCCTGACGCAAGGCCCCCTCATACATGCCCCGCTTGAAGCCGCGTAGACCGTTACTTGCCTGATCGAACCGCTTGCCAATCTCGGAAGCAGGATTGAACGACGAACCATTGTCACCCGAGAAAATAATGACGGTATCTTCATCGATGTTCATCAACCGCAACGTGTCAACCAGCTCGCCAACATCCGAATCAATACGCGTCACTTGAGCAGCGTAGGCCTTTTGCTTGTCCGACCAGGGCATGTCCTCGTAAATGCCGTAAGTCGTCGATTTCATGACGCCCATGAGGCAGTGTGATGGCATAAAACAACAAGAAAGGCTCTTCAGCATGATCTCGAACCCATTGGATCATGTCGTCCTGAATCAGTTCCTGCGCGTAAGTTTCACCGCCCCCCTGGCCGTCGTTACCGGGAAGTATGAAGGGTTGTGCGTCATCATAGAGATAGGTGGGAAAGTAGGAATGAGCATGCCGCTGACAATTGTAGCCGAAGAAATGATCGACTCCTTGATTACTGGGGCTCCCGCTGGTATCGAAAAAACCCATCCCCCATTTACCAAAAGTAGCCGTGGCATATCCCGCGGATTTCGCCACCTCGGCAATGGTAACCGTGGCATCGGGCAGAGGCAGCTGCCCTTCAGGCGGGACTTCATAGTTTCCCCGCACGGGACAATGTCCCGTATGCAATCCAGTGAAGAAAGACGAACGACTTGGCGCACAAACGCTGGT
>CALSPN010000002.1 GCA_943788245.1 uncultured Verrucomicrobiae bacterium | reverse complement strand
GCATCGTGTAAGTGGTACCGCTTCATGGTCCACAGCTCGTCAACCAATGTAATCACTGGAGCAATCGTATCTTCTCCAACACTAATGCTTCCCGGCCTGCGAAGGAACACGGGGGCTGTTGTGAAAAAGGATGCCACTTTTCTGGGAGTTGGATCATCACCGAAGAAATGTCCGTTGAACTTCCAACGCCACCAACGAACATCAAAGGTAACTGAGAAAATCGTTTCATTATCCTCTACGGAAGCATCCGAGGAAAAACATGCTCGTATAACACCGGCAGCTTGCCGTTGGACGCTTCTGCAAGGTTGAAATTGGACTCACCAAAGAAGAAAAGTTCTGTATTTTCCGCGGAATGATTGAAATCACCCAGACTGCTGAATGCGAGCACACTTGGATCCCAGGTTAAGGTAAACTGCATGCCACCCACGTTGGCGAAACTGCTGACCTTGATCGGGACGGTTACGCTGGCATCACCTGCCAGCAACTGATCCTGAATGATGAAGGTCACCGTATCGATTATCTTGACCGTTCGGGTCACTGTTGGTGCTACATTGCCTGCCGCATCAGTCGCATTGTAAGTCAATATGTAGTCTCCTGGCGTATCCTCATCCACTGAACCACTGTCTACCAACGTCACACTGGTATCAAAACTGTCCGCAACGGTAGCTCCCGCATCCGTGTATACGGTTCCTTCGTTGAGATCCACAATGGCGTCGCCCACAAGGGTGATCACCGGGGGAGTCGTGTCGGCTACCAGTACCGTTCGTGTTACTGGCGTGGCTTCATTACCCTCGCTGTCACTGGCAGTGTAGGTCAAGGTATAGGTTCCCGGCACATCCGCATCCACAGCACCCGTAGTGACTACTGTCACCGTAATGTCCACGTTGTCCGTGGCCGCCGCTCCGGCATCTGCGTAAACAGTCCCTGCCTCGTGATTAACGCTGGCATCCCCATTCAGGGTGATGACCGGACCCTGCTGGTCCACCACATGCACCGTGCGCTGAACTTCGGCAGCCGCGTTGCCGGCGCTGTCGCTCACATTGTAAGTCAAAGTATAGGTTCCGGGGATCGACGTATCGACCTCTCCCGTCACGATCGCAGTCAAGCCATTCTCGAAACTATCACTCACTGTACTTCCGGGATCTGTAAAATCAGCGTTGAACAAGACATCCATTTCAGCCGGCCCAAGCAGTGTGATTACCGGTGCGATCGTATCCGCTACCACCACTGTTCGGGTCAAGGGCGTCGCTTCATTTCCGGCTGCATCAATCGCGGTGTAGGTCAATACATACGTGTCAGGAGTGTTCTCATCCACTGAACCAGTCGTGATCACCGTGACCGGGCCATCCACGTTGTCCGTTGCCGTGGCACCGGGTTCCACAAACGCAACACCGGCTTCCTGATCCATGAAATTGGCCCCTCCTTGATTCAGCTCGCCACTCAGTGTGATCACTGGCGCTGTTGTATCCACCACCACTACTGTTCGAGTCACTTCTGCAGCTGCATTCCCTGCAGCATCAGTCGCATTGTAAGTCAACGTGTAGCTTCCTGACGTATTCTCATCCACCTCACCACTTTCTACCAGCGTCACACTGGTATCAAAACTGTCCGTAACGGTAGCTCCCGCGTCCACATAATCTACACCCGCTTCATGGTTCAGGCTCGCAGCATCGACCAGGGTAATCACCGGAGGAGTCGTGTCGGCTACCTCTACAGTGCGTATCACTGGCGTGGCTTCATTACCCTCGCTGTCACTGGCAGTGTAGGTCAAGGTATAGGTTCCCGGCACATCCGCATCCACAGCACCCGTAGTGACTACTGTCACCGTAATGTCCACGTTGTCCGTGGCCGTCGCTCCGGCATCTGCGTAAACAGTCCCTGCCTCGTGATTAACGCTGGCATCCCCATTCAGGGTGATGACCGGCCCTGCTGGTCCACCACATGCACTGTGCGCTGAACTTCGGTAGCCGCGTTGCCGGCGCTGTCACTCACATTGTAAGTCAAAGTATAGGTTCCGGGGATCGACGTATCGACCTCTCCCGTCACAATCGCAGTCAAGCCATTCTCGAAACTATCACTCACTGTACTTCCGGGATCTGTAAAATCAGCGTTGAACAACACATCCATTTCAGCCGCCCAAGCAGTGTGATCACCGGTGCGATCGTATCCGCTACCACCACTGTTCGGGTCAAGGCGTCGCTTCATTTCCGGCTGCATCAATCGCGGTGTAGGTCAATACATACGTATCAGGAGTGTTCTCATCCACTGAACCAGTCGTGATCACCGTGACCGGCCATCCACGTTGTCCGTTGCCGTGGCACCGGGTTCCACAAACGCAACACCGGCTTCCTGATCCATGAAATTGGCCCCTCCTTGATTCAGCTCGCCGCTCAGGGTGATCACTGGTGCTGTTGTATCCGACCACCACTACTGTTCGCGTCACGGCTGCAGCTGCATTCCGGCTGCATCATCGCAGTGTAGAGTCAGGGTATAGGTTCCAGCGGTGTTCACGTCCACTGTCCCAGTCGTTGTACAGTACCGTTCCCCTCCATTGCTGTCGCCCCCGCATCCGTATAAGTCGTTCCTGCCTCGATGGTCAGCGAGGCAGCGCCTGTCGAGGTATGATCACGGTGCGTCGTATCTGTTGCTGCCGTGCCAATCTGAATGGTGCCGTTCTGAGAGACAAAATCGGGGTTGGACTGAGCGGCAAACGAAGCAAGTTTCCGTGGGGTGGGTACATCTGTGAACGAAACAGCCGTCGAACTACCGTCCCCACCGATCACATCAAAAGTAATTGAAAAAATCGTTTCATCATCAGCTATGACGCATCCGCGGATAAAATTGCTGATCACAGAACAGCTCAAATTCCCGCCCCAACAAAGTCGGTGTTAAACTTATTTGCACCAAAGACGAAAAGTTCGGTTTGGTAACTGCTGGAATGATCAAAATCTCCCAGGCTGCTGTAAGTCAAGCACAGCTGGATCCCAGCTGATAGTAAATTGCATGGCACCCACATTGGCGAAATCACTGACCTTGATGGGCACAGTCACGGTGGTGGCATCCCCGGCAAGCGTTTGATCCTCTATGATGAAGTTGGTGGCGACAGCCTGTTGCAGACCTGCGGCGCTGATAACTGCCAGGAAAGCAAGAAAGGTCTTTTTTGTGTATCCGAGCAATGAAATCATGATTTTTGAGTGTGCAGTTCTTTTTTGAAATCAATTTTTGAGTGCAAAATTGATGCCTTTCTCAAAAATAAGAATATTTTTGATGACTATCGATAAAACAAGCACGTTGATGTTCATAAACTACATCCCCTTGTTACTTCAAGCTAGATTTAGGCGCGTTGGACCAGTTGCTTGAGCGCACACGGAAATAGCGGCGTGGTTCCTTGTAGACTGGCAACTGAAACGAGTGACTCTGGCCGCTGGCTTCAACCACCTTCCAGGTCTGCCAATCACCTTTGGCAAGGGATTGTTTTGTCTCAATCACATAGGATTGCCCGAGCCGGGTTTCAAATTCCAGATGCAGGTTTCCATCCTCCAAACGCATCGAACGCATCAGCCCCTGTCCCTTGAGCGGGATATTGCCTTCCGGGTGGTAGTAGCCAAGGGTGGCCTGCTCTTCACGATAGGCTCCCCTTTCATCCTGAAGAATGAGGTTTTTGACATGGATGGGTGAACCACGCTTCACGCTCGACTGTCTTGAGAAAATCAATTGAATGATCGACTGGTCCTTGTCCAGGTCCACCCCCTTCAAACTGGCATCATCCCACGCGATGCGGGTGGAGCCCTTGATGTGCCCGGTGTGGATACTGGCATCGAAACCTCTTAGCCCATGACTATGGATCCCATCCAATGCGAGGACCTCAGGGTCCCAGTGCAGGTCCAGCTGCAGGGCCAGCAGGCCACGCAACTGATTCGCATGGAGTGCCAGCGCCACCCTTCCATCCTCCATTTCACGGGGGGAACCGAGCGCAAGACGCTCGGCTTGAGGGCGTCCCCCTTCCACATACACGTTTTGAGTGGTTGAAGAGGTCGGTGCACTCCAGTCATCATTCACGTCACCCAGCTTGACGGCCAGGAAATCCGCATCGTTGATGTTCGCATTGATTGAGGCGTAATCGATGGATTGTGCTGCGTCCACTTCGGCAAAGGCTTGCGAAGCATCCACCGACTGAAAATCAGAAGCCACAAAACGCCAGAAGGAGACTTTCTCTCCATTCGCATCCTCGAGGAAGGCATCCGTCCTGACCAGGATCACCTTGCGCATGCCGACGATATCCCGCACATCGACCGAGGCATCCAGATTGGTATCCGCTGCCACCATTTCGATGGACTTGGTGAAAGGCGCTCTGACGAGGATGTGCTTTCGAATGGCCACAATGTCCAGCACATCGACTCCCCGGCTTGCTTGCCCTGGTTCGTGGGGCTTCTGTGCGGTGAGTTTCAGACCGCTCGATGCGTTGATGCTCATGGCATACATCCCGTTGGCATCGGTCAGTTGCGTGTCCGATTGCCCATCCTGAAGCAACGAGACGGTGACACCCTCCATGGGGATGAGGCTGCCAGAGGACTGCTTGAGCACACTGCCTCCCACTTGAAAACTACCAGTGGCCACCACATGAACCGTGCGCTTGACTTCGGTAGCCGCATTGCCCGCGCTGTCGCTCACATTGTAGGTCAGGGTATAGGTTCCGGGGATGGACGTATCGACGGCTCCCGTCACAGTCGCAGTCAGGCCGCTCTCAAAACCATCGCTCACGCTGCTTCCAGGATCCGTGAAGGTGGCATTGAGCAACACATCCATTTCAGCAGAGCCAAGCAGCGTGATCACCGGGGCGATCGTATCGGCCACCACCACGGTGCGAGTCGGTGCGCAACAGTGCTTGTGCCTGATGCGCAGCACTTGAAAAAGTTCCAGCGGATCAGGCAACCAGCTGTTGCACTACTTGACCATGCACATCCGTCAATCGATAATCGCGTCCCTGGTGCCGGAAGGTCAGTCTTTCATGATCCAAGCCCAGCAGATGTAGAATCGTTGCCTGAATATCGTGCACATGAACGGAATCTTCGACCACATTGAACCCCAGTTCGTCCGTAGCACCCATAGTGACACCAGGTTGGATCCCGCCCCCGGCAAACCACATGGTATAGGCTTGCGGGTGGTGGTCTCTGCCCAGGCTTCGATTGAGTGCCGCACTCGCCTCCACCATGGGCGTGCGCCCGAACTCACCGCCCCAGACCACCAGCGTGTCCTCAAGCAAACCACGCCTCTTCAAATCCATGATCAAGGCCGCACTGGCCTGATCGGTTTGCTTGGTCTGCCCCGTAACTCCGCTGGCTACCTGGGAGTGATGATCCCATCCGGAATGATATACCTGAACAAAGCGAACCCCACGCTCAATCAAGCGCCTTGCCAGCAGACAATTGTTTGCGTAACTGGCCTTGCCGTGCTGAGCACCGTACAGGTCCATGGTCTCCTGACTTTCTGATTTGAAATCCGTCAATTCAGGTGCCGCCGACTGCATGCGCCAGGCCATTTCATAGGCATCGATCCGCGTTTGAATTTCAGGATCCCCGACTCGGCTCAATTGACGTTTATTGAGGGTCTGGATCAAATCCAGAGAATCCCGCTGAGACTGATGATCAAAACCCTTGGGATGAGCCGTGTTCAGAATGGGGTCACCCGAAGAGCGGAAGAGGACGCCCGCGTGACTACCGGGCAGGAAACCGGCACTCCACATCGCGGCACCGCCACTCACACTGCCACCACTCTTGAGCACCACGAAAGACGGTAGGTTCTGCGAAACACTTCCAAGCCCATAACTGAGCCATGACCCCAAGGCAGGACGTCCGGGGATGGGCGCACCTGTATTGACCATGATCTGTGCGGGAGCATGGTTGAACTGATCGGTGTTCAATGACTTCACGATTGCAATCTCATCCGCGATTTTTGCCAGATGCGGCAGACGATCTGAAAGTTCGGCGCCTGACTGACCATGACGTGCAAATTCGAACTGGGGAGCCAGCACAGCCGCATCCGGCTGAATGAAGGCATAGCGCTGTCCCGCGATCACAGAGGGTGGAATGGGTTTACCCGCCAATTCCCGGAGCTTGGGTTTATGATCAAACAACTCCAGCTGACTGGGAGCCCCGGCCTGAAAGAGGAAAATCACCCGCTTGGCCCTGGAGCCGAACATGGTTGCTTTGGGGGGGAATGCCGTTTTGGCTGCCCTTGCGCTGACATCAGCAAGCAGGGAGCCCAGAGCAATTTTCCCTAAACCGACGCCACAGCTTTCAAAAAACTGTCGCCTGGTGGATTGTTTGAGTGGATGATGGTTCATTATTCCCGTGTGATGGCTTCGTCCAGATTGTAAATCGCCCGTGCAAGCATTGCCATGGCAGCCCTTTGATTGTTGCCACTTTGATCCAGTAGGATTTCAGCCGCATCCAGATCACCGGCATTCAAGCGGGCCAACTGATTTTCATAAAACTGCAACAAAGCCTTCCTTTCATCTTCATGAGGCAGGCTGGTCAAAATCCTGTGGTAAAGCATATCCAACTGCTCGGCCTGTTGTCCCCTTGAGCTGCGCAGGCCAGGGCACGCGCCGCTTCAATGAACATCTCGTCATTCAATAGCGTGAGCGCCTGAATCGGCGTATTGCTGCGATCACGTCTCGGAAGGCATTGTTCACCTGTTGGCCCATCAAAAGCAAGGTAGGCAGCAAAGGGAGCGGTCCGTTTCATGAACGTGTAGAGACTGCGTCGATAGCGGCTTTCTCCCTGGGAAGCCTTCCACCGAGCACCTCCATAAGCAGCAGCGGTGACGCTGGAGGGCTGAGGAGGATGCACACTTGGACCACCCAGCTTTCGGGACAGGAGGCCACTGGAGGCCAGCACCATGTCACGAATCATCTCCCCGCTCATCCGAAACCTGGGACCGCGAGCCAGCCAGATGTTCTCGGGATCTTTTGCAAGGGCCTCAGGCGATATCAAGGCGTCCTGCTGATAAGTTCGACTGCTGACAATCAGCCGGTGGAGGGACTTCAGTGACCATCCGTCATCCATCAGTCGCACCGCAAGATAATCCAACAATTCAGGATGACTGGGTAATTGGGATTGATAACCAAAATCTCCCGCCGTCGGCACGATACCCCGCCCAAAGAAAGCTCTCCATGCACGATTGACCACCATGCGCGCGGCCAGGGGATTGTCCTCGCCGACCAGCCAGCGCGCCAGGCTCAGCCGACTGGCCGGCTGATCCGCTGGCAGAGGCCTGAACATCGCAGGAACTGCGGGAGTAGACTTCCTCCTTGGGTTGCAGGTATTCGCCCCGATGATGCCGAAATGTTTTCCGTTGGTTTCCGTTCCATTCACGCATGACGAGCGTCGTCGGATAGTCCGGGATGCTCTTTCTCAGCGCGGCAATCTCCTGACGCTCGGCCTCGAATACCTCCGCCTGGTTCACATACAAGCGTTTCAACGCCATCGTCCGTGGCCCTGGTCAGATCTGAGATCTCCCCTCCACGCGCCAGGACCTCTCCAGGATCATCCGTGACCGAAAGACGAAAGCGACCCAGAGCCGCGACAAAATGACGTTCAAACACCATCTCAATCGATAAGTCCTGCAAGGATTGGGGAGAATCAAGGAGTAATACCAATTCATGGCGCTTGCCTTCCTGCGTCGCCGTGGACCAACCGCTGGAACCGATGCCGTCATACACATTTGTTCCAAGCGACTTGCCTGATCCAATGGCAATCTTACCAAAATCAATGGATGCATCCTTGAAAGCGAGGGGCATTCCCCCGGATTTGGCAATGACTTCACTGAGGAAAAAATCTCCTTTCCGCCCCTCGTAATAAGCCGCGCCGGGGCCATTGGCGGGAAGCCGCTCGTCAGGCAATGCCTCAATTCGAATCGCAGACACCTGCGCTCAAACTGATTTTCAGGTCATATTTGAGGCGATACACATCCCGTTTTTGGAAATCGCCACTGGCAAACACCGACCCATCCTCCATCAAGTCAAGCAGCGGTCGGCGTTGATTGCATGGACTCGGGACGCAGCGTGCAGTCCATTCGGCGGTTCGGGCCAGCGTCTCCTGCTTCCAGCGTTTGTATGCAGCAGGTTCGATCTGACCAATCAAGGCTGCCTCTGCCTTGCGTATTTCGGATTCAATGCGCTCGCGCTGCGCTTTCAATGCCGGGGAGGAAACTTCCATCTCGGGTTCATCCGCGTTGTTGAGCAAGGCAAACAGACTGTAGTAATCCTTGTGGGTGATGGGGTCAAACTTATGGGTATGGCATTGGGCGCACCCAACGGTCAATCCCAGCCAAATGGTCCCTGTCGTCGCCACCCGATCGACCATCGCATGGAATCGATATTCAAGCGGATCAATGCCGCCCTCCTCGTTGAGCATGGTATTGCGGTGAAAGCCCGTCGCGACTTTTTGATCCGCTGTGGCGCCCGGCAACATATCACCCGCCAACTGCTCGATGCTGAACTGATCGTATGGCATGTCATTGTTGAGCGCATGGATGACCCAATCCCGGTATGGCCAGATGGATCGAGGCCGGTCTTTCTCATATCCATTCGTATCGGCATAGCGAGCCAGATCCAGCCATGGACGCGCCCAGCGCTCACCATACTCCGGTCTTCCAAGTAAGGCATCGATGACGGTGGTGATCGCCTTCTCATGATCTAGTTTGTATTCAGCCAAAAAAGACTCGAGTTCGTCCGTGGACGGAGGCAGGCCGATGAGATCCAGATGCAAGCGACGCAACAATTTCTCGGGTGAGGCGGGTTTGGAGAATGCAAGCCCCTCCTGCTTCAAACGTCGCTCAATCAGTCCATCAACAGGATGCGTCGCAGATTCGAGCGGGACGGTCTGTGTCTCACGCGGAGAGACGAAAGCCCAGTGGTCTTCATAGATGGCTCCCTGCTCAATCCATGCTCTGAATTTTGCCAACTCGTCGGGACTCAGTCTGGGTTTGTTGGAGGAAGGTGGCGGCATGAGGTCATCCGGATCCTCCGTCATCATGCGCTGGATCATCAGACTGGCATTTGGATCGCCGGGCACGATCCCTTTTTCCTTCACTGCAATCGCGCGATCATGGAAGGCCATTCCAGCTTCACGACTGTTTTCATCCAATCCATGGCATTTGAAACAGCGATCACTGAGAATAGGCCTGATGTCTCTTGCGAACTGGATAGTTTCCTCGGCCTGCGCGGCCAGAACGAGGCTCACTGAGCAAATAATGGATCGTAACATCAGCATTTTCTAAAGGAGATGTTAGCATAAAAAACGGGAGGGTGACAACTTTCGAGTGTTGAACCCTGCTTCAAGGAAGCGGTGCGCAACCATTCATGCTCAATCTGCAATCATGCGGCTGAAAAGCACGCGATTGACCTCTCCTTTTCGTTTTCCGTAACTCACCCGCACTTCCCCACAGGTCACCCAGCTTTCCTGATCACCGACTCGGCAGATCCCTGAATTCCCCAGACAGGCGTGGTTCTCAGGCAGGAGCACCCGTTCGGTTTTCCTGATAACGACCAAGCGCTCAGGGTCTACCCGGGCAATGAACAATGGCGCGCGGTGACGAAAAACATGATCATTGCCTGCACCACGGCGCGTGTAGACCAGATATAACTGATCGCCCACATGCGCCCAATGCTGCTGCGTGTTGTAACTTCCCAGCAGATCGCCATCGTCAAATCGCCATTCCTTGACTGGATCGTAATGGAGACCATCCTGACCACGGGTCACATAGGCAGCATGATCAGCCCTCAAGGTAAGGTAATAGCCCCCCTTGAAAGCGATCACCGATGGTTCATAAAGACCTCGGTCTCGCGCAATGGAATGTTCAGTTCCGTGCTCCAAGTAAAGCAACTCTTCTCCATCAAAACGGCAACGCGCGACCACACTGGTGTAGACACGCTGATCTTGTGTGCGCTGATAGCGTATCGGCAGAAGAAGATCACCTCCGGGCAGGACGAAGGGCTGATTGCAACCTGCATTGGCAGCCAGTATGTTTGCGCCGGAGTGATCCAATGAAGGCATGTCCATCGTTTTCAAGGGTCCCCATCGGCCGTCCTGCAGCGATTTGACCGCATAAGCAACCTTCTCTTTCAAAAAATCCTCCTGGCTGCCATTGGCAAAATTAAACGTTTTACCGGTGACAATCACCTTATGGGTCGCAGGATGGTAGGTCGGCCACAAATCACCGGCTGCGACTTCGTATCCCTCGGCATCCTGATGTCGGCCCAGACTGGGGATCAAACGAGGAGCGGACCAGGTTTGCCCACGGTCTCGACTGATGGATTCGTAGATATCGTAATAGCCATGACTCCCGAGTTTTCTGGTACGCGACATGGTGGTGATCGAGATGGGCTCCGTTCCCGGAACAAAAGTTGTCCTCGCTTGAGTCCAATCCCATTGGGCGAGCCCCTGGATGGAAGTCATGGGCTCAATCGTCAGTGGCGCAGAAGTCAGGGTCTGTGACTGACACAGGATGGGACTACCAGCATAAAAGAAGACGCAAAAAAAGATCCCGGTAAGCAGCCACTGTTTCATCATGCAATATCGCAAGGTGTGCAAGGCAGGAAGACCCGACAGTAGAACAACAGGAATTGTTTCCATGGCCAAAAGTGTCGCTTGACCCTGGTATTGCGGATCAGGTGATTGAGGGGAACGTGCTTCGGACATGGTGAATAAAGTGACAGTACCTTGATGCAATTGAAATTAAAAAGAAAGATCACCAAGCAGGCTGGCGTGTGCTTTGAGCCGATCAGCGGGAAGCAAGCCACAGTCGCCATGATGCAGTTTGCCAGAGCCAATGCAGGCATGAAAACATCCAGTTTTCGTGGGATGCTTGATGCAGTCAGCATCCCGGAGGATCCGGTCATTGCATGTGGATGGAAGCTTAACAGAACCGAAAGTTGCACGATTGACTGCATTGAGGCAAAATTTTGAGATGTTTTTCTCAAAGGTTAACCTCAAGGACGGTCTCAAAGCGGCATGCATGCTCCTGTGCTTGAGCTTTTCTCTCGGACTAATCGGTCAAGCAAACAAGCCGATTCAATGGCATGACGCCTCAGAATGGGGTGCCGAGGGACGGGCCTGGGTAAATGAAGAAAGAGCGCGGTGGTTTGACCGATTACCAGCCAGGGCAGAGGGAGTTGTGACCGATGCCGTCTGGAATCTGAGTCGGCACAGTGCCGGCATGATGGTTCGATTCCAGACCGATGCCTCTTCCATCCATGCCAAGTGGTCCCTGCTCTCAGCCAACCTTGCCATGCCACACATGCCTGCCAGCGGCGTGAGTGGGTTGGATCTTTATGCACGTGATGAACGTGGTGAATGGCGTTGGGCAGCAGCCACTCGCCCGAACCAGCAGTCCATGGAGGCACGGTTACTCCAAGGTATCCGTCCGGGACTCCGTGAATATGCTGTTTATTTACCACTTTACAACGGTGCGGAGTCCTTGGAGATAGGCGTGCCTGAGGGAGCAGTATTCAAGGGACTATCACCTCGCACGGCCAAACCGATCGTCTTCTATGGCACATCCATCACGCATGGTGCCTGTGCTTCTCGTCCCGGCATGACCCACCCAGCCATTCTGGGACGGCGCTTGGATCGCCCGGTGACCAATCTGGGATTTTCTGGCAATGGCAAAATGCACCCGGAAGTCGGCACTTTGTTGACAGCAATAGACGCTGCGGTGTTTGTCATCGATTGCTTGCCCAACATGAATGCCAAAGCTGTGACTGATAGAACCATCCCGCTGGTGCAACAACTGCGAAAAGCGCACCCGGAAACGCCCGTTGTGCTTGTGGAGGACCGGCGTTTTACCAATGACTGGCTCCTTCCCGAAAAAGCAGCTTTCCATGACGCCAACCACACGGCCTTGCGCCGCGCTTACACCGAGCTCAAAGTATCCGGCGTCTCAAACCTTTTCTACATTTCAGGGGATGATTTACTCGGTCATGATGCCGAGGGAGCCACAGACGCATCCCACCCCAACGACCTCGGCTTCATGAGGCAGGCGGATGTGTTCGAGCCTGTTCTGCGTGAGGCACTCCGCTTGAGTGACTCCCTGTGATCGGCCAGAGCGTTCAACAAAAAAAACGCCAGACCGAATGAACGGTCTGGCGGCTCATTGTCTGGCTTAAATATTCGCTGGAGTCGGGTGCACCCAATCGCCCCGATACTTTCGAGCCAACCGACGATTCGCTTCAGGATCTCCAATCACCTGCTCATTTTCGGCGTCCCATCGTAATTCCCTGCCAAGTTCCATTGAGAGATTGGCAAGGATGCACGAGGCCGAGGAGACATGACCTTCGTGAATGTCAGCGACGGGACGTTTCCCCTGCTGACGTGACCTGACAAAATCAAGGAGCTGGCGCCGATTCCCGGGAGCGGCAAACACTTCTGTTTCCTTGTGCACGAGATCTTCCGGGTATTGATCACTCTCGTCCACGGAATCCCTCCGAATGGTTTCGCCGCCATCATTCGGGATATAGTCGTAGCGCCACACACTCAGTTTCAAAGTCCCTTTCTCACCATAAATGGTGGCCCCCCATGGATAATCCTTGTCGGGATTCATTCCCCAGTTTTTCTGAGTCCAGACCATCTGCAGTCCATCATAGTCAAAAAGTGCGTTCTGCGTGTCGTGCACATTCACATTGGAGTCGGAAGGTCGCATCAATGAGCCCCCTGTGGCGGCAACACGCCTGGGCCATCCAAGATCGAAGAAGTAACGCATGAGATCGAAGAAATGAACGCACAAATCTCCGGTCTGCCCATTACTGAATTCCCTGCAATCACGCCAGCTGCGCGGATGAAGCTTGGGATGGTAATCTCTCCAGGAGGCGGGTCCGACATACATGTCCCAGTCCAGGTGCGCGGGAGGAGCAACCGGTGCTGGGAACGATTTTCTACTTCCGTAGTAACTGTGGATATCGATGTAACCGATTTTCCCCATCACTCCTGAGAGAATATATTTATCGCGCGCTTCAAGCAGATGTGGGGTACTGCGGCGCTCCAGACCGACCTGCACGGTGCGGCCATATTTTCTGGCGGCGGCCACCATGGCCTGACCTTCCACCACATCGATGCTGATGGGTTTTTGCACATAGACGTCTGCGCCCGCCTTACATGCCTCCACCACCGGAAGGCAATGCCAATGATCAGGAGTACCCACCAGAACGATTTCAGGGGACTGGTCGCTCAACAGCTTGCGAAAGTCACCGTACACTTGAGGTTTTTTACCTGAGCTCTGTCTTTGAGCCACAAGCTCCGAAGCCGCATCGACCATGTTTCGATCGACATCACACAGGCCGACAACGTCGACAGGAGCCACCTGCATCAGGTGAAGAAGATCGGTCTTGCCATACCAACCGCACCCAATTAATCCCACTCGCAGGGGCTTTTCAGCCTCCACGGCCAATAGATTGGAACTCAGTGCGCTTAAGCCAACGGCACCCTTGGCTCCGTGTTGCAGAAATGTTCTTCGGTTCATGATTTTCTTTTTTAATGAATTTGAATAAGCATGCAAATCGGGGACATGGAGAGAGAATAAGGTCACCTGAGTTCCATGTCCATTTCTTTAAAGACAGGTAACGAATGCCATCAGGGATTGTCCATCCAATGATGCTCCCTCCAGCTGCCAAGGGAAAATGTGGATCGACTTCAGGGATTCAGTTTTATCCAGCGAACAGCATCAATCACGACGAAGCCATCGGTGCCTTCATTGGATACAATGACGGATGCGTCATGATGGAAATTAAACGTTCCGATTTGATGAAACCCGTTTTCCCCTTTGGGATGGGTCCGTTGATTAACCTGTATTTCATGCAACCCTTCACTGTGATGAACTTTCACAGGCACATTGGTAGCCCGGTTGGGATGCGCCAACCAGGAGATCTGCACGCCATATAGTCCGGGTTCAGGCAATTCAGTGAAGAAGTCAGCAGAAGACTGCCCATCGCGGGCATCACCATCGTGCTTGTAACCCAGTTGGTAGCCGCTGTGGATCGCCGATTGCTTCCAGTTTCCTCTGAGCCTGGCTTCGGAATCGTCGACAATAATGCCATCAAGATCTGTTTGCCCGTAATTCAGGATCTGATCATCGGCTTCCAACCTGGTTTTGAGTTCCGAATAATGCACCTCCTGCACGGGGACCTGGGCATCGAGCGCCAGACAGGCAACGGTGGCGGCGGACTGCCCCAGAACCATGAACACCGGTTCCATGCGAATCGAGCCAAAGGCCATGTGACTGGCTGAAAGACAGATGGGAACCAATAGGTTTTCTGCTTCGGATCGGCGGGGAATCATCGACCGGAAACTAATCGGGTAAGGAGGAAAGCCTCCTACCTCGACATCCCCTTCGTTCTGCACAAAGCCGTCTGCATTGACGTATCGCTGAACATGGTGCGAGTCCATGGTGTAGGCTCCCATGCCGATGGAATCACTCACACTCTCTTTCTGCTGGCAATGGTTTTGCGTCATGACGAAGTCGCTCACCATTCGCCGGGCTTCGCGGATGTACAGTTGCTTCTGCCATCCATTGCCCTCCACAAATTCATCGCGACACATGCCCCATCGCGCTACTTCATTTCGAATCTTGTCGGGAACACGCGGATGGTTTGCCAGTGTCCACATCAAGCCTTGCTGAAACAAGCGGTGTCGAATCACCATCCGTTCACGTTCGACATAACTTGCCTCGGGATAGGCATGATTCTGACCAATGAAGTCCGTTGAAAATCCCGTGCGATTGTTGGTATCGGTTTTTCGATTCGGCATCCCTGAATGGATCCATGGCATACCCCTTTCACCTGCCTCAAAATTGCGGAGAAGCAATTCGTACCAGAGTGGATTGTACCCAGCAGGTTTGTGGAAAGGAATCCGATTCTCAGGATGATCTGTCAAACACATGCGAAAGCAATAGGCTTGCAATCGCATGTCTCCAGCGCCTTCGACACCGGGCCCCATCGGATCGATGAAAGGCAAGAGCCCACTACCGGGATCGCCCTTGATTCGATAAGGGTCCACCCCCTTCATGAATTGATGATACTTTGCCATCCGGGTTTGCACGCCATTCAGTGATTCCTGATATTTATCGACGGCTTCACGTCCAACGGTGTAACGCACACCCACGCTTGCCATGAGATCCCCTTCGTAGGTTGCGTCCAGGAACATGCGACCCGCAAATGCTCGTCCTGATTCCATCCGGATGGATTGAATGACATTGCCTTTTTTCATGACTCCATCATCACGGTCCAATCGCTCATGATGAACCACTCTGAGGCCCACTTCCTGAATCCAAGCGCGATAAACCTTGAGTGCGGCACTGGGTTCAAACGTCCACTGCGTGCTCTCTCCATGAAGCGTCCGGCTCTGACCCCCACTTTTGTAAGAATCAGCGTTCTGCCATTCCCATGCGCTCTCATCCGCATAGTATCGGGCAATGCGTTCATAGAAAGACCGCGACAGACCACCGATCACATGCTTGTTGCCAATATCCGTCTGCCCGAGTCCCCCTGTTGTCAATCCACCCTCACGACCTGACGGTTCGATGACAACCACTGATTTTCCCATCAAGCGTGCTTGAATGCCTGCGATGATTCCCGCACTTGTACCACCGTAAATAACAATATCATGGACCTCATCCGCCAGCGTTCTGGTCATCAGAGAGAGCGTCAGGATCAGACTTAAGAATAAAGAGAAATGTTGCATGTCCGTTTTGATTGATGTTCACCTGTGAAAACACACCTTCTTCCTTGAGTCAGGACGCGAGGCGTGGTGCGTATCCTCAAAAATGGTTCGGGCTACCTTTCAAGCAGGTGGGGTTCATCCTTTTCGATGCGAAACAAATGATGTCGCGTACGAAGGAAAAACGCGCTCCCAACAACCGCAGGCGAGGCCATGAAACCTGGACCTCGACGCGGATCATCATTGGCAACCCCCTCCTCCAGCGGGTTGGTCGCTATTATTTCAAACGCACGCCCGGGCTTGATCACCGTGGTCACCCCTTCCAGGCTGGAGAAATAGAGCAATCCATCTACATAAACGGGACATGCGCGGAACTTCCCTCCCACGCGCTCCTTCCAGACGGTCTCACCCGTATGGGCCTCAATGCAGACCAGGAAGCTGTCGTCCAGAGCCATGTAAATCAGGTCCTCTACCACAATGGGAGAGGAGTATTTTGGGAAGGGAGATTTATTTGCCCAATGCAGGTGGGTATCCGTGACCACGCCACTGCCGCCTGCTTTCACCGAGACCATCTGCGCGCCGCGGCTGAATCCCGTCACAAAGATGACATGATCCTTGTCATAAAGAGGCCGGGGAGCAGCGGAATAGGCTCCATGATCAAACCTCCACAATTCCTTACCGGTCGAAGGATCATAGGCATAGGCCGCCTTGGCACCGACACTGAAGAGCCTCGCCTTGCCGCCCTGTTCAACGATCAAAGGAGTACTGTGAGCCTTTCTCCAGTCGCCCTCCTGCACCATTCTGTTTTCCACGTGCTCATCATTCCAGATGGCCGAGCGATCGGTTCTCCATGCCGTTTTGCCGGTTTTCTTGTTGAGAGCGATGTGGTATTGCTGATCAGCACCATCAAAGGTAAGGATCAACAGCTCCTTGAAAAGGACCGGTGAAGAGGATGCACCTCGGTAATGCCAGCAAGGCATGTCGTCTCTTTTCCAGATCACTTCGAAAGATTGAGCATCCAGACAGGCAGTTCCAAAACTGCCAAAGTGGACATAGACCCGGCCGGATTCAAGAACCGCCGAAGGCGTCGCGTAGCTGTTGTCCTGGCGGCCATTGCCCAGGGATTGAGGGTCATCGCTGTGAAAAATCTTTTTGTTCGCCAGTATGTCTCCACTGTTGGCGTCTACACAGATCACAAAGAAATCGTGTCCCTCCTCGCTGGCAGTCGTCAACCAGATGCGATCATCCATCACCACAGGGGATGAAAGGCCCAGCAGCGGGAGCCTGGTTTTCCATTGCACGTTTTTTGTGTCACTCCAATGGACCGGGACGCCATGCATTTTCGAATCCCCTTTTGCAGCAACATGGCCATCACCTCCGGGGCCACGAAAATCAGGCCACGTATCTGCCGCGTTTCCAAGCTGAGTGAAAAGCAGTTGCGCAGTCAGGAGCCCAACAAGAAGTTTGCCATGCGTGGCAGCCAGTTTGAAGAAAGGCACAGTGCTTGTATGATGGGAAGTCATTGTGAGAGATTGAGACCAGGGACTCAAAGTGTCAATCAGAGGACCGTTCAAATCCACCCTCAAACTCCCTGCAAAAATGGAAACCAATCTACTTGGACGCTTGATCTGAGGTCCAGAAAGTGCCTGCCTCAACTGACTTGTTCTCTCGAACGCCCTCCAGCTGATGCAGCATCATGAGCGACCACATGTCCCCCTGCTCTTTGGCACGGTCGAACCGTTCGCCCAGATCCTGCTCCACTTGAAACAAGAGAGGCGAATCACGCGAAGCACGGAAACCGTAATTATTTCCCGTTTGAGAATAAAGTCGCACGTGCAGCTTCCAGGCCCCCATTCGCAGAGCGGAAGGCTTGTTGTCGGAGGCAGAAAAGAAGAACTTGAACGGCGACACGCGTTTTGAGGAATGTCGAGAAAACAGGTAAGCCCCAATATCACGACCGTCGATGGATCGATCCGCAGGCACCCTGCCTCCGGCCAGAGTCACCAAAGTGGGAAAGACATCCAGCGTACTGACAGGCGCCAGTTCGCTCTGGCTGGCAGCGATCATACCCGGCCAGCAAAAAACACCCGGCACCCCGATGCCCCCCCTCCCAGGTGGAGCCCTTACCGTCTCGAAAAGGTGTCGCGTAGCCAATATGCAAGCGCGCTTCCCCATACTTGGGATGGTCCACCGTATCCTGGAAACGAATCCAGGGGCCATTGTCAGAGGAAAAGATGATGAGCGTATTCTCCGTCAATCCCGCATCTTTCAATGCGTTCCTGATTCGACCGACACCCTCGTCTATTTCCGCCATGACATCCCCAAGCAGACCGCGCCTGGATTGCCCTGCAAACGTGTCGCTCGCGTGGATACCGAGGTGAGGCATGTTGTAAGGAATATAAGCAAGGAAGGGATCTTTTTTGTTTCTCTCGATGAAGGAGAGAGCCGCTTCGGTACAGCGTCCTGTCAAGGAGGCACACACATCATGTTTGGAGGGTAAATCTCTGGTGATGACACGATACCCGTCCACAGGGTCTGTGCCGTCGGGATCTGATTTCATCAGCATCGCATTGACGTAGTCATGTGAAACGTTAGTACCGATCCACTCATCAAATCCATGAGCCAAAGGAAGCGTGTCTTTGGAAAAAAGATTTTTTTGATTCGGGGAGCCAAGGTGCCATTTCCCAAAAATTCCCGTTTTGTAACCCTGTTCCTTCAAGGCCTCCGGAAGTGTCATTTCCTCAGGGTGCAAGTAACGTTTTGAAGAGGGACCAATCACCCAGGTGCCCAGCCCTGAACGACCTGGATAACGCCCAGTCATGAGTGAATAACGAGAGGCACTACAGGCAGGAGAGGTCACATAAAACTGAGTAAAGTTCAATCCTTCCCGAACCAGGCGAGTGATCTGTGGAGTCTGAATGGTTGGATTACCATTGTGCGAGTAGTCGCCATATCCTGAGTCATCGAGAAAGAAGATCACAAAATTAGGTCGGTCTCCTGCATCTCGTGCTTCCGCGACTTGAAAGTTCAATGAAAGAGCTGCGCACAAAAGTAGGATGAATGGGAATAATCCCGATTCAACCCGAGCACGCCAAAGGGTGTCATTGCCGTTGAGGAATGGTTTCATAATTAAAATAAAATATAAGCAGTTCGCTTTCTGATCCGCATCAGAGACAAACGACTTTGTCAGTTTCGCTTGAACACCTCATGCCGGCGATTTCCGCCTGAGATCAAATATGCCATTAAATCCATGAGTTCATCCTGATTCATCCCGTTGACAGTCCCCGGGGGCATCAGGGAAATCTGCGAAGGTTTGATTTCTGCAACATCTGAGGCAGGGATTTTCTGAACATTACCAAAGTTAAATGGATTCGAAGCAAGGGCGATCTCGGTTTCGTTTTTGAAGATGATCCGCCCGTAGCGGGAAGATCCATTCTTCAATGTCACCGTACTGGCCTGGTATTGTTCCGATATGGAATGACTCGGCTCGCAAATCGAAACGAGGATATCACGTATGGAATATCGATTCCCAACAGACCCCAGATCCGGCCCTGAATATCCACCCGAGCCCTGAAATCGATGACACGCCACACAACGCCCTGCAGAGAACATGGCCTTGCCGTTCTGATAATCCCGTCCGCTCAGTTCCCCTTCAAAATGCTGCATTGCCTTGTCCGTTTTCCATGCGACCGAAGGCCCTTTGGGAGTTGGAAGCTGACTGAGATCCACCCCTTCGATATCCCCGAGAAGCCAGGAGACGGAGGTGGCAACTTCAGGTGCGAGATGTTGGATGGCGTCTTCTCTGATCGCCCGCATGTAGCCGGCAAAGCTCTTCCCCCCACTCTTCCTGAGCGTTTCATTCATCCACGAAAAAAAGTATTTCCGGTCCGCAAGGGTCCACCCGTTCTGAACGCGCCGCAGTGAGTATGCATATTGAATATTCTGACTGTTGGGCGTGTTGGCCATCGTTTTCAGAATCTCCTTGCCATACTCGTGACGCGACAACATTTCCTTGTCGTAATCGAGGGTCCTGGTCTGTGTTATTTTCATCAAGGAGATCGTCTTTTTGACAACCTGAGGTGCATCCAGATAGGAAAGGACCCGACACAACTCGATGTTCACTTGTTCATCGTCTGCCGGAAAGAATGGATCCAGATTTCCGATGACCACATTGATTAATTCTGGCGCAGGCTGACCCAATCTAATGAAGCAAAGGGAATAAGCTCTGAGAAGGGCAAGTTGATCCTCCGCAGCGAGTGAATCGAATGAAATTTGATTGAGCTTCTTCAAAATACGATGAGACAAGGACGGATCACCATGACGACAAAGAGCAATGGAAGCATGGATCAAGGCTCTTTGATCCTCTTCCCTCAGCACGCGTTCCTGCCACAAACTCACCGGTTGATTCTCAATGGCCAGGCGTGCGGCGTATCGAATATTTCGATCCGGATGAGACAAGTGCGGCCAGGCCCTGGTGATGGCTTGATTGCCGGCATGCGGGTTCCCGTGAAAAACCTCCAACGAATGGCGCAGGTCTCGGAGACCCTGATTGGCGACAAGTTTCTTCACTGGTTTTTGTTGCACTGGACCCACGTATTTTATCCGGTAGAGCCTGGAATCCGTATTACGCCCCCCCACAAGAAAATACATGTGACCATCAGGCCCGAAACGCATGGCTGAAATATTCAGTGGCTGCCCATTGAGAAACTCTGTTTTGGTGCCCACATAACTTGAGCCATCCTCTTCCATGTCGATCAGATAAATAGAACCGAAAGTCCAATCGCATATGAACAGTTTATCCTGATACGGAGCAGGGAAATTTGAGTGATGACCAAAACTGATTCCGGTAGGCGAGCCGGGGCCGATGTTGATGACGGCACCATTGCTGTCCGCAAAATACTCGGGCCATTTCGCAGAGCCCGGGCGCCAACCAAACTCACTGGCCGATGTCACATGGTTCACACGTGTCGGGCGATACCACGGAGTTCCCACATCAAACTCCAGATCAGAATCATAAGTGAACAATTCCCCTTCCCGGTTGATGGCGATATCCACGGCGTTCCTGAAACCTGATGCCACCATCACCCAATCCTTGCCATCGGGTGAAATACGACAAATCCATCCCGCCGGAGGTTGAATTCCAACCGCATGCCCCATCGCATCGGGCATTTCCTGAAGCAAGGAATCCGTTTCCCAGACGGCAGGCTGAAGACTGGGGATCCCCGAAGGCAGAGGAGTGTGATTCCCTGTCACCAGATACAATCCCTGACCATCTTCCGTCTTGATGATGGAATGAGCAGAGTGCTCGTAACCAACACCCAACTGCTTCAGCAGCGTGAATTCATCAAAGGTGTCATCACCATCGGTATCCCTGATCCGGTAAAATCCCTTCATGGAGGACATGTAGAGACTGTCAAACGCATACAGAAATCCCAGTGCTCCGCCCACGCGACGTTTTCCCCAGTTGATGGGTAGGTATGGGAAGCCCTCGAGATGCTCGACACGGACTCCCGCCCCTTCGGTTTCCGTCAATGTGAGCCTGAACACCCCTTTGTCATCCTGATCTGATACGATGAGTCTACCTTTGGGGTCAAAGGCCATGGCCACCCATGAACCTTGGGATGCGGGCACGTCATACAGAAGTTCAGCATCAAATCCTGAGGGCAAATTGATCTGAGTATCTGCATCGAGGACAAGATGCTCGGCACTTGCCTTTGAATTGCAGAGCGCAATGCAAACGGTAATCCACAAAATGACGTATTTCATCTGACTTTGCATGGGGTATGAAGAATTCAGTTGAGTATCGACAAATTAACCATCGAAAGCAAATCAAGGATGATCAGAAATTTGATTTATGATTCAGGGGATTTAGGATATGAAGTCTCCGGGAAGAACGACTATGACGGCCCTGCCTCCGTGAAGGTTCGTTTCAGCAAGATCAAAATGACAAGAATACAAGCTAACCTGACACTGCTGCTGGCCGGAGCCATCTGGGGGATGGGCTTTGTCGCTCAATCGAGCGCGATGGATGCTGTTGGACCCTACACGTTCATTGCTTTGAGGTTCTTGATTGCCACACTCATTCTGATCCCTCTTGCATGGAAAGAATCCCGATCCGCAACCATCCCCTTGAGCAGAAAAAGCTGGCGAGGTCTTTGCTGGATCGGGTGCGTTCTATTCCTCGGCATGGCTTCACAACAAGTAGGATTACTAACCACAACCGTGACCAACTCAGGTTTCCTTACAGGATTGTATGTGGTCATCACTCCCATATTGACCGTCTTGTTTCTGAGACAAAAACCACATTTTGTCATCTGGCCCGCCTCGGTGATCTCCACCATCGGCATTTATCTCATGAGCGGAGGTGATTTTGCCAAGCTGCAGACCGGAGATCTGTTGACCATCCTCTGCGCATTCTTCTGGGCCATTCAGGTGATCATGGTTGGAAATCTGAGTCGCCAGACGGCCCGGCCAATGACGTTGTCCGCGGTTCAATTTGGGGTATGTGCTCTACTGGGATTCATCGGTGCCCTGTCGTTTGAATCGTTTGAACTCGATGCCATCCGCGCTGCCACCAAGGAAATTCTTTATGCGGGGATCTTCTCCAGTGGTGTCGCATTTACACTACAGGCTATCGCTCAGCGATATACGACTGGACCTCAGGCAGCCATTTTCTTATCGTCAGAAGCACTCTTCGCGGGACTGTTTGGCGCCCTCTTTCTGGGTGAGCGAATCAGCGGGATCGGATACGTGGGGTGCGCAATGATCTTCCTGGCCATGATCCTGGTCGAAGTTGTTCCTGAGTGGATCAAAGTCAAGCAGCAACAAACTTGAACACCACCACACGCCACCCGCCATCACGCCATCACGCGCAGGATAAAACAAGGCAGCCAGCAAAGCAGATGAAACCACATCGCCCTCCTTCGTTATTTACCCTATTTACCCCTGAAAACCGCGTGTTTGCATTAAAACATGGATCCGTATCACCCAATCCCTTTGCGCATCTCTGAAACCTTCAAGGCGTCGAGGAACCGGGAAGAGGAATATTGAAATGTTTTTGTCCGGCATTGAATAAATAGTTGGAGGGCTGATTTACCTTGGCGAAAAACAGGATAAAAGACAGAATACCTTCAACCCCGAGCAGCACCTTGCATTCACTTGTTGTGCGGAGGTTTGACGCCTTTGGTGGCGCTATGAATAACATGAAAACATATCACAAATCCCACTTAATCGCATTGACTGCACTTTGTCTGTTTTCCACAAGTGCCCGGTCTGAAGTTCGAGTGCCATCCATCATTGGAAACAACATGGTTCTTCAAAGAAACCAATCCAACCCCGTTTGGGGTTGGGCAGATCCCAGGGAGACCGTCACCGTGACTGTCCATGATCAGACAGTGAAAACTCGGGCTGGAGATGACGGGTCATGGCGTGTCAGTGTGTCGGCGTTACCCACGGGAGGTCCATATGAAATGACCATCCGGGGAAAGAACACACTGGAATTTGAAAACATCCTTTCGGGCGAAGTCTGGATCTGCTCCGGCCAATCCAACATGCAATGGTCCATCAATGCATCCAATGACCCCGACCTCGAGAAATTGACCGCCCATTATCCTGAGATCAGGTTGGTCTCCGTCCCCCAAGTAGGCACTCAAGTGCCAATGGACGATTTCGAAGGACAATGGGAGGAATGCTCCAGTGACACCATAGGTAATTTTTCCGCCGTAGGTTACTTCTTTGGACGTCAGCTGCACAACACTCTCAAGGTACCCATTGGTCTGATCAATAACGCCTGGGGAGGTTCCGCCGCCGAGGCATGGATCCGTCGCGATTTACTGGAAACTGATGCTCGCTATGCCCCTCTCATGGAGCGGTGGAAAAAAACGGAGGCCAATGAGAAGTTGAAAACACAGATCGCCGACTATGAGAAAGCGATGAAAGAATGGAAATGGAAGGCCATCGAGGCCCGCGCCAAAGGCGAAGCCACTCCAAAAAGACCTAATCGTCCCAATAATCAGCTGTTTGGCAATCACCGACCCTCCAACATTTACAACGGAGTGCTGCACCCAACGATTGGTTATGGCATCAAAGGAGCCATCTGGTATCAGGGAGAGAGCAATGCAGGAAGGGCTTATCAATACCGTGATTTATTTCCTTTGATGATTCAGAATTGGCGCGACGTCTGGAATCAGGGTGATTTTCCGTTTTACTGGGTTCAGTTAGCCGATTTCAGATTGGAAAAGGATCTGCCAGCTGAGAGTGACTGGGCTGAGCTCAGGGAGGCGCAAACCATGACCATGAGCAAGCTAAACAACACAGGCGAAGCGGTCATCATCGACTTGGGAGAAGCTCAGGATATCCATCCAAAAAACAAAGAAGATGTCGGCAAGCGCCTCGCCCGCTGGGCTCTCGCAAAGGACTACGACTATGACCTTGTCTATCGTAGTCCGATCTATCAATCAATGGATCGCCAAGGTACCAAGATCACACTGACGTTTGACCATGTGGGCGGCGGCATGGATTTATTTGATGTTAACACTCCCATTGGCTTTACCCTTGCAGGAGCGGATCAGCAATTCGTGCGTGCGGCGGCAAAGGTCATCAACAGAACACAGATAGAAGTGTGGAGTGAATCGGTCTCCAATCCGGTAGCCGTCAGGTATGCCTGGGCGGACAATCCCGTCTGCAATGTGCAGAACAAGGAAGGATTACCGCTGACACCATTCCGCACAGACGACTGGCCCGGGATCACTGTCGACAATCATTGATATTTCCTGAAATCCCTTTAAGAAAAAAGAAAGGCGCATCCAATGATGCGCCTTTCCTATGCTTGGATCTGTAGTTCAATTCAAGCAGTCTTTGATTTGCTTTTCACGCCGGACATCAGGAAATCGAGGTAGTGGGACAAGCTGTCTTTAAGATCCTTCCGCGGGATGATGGCATCGATCAAACCGTGATCACACAAAAACTCAGAGGTCTGGAAACCCTCGGGCAAATCCGCCTTGGTGGTGTCCTTGATCACACGTGGCCCTGCAAAACCAATGCGAGCGGCCGGTTCCGCGACAATTAAATCGCCCACACTCGCAAAACTGGCCATCACGCCCGCCATGGTTGGGTCAGTTAATACACTAATGAATGGTAATCCCTGCTTGCCGTGGTAGGCCAGCGCACCGCAGGTTTTTGCCATCTGCATGAGACTGAACATACCTTCATACATTCGAGCTCCACCACTGGTGGAACAAATGATGACTGGTAAACCCAATTCGGTTCCCTTCTCAATCAATCGAGTCAATTTCTCTCCGACTACGGATCCCATGGAGCCGCCATTGAAGCTGAAATCCATGACACCAAGAGCGATTTGATGATGATTCAGTGAACCCAGCCCAGTGATCACTGCATCCTTGAGACCGGTTTTCTGCTGATTTGCTCCGATCTTGCTCATGTAGCCGGGAAACTCCAACACGTCTACGCTGGACATGTTTTCATCCATTTGCTCAAAGTCATCGGCATTGACAAGTGAATGCACACGCTCCCAGGCCGTCAGTGCAAAATGATGGCCGCAAGTGAAGCAAACATTCAGTTTGGCTTCGAGTTCCTTGTCATAGATCATCTCATTGCACTTGGGACATTTCGTCCAAAGCCCTTCTGGAATGACTCGTTTTCGTGGCCCCCCGGTCAAAGGACGAGGCCGTTTCAGCATCACCTGCTCAGACGCACTTGACAAGGGCGTCACCGTCGGCTCTTTGGCTTCTACGCCTGGGATACTGCGGGTCGTAAATTTGGTATCATGCTTTTCTGGAGATTTACTCATCTTGTTGCAATTTCTAAAATTCTTTTACCAAAGGTTGTTAAAAATTCTCGTTATATCGAGGCCTCATTCAGGTTCCCATCACTCCCAGCCCACGAGCCAGCGTCCAGACATGCACCGATTGGGCGCCTGCACACATGCAGACGCGTGCGCACTCATTGACAGTCGCGCCGGTCGTAAACACATCATCGATCAGGAGAATCCGGCGATTTGAGATTGTCTCGACATCAACCACTTCAAAGGCCTTCGCCATGTTGACAGCCCTCTCTTTCCGACTGAGCATAGTTTGTGAAGGCGTGTGAGCAACCCTTTTTACCACTCCTTCAAGGCAAGGCAACTTTAAGCGAACTGCCATACTTTGGGCAAGGAATGCGGATTGATTATATCCACGCTCACGCTGCCGCACGGAATAAAGCGGTACCGGAAGGACGACATCCCAGGTATCAATGACACGGTCGTTGAACAGCGCATCCCCCATCAAACGTTCAAAAAGAGGTTCCAGCCAGCGGGCATTGGCGTATTTATAACGGTGTAACATATCCAACATCAGTGTATTGGCAACGCATGCGGACCTTGATGAAACAAAGAATAAACGGACATCGTGACAATTCGGGCATTGGAATGCCTGATGTATTTCCCCTTCAAAAGGAAGTCCACAACGATGACAGAAGGGAGCCTGAACAGACATGATGCCCCGTTGACAAGCTTCACATACAAACCCCTGCAAAGGTATGGCAGTGGAATCAAGGCAGATCTGACATACTTCAGGATAAAACAGGCGGACCGGTCCCTCGACAGCTGTTTTCAGGATGTTTTTCAATGTTCTGAGAAGAAATACCATGCAGTAAATTCACAAAAGACTTCTAAGCTATTAATAAAAATCCTTGATCCCTCCAAGGTCTAAAACTAACACTTGAAACGTGAAAACTGGAACGGAACGAGACACATTGAGCATGGTTTCTGCTCATTTGAAGGCATGCTGAATCTCTTTGGCCGAAAGAATCCATCTGAAGGCGAAGCCGTTGGACCTGGTCCATTCGGCCCCTACAAGCTTCATGAACTCATCAACAGTGGTGGGATGGCTGACCTTTGGTTGGCCACAAACCCGGAGGGCCAGACGGTCGCGGTCAGGCTTCTCTTATCCAAATTAAAAACGGATTCTGTTGCCCGAAAACGATTTATCGCAGGCTGCGAAATTCTTGCTGATGTCCATAACCATGAATACATCATCCACTACGTGGAGCATGGCAAACTTCATGGTGAGCACTTTCTGGTCATGGAGTATGTTGAGGGGCTGAACTTGAAGGAAGCCATGGCCGATGAAACCATGGATTTAAGCGAACTCATCGGCAACATATTGATCGACAGCGCGGAAGCTCTTGAACACGTGCATGACTGCGGTTACATGCATCTTGATTTCAAACCAGAGAACATCCTCGTGTCGCGCAACGGTAATGTGCGCCTGCTTGATTTCGATCTTTCTCAGGCACGCCCTGAAACACCGATCAAGTTACAGAAAAACCCGGGTACCCCTGCCTACATGGCTCCCGAACAATTACAGCGCGAAGCCATCGATCACCGGGTGGATATTTTTGCCTATGGGGTCATGGCTTACGAGGTCTTGACCGGCCAGAAGCCCTTTCAAGGACAATCACCCGACGAAATCCTTCGCAAGCAAATCCATCGAGGAAAGGATTTCATTCCTCCAAGGGATGTGAATCCACATATTCCAGTCGGAGTTGAAAAAAGTATTTTGAAAGCACTGGAGCCCGACCCAAACAGGCGCCATGGACTGGTCAGTGTGCTTCTTCATGAATTGAAAACCGCGCTTTACGTTTGAGCGGCAGCATTTTTTACCTTTTGAAATCGAGTTGCATTCCGTAAGGTATGGTCTTACTCCGCGACGCACAAAACTATCAAAGATCATGAAACGATATTTGACATTTCTATTGGGCTGCATGTTGCTTGCCCAATCAACGCAAGCAGCCAACTGGCCGCAATGGCGAGGTCCGAATTTCAACGGATTCACAGACGAAAGCAACCTTCCTGAGCGATGGTCCAAAACTGAAAATCTGGCATGGACAAAGGATTTGCCGGGAAGCAGTGCGGCTACACCGGTGATTTGGGAAGATAAGGTATTGGTTTCTTCTACAGACGAAACCAATCAGACCCTGCTTGCGATTTGTCTGGATCGCACAACTGGAACCATACAGTGGTCCAATAAGGTTGCCGTCGGTATGAGGCGCGATGACCGAAGCAATTTCGCCTCCCCTTCCCCTCTCACGAATGGCAAACAGGCCATTTTCTTTTATGGCAACGGAGAACTCGTTGCATTCGACATGGATGGAAAAAAGCTTTGGGGCTTCAATCTCGAGAAGAAATGGGGAGAATTCTGTTTCCAATGGACATTCAGCAGCACGCCCTTGCTTTACGAAGACACGCTTTACATTCAGGTTTTACAGCGAGATATACCGGTCCACGGCCGGGGTTTTAAAGATAAACCAAACGAGTCCTACATAGCGGGTCTCAATCCAGCGACAGGTGAAGTCAAATGGAAAACACTGCGCCCCAGCGATGCTCGAATGGAGTCGTTGGAAGCCTTCTCAACCCCAATGCCCTACACGCACGACGGAAGGACTGAAATCCTAGTGGTAGGTGGGGATGACATCACGGGGCACGACCCTGAAACCGGAAGAGAGATCTGGCGATGGGGAACGTGGAATCCAAAACGGATCACCCACTGGCGACTGGTTCCTTCTCCCATAGCCGGAGCAGGGATTGCGCTGGCATGCGCACCCAAGAAAGATCCAATTTATGCGGTGAAGCTGGGCGGCAAGGGGAAACTGAACGATGGCGCACTTGCCTGGGTAAGCAATGATCAACGCAGTCTGAGTTCCGACGTTCCTACCCCTGCTTTTGCATACGAGGACTTTTTCATTTTAAGCGATGTGCGAGGCGCACTTTCCCGAGTACATCCGAAAACAGGCGAAATCAAGTGGTCTCTGGAACTGCCTGGACGCAGCAAGTTTGAAGCTTCTCCACTGGTGGCTGATGGAAAGGTTTATCTCATGAATTTCGCTGCAGATGTCGTGGTGGTGGATGCCAGCAACGGGACCATCAAGGCAACGATTCCAATGGGTGAGCGCGGCGACAACATGACGCGCTCCATGATCACAGCGGCCCATGGAAACTTGTTTATCCGGGCCAACAACAAACTTTACTGTGTAGGTAATTAAAGCAATCCAACTAGAATGAAAAATATGAGAAACAAAATCCTTGTCGCATTCCTCATGTCACTCATGGCATTCCAATGCTCCGCCACAGCTGCAGACTCCGGAAAGAAAGAGGACAAAGCACCTGAAATAGTCACACCCGGCAACAATCACTCAGCACCTTCCGATGCCATCGTGTTATTTGATGGATCAAACCTGGACGCATGGCAGAGTGGTGACGCTCCAGCCAAGTGGAACCTGATCTCGTCGGAGTCTGCCATGGAAGTCAAAAAAGGCGCGGGTTCCCTGAAGACAAAGCAATCATTTGGCGATGTACAGTTGCACATTGAATGGGCTTCTCCCAGTGAAGTGAAAGGGAACGGTCAAGGCCGGGGAAACAGTGGTGTTTACTTGCAGGGACGCTACGAAATCCAGGTGTTGGATTCCTTCAACAATGAAACCTACTTCAACGGACAGGCAGGTTCCTTCTACGGAAACGCAGCACCTTTGGTCAATGCCTCGCGACCTCCCGGAAAATGGCAGGCATATGACATCATTTTCATTTCCCCCAAACCTCAGAAGGATGGTTCGGTCAAACCAGGCTCCTTCACGGTATTGCACAACGGAGTCCTCATTCAGAACCACACGGCCATCAAAGGGGGCGCTACAACCGCTGCGGCTTTCAAGGGCATGGCTCCTGAAGGACCGCTTGTCTTGCAGGATCACGGTAATCCTGTCCGATTCCGTAACATCTGGATTCGCGAATTAAACAAGTAAGATTCGGAACTCTTTTCTGAAGGCGACTCCGCTTGGGACAAGGGCTTTTGCCCTCACCCCGGAGTCGCTTTTTTGTTGAAGAAGCTGTTGTGGAAATCCGTTTTGCCCGATTTTGTCCGCCGTCTAGACATCAATCACATCATCATCATCCAATCCAGTCTGGGGTTTCACATGGGGCTGTGGCATTTTGAAACGTTGAGAAACCCAACCCGCTGCACGACCGCTTATCAGACGACGCAAGGGCGGGATCAGGAGACTGAACCCGATCAGGTCCGTGATGATTCCTGGCGTGATGAGCAGCAGGCCGGCAACCAGAATCAGCAAGCCATCCAGGAGTGCCCCCGCAGGCATGCGTCCCTGAGCCATGTCTCGTTGAATTTTCTGCAGAGTGGTAAAACCTTGTCGATGAGCCAGCGTTCCCCCCATGAAACCTGTCATCAGGATCAGCCAGATCGTGGCTCCCCACCCCATGACGGCGCTCAGTTTGAGAATCAACCACAATTCCAGTAGCGGGAAACCAACAAAAAGCAGTAACCACTTCCACTTGGCGCCCGGCTTGATGGGGCGACCGGATTGCATATTGAATCGAAAAAGCATCTCGCCTCATTATGCCAGTATTCGCGCAGAGTTCAACGATCTGAAAAATCGTATTTTTTTAAACGTAATTATTGTCAGAATATGAATTTGTGGTTAACGAATGGATGTGGCATTTTTAACCCACAAAGAACAATGGGTGGTATTCTGGATACTGTTCCTTCTGATGGTTGGTTACGGCGTGAAACATTATCGTTTGAGTCATCCACCGGAACGGTCCGACACAGAGCTCGCGCCTTGATTAGAATATGCAAACGCTCGACTTTGACCAGACTGTTGAACAGATAACGCAATCCGATGAAAGGTTTGCGCCAGATGCCTACTATTTCCTTCGAGACGCTCTGGACCATACCCAGAGCCAAATCAAAAAAGAGAAAACATCAGGCAAACAACCCCAGCACGTCTCAGGTGAACAATTGCTCAAAGGCATTCGAGACCTGGCTCTCGAGCAGTTTGGCCCAATGGCCTTGACCGTGATGTATGACTGGGGGATGTTGCGCTGCGAAGATTTTGGCGAAATCGTTTTCAACATGGTTGACCACAAATTATTATCGAAAACCAAGGAAGACACACGGGCCGATTTCAAGTCTATTTACAATTTTGAAGATGCTTTCAAAAAACCATTCCTTCCAAGAACACGCCCCGAGTTCTCCCCTGAAAAGCCAAAGAAAAGCCTGAAGCAGAAAGATCGATCCTGAAACTAGTGGTTTGACCTTTCTTTCCGGGGGCAACTTGCCAATACCGGTGATTCAGAACTTAACTCGATTACCATCACACATATTACATGTCCGATTACTCTATTTCCTCACATTCCTCAGGAGCACAGCTGTGCACGCTGCCTAACGGGTTAACAATTATTTTACTGGAAGATAAAAGTGCTCCAGTTGTTTCAGTACAAGCCTGGTGCGAGGCTGGAAGCATTCATGAGGAAAAATGGCTGGGTGCCGGACTCTCTCACGTTCTGGAGCATATGCTCTTCAAGGGAACCACCACTCGGGGAAAAGGTCGAATTGACCAGGAAGTTCAGGAGGCAGGAGGCTACATGAATGCCTATACCTCCTTCGATCGGACCGTTTATTACATCAACACGCCCTCCTCAGGCACACATGTTGCCGTAGATATCCTTTGTGATATCATGCAAAATGCCTCACTGCCGGAAGATGAACTCATCAGCGAGCTGGATGTGATCCGTCGAGAGATGGACATGAATCATGACGACCCTGCGCGTCGTTCCGGACGTGGGCTTTTCGAAACTGCCTATCTGCACTCTCCTTACCGATATACCGTGATTGGTTACCCGGATGTTTTCAACCGTATCAGCCGCGAGGACGTGTTTGATTATTACCGGAAAATGTACACACCATCGAATCAGTTTTTCATCGTGGTGGGTGACATTGATATCACAAAGATCGCAGATCAAATCAGCGCAGCCTACAAAGATTCCCCATTCAGCCCCCTCCCCCCTGCATTTATTCCCTCTGAACCGCCTCAACTGGCACCTCGTCAAAGAGTGGAAGAATCATCGATTGAGCTGGGGCACACCCATTTGTCATGGCATATCCCCGACATCCGGCACGAGGATCTGCCAGCCCTCGAGACATTATCGATCATCCTGGGGGGTGGAAGGAGTTCGCGCTTGTATCGAAGTCTCAGAGAAGAGCAAGGTGTCGTTCATGCCATTGATGCCTGGACTTACAATCCAGGAAATCCCGGATTGTTTGGGATCAGTGCTGTCTTCGATGGCGGCCAGTATGAGAAAGCCGTTCAGAGCATCGAGGCGGAATTACAAGGTGTCAGGGAAAAGGGTGTTACCTCCTCCGAGGTAGCCAAGGCAGTCAAACAGTTCACTTCCGCCACTCTGGCGGCACGTAAAACCATGCAGGGACAAGCGCAGGATCTGGGCGGCGCCTGGATGGCGGCCAGAGACCTCGGCTTTTCCAATCGATATTTGAGTCAGGTTCAATCCATCACTGCTGAAAAAATAGTCGAAGTTGCGAACAAATACATGTTCCCGGATAACCGAAGCACCTTTGCACTTTTGCCCAAGGGCAGCAGCCCTGTTTCGCTCCAAAAATCCGCCAATGTCCATCGAACCGAAATTGAAAAATGGGAGCCTGGCAATGGAATGCGTGTCCTGTTCAAACAAGATGATCGATTGCCATTTGTGGAGATTCGCTCGGTGTTTTTTGGGGGGGTTCTTGAAGAGTCCAACGCCGACAGCGGCATCACACAACTCATGAGTCAGGGACTCCTCAAAGGCACGGCGGATCGAACAGCTGGAGAGATAATGGAGGCCATCGAGGCGATTGGAGGCAGCGTTGAGGCGTATGCAGGAAACAACAGCTTTGGATTGAACATTGAGGTGTTGAATCAGGATGTGAAGTTTGGACTGGATCTCCTGCGGGAAACACTTCGCTTCCCTTCATTTCCTTCAACTGAAATTGAGCGGGAACGCCAGGTGCAAATGGCTGGTATCCGCGCGCAGAAGGATCAATTGTTGGGCCGGTGTTTCAAACTCATGAAGAAGGGATTGTTCGGGGAAAAAGGCTATGGGCTTTCGAACGCGGGTGAAGAATCATCTGTCCAATCATTGAGTATCGAGCAAATCAAGTCACACCACGGACGGCTCGTGAAACCAGGTAATCAGGTCTTATCGATTTTTGGAGACATTGATATTGAGCGGGTAAAAAAAGAACTTTCAAACCTTTGGGAAGACAGCAGCGAGTCATCAAGGATTGAATTGCCACAGTCGCCATCCGAAACGCGTGTTGAAAGCCTTGATTTATCGGAGACATGCGACAAAAAACAGTCGGTAGTTGTCTTCGGCTTTCCTGGAACGACTTTCTTCGACAAGGAGCGTCATGCACTGGATTTGTTGCAGGAAACATGCAGCGATCTGGGATCTCGACTCTTCATGCGTATTCGAGATGAATTGGGGTTAGCCTACTATGTTGGCGCACAGCACATGCCGGGTATTGTGAGGGGTTACTTCGGATTTTATGCAGGCACCTCTCCGGAACACGTCGAACAAGTGAAGGAAGAATTCAAAATTCAAATTAACAAAATCAAAAGTGAAGGTATCACGCAGCAGGAATTAGATCGATCCAAAGCAAAGATGTTGGGGCAGAAACAGATCGCACGTCAGGACCTGGGCCACCTGGCCATGGCCAGTGCGCTGGATGAACTTTACGGGCTGGGCTTTCAACACCCTCTTGAAGAGGACGCGGCTATTCGCGCCGTGAGTCTGGAAGATGTGCAGAAAGCCGCGGAAAAGATATTCGACCTTGAAAATTCAACCGTCGCCGTGGTAGGACCATGACATGAGCAAAGCACTTACCATTGTTGCCACCATCGAAGCCAAACCAGACAAGATCGATCTGGTGAAGGCGGAGCTGAAAAAGCTGATTGCGCCGACTTTGAAAGAAGCTGGTTGCATTCAATATGACCTGCATCAAGACAACCAAAATCCGGCTTTTTTCTTATTTTTCGAAAATTGGGAGAGCCGGGAACTCTGGCAGGATCACATGAACAACACTCATCTTGCCGAATATGCAAGCGCTACCGAGGGCTCGATAAACGCTATTGTCATCCAGGAAATGTCGCAGGTGTGAGTGGCTGATCTTTTTGAGGAAAGCACATTCACAGCCCGAAACAAGGGCTATTCCTTCAATCCGCCAAGTGCAGCGGAGACGAGTAAGGCCCTTACTTATTGAAAATGGTAGTCACCCGAATCCCCATTTTTTCGGCGAATGTAAAGAAGAGAAGCAGCAAAAATGGAAATGTGACGATTGCCAGTTTGAGAATTGTTTTGCGGTTCATGACTCCTCGCCTTCTTCCCAGTCCAAAGCATGCTTTTTAAGTTCATCCAAATCGACGAACTCAAGCGCCGAAATATGGGTGGACTTGAGGAGAATGCGCGGGGGGCATCCTGCCTGCAGTGCTTCCATCCAACGACTGAGGCAGACACACCAGCGATCTCCCTCTTTCAATCCGGGAAACTGATATTGCGGGTTAGGTGTGATCAAATCATTCCCACCCTGCCGACCAAATTCCAGAAACGCATCGGTCATTTCCACACATATCACGTGGAGACCATGATCACCAGGACCGGTGTGGCACTTGCCGTTGCGATAGTAGCCCGTGACTGGATCTGTGCAGCAGGATTGCAATGGTGTGCCTAAAACATTGCTTGTTGTCTCTTCTCGTTCGTTCAATCCCATAACTTAGTGATAGATAGATAACTGTTTTTTCGGCAGAAAGCAAAGGTTTACCCTCATTTGAATCTACATGGAATCCAAGTCCAATTTCCTTTGATTTCTGACCTTGTTTTGCTGTAATGATCTTCGATTTCAATGTTTGCAGGATAAATCTTTTAAGATGGCCCCAAAATAAACACCTGATCACCGCTTGTTCCATTCACGCCAAGACATTCATGACACTCCTACAACAAATCACACTTAATTTCGGAGGCATGGCATGCATCCAGACCCTTTTCCTGAGCATCGCCGCAGTGAATGCGGGGACCACGGATGCTTTCCCATTTAAAACCAGGCCTCACTTGTCAAATGCACCGCTTTTTGAATCGCTGAAGGCTGAAACCACAGGCATTGACCTCAAATATCGTTTCCCTGAAAAAGCCCCTTTCAACATGTTGACTGATCAGGGCGCAGGTTCAGGGGTTTGTATTGGAGATGTCGATGGGGACCATTTGCCTGATATTTTTTTTACGCATTATGATCATGGAAACAAACTCTACCGCAACCTTGGTGATCTTCGCTTTGAGGACATAACCGACAAAGCCGGTCTTGGCGGCCGACAGGGTTGGAGTGGTGGAACTACTTTCGTGGATATCGACAATGATGGCGACCTTGACCTTTTCGTTGCGGTCTACAATGCACCCAATCTTCTCTACATCAACCAAGGCAACGGAGTTTTTGATGAACAAGCCGCGCAATTCGGATTGGACCACCGCGCAGCAAGTGTGATGACAGCCTTTTGCGATTATGATCGAGATGGTGATCTGGACGCTTACCTGGTCACTCACCGCTTGAAGGTCAATGGTAAGCATATCCTACCCAAGAGCACTGCTGAGACTTTCCAGCGCAGGATCATTGAGATGGATGCGGATCGAAAGCCATCCATGACCGCGGAATATGAGGAGATATTTCAGATGATGGACAAAGGCAAGGGGCGTATCGAACTCGTCATTGCGGGAGGCAGGGACAAATTATATCGCAATGATGGCATGGAAGGATTCAAGGATGTCAGCGAAGAAGCAGGCATCTCCGGGTTCGACATTGGCTTGGCTGCCACCTGGTGGGACTTTGATAATGATGGATGGCAAGACCTTTACGTCAGCAACGACTACAAAGGTTCAGATAAACTCTATCGAAATAATCGAGATGGAAGTTTCACTGAAATTGCCCGGTCTGCCCTCCCTCACATTCCCTGGTTCTCCATGGGGTGTGATACTGCAGACATCAATAACGACGGGCTCATTGACCTTTTCGCAACCGACATGTCAGGCACAAGCCATTACAGCAGGAAGATTGGTATGGGCGACATGCGCGATGAACAGTGGTTCATGAAAAACGCGAATCCACGTCAATACATGCGCAATACTCTCTTTCTGAGCACCGGTACTGAGCGGTTGTTTGAGGCTGCTTCCATGATGGGCATGGCCAACACGGATTGGTCATGGTCTCCCAAGTTCGGTGATTTCAACAACGATGGCATGATTGATCTCTTCGTCTCTAACGGCATGTCACGGGATTTCATGAACAGCGATCTTGCCGCAACGATCACGAGTCGATACAGCAAACAGTGGCGCCAGACTGCCGTTTTGAAACAGAGAAATTTGATATTCAAAAACTCGGGCAATCTCAATTTCAAAGAAGTAGGCAAGGATTGGGGAATCACACAGCTCACGGCCAGTTTCGGAGCAGCCATCAGTGATCTGGACAGGGATGGTGATCTGGATCTGGTTGTACATAATTTTAACGAGCCTGTTTCAGTTTTTCGTAACAACGAAAGCACGCATCAATCGGTCTCAATTCGATTGAAAGGAAGCACCAGTAATCATTGGGGTATCGGAGCAAAGGTGAAAATCGTCATGAAAGATGGTTCCTTTCAGGTTCGATCGCTTGGATTATCTCAGGGATTCATGTCCAGCAATGAACCTGTTCTGCATTTTGGATTAAAGGATCAATCACAAGTTCAGAAAACAATGATTCATTGGCCGTCTGGAGTGATTCAGGAAATAGAAAATCTGTCCACGGGACATCTCGTCACTATTACCGAGCCCGATACAGACAAAGAGCGCATGGTAAAGTCCGATCCATTGCCCACCCTTTTCAAGGGTATCCCATTGGGTATCGCCGTCAAACATTCTGAAAGGGATCATGACGATTATCAGACTCAACCCCTGATTCCCTGGAAAGTATCGCAATCGGGCCCCGGGCTGGCAGTCGGCGATGTTGATGCCAATGGAACAGAGGATATTTTCATGGGAGGTGCAGCTGGTCAAACCGGGTATCTTTTGATGCGATACCAAAACTCCCCTCCCAAGAGGATCTCGACTCCGTTCAGAGCGCATGTCAATCACGAGGACATGGGAGCTTTGTTCCTTGATTTGGAAGGAGATGGTGACCTTGACCTTTATGTTGTTTCAGGAGGTGTGGAATGCGCCCCCAGACATGCATGGCTCCAAGACAGACTCTACGTGAATGACGGCACCGGACGTTTGACCTCAGACCCATCCAGGATCCCCGACACGCGCTATTCTGGATCTTCGGTCTCAGCTGCCGATTTTGATAGAGATGGCGACCTCGATTTGTTTGTGGGAGGGTTTTCCAAGCCGGGAGCTTATCCCACAGCGGAACGAAATATATTACTTCTGAACGATCGTGGAACACTTGTGGATAGCACCGATGCATCTGCCCCTTCGCTGGCCACGACCGGTCTGGTCAAAGGAGCCCTCTGGAGCGATGTGAATCAGGATGGCTGGATAGACCTGCTTGTCACCCATCATTGGGGCCCTGTGCGATACTTCGAAAACCACGGGGGCTCCTTGAGCGACTCAACAGAGGGGTCAGGCATGCAGTCTTACCAAGGACTCTGGAATGGCATTGCTGGAGCGGACGTCGACAACGATGGGGATATTGATTACGCAGTCACCAATCTGGGACTCAATACCAAATACCATGCCAGCAGGAAGAAACCTTTCACCATGTTCTACGGAGACATGGACGGTTCAGGAAAAAAGAGACTGATCGAAGCGGAGTATGAGGGAGATAAATGGTATCCCGTCCGAGGCAAGAGTTGTTCAACCCTTGCAATGCCTTCCCTGAAAAACAAATTCCCCGACTTTGGCTCCTTCGCGATCGCTACATTGGAAGAAATTTATCCTCCAGCCAAGCTTGAAGACAGTGAGCGGTTCGATGCCACTCATCTTGAGTCAGGTATTTTCATGAATGACGGAAGCGGGCATTTCAAGTTCAGACCGCTTCCTCGACTTGCTCAGATCACGGCCGCATTCGGAGTGACTTTTTCTGATGTGGACGGCGATGGATTCCAGGATTTACTCATCAGTCAGAACAGCTATGCCCCTCAATTGGAAACGGGGCATTTTGACGGGGGTCAGGGACTATTGCTGCGAGGAAATGAAATGGGATACTTCAAAGCTGTCTGGCCAAAAGAAAGCGGGTTCTCCGTGCCGGGAGATGCCAAATCGCTGATCCTGATTGATTGGAACGACGATGCCAGACTCGACCTGCTCGTCGGCAGGAACAACGATACGATGCTGGCATTCAGGAATGAGGCAGACCTGGGAGCAACTCCAATGATGATAAACCTGAGAGGTTCACGAAAAAACCCTCACGCGATCGGTGCAAAAGTTACGGCTGTCATGAGTGATCAGTCATCTTCTATGAGGGAATGTTATGCAGGTAATTCTTACTTGAGTCAGTCAAGTCCAAGTATCCACTTCAGTATACCAAAGGGTAAAAACCTGAGAGAAATCAGAGTCCACTGGCCGGACGCCACCCAGTCAAAACATCCAATTAAAAACAAAGGCCAGAACATGCTTCGATTATCAAAACCAGGCATCCAGTAAGGCTGAGGGGGTATTCTTTATCGTACCAGAAAATCAAGCGGGACTTTTTAGGGCGCTCCGAGGCATGAGTTCCCGAGTTCACTTCACCATGACAACGGGAGACGTTTCCCCTGCAACTTGACTTGACCTTGAGCTCATTCCTTGCGACATATGGAATCCATGAAACACCTGATTCTTGCTGGCCTCGGAACGCTTGCTCTGTCTTGCGGCGTGAGCGCGCAATCTCACACGCTTCACTCTTTTGAAAAGCTACAGTTGACGGACCGGTTCTGGAGTGAAGGAGCAACCTTTGGTGACTTTAACAAAGACGGAAATCAAGACGCGGCTTCCGGTCCTTATTGGTGGGAAGGCCCGGCTTTCACGCATCGACATACATTCTACTCCGACAAGCGCGGGTGGGAAAAGCAACATGCCGACGGCAGCGCTCAAATCATTCAAGGTTATGAGGGCGCACTCGGGACCAAGAACAGCTACTCGGAAAACTTCGTGGCCTTCTCGCATGATTTCAATGCGGATGGCTGGGATGACATTCTTGTTTTGGGGTTCCCCGGAAAAGAATCATCCTGGTACGAAAACCCACAGGGAAAAGATCATTACTGGAATAAGCACGACATACTGGATGTCACCGACAACGAATCTCCGACCTTCCTCGACTTAACTGGCGATGGAAAACCTGAAATAGTATGCGGTTCAGGCGGCTATTATGGTTATGCAAGTCCCGATTGGTCACAACCTGAAAAGCCCTGGAAATTTCATCCGATCACCCCCAAGGGTCCCTGGCAGCGATTTACTCATGGCCTGGGCGTCGGAGACGTCAATGGCGATGGCCGCATGGATCTCATGGCAAAAGAAGGCTGGTGGCAGCAACCTGAGAACCTGGCTGGCGATCCTGAATGGAAATTCCATCCTCAACTTTTCAGCCCGGGAGGGGGAGCTCAAATGTATGCCTACGACGTAGATGGTGACGGTGACAATGATGTCATTACCAGCATTGCTGCCCACGGATACGGGTTGGCATGGTATGAACACATCCCCACTCCAGAAGGCATCACCTTCAAAGCTCACATTTTCGTCAATAAAGAACCTTCTGAAAACCGCTATGGAGTCCAGTTTTCACAACTGCATGCCATTGATGTGGCCGATATGAATGGGGATGGTCTCAAGGATGTTATCACTGGAAAAAGATTCTGGGCCCATGGCCCAAATGGAGATGCAGAACCAAATGCCGCTGCTGTCCTTTATTGGTTTGAACTCAAGCGCACGGATGCAGGTGTCGATTTTGTCCCTCATCTGGTCGATAGCGACTCAGGCATTGGCACGCAGGTAATGGCTAGAGATATCAATGATGATGGCTATCCAGAAATTGTCGTGGGCAATAAGAAGGGAACCTTTGTTCACCGGCATTTGACTCAAAAGGTGAGTCGGGATGAGTGGCTGCAGGCTCAGCCCAAAGCACTTTTCAAGTAATCTTGCAACACGGCGCTCAAGCAGGTGAAACCAGGTACTACTATCGCTGATGTATGGTCGTTCCGTTCTATTGAGCGGCGCCTGTTTTTTGCATGTTTTCTCACCATTGCATTTGGTTACGCAGGCTTTTTTCTAAATGATCTAAAGCAGGCAGGCAGTGTCGCTCAGCAAGGTATTTTCCCTCTGGTCATATTCGGACTGAGCCTGCTGCTGATGCATGCCTGGTTCATTATCACTCGATTCCAGGGGGATCCTGTTATTCTGGGATCGGTCGCTTTCCTGGGAGGCTTCGGTGTTCTGGCTCAATACAGGATGGGTTTGTTTGATTTTGAACATCCATGGCGTTTGAGTCATTTTGCTTATCCGATTGGTGTTTTGACGATGCTTCTGATGATAGGTCTCTTCAAGAATGGTCGATATCAAGCGTTGCGCCGCCTGAGCTGGGCTGCAGCAGGTGTCTCCCTCATTCTGGTAGCAGTCTTGATTGCTACGGGGACTCGCTACCGCGGAGCTTATTATGCAGCTGGTCAATTAACACCCACCGAGATCCTGAAACTTTTGATGGTTCTGTTCCTCGGCGGCTATTTCGCTTCGAGGGAAAAAGAAATACGTCAAGCCACTCAGCGCGGAAAAGCATCAATGATCCGTGTACTTTGGCCGGTCATATCAATCTACGTGATGCTGATGGCCTTGCTTTTGATCCAGCGTGACCTGGGCATGCTCGCTATCCTGACCATGACACTGTGCATGGTTTTGTTCTTCATTACAGGTCAGTGGCGGTACCTGATTGCCTCAGGTCTGGGAATCGCCGCGACAGGTGTCATTGCCAATCAATTTGTAGCGCATGCACGTGAAAGAATCCAAACGTGGATGGACCCTTTTGGAGATCCTACCGGCAGTGGCTGGCAGATTCTCCAGGGATTATCAGGCATGTTTGCCGGCGGATTCCTGGGAGCGGGTTTTGGCAAAGGCAATCCAGAGCGCATTCCCATCGCTGAATCAGATTTCATGTATGCGGTCATTGGAGAGGAACTTGGATTCGTCGGTTGCCTGCTGGTGATCGTCTTTTACCTTATCTTCTTTCACCAAGGATACCGAATTGCATTCAAAACCAAAGATTACTTCGGGTCGCTCCTGGCGGCAGGCATCGTTTCTGTGCTCGCATGTCAAACTCTCCTTAACATAGGAGGCGTCACCAAAAGTCTCCCGATGACGGGTATTCCTTTACCCTTGATCAGTCACGGAGGCAGCAACTTGGTAACCGTGTTTCTTGGTCTCGGACTTTTGCTGAGTATTTCCGAGAATCAAGGAATGAAGGCAGCTAAGAAAGAGACCAGGCCCAAGCCCTCCAAGCGAGGTCCAGCAACTAAAAAAGCCGCGCTTAAAAAAACGAGTTCAAAGCGACAAAAAACTTAGCCTGATTGTTTCCCTCGACCCAGCTGGATCATGGGAACGCCTCCAGAAAATACTTGATGGAAAATTGAGCCATTCGCTTTTGCCACAAACCATAACCGCAGCACCATGCAGAGGCTTGAGCGACAAGACGGTGATCAAAGGCCAAGTGATTTGAGCCACCTTCCCAAAGAATGCCTGTAGTGAAATTGCGCACCTTGATCAAACCATTCCGACTTGACCAAATCGTGTGTCAACTTGCCTCGAAAGAATTCCCCTGCGGAAAGTGACTCTTCCACCGATGGAGGGAGCCTGCCATGAGGATTCGATTGACACCTGATTGTCTCATTGACTATTTTGAAATGGTTATGACAATGGCGACTTCTCTCAGAAAAGCTTTCGGCTTCACGTTGATCGAACTACTTGTTGTCATTGCGATTATCGCTATTTTGGCAGGTATGCTCTTACCGGCCTTGAGCAAGGCCAAGAGTAAGGCGGTCACCATCAAATGCATTTCCAACTTGAAGCAGCTTCAACTGGCTTGGGCTATGTACGCTGACGATCACGAAGACGTGATGCCACCCAACAAATGGGGAGCACAAAATGGCGCCGTCAGTCTCCAAGGATCCTGGATACTCGGAAATGCCAAGAATGATCTGACGGATGAAAACATCCGCGCAGGCATTCTGTTCAAATACAATCAAGCCGTCGGCATATACAAGTGTCCAGCCGACAAATCGAAAGTTGAAAAGCATCAGGAAATTCCACGTCTTCGCAGCGTTGCGATCAACTCATGGTTGAACGGGACGGAGTGGCCGGATTTCAAGGACAGTCGTTTCGTGAAGCAATCTCAGATAATGCGAACATCGCTTGTGTTTGCGTTTATCGACGAGCTGGAGGAGAGAATTGACGACGGGCACTTTGGTTTGTCGGCTCCTGGGCTGGATCGCTTCCTCAACATTCCTGCCGATCGACATTCCCAAGGGGCCAACCTCTCATTTCTCGATGGTCACGCAGATCGCTATGCGTGGCGTGCTCCCAAAACATTAGAGTCCCTGGACGCCAGCAAATCTCCAGAGCGAGAGGACCTACACCGTCTACAAACCGGGATTCCTCACTACGAGGACTTTCTCTCAGGAAGACAAAAATAACCTTCTTTGCGAAGCAGGAATCAGGGGGATTCGTTCAGCAAATGCTTCATGAAAAATTGAGCCATCCTTTTTTTGCCATAAGGCGTACCCGCAGCCCCGTGCCCCACCCCCGGCATCACCAGCATATCGAAGTCTTTATCGGCTTTAATCAATGCATCCACAACTTGCATCGTGGATGCCGGGTCTACATTGCGATCCATTTCTCCCACCATAAGCAGGAGCTTACCTTTTAATTGATGTGCTTGCGTAACATTGGATTGCTCGCGGTAGTGAGGTCCCAGCGGCCAGCCCATCCAAAGCTCATTCCACCAGATCTTGTCCATTCGATTGTCGTGGCAACCGCAGTCCGCAACACCTACCTTGTAAAAGTCACCATGCGCCAATAATCCACGAAGCGTATTTTGACCACCTGCCGAGCCTCCATAGATACCCACCCGACTGAGATCCATGTAGGATCGCGATTCAGCGGCTGCTTTCATCCAGGCAATCCGATCAGGAAAGCCTGCATCTCCGATGTTTTGCCAGCAGACATCGTGGAAAGCTTTGGATCGATTCGATGTCCCCATCCCATCAATTTGCACAACCACGAATCCAAGTTCAGCCATTGCCTGAGCACTGTGAAAAGATCGAAAAGATTTTGGAACAAACGATCCATGAGGACCGGCATATATCTTTTCAATCACGGGATATTTTTTGGATGGGTCAAAATGTGTGGGTCGGTAAATCACACCATGAATATTCGTTGAACCATCCCTGCCCTTGGCCACAAATGCTTCCGGCTTCTGCCAACCAGATGCTTCAAGCATCTTCATGTCAGCCTGCTCTACCACTGATATCAAGTCACCTGAAGAAGCATCTCTGAGTTCTGCAACAGGCGCTTGGTCGACTCGAGACCAGGTGTCGATGAGAAACCTTCCATCAGGGGAATATTGAGCCGAGTGATTCCCATTGCTTTGAGTCAATCTAACCAATCCCGTACCGTCAAAATTCACACGGCAATAGTGAATATAATACGGATCCTGCCCCTTAAAAATCCCACTTGCCCTGAACCAAATCTGTCTTTTCTCCTCGTCCACTCGATCTACCTGACGAACAACCCAATCCCCTCTGGTGATCTGATGCTTCATGAAGCCAGTTTCAGCATCGAACAAATAAAGATGATTCCATCCATCCCGCTCGGACATCCAAAGAATCTCCTGGCTGGACTCCATGTCCCGGTAGTGGTTTTTGTAGGCGTAGTCCACGAAAGTCTCGCTCTGCTCATCAATTAACGATCGAACTTTTCCAGTGCTGGCCTCTACCGCAATCACTCTCAAGACCTGATGCCCTCTTTCGTTGAAAAGAAACGTGAATCGCTGACTGTCCTTATCCCAGCGCATCTGATTAATGGACCATGGATTTGAGTATAATGTGTCATCCAATGCCATTTCTTTGCGTGTGGATACATTGAACAATGCGGGTTTCTGAACGGGTATCCTGTCCCCAGGCTTGAGGTAGGTGTAGGAATGGAGCATGGGCTGCAATTGATCTTCAGGTGAGGACTCAACGATATGGACATGCCGCTCCACACCCGGTTCGTAACGCAGGGCAATGAGCCACTTTGAATCCGGAGACCAATACACACGAGGACGCCCGACGGGAGGATCCTCCCTCTGATACTGCATCCCTACAAATCGTTCGCGATCAGCCGTGGGCTGATAGGAATTACCTGGATTACCGTCAAAGCTGAGCGGTGACACTTGACCAGACTCAAGGTCCTCAATCCAGAGATTGTGTTCCTTGACCGTTACCCTCCATTTTCCATTGGGAGAAACACCCGCTCGATCCTCTTCACGCTCGCGCCGGTTCCGTGGGCCTTCAATATTGCGTCTTTCGGGCTTGACTGCTTCCACGGCATTTCCTTTGTTCCATTTGATCAAATGCGAGCGATATGGATTCCATAGCCAGGACACCCCTTGCCCCTTCAAGAGGATACGTCCTGAAGGGGAGCTCATATCAATGGATTGCACTGGCAATCGATCTGGTGAAATGTCGTTTCCAATCATCAAAGACATGGCTTGCGCGACAAGGTAATGGTCAAAGGCTGTTCGATTTGAGCCGTCTTCCGTATGAACCACTCGAAATTGATACTTTCCATCTTCCAGAGAACGTTTGTAGTGAAATTGCGCGCCTTGATCGAACCATTGAGGCTTGACCGAATCCTGCGTCACCTTGCCTCGAAAGGATTTTCCTATGGAAAGTGCCTCTTCCACCGATGGAGGAAGCCTGCTGCTATCAGGATTCGATTGAAGCTGAGCTTCAGGTTTGGCATGCACCGGTTCTTGATGATGATAAAACTTCCAGTCAGGACGATAATCAGTCGTGAGTGGCGTCTGCATCAAACTTGCCCGTATCATGTCGATTGGTATGGCATTTTCCCGGAGGATCGCGTTGTGAAACGCTTTGGCTGTCATTTGATTGGATTCGACCAATTCACGATACATGGAGCGAATCTGCAGTCCACCCAACATGTAGGCAGCCTGATAAAGGGGTATGTAGCCTCCTTGAATGGATCGTCGAACCTCCGCGCTTGCATTGCGACGTTCATGCCCCACGTTGCTGACAAGAAATTCAATTGCCTCCTGAGCGCTCATGGTCCCCAGATGAAAACTAAGGGAGAAAATAATCCTGGCACATCGATGCGATCGCCAGAACAGCATACCGATTCGATCTTCGGGAGAGTCGTAAAATTCTAGATCCCAGAGAAGCATTTCCCAGTAAAGCGCCCAGCCCTCTACCAAGAACGGGGTTCGAAACAAAGCGCGATGTGTCTGATGGCGCTCAGCCATGTAGAGCTGCAAATGATGACCGGGGATCAGTTCATGATGAACCGTTGCTTTTGAGAAATGCACGTTGTTTCCACGCATGCTCATCAGTTTGTCCTCATGTTCCATGCTTTCTGTTGGAAAGGAAACGGAGATAACCTCGCCTCCGGTGAAGTACGGATTCACCTTTTGACGCTCCGCCGTCATCATACGCATGCGCCAGACCTCCTTCGCGAGAGGCGGGATTGATAACAAATCACGCTGTTCAAGGAAATCGACGGCCTCATGAGCCAGCCTTTTGATTAATTGAGGTTGCTCACCGGGGGCCACATATCTGGATTTCACAAAATCGTAAGCAGCCCGCCAATCGTCTCCGAAGCCCAGATCCCTTGCCGCTCGTTGACGCTCACGATCACACCAGGCAAATTCGGCCTGAGCTATTTCAAGCAATTCCTCCGGTGTATAACGTTACCATCTCGTGATCCAGAGCATCCAAAAGGGCCTTTCGACCCACAGGATCCCCCAGCACAGGCGGATCTTGACCCTGCACAAAGCCTGCAACCTCATGACGAATAAAATCTGCATAATCGTCCAATGCCTTGACGGTTGCCTCATGGGGGGATCGAACCCACCAGGTAAAGGAAGGATGATAGCCGGCATAAAACTGATACCATTCCTCAAGCATCTTGCTGTAAAGATCGATCGTCTGAGCAAACCCTCCCCCCCAACACTGGGGTGAGTGAAGAATCTGATAGCTCCAATGAGGATCGAACCTTCTGGTGGGATTGAGTCACCTGTAATTTCAAAGCATGCATCACTGTTGCCGTTTCTTCTGCTTCGATGGGTTCTACTCGCTGACGCGGCCTCAGCCAACTCGAGTATGGATGCACCAAATGGCAACCACTCCTTGATTTCAGCATATCGTGCCCGTGCTTGGTCAAGTTGCCGTGATGCAAATTTCAATTGATTCCGCAGCAGTATATAATCGATACGTTCTTGCTGAGCTAGTTGCTGAAATTCAGTCGCAAGAAGAGAAGTTGAGTATTCCTGAATCAATTCCTGTAATCGATCATGACGTGTCTCTGACATCGCCCAGGGATGATACCGTTTGAGCACTTTGAGATCTTTGGTGAAGGCCTCAATCAAACCACGGACGGGAGGCAGGGAAGAATCAACATCCACTGAAAATGCTTTGTCCGCTGGAGTGAATAGCGGCAACAAACAAGAACCCGAGAGGCATAAACCAAGACGAATCAACCTACCTGCTTGGGGAAGAGAAAAGGAACGCATATACACAAAATAACTCAGAGCCAAAGAGTTGAGGAAGTCCGTTTTTATAAGCTCGACAGGTAAGCAATCGTAAGTTAAGATGATTCCATATAGTATTGAAAAACATTGTAGCAATTCTGATATGAAAGTAATCAATCAAAAGATGGGAAAGCTCAGGTCCAAAAAGGGATTTACCCTCATTGAGCTTCTGGTGGTAATCGCCATCATTGCAATACTCGCCGGCATGTTGTTGCCAGCTTTGAGCAAGGCCAAAACAAAAGCTCAGGGCATCAGTTGCATGAACAACCTCAAGCAGCTTGGTCTCGCTTGGTTTATGTATGCGGGGTGACAATGAAGGAGGTCTTGTCTCATCACTTGGAACCGTTAACAGAAGACCGGCATGGATCGAAGGCAGTCTCAACTACAATGGTGGCAACCGTGCCAACTGGGATGTCACCATGCACATTGAGAAAGGCCCTCTTTTCACCTACGCGGGAAGCAGTGCAAAAATCTTCAAGTGCCCGTCGGACAAGGCAAATGTCAAGGTTGGAGGCGAAATTCGCCCCAAGGGTACGCAGTAACTCGATGAGTCAGGCTTTTGACAACGGAAGCTGGCTACCCGGTTCCATGTATCGAACCTTTGGCAAGGAATCCGACCTGATTGATCCAGGTCCATCGATGACCTGGATATTGATTGACGAGCAATCCCGGTAGTATCAACGACGCCGCCTTCGCGGTCCAAATGCAGCAGGCTAGTACGTTGAGCCAGGCGAGAATCATCGATTTCCCCGCCAGCTACCACAACGGAGCGTGCGGATTAGCTTTTGCCGATGGCCACTCGGAAATCAAAAAGTGGGGTTGACAATCGTACTGTTGAACCAGCTAATTTTGGCAAACAACTTCCAGCTTTGAATGTGGCCTCACCCAATAACAGGGACGTTTTGTGGATGTCAGAGCGCACATCATCCTTGAAGCCTGGTAGAACCCGGTAATTTCCAAAACATTTGAATCTAATTGCCTGGGGAGCGTGAGCTTCTCAGGTTTTTTTTTTGCCCACTGAAATGCCGTATAAGTCATTCCAGTAAAACGATGTTCCATATCGTAGTAGTATTGCTCACGGTGAGGAGTCATCCTGCAATAAAATGCTGCATGGCAGGCAGTTTCATTGCCGCAAGGGATTCCTTGCTAACCAAAATCAAATCACTTTCTGGAGGACTGTTGCCTATTGCTCGAGGAGAAGCCGCATTGCCTGACCAAAAGCGGTGCCTGTCTGAGCGAAGAACCATGGACTACCAAGATAGTGGTACGGGCGGTCATCGCCAAATTGTCGCCACTTATCCACATCTTTTTTCCAGCTCCCCGGGCCGTAGGTAAATGGCATCAGCGTCCATGTCCCAAAATGGTGCAGTGCGTATGCAAACAACCGTCCCTCGAAACCACTGACTTGCGCTGCAATCCCATTGAGCTTTACGTATGATCGCGTGATTGTCTGGATTGCCATCTTTGTCAGTCGGATAAGCCCCTTTTTTATCGCCATCGTGTCCATTTTGGCCAATCACAACAGGTAAATATCAGGAACATTGAGATCCTTTCGAATGTCCCGTATGAGCGCAGTAAGATTGGATTCATATCCCTTACGATAGTTTTCGTCGAAAAAGATCGTTCCAGCCCTGAAACCAAACCATTCCTTTTATTTCGTAACCTTGCTCCTGATAGTCCGGATGATTTTTTTGCAGTTGTGACAATGACTGCTTAATTTCATCAATCATCAAGTCGTAAAAAACACCGTAGGTATCGAGTATTTCCTGCACCGTTTTCTTCTCGCGAACAGCCAAAGCCTTGATTTTCTTATTGGTGTTGCGGAGGCTGGGTGGAAGGAATTCCCGACCAAGAGCTTTCCCCCCCCATGCTGTTTTAATCAGTAGAACGGGCTCTTCAAACAAATCCCCCATCACTTGACCAAAGTTGAATTCAGGACCGAAACAGTCTCGGTTTGGACTATACCCAACTTTTAAATTCCCATGTTGCTCATGAAAATCCACCCACACATCCTTTCGCTCAGCCCAGGCATACTCAGGTTGCCGAGAGTTTTTAGCCAAGGATGAGTGCAGCGTTTTCAAAAATGCTTCATCATCCCCGTCTTTAATGAAACGCAGGTATCGTTCACGGTATTTTGCTTGTCCTAACTGCCATGATAGCGGCCTGGGAAAACCCTTGCCTTCCATATTGGATTGGCCCGCAAGGATAAAAACCTGAACCGGACCATTGGGTTCCCCTGTTACCTGCTCAAGGGAGCAAAGACCAAGAAATACAAAAATTGAGTTAAAGAACAAAGAGGCGCGTACTTTTTTCGCAACATGCATGGTCTGGATTATTTTTAAGTTGTAAGGGTAATACAACAAGACACTTATTTTCTCTGTACAGGGGGTCGGGCGCCTGAAAGCCGCAGATTTTGTTCACGACGCATTTTGAATTGCCGTGAAAGTTGAATCGCTTTTTCCCGATCATCTGAATCATAATCCCAGAATTCCTGAACAACTTTTTCACATTCAGG
>CALSPN010000001.1 GCA_943788245.1 uncultured Verrucomicrobiae bacterium | reverse complement strand
TCATCAGGATCCATGAATCTTGACGGCATGGACATTCACGATGCCACTCCCCGCCAGCTTGCCAAAGTAAGAGGCGAAAAAATCGGGTTTGTTTTTCAGTTTTTCAACCTCCTCCCAAAGTTGAGCGTTGCTCAAAATGTTGAATTGCCATTGATTTACAAAGGAGCCTCCAGCCGTAAACGCCGGGAACGAGCCATGCAGGCCTTGGATCTGGTGAACCTTGAAGACAGAGCAAAGCATCGACCATCCCAGCTGTCCGGAGGACAACAGCAACGTGTCGCAATTGCCCGCGCTCTCGTCAATGATCCGCGCATTATTTTTGCTGATGAGCCTACGGGGAATCTGGATTCTCACACGGGTGAAATGATCTTGGAAACATTTTGCAAGCTGCATGAGGAAGGACGCACCATCATGCTGGTCACTCACGATCCAGAGATCGCTGCTCTAACCCCAAAAAAAATCGAAATCAGAGACGGCAAAATCGCAAGTGATGTGGACGCCAAACTGTCAGGGCAAGAGTCACGTTTCAAGCTGAACCGCCCGGCTGACGCATGAATTTCTGGAACACCATGTTCATCGGCATGAAGGAGATCTGGGCTCACAAGTTCAGATCTCTCTTGACGATGTTGGGCATCATCCTGGGAGTATCCAGCCTGGTGGCCATGTCGGCACTTGTCAAAGGGATGGAAAACGGCATGAAAGAGGCCTTGGTGGCCATGGGAGGGCTTGAAAAAGTCAGGGTTGAATTCCAGGACGACCTGCCTCCGCATCAACGGCATTTGACAGACCAGATCCCCGGCTTGCTGATGAAGGACGTTTATGCGCTTCAATCCGGTGCTCCACTGGTTGAAAATATCACCCCCATAGTCGAACAGCATGGATATCGCTCGCGCATCAATGTGACCTACAGGAACAAAAGAGCAAGACCATGGCGACTTTACGGCACATGGCCCGGCATTCTCGATCTGGAGGATCACCGAGTGGAGCACGGGCGAATGTTCAACGAAATTGACAATGAAGAAGCACGCAGCGTCTGCGTGATCGGGATAGAACTGAGAAACGACTTGTTTGGAGATCCTGAAAAAACGGGTAAGGAAATCATTCCCATCGGCCAGACCATACGTATTAACGGTCAACCGTTCACCATCGTAGGCATGTTCGAGCATTACATGACTGAGAAAGAGAAAAAGGAAAAAGAACTCGCAAAACTCCAGGCTCAACAGAATCCTCAAGGAGGCGTGGTGCGTGACAAAGGAAGGGGAAGCAGCGGACCAAGCGGTTACGTGTTCAGGCTCAAGAACAATTCGATTTTCATCCCACTGAAGACGATGATGATTCAGTTCAGAGCCGCAGCAGGGCTGGAGGAAAAAGCAGACCCGCGCTTGTCGGGGATTTACATGAAAGTGAGGGACATTTCATTGCTTGAAACAGCTCTTCAGCAAATCCGTAATGTGTTGCAGGTATCGCACAATGGAATAGAGGACTGGTCCTTCCGCACCGAGGAAGATCTCGCCGACGGCATTCAGGTGACCATCAAAAACTTCAGGATGAGCGGCGTCATCATCGCTGCCATTGCGCTGGTCGTGGGTGGCATTGGTATCATGAACATCATGCTTGCAAGCGTTTCGGAACGTGTTCGGGAAATAGGTATACGCAAGGCGGTTGGAGCAACGACAACCGACATCTTCGTGCAGATCATCATTGAAAGTGTCGTCATTGCCCTGATCGGGGGCATGATGGGGTTGGCTGTTTCGGTCGCCCTGGTCGATTCCATCACCGCATTCACCCCCACTGAAAACAACCCGGTCATCACGGGCGAGGCGATGCTCTTTGCCTGGGGCTGCAGTGCGATGGTGGGTATCATCGCGGGCATGATACCGGCCGTCAAGGCATCCAAACTTCACCCCATACAAGCCTTGAAATACGATTGATCACTGAGCTTCATGAACCTCTACAACGCCATACTGATCGGATTGAAGGATATCTGGGCTCATAAGTTCAGGACCCTTTTGACCATGCTGGGAATCGTTTTGGGCGTGTCCAGCCTGGTCGCCATGGCGGCGGTCATCACCGGCATGGAAAAGGGCATGAAAGAGTCCATGATCGCCATGGGTGGATTGGACAAGGTCAGGATCGACGACGAGGATGTCCCCGTCTGGCAGGATCACTTGCGTGACCAGAGCCCGGGGCGTCTGATCAGGGATGTGCATGCCCTTCAGGCAAGCGCACCATTGGTCAAGACCATCTCGCCCGAAATGCGACTGGACTGGCGAAGCACGCGTGTCACCAGCAAGGGCAAGACAGCCTCCACTTCAGAAATCGTCGGTGTCTGGCCCGCTGTTCTGGAAATGAACCTTTACGAACTCGAACATGGCCGGTTCTTTTGCGATCTCGATGAGGAATTTGCGAACAGCGTCTGCGTCATAGGAACAGGCGTGCGCGACCAGCTGTTCGGAAGCCCGGAACAAACAGGTGAGACAATGGTGCCGATCGGAAAAACAATACAGATCGGCGGCCAGCCATTCACGATTGTCGGCATGTTCAGGCATTACGAAAGTGAGCAGGAACGCAAACTCAAGGAACTCGCCAAGAAACAGCAACAGGAAACGGAGGGGGGCGTCAAACGCCAGCGTGGATGGAGCGGTGCAAAGAAATGGGGCGATGCGTTCTGGCGAAAGAACAACGTGGTTTACATGCCTCTGAACACCGCGTGGATCAAGTTCAGGGCAGCCTCCAATGAAGATGGAACCCCGGATCCAAGATTGACAGACATTGACATCAAGATAGCGGACCTCGACCTGCTGGAACCAGCCTTGCAACAGGCAAGGAACGTGATGCTGACGATGCATAACGGCATTGTGGATTTTGAATTTGAAACAGAGGAAAATCAAATCAACGACATACGAACACGCATACGGAACATGCGCATCAGTCAAGGCGTCATTGCTGGCCTGAGCCTGCTTGTGGGAGGGAATAGGGATCATGAACATCATGCTCGCCAGCATCAACGAACGCATTCGGGAAATCGGGACGTGCAAGGCCGTTGGAGCCAGCAGTGAAGCTATTTTTACACAAATTCTAGTGGAAAGTATCGCTGTGGCACTGATCGGAGCAGTCGTGGGCCTGGCTTTCTCCTTTGTGCTGGTGGAACTGATAGAGCTGGCCTCCCCAGCACAGAACTCCCCCATCATCACCACACCGCCCATGCTCCTGGCGGTTGCTTTCAGTGCGTTGGTGGGAGTCGTTGCAGGCATCTTCCCTGCTTACAAGGCCGCAGGCCTGCATCCAATTCAGGCCTTGCGCTACGAATAAATCTCAATTATTTTAATCACCTGAGGTGTGCTGATCACTCCTGAGGTGCCACAATGCATCATTCCGCACGCACCGCACGAAAGGAGAGGTTTAGATAAGCCCACGTCAATCAGAAAGAGCTCCTCTGGGAGAGACTCTTCATAGCAAGGAACACAGGAACTAGAAAAAATTATGGCAGACGCAGCAAACAAACAACCCGAAAACGCAGGTGGCAAATACTACGTCGATGACCAATGCATCGATTGCGATCTCTGTCGTGAGACCGCGCCAGAAAACTTCAAACGTCAGGAAGACGGAGGATACTCCTTTGTTTACAAGCAACCTGAAAACGACGACGAATCCACACAATGTGAGGAAGCCATGGAGGGGTGTCCTGTCGAAGCGATCGGCGAAGACGGCGGGTAGGTCAGGCCTCACCGGAAGAAACTTTCCAAAGCCCAACAGCTGAACAGCTGTTGGGCTTTTTTGCCGGTTTCAATGGCTTTTGCAAATTTAAGGGGCGGGTGTAAGATACGAGGTCTGTTTCCGAACCCTTCCTGCCCCGGAGTGCATGCAGCGACATGAGACTCAAAATCGGTTCGATGGAATGCAGTCTCCCATGCAGACGAGGTGAAGGAGCCTTCAACATGATGGAGCAGGCTGTCTTACAAATCCCCGTTAATTGATTCATTCAGCTTTCCAATACCCACCTCGCTTGTCGCAACACGGCGTTTGCGGCATTTCGGGGAAGTTCATACCAGACGGTTACAAATGTGCCATCCTTCAATTGTACGGTGCTGGGGTATCCGAGATCCACCGAGGCGCCATCATCTGAAATCGTCCTTGGAGCAGACCATTTGCGTCCATCCTCGCTGATTCGCACCTGATTGCCAAAGGGGGGCCTTCGATAACCGTAAGTCATCAGGACCCTGCCATCTGAAAGACCCAGCAAATGGGAGGGCAAGCCCCATACACCAATACTTCGGGGCTTGGTCCAGGACCTGCCCCCATCGGATGATTCGCACTGAAGGGTTTCTTGGGCGTGCGCATTGGATTGTGATTGCGTATGTGAACGACGAGCCTTCTGTCGGGCATTTCAACCGCATGAAGCTCATGATAATTTCTGGGATCATCCCCATCGCGTGCGGGAATTTCCGATAACCATCGCCAGGATTTCCCATCATCCAAAGATTCACAGAGGCCAACCCGCTGTCTGTCTGTCCAGAGCTCTTTTCCGGCGTATACCAATCTGCCACTCATCAATTGAATAGGCCCATGCGGGCTGTTGACAATGGAATCGTATTGGCGAGACCAGGATTTACCTCCATCCTCGGAACGTATCATCCATTGTCCCAATTCACGTTCTCGGGCCTCACTATCAAGGCGGTTATGGGCTGCTGTCCAACGCCGAATCCGTTTGGAATCCCAGTCTCCTGATGCAAGCGCTCGCCGAAAAATCGGCTCGTAAGCCAGAGAACTGAAGGTAGTGACTAGCAAGGTACCGCTTCTGGTTTCAAGAACACCTGCATCGCGGTCATCCAAACCACTATCCAAAATGACTCTGGGCCAGCACCAGTGTTCCCCCCCCATCGCGCGATTTCATGTAATGAACCTGCCCAAATGGGCATACATGACCTTCTCTCCCACCAGACCAGGCGAGGACCATTTCGCCATTTTGCAAAAGAGATAAAGTGGGCCAGCCATGGTACATTTCAGGTGACCTACTGATTTTTTTCAAATCCAGTATCTTGACCAAAGGTTCCGCAGTACTGGCTCGAATCCAAGGAGCCCCTAGAACGAGACCGGATGAAGCCATCTTGCCCAGAAAGTCACGTCGACTATGCTCAATGCTTGGTTCCATGAAATCATTTTGAAAGGCATCAGCTGGAGGTCAACTATGAATTTGTCGACCTGGCTGCAAATAAGCAATGCACCCTGTTTATGTGCCTTTTTATTAGGAAACAACCAGTTACAAAAAATCTGGCTTGCCATTTTCAGAAAATATTTCAAAAAAGAAGAAATTTCTAATAAAAACAATTTGGCTGATTTCAAATAAGGCTGCAAATTGATTACGCGAATGAGTAAAAAACCAAATACGGTTACGTGGAAGGCCATAATTGCAAAGTATCAGAAGCAATCAGTGGCTAGAGGGATATGGCAGATAGTGAACACCTTGGTTCCCTACGCTGGATTGTGGGTGATGATGTATTATGCCATGAACGTTTCATACTGGCTGCTTCTGCCACTAATCTTGCTGGCAGGTGGGTTTCTGGTGCGCGTGTTCATTATTTTCCATGATTGCGGCCACGGATCCTTCTTCAAATCACAGAAGGCAAACCATACGCTGGGGTCCATTCTTGGGGTTCTGGAGTTTACCCCCTATTTCCAATGGCGGTGGGAGCACGGTGTCCATCATTCCACATCGGGCAATTTGGACAGGCGCGGTATGGGTGACGTCTGGATCATGACAGTCAAGGAGTATCTTGAATCATCCAAATGGAAGAAAATAGCCTACCGATTCATTCGTAACCCAATCGTTTTGTTTGGGTTTGGTCCATTGGGATTATTTTTCATCAAACACCGTTTTTCTACCCCCAAATCTCCACCGCGAGAGCGCAAAAGCGTCTTTTGGACAAATATCGGAGTGCTCACCATGGCAGTGGCCATGAGTTATATTTTCGGATGGCAGGCTTACTTGATCATACAAGCAAGCGTCATGCTGGTGGCTGGTTCGCTGGGAATATGGCTTTTTTACGTGCAGCACCAGTTTGAAGGAGTTTACTGGGAAAGAAGTGAAGATTGGGACTACCTCACAGCAGCGCTGGAAGGAAGCTCTTTTTACAGACTACCAAAGGTGTTGCAATGGTTTTCAGGCAACATTGGGTTCCATCACATTCATCATCTGGGCCCCAGAATACCGAATTACAACCTGGAGAAGTGTCACCAGAGCGAAGAAATCTTCCAAAATGTGCCTCAAATCACTCTGTGGGCCAGCTTGAAAGCGGTAAATTACCGTTTGTATGACGAGGAAAATCAACGTTTTGTGGGATTCGGCTACCTCAGGCTCCTCAGGGCAGCTTGATCGACACGAACCTCCAATAGCTTCGGTAGGACCAGTGTGTTTCTAAGCAGACGTGTCCAGGAGTGAGTTGAGGGTTTCACCCAGTTGCTGAGCAGCATATTTCAACTTCTTTTGAAACTGGATGAGTCCAGAGACGGTGCTGGGATTTCTGAGCAAATGGCAGCCAAGCCTTCCGTAGCGCATGCTGCCCGCAGTGTCCATGAACTGGTTGAAATCAAGCGGCAATGCTTCATTGTATGGGTCGGTAATCACACGCAGTGCAACCATGGGAATGCGATGACTTCTTGCTATCGATCGAACAGCTGACGATTCCATGTCAACGGCATCCGCGTTGGACTCTTTCCGAAGGGAAGCCTTTTCAAAAGGGGTCACCATGACTTTGGAGGCAGAGTGAATCTTTCCATGAAACAGCGCTGCGGGGCCCGATAGATTGAGTCCATGCTCTGACAGATCAGAATCATCGAGTATCATTTGACCGAGCTTTAACTCGGGATTCAGGCCACCCGCAAAGCCAGCGGCGATGATTAAACGTGGATGTTCAACTTCGAGTAATCTGGCAAGAGTACATCCTGCCGCAGAAGCCCCCATGCCAGTAACAAGCACATGCACACTTTCACGGACATGGAAATATTGCTTTTCCTGAGCTACAGCAAAACAAACCAGCGCTTTCACTAAACTATCATATGGTATTGTTCAACACGTGTGATTCGAAGCCAAGCATCTCTGAATGAATTAGAGGGATGCATTGGCATTCGCCTTGAGCAAATCCTGATAAGTTGCCAGAGCAAGCAATGGCCAGGAATTCCGATACATATCGTATTTAAGGTAGAATACGAGGGGAAATCCAGTGCCCGTTGTCTCTTCCTCGGGCCACGAACCATCCTCGGATTGCATATCGATGAGATACTGAATACCTCGATGGAGACTTGGCAGGCCAGGATCACCGAAAGCACAAAGGCCCATGACAGCCCAGGCCGTTTGGGAAGCTGTGCTAGGTCCCTGGCCTTTTAAAACAGGATCTTCATAGCTGTTACAACGCTCACCCCAACCACCGTCTTTCAATTGAACACTCTCCAGCCAGTCCTTGGCTTTCTGCAGCCAAGGTTGGTGCATATCCATTTTCAAGGCTCTCAGCCCCCTGAGTGCAAGCCATGTCCCATAAAGGTAATTAACCCCCCAACGCCCGTACCAAGAGCCATCCTCCTCCTGCTGGGAGCGCAGGTATTGAACGCCCAGTTTCACTTGAGGATGCTCAAGGGTAAGACCCTCAACTCCCAATAGTTCCAGTATGCGCGCGGTGATATCTGCACACTCAGGGTCAAGCATGGCATTGTGATCCGCGAAGGGCACTTTTTCCATGATGCTCTTGGTGCAATCCTTATCGAACGCAGCCCAGCCTCCCCCCTTGCACTGAAAAGTCATGAGCCATTCCAAACCACGCTTGAGACAGGATTGCTGGGCTTTTTTGTCACTGGATTGCATGCGCCTCAAGGCGAGCATCACCATGGCGGAATCGTCGACATCAGGACTCCATTTATTCTCATGCTCGAAAGCCCACCCACTGGGTTCAACATCGGCCTCGTTCTTGTATTTCCAGTCTCCTCTGAAGCGGATTTCCTTGGAAACTAAATAATCAGCCGCCTTCCTCATTCTGGGGTTCGCAGGTGAAACTCCGGAAGCACTTAAGGCAGCGCAGGCAATCGCCGTGTCCCAGACAGGGGAAAGACAAGGTTCAATGCGCACCTCAGTTTCGGTCTCGTGCTCAAGTTTCTTTAATTCACGCTCGGCACGCAACACCTGCGGGTGGTCATCCTCGTAGCCCATTGCCTTCATCGCAATGAGCGAATTGAGCATGGATGGCCAGATAGCTCCCAAACCATCAGCGCCCTCGAATCGTTCCAGCATCCAATCTTCGCTCTTTCTCAAAGCCTGTCTCCGGAATGGATGAATACCCCATTGTGCAAATTTCTCAGCTAACTTATTCACCTTATCAAGGGCTAGAAACAAGTTACGCCATGAGAAAATCTCCGGGGTGTGCGGCAGCCGAAGATCACGTTCGTGAAAACCATCCGGATACAACTCATCGATTGTCACGGGATGACGCAGTTTCCTTGTAGGCTTGAAATGATTGATGATGGACAAGGGTACGATTATGCTGCGCGTCCAGTTACTCATCTCGTGAAAGTTCAAATAAAACCAGTTGCCAATCAAAATCACTTCGCAAGGTATGGTCGGTAAATATTTCCAGGGAAAGAGCCCCAGCAAGGCAAGATAGAGTTTTGAAAAAGTGTTCATCCGAGGGACTCCACCCAGGTTCAGCAGAACCGAGCGAGCGCGTGACATGCGAGGATCCGCTTCCGTCAATCCAGCAAGTTTGAGTGCCAGATAAGATTTAATCGTGGCGTTCACCTCGGCAGGTCCTCCGTGGTATATATTCCATCCGCCTTCCGGTAATTGCAGGTTCAATAAATGATTTACGGCCTTGCGCTGCCAGACTTCGTCCACTTTTCCGTCCCAATGCTTGAAGCAAATAGTATCCGCCACCAATGTGCAGTCAATCCGCAGTTCGCCCTGCCAGTATCCATCTGGTAACTGAGCGTTCAAAAGGTAATCCTGTGAACGTTGGATGGTGATCCAAAAAGCCTCCTTGTTCAGTGGAGAGAAAAGGGGTTCCTTCATTGATATCAAATCTTTCTTTGATCTTTTCAACTGAGAAATGCTTGTCCGGTGTAAGAGCATCAGAGTGTAATCTTGCCCTTGGGGTGTAAAGGGTTAAATTAGTCACTCGTCCATGGTGATGATCGCGAATACGGCGCCCCTACCAGGCTCGTGGATGGATTTGACCTCGAGTGAGTTATTGACCGGATTTTATTATAATATGGAGAGACAACTGAGATTTTTGATGCTCAACTGGCGTGACCCGCAAAACCCTGCTTCAGGCGGGGCAGAAAGGGTTTCGTTGGCTTATCTCAGTGCACTTTCATCAAAAGGCCATGACGTCTGGTGGTTTGCAAACGCATACCCAGATTGTGAACAGGAATCTATCTTGAACGGCATTCACATTATACGACGTGGCGGCATGGGAACATCTATACTGGCCGCCAATCGCTGGTTTCAATCGCAAGCTCGATTCGATCTCGTGATTGATCAACATCATGGCATTCCCTGGTTTGCTCCCTGGTGGACTCAAACTCAATGCGTTTCCTACATACACGAGGTTTTAGGACCAATATGGTCTTCATTTTATCGATGGCCACTGGATCAAATCGGAAGAATCCAGGAGCAATTCACGCATTGGCTCTATCGCCAAACGCCTTTCTGGACCGCGTGCAAGGGAACTGAAGACATGCTGCATGCGCGGGGCATCCAGAACGTCAAACGTATTCCTTATGGAGTCTACACGCAGGCCTTGCCTTCACTTCCAGAAAAACTGATGAGCGCTCCATTACGCTTGGCCGTCGTTTCCAGGCTTGCCCCCAACAAACGTATCGACCATGCGATCCAGACCCTACGCTGTCTCAAAGACCGCCAAATCGATGCAGTACTCAAAATCATCGGAACGGGCGAATCCATGCCTCAACTCAAACAATGCGTGGGTGAACTTGGTTTAAATGAGCGTGTGACCTTCGCTGGATTTTTGGATGAGAAGCAAAAGGATCAGTCTCTTCAGGAAGCTCATATACTATTGCATACTTCAGTGCGTGAGGGCTGGGGCTTGAATATTATTGAGGCAAATGCCATGGGAACACCTTCAGTGGTCTATCCGGTGGCTGGCCTGACCGAATCCACTCTTGATCATGTCACCGGAAGGGTCTCGAAAAAGGAAACTCCCGAATCACTTGCTGATGAAATCCAGTCCATGATCAAAAAACCTGAGAGATACCAGCAATACAGGATCGAAGCCTGGAACCGCGCCAAACAATTTCACTGGGATGCCATACTCCCCAAGGCCTGTGATTGGCTGGAGTCCATGGCGCTGAAGGGATCACCCGAACCATGAAAAAGCTGGCTGTCTATCTTGGGCTTTTGGTGTCTCTGCTCAGCTGTATCTGGGTATTTCAAAACCTTGACTGGAAAGCACTCTGGAGGGCGCTGAGCGAAGTACATCCGTTCTGGCTTCTCGTGACGGTGATTGTGTTCTATGCCGGTATCTATGTGCGTGCGCTTCGCTGGTCGCTACTCTTTCCTGAGGATAAACCAGTAGCCTCAAATCATCTATTCAAACCAATCATGGTAGGTTTTGCTTTTAATAACGTACTGCCATCGGGTCGAATGGGAGAATTCATGAGGGCAATCTATGTGGGTAAAAAACAAAAAACAGGAGTACCCATCGCCTTCGGAACCATTGTCACCGAACGAGTGTTTGATGGAGTCACTCTCATTGCCTTGTTTATTGTTTCCATGGCATTCATCCCCCCAATCGACCCCGGGATGTCGGTCGAATTTGGGGGATTTGTGATTAGAGGGAGCATGTTGGCTCCACTGATTCAAAAAGTAGTTGTGGGATCAAGTATCATGATTTGCGGATTGGGATTACTCATGTTTCGAAAAGTACGAATCAAGCTATTGAAATTCGTGCGCAAGATCCCCATTTCGGAAAGCATGCATCAATCCATCGAAGATGGCCTTGAAGGAATTGTCCGGGGCTTCCAAGCAATCAAACAACCTCGAAGATTCTTATGGATAACTTTTTATTCAGTACTGACCTGGATCATCAATGCCATCGCGGCTCAGACCCTGGGATGGGGTTTCGATGGTATCACCATGACCTTGATGCAAGCAATCGCCTTGGTTGTCATCGAATCGCTGGCAGTCATGATTCCTGCCGCTCCTGGTTATTGGGGTATTTATGAAGCAGGTATGATTTTCGGATTTGCAGTATTAAATCTGCATCCATCCCGAGAAGTCGCCTTGGCCTATGCTCTCGTCATGCATTTGATTTTCTTTTTACCAACCACCGTTTTAGGCTTGTGGTATGCGGGAGCAGCCAGCCTTAAACCTCCATCAGACAAGACAATGGAATCCATCGAACATGGGGTGATGAAGTAGTATCTAATGCTACGAGGTAATTGAAAATCGCTGAGCAGAATTATCAGAAAACACTGGGGATCATCTTTATCAATGGAGCTCAACTCAAAGGGAACGCCAATGAGACTTCAGATTCAATCCGATCAAAGAAGCGAACCAGCAGGCTGAAGCCTCTGCCAATCGCAATAAAGAGACCGTCAATGATCCGAATACAGCAGGCAATTTGAAATCATTATCCCGTGAATGACCTATCAAACTCTCGGCCTTGCATGGGTTGAATTGCTTGCAGCGACAAAGTGTTCTCAGTCACAAATAACACGCCCTCAAAAAGGTTCTATTACTGCAGTGGAAAGGGTTATTTCACCCATGATTCAAAGGAACATGAAACTCCGGAGCAACAAAGACAAAGTCATCTCCAAAGTTTTTCTTACCTCATTATTCAACTACCCAATCATCTGAGGAAGGAAACTTTGAGGTTGCAGTATCGTCGAACTTACTGACGATCCGTTCGGGTTAAAAATATGAGAATTTGAGACGCAGGGAGACACGGTCCCTCTTTTCAGGCAATCCGAGTGGACGCCTCAAGCTGCACTTACGTTGGAATTCGAGTGCGATTTGTCAGTCTGATGTTTTTTGTAAAAATCGGCTGCCCCCATGAGCAAGCGCTTCATGTCTTCAGGTGAGATATCAGGGGTACCCGATAGCCAGATGGGTCTGGGCTGTACACCGCTCCAACTGGTTTCCGTAATTTCGACTGCGGTATAAGGCTCGTGGAGATGCATGACATATACCTTCTCGGTTCCATTGGGCTGCGTTTTCGAAGCCAGACTCCACTGAGGTATTTCACCTGACTGAACAGGCGAATCGTTGCCCAGCACGTTGCGAGCCCAGGGATAAACACCTATCAAACCAGCCAGGACGGTTAGCAACAGACTGGTCGTCCATTCGACCCACGTAGGTGCTGTAGGGCTGAGAATAACCATCCAGAGAACAGCTGACAGCAAAACAACATCACTCAGGTAGTAGATCCAGTCAGGCACAAGGCGCACTGAAAAAACCGTCCTGGAAGGGGCGTCTTGCTGAAAAGGGTTGGATACCCCATCAGCTGCAGGCTGGACTTCAGCTGGTTCGTGATGACCTTGCATCAGTTTCGAAACGCCGGACAAGGGAGCTTCAGCTGAATCCACCGGACTCGCAAGGGCCTTAGCCGTTTTGGCATCGGTTCCCTTGGTCTCGTTCCCCTTCATCAGCTGGGAAAGTCCACGTCCAAGTGTTTTCTTCATAACCATCGGTAAGCAGTTTACCCGTGATTACTTACCTGCTGCAATTGGAAAAATGACAAATCCTGAATCAAATGAAGTTGACACAAGCCCTGCATGAATCACCCACGCTGGAGAGGGGGAAGGGATTCAAAACTCATCTATTATCCTTTACCTGCAAAATAGACGTCTCGCAACAACGCTGCATGACTCTCAGAATGCCGCTCCTCATGCCTGACCCTATGCATCAGGACACAGCCTGATCTTTCCATTTTTAAGGACACTTTGAAGAGATCAAGTCTTGCTTTGGTTTTTTGGAGTGATTACTTTGAAATCACACCCTGAATCAAATTTTCACTACATGGATATCATGGCCAATAAATTCAGTAAGACCTATGTTTCTCGCCGGTCCTTCATTGGGACCGCTGCCGCATCCGCGTTCACTTTCAACTTTTTCCCAAAACGCGTTTTTGGAGCCAATGACCGCATCGCTTTTGCCGGTATTGGTGTGGGTGGAAAGGGGTCTGGAGATATCGACCAAGCAGGGAATTTGGGTGATGTTGTCGCTCTTTGTGATATTGATCTAACAAAACTGGATGCGAAGGGTGGAAAATTTGCAAAAGCCAAAAAATACAAGGACTTTCGGAAGATGCTCGAGGAGATGCATACCGAAATTGATGCGGGTAACAATCAGTACTCCTGATCACATGCACGCTCCTGCGGGTTTGTTGGCCATGAGCCTCGGCAAACATGTTTATTGTCAAAAACCCCTGACGCATTCAGTGTATGAAGCTCGGCGCATGGGGCAGGTTGCACGTCAATACAAGGTAGCCACCCAAATGGGCAATCAGGGCACCGCCTCTGATGGTCTTCGCCGAGGAGTAGAAGTGATTCAATCAGGTGCGATTGGTGCCGTCCGGGAGGTTCATGTATGGACGAATCGCCCAGTGTGGCCACAAGCTCCTTCCATTACCGCACGTCCGAACGAGACCCCCGCGATTCCAAATCATGTGGACTGGCATCTATTTCTGGGAGTCGCTCCCGATCGCCCTTATCACAATGCCTACCATCCATTCAAGTGGCGCGGTTGGTGGGACTTTGGGACTGGAGCTATCGGAGACATGAGCTGTCATACAGCGAATCTGGCTTTCATGGCACTCAATCTTGGTCATCCTCTCAGCGTTGAGGCCTTGGATCATGGTCCGATCAATGAAGAAACTTTTCCCGCATGGGCCACCACCAAAACCGAATTTGGTGCCCGAGGTGCCATGCCTCCTCTAAGCTATTACTGGTATGAAGGTAAATTCCCGGATGGAAAAAAGAACCTTCCCCCCATGGATCTTTTTCACGGTGAAAAACCAACCAACAGTGGTTCAATTATTGTAGGCGACAAAGGTATACTTTACTCACCCAATGATTACGGATCGAGTTGGAAACTGCTGCCCGGCGATGATTTCAAGGACTATGAGGCACCGGATGCCTGGATCCCCCGCATAGGTGGAGGTGATCAGGCCATGAAGAATGAATGGGTAGAAGCAATGCGTGGCGGTAAACCTGCCCTGTCCAATTTCGATTATGCCTCACAAATGACAGAATCGATCCTTCTGGGTAACGCTGCTCTCAAGGCTGGGGGGCGCATCGAATGGGATAGCACGCGACTTCAGGCCAAAAATATGGATATTTCAGACATCATCCAACGCGAATACAGACCGGGTTGGATGGCCTAAGAAGAAAGCCTGGCTTTCTTCCGGTTTGAAAAAAGCGCGTGATCAGCAAGGGGTTGCTCCGATCACGCGCTTTTCACTGTACAGAGACAAGGCGCGGAAGAACCGCGCCTTGTCTTTTGTTAGATATTTAAATTCCAACTCACATCTTGCCGCCGTAGACAGCATGTCGACCGAGGATTTGCTCGATTCGCAGTAGTTGGTTGTATTTTGCCAAACGGTCCGAGCGACTCAAGGAACCCGTTTTGATTTGCCCCGCATTGGTAGCCACGGCAATGTCGGCGATGGTCGCATCTTCAGTTTCCCCTGAACGATGACTGATAACTGAGGTATATTTATTTTCCTGAGCGAGCTCAACCGCATCGAACGTTTCAGTGAGTGAACCAATTTGATTCACTTTCACGAGAATCGAATTGGCCACACCTTCATCGATACCGCGCTGAAGGAATTTCGTGTTGGTCACGAACAAATCGTCACCCACCAATTGAACGCGATCACCGATTTTATCAGTCAAAAGCTTCCACGTTTTCCAATCATTTTCATCACAACCATCCTCGATGCTGATGATGGGATATTTACGAGTCAACTCGTCATAGTAGGCAACAAGGTCAGCGCCTGAAATTTTTTCACCCGTGCTTTTTTTAAAGACGTATTTCTTGGTCTTGGAGTTATAAAATTCAGAGGAAGCAACATCCAATGCCAGGAAGATTTCCTTACCTGCTTTGTATCCGGCGACTTTGATGGCTTTCAAGATGCAATCAAGCGCATCTTCGGTAGACTCCAAATTGGGAGCAAACCCACCCTCATCACCCACTGCGGTAGAAAGCCCACGCTTCTTGAGAACCCCCTTCAAGGCATGAAAAATTTCAGTGATGGCCTGTAGTCCGCCTGAAAAGGTATCCAAGCCTTTGGGCATGATCATGAATTCCTGAAAATCAATCGGAGCGTCGGAATGAGCACCACCGTTGATCACATTGGCCATCGGCACAGGAAGCACCTTGGCGTTAGGACCGCCGAGGTATTTGAACAAGGGAAGAGCCAGGGCGTCAGCTGCAGCTTTCGCGTTGGCCATGGAGACACCCAGGATAGCATTGGCACCGAGTTTGGATTTGGTATCGGTTCCGTCGAGATCAAGCATGATCCGGTCAACTTCAAGTTGATCCGTCGCATCAACACCCCGCAGAGCAGGGCCAATTTTGGTTTTGATATTTTTCACAGCCTTGGCAACACCTTTACCAAGGTAACGTTTTTTAACGCCGTCTCGGAGTTCCAAGGCTTCGTTTTCACCTGTGCTGGCTCCAGAGGGAACTGCGGCGCGGCCGAAGGCTCCACCACTCAGGGTAATATCAACTTCCACCGTAGGGTTACCGCGGGAGTCCAGAATTTCACGTGCGTCAATTTCGTAGATAGTGCTCATAATTGGAAACATTTTGCTTAACAGCAAAGCGGTCATCTTACGAGCGAATGCCTCTTAGTCAAGAACGGCATTTGTTTAAAGAAATTTGGAGGCTGTTTCTAGAAGGATATCATTCAGATCATAAACCGATCTGCAGATGCAGATTCGATAAAAGATCTAAGAGGGCGAATCATTCCATGACATAAGCATGCCAGACTGGACAAACCGAGATATGATTTTTTTCTGAGATCATTTGCATAATCCTTTCGAACTCATGTCATCCTGTCCGCGAAAAAACTATCTCAAGATATATGCGGCACAGATAGAGAGGCCGCACTCTTCAATCCAGACCACAGGCGTTCTTTGCCCGATTGTTCACAGCAGAAGCCACTGACCGAGCAGCGCTCTGCACCTTTGGATAACACCTCCTGAACAAAATCAATATTTTTGGCAAGTTCTTCACGCTTCTGCCGCATGGGCTCAAAATAACTCCAACAGGCTTCAAAAAGCGCTTTCTTCAAGTGCCCGTAACCATACCCCCCTGCCCTTAATTGATCCTCGCAATCCTGGGCCAGCTCCGGTTCAGCCACCAATTTCAAGAGTTGAACGGCGATATTTTTTTCCGCATCCGGTTTAGGTTCATCCATACCACGGCTATCCATCACCAGACTCATGATCTTCTTTTTGAGTGGTTTTTCAGATCCGAAAATCTCTATCGTATTACCATAGCTTTTACTCATTTTCTGGCCATCCGTGCCAGGAACGACAGCAACGTCCTCTCGAATCTGCGGCTCAGGAATGATAAAAGTGTCTCCATACTGTTGGTTGAATTTGATGGCAATATCACGCGTCACTTCAACATGTTGTTTCTGATCTTTACCTACCGGAACCACCTTGGAATCATAGATCAAAATATCTGCGGCCATGAGAACAGGGTAAGCAAATAACCCGTGATTGGGTGATATTCCGCGAGCTAATTTGTCTTTGTAACTATGACACCGCTCAAGCAGTCCCATGGGGGTCAAGGTCGTGAGCATCCAGGTCAACTCCGTATGCTCCGGCACATCCGATTGTTTGAAGAACACTGAGCGTTCGGGATCCAGTCCACAGGCGAGGAAATCCAATGCGACATCCAGCACGTTCTGCCTTCGCTGTTCAGCATCGAACAACGAGGTCATGGAGTGGTAATTAGCGATAAAATAATAGGCCTCGCCCTGGTTCTGCAATTCGATTGCAGGACGCATCATCCCGAAATAGTTTCCAAGATGAAGCGCACCGGAAGGTTGAATACCCGACAAAATCCTCATGGCGCGAAACGCTAGCAATTAAGTTTTCGATGTGCAATGTTGCAGTCTTCCAAATTTCGATGCATGAGCTGTCATGGCCTTGGGCTGATCGATTCTGCATAGGCCAATTCCCCTGTGCGTCCATCGTAATATTGAAAGATAATTTGAGGGTGTGGATAGGCAACCCATCGAGTATCTCCGATTTTTTGGGGCATGTTGAAGACATTGTTCACTTGTACGATACAGAAATGTGGATAAAGGCGCTCCAAACGCGGCAGGTCGGGCAGAATGTAACTGCTCCATCGAATGTCACATGCTCTGGGACCGAATTTAAAAGGTCCCGTGGCGGGACGATTACTCTCATCCAAAGCCGGTACATGATTGACGCTGTTATGAGGACCACAACAGAATTCCCATATTTTATCGGTGATCTTAACGGCAAAACTGTTGTGAAGATCTCCAGTCATCACAAAAACGGGCTTGTTAAGATCCTTCCAAAATTCAATCAACTGTTCGCGCTCATCAAAAAAACCAGTCCAGGCTTCTTCCTTGTTGGCAGCATCGGATTCGAAACCTCCTGCCCCACTATGAGGAATCATGAATGGCACCGAGGAAATGAAAAAGAAAAAGGAAGCATCGCTTTGCTGCATACTGTCGATCAACCATCGTTTCTGAGCTGCTCCAAGCATTGATAAACCGGGTCGGTCGCGTTCCGTCACATCATGCATGTCGCGAGCACTGCGTGTATCAATCAAATAAAATTCGCAATTACCCACCTGAAATTTCCCATAGCTGCGGCGACCAACGGAATAGGTCACGACATCCGTCGTTTTGGCAGGCATATGCAAACGTAACGTGTGGGCGTCGACAACTTCCACTATATCGTAAACGTAAGCATTGGGATGACCATCATCGTTGTCATATTTCATGTCGTTGACACCCGCTTCAGGAGTACCCCAATGGACGTGAAGATTCAGCATTTCGTTGAGCCGCATTTGAGTGAAATCAACAGTAGAATCCGTTAATAGATCACTCCCTGCCTTCATACTGCCCCGTCCCACATGAAGTTCGGCATCATGAGCAGTCGGGTTGGCCCATCCAAGATAATCATACCAGGCGTAGGTTCCGATATCACGGAACACCGTACGTCGATGCCTTTTGCCTGCCGTTCCCGTTCCCCAGATGTCATTGACCAGCTCATGATCGTCAAACGTGAAATAGCTGGGCACGTTTCGATGCCAGTCGGACAGGTCATGGCTGCGCCGCAAGTACAGCTTGTAATTCTCCCAGACCCCAACGACTGTTGGCATCCATTGAAGGGGGTCAGGCACGGCATTCAGAGCAACATCCTGCACCAATCGCCAGGCCTCAAGAGGGTAATCCCGGAGCTCCTCATAAAGCCAATCTCCGTTCATAATATGGAAATCAACGCGATGACTCCAATCACGATTCAAGGTCTCGTAGGTGGGAGTCTGATGACCAATGCCATGAAGCGGGTTTTGATTCGCGCAAGAACCGATTTGAAACTTGAAATTGAATAAACCCTCAGGATTGTGTTCCGGGTCAATAAGAGAAGCAGAATCCGGGAGTGTTTTGAAAGTTCCCGACTCACCGTGAGGGCGCTCGTTTACCCATAACTGGTAGTGGTAACGAGTATCAGGCCGCAGTCCATTCAGGATGATGGAGCCCGTATTGTCATGAGCAATGGAAGTCATGACACCCTCTGAAATCTGTATCATTGATGTTTTGTCAGTGCCATAGTGGACAAAAAATTCAGAGGGGTCGGAAGTCCTTCCCCATATGCGAACGGAATTCGCAGTCACATCCCCCAGCATGGGACCATCTGTTAAACGGGTTGGATCGCGCTGGGCATGAAGGCAGGTCACCAGCAGGAAACAGCAGAGGATCAATCGGTTCATCAGCAAATCATATTCGATTTGGCAAAGGGTTGTCGAGCATCTGGCAGCCCGATGAATCAAAGCCGATGCATGCGCATTGACTCAGCTTGCGGCAGCCTATTCTACTGCATCCCTGAGAGGCTTGGTCCTGAGCTTGATGTTATTGAGAGCAACCGCGTTGGCAGCATCCATCACAAATACCAAATGCCCGGTTGTGGAGTCTTTATCCGGTTTAACAATGACGGTCATGTCCGGATTTTCCTGCGCCACTTGCTTGAGGCGAGCTTCCAATTCAGCTTCTGTAATGGGTAATTCATCCCAGTGCAGGAAGGGTTCATTCTTGGTAATACTGATGGTAATGTTGCCGGTCTCTGTTTGCGCAGAGGACTGAGCACGCGATTGTGGCAAACTTAGATTCAAAACCGATTTCTGCTTGAAGGTAGTGGTCACCATCATGAAAATCAGCAGCACAATCAGGATATCAATCAATGATATGATGATAATCGTCGGCGGCTTTTGACGTTTGCGTTGGAGGAATTTCAAAATAGTCTCCTTATCAATCAGGATTGCTTTGAGTCACGCCGACGCTTGGCACGGCGCTTGGGTGCGGGAGCCTGTTGTTCTGGTTCAACACTTGTAATGGCATCCGACGGGACGACTTCAGCCTGCTTCGCTGCACTTGAGGGCGGATAGTATATCCGCAATAATTCATCACAGAGCGCCTCAAGCTCAATAGCCATGGTTTCCACCTTCTTGTTGTAGTAACTCCAGGCAATCAGTGATGGGATCGCAATCAGGAGCCCTGTAAGTGTCGTGTTCAGTGCAATGGAAATACCCTTGGCCAATGAAGTATGATCAGCAAGGCTGGCGGCACCAAAGTCACCAAAGAGGGTAATGAGCCCATGCAAGGTTCCAACCAGACCAAGGAGAGGTGCGGAACCCACGATCACTTCGATCACCACCAGCCCGCTTTCGAGTTGAGCGATTTCCTTTCGAGCACGCGTTTGCAAAGCTTCCATGTTTTCAGCCTTTGAATATGGAAATTGATCCATGGCCGCGCTCAACATGCGACTTGCTGGAGATGGAAACTGCTGGCACAAGGTATGCAATGTCGATAAATCCTGCGGACTTTCACATTGACTCAGGGCTTCAGCAATCTGATCCGGAACCACATTACGCCAACGCAATGCGAGACCACGCTCGATAATATAAGTCAAGGCCACTACTGACATGATCAGTAACAACCACATGAAAGGTCCACCTGCCTCTAAAAATTCAAACATTGTTTTTTATAGAAATAATTTATGTTGCTTTCCTCTGGCCCCAAAAAACTGAATCCCCCCCCGGGTAGAGGCATGTTCGCCTCTCTGATAGTAAGCTCAAAGTCTGGGATTTTAATATTTTGTTTTCAATTGTAATAAAAAGAAAATCTTATTTGCCGGTAATCAGCACCTACGAGACGGCGCATATCACTTGGCCATTTTCCGTAAGGCGCAGGATCACTGATCGCACGTTGACAGAGTAAAGATTGAATCACGCCCACTGTATCTTCCTCCACCGACATTTCCATGACCTTCCCATTCGACATGAGCTGAAATTTTACGGTAACCTTCCCTGATGCATTGCGCGCAGAAGGCAATCCTTCGAGCAATCCAAACCAGCGCTGTTGAATGGCCTGTATAATGGCTGCATCGTAAGCCCCAAATGGCGTTGCCAAAAGATCAGGTGAGGATTCAACACGAAATTTCTTTACGCCGCCTTCCTGTTTCATGGATTCGCCCAAAAGCATTCCGTTGCGTTTCTTGGCCTCTGCGATGGTTCGTGGGCGGGTTCTTTCCTTTCTCGGGGGAGTTGATTGCTGAACCGGAACAGCTTTTCGCGGCTTGATGCGCGTCAGAATCTCAGCCGGCTGTTTGATCTCGGGCTCTTTGGTTTCAACGGCAATCGCTTCTTCGAATACACCATCATTTTGAACATCCACTTCCTGAGGTTCCAAAGACTCAGTTTCAAAATCCTCAACCGACTCGGTATCGGGTGGTGATTCGACGTCTTCAGGCACGAATGGTTGAAGCCCACTGACAGGAGGTTCCGGTGTTATTTCTTCGCCCGGTGCAGTATCCGTGGTCTTGAATACTTTATCCTGTGAGCCCTCGAGCTTGGGCTGATCCAAATCCTGAGAGATATCCGGGTTGCCTGCGATGGAATCAATCACGGCATAGTACGGAGTGTCCTCAGGTTTCTCTTCCGTCTCGAGTGAAGGGTCAGCATCAAAGAAAATGCTGGGTTCAGGTTCTTTATCCAGGGTGATCTCCAACTCTTTTTCTAATTCAGCAGCATTGAGCTCAGGCATCTTGGGAGCCAGCAAGGAGGATAGTGGCCCTTTTTCAGTGAATCCGTAATGGTGGAGAAGCTCAATGGAAGCAATGACCATGAAATGAAATAAAACAGACCAAAGACAAGCCCTCAACAGCGTCGGCTGAAGGTGCCTCGTTGATCCATGTATATCAAAACTGATCATGACTTGGTAACTTGATCAATTCAGTGACACAACGCAACCGATATGTGTTCTTTCTTGAAAAAAAAAGCCGTCGGAGAAACCGACGGCTTTTGTATATCCAGATAGGATGTAAATTTGATTAACGTTTGCTGTACTGGAAGCGACGACGCGCGCCTGGCTGACCATACTTCTTACGTTCTTTCATGCGCGGATCACGCGTGAGGAATCCAGCGGATTTCAACACGGGACGGAGATCGGCATCCACGTTGAGTAATGCGCGGGAGATACCATGGCGAGCTGCACCAGCCTGGCCGCTCATTCCACCACCACAAACATTGATTCGAACGTCAAGCTTGCTGGAGGTTTCGGTGATGTTAAGAGGCAAAAGCACATCGCTGCGCTGCGTTTCCAATGGGAAATATTCCTCGAGGCTGCGTCCGTTCACGGATACTTTTCCTGTGCCAGCGGACAAGCGCACGCGAGCTACAGAGGTTTTTCTGCGACCAGTTCCCAAAAAATCAGTATTTTCAGACATGTTCAGGTTATGAGTATTAAAATTCTATTACTGCTCGATTTTCATCGGCTCAGGCTGTTGCGCATCATGAGGATGCTCAGTGCCACGGTAAACTTTGAGTTTGGTCAGGAGCTTGCGCCCCAGTCGGTTTTTGGGGAGCATACCCTTTACTGCGTGCAGGATCAGACGATCAGGATGCGATTCACGCACTTCAGGCACTGAGCGATAGCGTTCGCCACCGAACCATCCTGAGTAGCTCATGTAGGTTTTCTGATCTTCTTTCTTCCCAGTCAATTTAACTTTCTCGGCATTGATGACGACCACAAAGTCGCCAGCATCAAGGTGCGGGGTGTATGTGGGTTTATTCTTGCCACGGAGAACATCAGCAACCTGAGTTGCCAAACGACCGAGGACAATATCCTCAGCGTCTACTACGTGCCACTTGCGCTCGTCTACATTAATCTTCGGCAGATATGTCTTCATTACAAATCCAAAATATAAGAGGCAGGAAAGTAGCAAACCAACCAAAGGAGTCAACAACGATATGAAACTTTCTTACTGTTTAAGCCCTTGTTTTTCAGCTTTTAGAAACCGAAAAGAGGTATTTCAAGGGCAATCATCCGGCCATGCGTGGTTTTGCTCACGATCGTCAGGCTTGCTGCACTTTTCGCACAAAAGATGCAACCTTGTCGGGGCATTTCCGCCCAGGTGCCAATTCGACACCTGATGAGACATCTACACCAAAAGGTTGTACTTCACGAATGGCCTTCTGGATATTGTCTGGCGTCAAGCCGCCAGCCAGAAACAGTGGCTTGCGATAAGGTCGAATGGCTGACAACAAATCCCATTGAAAAGAATGTCCGGTTCCCCCTCGTTCCCCCGGTTGATAACTGTCCACCAACCATGCATTAACATCATAATCATCAAGTGATTCAAGAGTCTCTGCATCGCCAACCCGGAACGCTTTCATGGTTTTGGCGTCAAATTGCCGGCACCAATCAGGCGCTTCCTCTCCATGAAACTGAAGCGTGTCCAAACCGCAAGTTTGCTGCGCATGATGAACCTGCTCCTTGGATGCATTCACAAAAACACCCACCTTGGTGAGACAGGGAGGCATTGCCTGACAGATGTCGCGTGCCGATTCCACATCGATGAATCTTTTACTTTCCTCGAAAAACATGAATCCCAGAGCGTCCACGCCGCAGTGAACAGCAAACTGTGCGTCTTCCAGACAGGTGATTCCACAAATTTTAATGCGCGTTCTCATTGGTTGCAGCGATGAACAAGGACTGTCGCTTTAGTTTCAAGGGCAAGGTTACGGCACTGTCACGAAATTTCCAACGCGAAAGATGGCAGCCGCGGGATTCATCGAAATCCGTTCAGATTGAGCATATGGTCAGGGACCTGATCCGCTTTCTTCGTCAGGTTTTTGCCGTTGAAGTGATAAAGCCCGCTCATTAGTGAGGGCTGATTGAAAGAATGTGTGCCATCATTCCCTTGAGACCTTGATTCAAGGGGGAATCAGCCAAGAAACAGATATCCCTTTAATTTTTGAATTGGAAGAAATCCCTGTAAGGTGTCTCCTAGTGGAAAGATCAGTTATTAAAAATGGAATCCAACGTAAAAAAAAGATACGCAGCCGCCGCAAATGCACCAGAACCGGCTCTTTGTTGTCCAGTAGAATATGACCAGAAGTATCTCGAAATCATTCCACAAGAAGTCATCGAAAAAGATTATGGCTGTGGAGATCCCTCGAGATACTTGCAACCAGGAGAAACCGTGCTGGATCTGGGTAGCGGCACTGGCAAGATTTGCTTCATTGCCTCTCAGGTGGTCGGGCCAGAAGGTAAGGTCATTGGCATCGACATGACGGATGACATGCTTGAAGTCGCGCAACGAAACGCTCCTGTTGTGGCAGAGCGAGCAGGCCATGCGAATGTGGTTTTCAAAAAAGGCAGGATTCAAGATCTGGCACTGGATTTGGATTTGCTCGATGATGAGCTGGTGAAACATCCCGTATTGAATGCCAATGACTTTTTGAATCTGGATACCATCACGGAAAACCTTAAAAAAACTCGTCCCCTTGTTTCCGATGCAAGTATCGATGCCGTTGTCTCAAATTGCGTACTTAATCTGGTGCATGCATCAGCCAAGAATCAAATGTTCTCGGAAATTTTCCGCGTCATCAAGAGAGGTGGCAGGGCCATCATATCCGACATCGTCTCAGACGAAATCATACCTCAGCATCTACAGGACGACCATGAGCTCTGGAGCGGATGCATCAGCGGAGCGCTGACTGAGGAAGGATTCCTCAAGGCCTTTGAGGAGGCAGGGTTTTACGGCATCGAAATACTCAAGCGAGATGAATCCCCATGGCAAACCGTCGAAGGCATCGAGTTCCGCGGGATCACGGTCCAGGCTTTCAAAGGTAAGGAAGGCGTCTGCCTGGAACGAAATCAGGCAGTTGTATACAAAGGCCCCTTCAAGGCCGTGACCGATGATGACGGGAATACAATGGAGCGAGGAAAACGCTACGCTACATGCGATAAAAATTACCAAATATATGGGAAACCACCTTACGAGGGACACTTCGAACGGATCGAGCCCAATGAAACGATCCCGCTGGAAAGCGCCCAAGCTTTTGGATGTACCGAACCAAAACTTCGCCATCCAAAGGAAACCAAGGGCGCTCATTACAAAGCCACAATCGAAGTTGCGGAAAATGATGCTTGCTGTTGATGCTTTCACCTTGCCCAATTGCGAACAGAAGGAGAGCATCCGCCCCCAGAGTGATCAGTTAACCAGAGCTTTTAAATGCACGCTGGCAGGTATCATCTGATTTCCAACTTTCAGTGCATAGTCTCCCCCCTGAACGAATGCACGGTCCACACCATCTTTTCTGCGGACATACCCCATTGCTATGCCCCCGCCAACGGAATGCCCGAAAGAACCCGATGTGGTATATCCAACGACCTGCCCGTTACGGTAAATAATTTCGCCTCCCCAAAGGAAAATATCCGGATCATTGAGCGTAAATATGGCGAGACGCTTTTGTGGTTGCGAAGATTTACTTTTCACCAACGCATCTTGCCCGATGAATGCCGATGTCTTGTGCCAATCAATGGCAAAACTTAAACCGGCTTCGAGTGGGTTATCGTCCGGGGAGAGTTCGTGACCCCATGCACGGAATCCCTTTTCCAATCTCAATGAGTTGATGGCGTAATGACCAGCGAGTTGAATCGGATGAGTTTTGCTGTGATCCATCAATAAGTTATAAAGAGCTGACATCTGATCCATTCCTACGTGGAGTTCCCATCCCAATTCCCCCATATAGGAAAGGCGAAGCGCTCGCACGGTGGACATTCCGATGGAGATTTCTTTACACGTTGCAAAGGCGAAGTTTTCTCCAGAAAGATCCGTGTCTGTCAAGGGCTGAAGGAAACGCCTTGCCTCCGGCCCCATCACACTCAGCACTCCTGTTCCAGAGGTGACATCGGTCAAGGATACCTGCATGCCTTGAGGAGTGTTCCTGGAAATCCATGAGGCATCATGGACCGCCTGAGTGGATGCCGTAACAATATAGTATTCATCTTCTGCGATTCTGACGGCTGTGAAATCAGATTCAAAACCTCCACGCTTGTTGAACATGCCTGTGTAGACGGCTTTACCGGGCGCAACGTCCATATTGTTGCCGCATACATGCTGCATGAGAGCACAGGCATCTTTGCCTTTGAGCTGTAATTTAGCGAAGCTGGATTGATCAAACAAAGCCACACTCTCACGAGTGGCCAGATGTTCCCGGGCATGATTGCCAAACCAATTCTGTTTACCGAACGAATATTGGTTCTCGGGTTTGGATGGCAGATGCGCAAACCAATTGGGCCGTTCCCATCCAGCTTTGGAACCAAAACAGGCTCCTGACTCTTTGAGTTGATCATGGATGGGTGTCATCCGAATATTTCGGCCGGTTTCCATTTCACGATTGGGCCAGGCCATTTGGTAGTGAAGACCAAGCACTTCCGTGATACGATCCCGCAGGTAGGTTCGGTTGTTGGCCCAGCGCCCAAAGCGACGTATGTCAACTGCCCAGAGATCCATTGTAGGCTCCCCTTCCTTCATCCATTCCGCCAGGTATTTACCTGCACCTCCAGCACATGCGATGCCAGCTGAATTAAACCCGGCAGCCACAAACAAACCTTGTAATTCAGGCGTTTCTCCCAGCAGAAATTGATTATCAGGAGTAAAGCTTTCTGGGCCGTTGACAAATTTCGCATAGCCAGCGTCTTTTAATTTTGGAATGCGAAATTCACCCGCCCGGAGTGGATCACGATACTTTTTCCAATCCGCTTCCAGGAGATCGAACGAAAAATCAGATGGAATCGGATCCTGAAGCCAAGGTTTGGTGTATTTTTGAAAAGCCCCCAGAAGAACCGTATTATCTTCACCTCGAAAATAGATCGTTGCATCAGGGTCACGGCCACAAGGAAGTTCATCAAAGGCCCCCTCAATCGGATTCGAAACCACATAATGATGTTCCACAGGTGCCAGTGGAATGGAAACACCACAGGTCAAACCAAGCTGACGTGACCACATCCCGCAAGCCAGCACCACGTATTCCGCTTCAATCAAGCCCTGATTTGTTTTGACTCCAGCTGCTCTACCATTTCGATGGAGGATTTCGTGCGTTTCAACGTTCTCACAAATCCTGGCTCCATTCTGCTGAGCCCCGATGGCCAATGCCATCGCCGTTTCCTTGGGGGTCACTTTACCATCCCCAGGCAACCAGACGGCTCCGAGTAAATCATCGGTTTTGATCAGTGGCCATTTTTCACCAGCTTCTTTTGCACTGATCAAATCTGCTTGAACCCCAAGGTATTCTGCCATGGCTGCAGTACGGTAAAGTTGGGTCATGCGTTCCTCATTCGAGGCAAGAACCAAGCTACCCACCTGTTTCCAACCAGTAGCGTGACCGGTCTCAGCCTCTAGACCAGCGTAGAGCTCTGCGCTGTATTGGTTGATCTTGGTCAGGCTATTGGATGTGCGCAAGCGACCAACCATCCCCGCTGCGTGCCAGGTCGTTCCGCCGGCCACAGCTTTCTGCTCAACTAAAACAACGTCAGAGAAGCCAAGCTTGGTCAAGTGATAGGCAACGCTGCAGCCAACGATACCTCCACCCACCACAACCACCTGAGCTGAAGCAGGAATCGAACATGAAGTTTCCATCCACAAAAAATAATCAAAAAAAACCCCATACCTCAACCTTGCATTTGAATTAGGGGCCCATGAGGGTCGGTCCCAACTATTGATAAATTCCAAACATTTATTCCAGACTCGATCCTTTTTCTCGAATCAAGCAGGATACGAATCATGCAATTCTTAAATCTCATTTTCGCTCTGAGTGTTTGCACTGTCACATTGTCTTTGCATCTTGGAGCAAGTGAACGCCCCAATATCATCCTCATCATTGCTGATGATCTGGCATGGGATGACAGTGCGCCCTACGGACATCCAACAATACGCACCCCCAACTTGACGCGCATGGCGGCCACCGGCATGCGGTTTGACAGAGCGTTTCTCACGATCAGTTCATGCAGCGCCAGTCGATCCAGCCTGATCACCTGCAAATACCCACACCGCACCAATGCGGAACAACTGCACTGGCCTCTACCTGAAAATCAGGTCACTTTTGTCGAACTGTTGAAAGATGCAGGCTATTGGACCGCAGCAGCCGGGAAATGGCATTTGGGCGATCAGGTGAAGGACCGGTTTGATCGGATTTGGGAGGTAGATACCTCGGGATTCCAGCTTCCTTCAGGCAAGGCGGGCGAATCAGGCGAATTCAAGGAGACTGCAATCGGCGATGCAAAGAGCGGTTGCGCTGACTGGCTCACCGCACTGAATGCCCGTCCCAAAGACCAGCCCTTTTTTCTGTGGCTTGCGGCTTTGGACCCCCACCGTCCGTACGATGAAGGTATCCTCGAAAAACCGCATGGAGCGAATGATGTCCGTCTACCTCCTTATGTCCCCGACACTCCTGAGGTGCGGAAAGATATGGCACTTTATTACGATGAAGCCACCCGATTGGATCGATTTGTAGGTGACGTCATGGAAGGTGTCCGCGATCAGGGGATAGCTCAAAACACATTGATCCTTTTCATAAGTGACAATGGCCGCCCCTTTCCAAGGGACAAAACAACCCTCTATGACAGTGGCATTCGCACGCCCATGTTTGCGGTTTGGAAGGACACGATTGCGCCAGAGTCGGTTTGCAAAGAACTTGTGAGTTCCATTGATCTGGGTGCAGGATTTCTGGAATTGGCTGGGGTGAAGCAACCATCAAGTATGGACGGCAAGTCATTTGCCCCTTTGCTGAAGAACCCGGGAAAATCTGTCCGAAACTATTGCTTCGCGGAAAAGCACTGGCACGACTATGAGGATCATTCACGTGCCGTTCGATCACATCGATACAAATACATTCTCAATGATTACAATGATCTACCGATGACTCCACCGGCAGACGCCGTCAGAGGCCCCGTGTTTCAAGCCATGTTGAAATTGCATCAGGCAGGAAAACTCAAAGCACAACAACAACAATGCCTCACTGTGCCCAGACCCGGCGAGGAATTGTATGATCTTGTTGACGATCCTCACGAACTCAATAACCTTGCACATCACGATGCCTACCAAACCGTCTTGAAAAAACATCGCGATATCCTTCAATCCTGGAGGCTGGCTACAAACGACAAAATCCCAGCAATCCGAACGCCGGATGAATTCGACCGTCAAACCGGAGGCGTCACCCCTGCCAGAATCCGGCCGCGTCCCTCTAAAGCGCAAATGAAGAAGACTGTATTGAAGGAATAATCGAAAACATCACTTGCAATCTGATCCCTTTGAGGTCCAGTAGAATCAAACTCATATGAACCAAACCTACCCTCCATCAAGGCAAGCTCGTAACCGGGCTTGGAAGAAATGCCATCTAAAAGCAATTCTGAGTGCGTTGACGCTCGTGCTTACTCTGACCACGGTTGAGGCTCAGAAAAACCAGAAAGCAGGGAGTGCGCACTACACCTCCATGCCACGCCCGAGCAGGGATGGGATTGGTAAGGTGTATCAGGGACGGGAAATTTCACACGTGATGGGCCACCTTGGGGCTGACTGGTTGGAACGTCCGGAAAGGCAATATGAAGAACGACCCGACTTGCTCATCAAGGCGCTTGGAATCAAGCCCGGAGATACCATAGCAGACATAGGCGCCGGCAGTGGCTATTTCACGCGGCGTCTTGCAGCCGAGACTGGCGATAGCGGCAGGGTACTGGCAGTGGATATCCAACCAGAAATGTTGCGTATCCTGAAACAAAACCTCGAACAGGAGGGTATCAGGAATGTTAAGATGATCAGGGGAACGGAGAAAGTTCCGAATCTTCCTGAAGCCTCGGTTGATTTGGTCTTGATGGTGGATGTATATCATGAGTTTTCATACCCTCATGAAATGATGACCGCCATCCGCGAAGCATTGAAACCGGATGGCATAGTGGTATGGGTAGAATACCGATTGGAAGATCCTCGTGTGCCCATCAAATTGCTGCATAAAATGTCCAAGAAACAGGTTCAGAAGGAAGCAACCTACCAAGGATTTGAATGGGTTAGAAGTTTCGAGGGATTACCGAGACAACACTTACTTTTCTTCAAGAAAGCTTCCAATTAGTCGGTTAGATACTAGTATGAGAATTTAGGCATGAATATTACCCACTTATTACAAAAAGGAATCGCCACCATGGCGACAGTGACTCTGTTCACCTCCAGTTCATTTATGACATCGCAAGCCGCAGAAAAAACCACATCGACCCAACAACCGGTCGCCATCGTAACAACATCCGAAGGCAGTGTTCGACTGGAACTCTGGCCGGATGCAGCCCCTGAGACTGTGAAGAATTTCATCGATCTGGCTGAAGGACGCAAAGCCTTCAAGGATGCCAAATCAGGAGAAGAAGTAACAAAACCGTTTTATGATGGACTCACATTCCATCGTGTCATTAAGGATTTCATGATCCAGGGAGGATGTCCTCTCGGCACAGGTACAGCCGGACCAGGATATCAGTTTAAAGACGAAGTCAATGCTGTCGGACTTGGATTGAGTGAATTGAAAGCCATTAAGGAAGGACAAACACACCCTTGGCTGTTGGTACGCTCACAAGAGGATTTCCAGCGCCTTGTGCTGGGACCGGCACTTCAAAAAATGGGAATCAAGTCTGAAGAAGAATTCAAAGCCAAAATGGAAGAGATTCAGAAGACGGTCAACGCCATGTCACTGCAGGATGTTTACGCAAACCAGGGATATGTGTTCGAAAAGGATCTCACCCCGAAAAAGCCTTTGAGGGGAGTGATTGCAATGGCAAATTCGGGTCCAAACACCAATGGTTCGCAGTTTTTCATCAATGTTGCGGACACACCGCATTTGACCGGTAAACACACCGTGTTTGGCAAGGTGATCGAGGGCATGGATGTAGTCGATAAGATCAGTAAACTGGAAACTGATGCTTCCGGCAAAACTAGCACACCTGTGGTGATCGAGTCTATTCGCCTGGAAAAGAAAGAATGATTTTCAAATTAAGAAAAAGCCCCTGAGCCTTGATTGGTACAGGGGCTTTTTTTATGAAACAAGATAGCACACTTGAACAGCAGAACAGTTTCAGAGGTGCTTGCCTGATCGTGTCATTTGCTGGCGGTGAGTACCTGTTCCAACAATTGGTTCAACTGATTGACCATAGTCTTGGGATCTTCAACCATACCAGCAGCCAGACGGGCGTTGTCGTATAGTTGCTCGGCGACTTTGGTAGCAAGGATTTCATTCGATGATTTCATGGCATGGAGCTGAGATACAATCGCATGCCGAGGATTGAGTTCCATGTCAACCTTCACCGGTCCCAGGTCCTGATTCATCGATTTCATCATACGACGCATCCCGGCAGTCATTGTTTTGTCGCTATCAAGCACAACAGCGGGACTGTTGACAAGTCGTGTTGAAATGCGAACAGATTCCACTTTATCACCTAATTTATCCTTAGCCCATTTGGCCAGAGCTTCAGCATCTTCATCTGAAAGTTGCTCGGTCTTCTTATCTTCATCCTCGATCTTGAGATCAGCTTTTTCGGCTGAGGTAAGGCTTTTTTCTTCGAATTGCCCCAAGTGATCCATCACTACTTCATCGATAGGATCATAAAGGAAAAGCACTTCATATTTCTTGGCCTTGAACACTTCCAGATAAGGACTCTGTTCAGCAGCATCACGCCCGGAAGCAAGAAGAAAGTAAATCTCATTCTGACCTTCAGGCATGCGTTCAATATAATCTTTGAGCGATGTCCTCGCGTCTTTATCCTGAGTACTGGATTCGAACCGCAACAGTTTCGCAAGATTATCGCGATGCGTGAAGTCTGTAGCGACACCTTCCTTGAGGAATTTGTGATATTGATCGTAAATCTTATAAAAACTTTCAGAATCTTTACGGCTCAATTCATCAAGGTGCTTGAGGAAGCGAGTGGTCAACACTTTGTTGAGTTTCTGCATCAATGCACTGTCCTGCATCGTTTCGCGAGAAATGTTCAATGGCAGGTCTTCACTGTCCACAACACCTTTCAGGAATCGAAGCCATTCAGGGAAAAGTCCTTCAGCTTTGGATTGAATTAAAACTTTTCGGCAGTAAAGGTGGACTTCGCTCTCACTTCGGGAAATCCCCAGATTCTCCATGTTCTTAGCCGGCACATAAACGAGTGATTGGATCGCCAGTGGTGCATCAGCGGAAAAATGAAGTCGTGTCAACGGGTCCTCATGATCATGCCCAATGTAATGGTAAAACTCCTTGTATTCCTCTTCTTTGACCTCGCTCTTGCTACGGGTCCAGATGGCACTGACCTTGTTAACCACTTCACCGTTCAATTCGATGGGAAAGGTAACAAAGTTGGAATATTGTTTAATGATGGATTCCACACGGGTTTTTTGAGCGAAATCTTTATCATCCTCTTTGAGCTTGATGAATATTCTGGTTCCCCGGGGGCAATCCGGCGTTTCTTCGATCTCGTATGTTCCCGCCCCCTTTGAAATCCATGTATGCCCTGGTTTATCCGCATCACAGGAACGCGTGTGCACTTTGACTTCCTCTGCTACCATGAATGCAGAGTAAAATCCTACTCCAAATTGACCGATCAAATTGGCATTGGGTTTCTCTTTTCCTTCGGCTATCTGCTTGAGGAATGCTTTGGATCCAGAGTGCGCAATCGTTCCCAGATTCTCTACCAACTCATCACGAGTCATCCCAATACCCGTGTCTGTGATGGTAATGGTATTGGCATTGTCGTCGGTCGCGATGCTGATCTTTAATTCAACATCAGGCTCGTGGATTGATTTGCCTGATGTCTGGTGAAATCGCAATTTCTCACAGGCATCCGATGCATTGGAGATCAATTCTCGAATAAAGATTTCCTTATCCGTGTACAGGGAATGAATAACAATATCCAACAATTGCTGGATTTCCGCCTGAAATTCATGTTTTTCCGTTTTTTGACTCATGAGTGATGAAGTAAAGTGTACTTTTTCATTTCGTCAAGAGGGGACATTCAAGTTTTCAACGAATCATGATGTTTTTTGCCTGCTCAGGGTCTATTTTTTCGATGGCACGACGACAATGCTGACCGACACCTGAAAAATCATTGTTCAAAGTCCGAATCAGTTCAGGAATGGCCTTGGTGGCACCAGGCCCCAAATCACCAATGGCGTCTGCCGCTGTCATGCGAACACCAAAATCTTCATCACCGAGGAGCTTAAGCATCGCCCCCAGACTATCGAGTGCATCATGACCTAAACCTCCCAAACCTAGAACGGCATACCTGCGAACTTCGTCCGAAGGGTCATCCAATCCAGTTTCCAAATATGAAATATGCTCAGGAACAGGCAGTGCGATACTGGACAGAAGCTGCATGGCCATGCGTTTTTTGTGGCTGCCCGGCATACTGTCCAGAAGGGGTTTCAAGAATGGCATGGATTTTTCGACATCCAATTTCGAAAAGCTGGCAACAATCAAGGCTTTGTCTTGAAGAGTTGGGTCTTTGTGTTGAAAAAGGGCAATCACTTCATCTTCCAAAGGTTTGGCGTCTATTTTCTTTCTGCGAATAAACTCAAGCGCCGCCTTTGAAGTTTCCTGCTGTTGTTTTTGAAGGATAAGTCTCAAGACAGGAAGGAGCCGCTTGGGATCTGGGTTAAATGCATGAAGCACCCTGAATGCAGTGATCTGGTCTGTGCTATTCCCCTGAGACAGCATTCCAATCATGGATTCCTCAATCCTTGAATCCCAATCCTTGGGAGCATGTATCAGCAAATCTTCAGCAACCATTGCCTGAGGGTGAACGCTACGAAATCTTTGACCGCTTTGAAATAGGCGATCCATCAGTCCGGAAACAATTGGACTCCTTTCGTATATTCGAGCGAGGAGATCATTACGAACTTTCAGACGAGCGGCCAGGTGCGGAATCGCATCTGCACCCATGGCATAAATGGCTGATTGAGCAGAATTCAGGGAAAGATCCTCTGAATAAAGCGTCATCCACGTTGATATTCGCCGCCCTCCGTACCTGGGTTCAGCGTTGTATAAGAGAAAGGACACCCCCAGCAGGCAAATGATTACCGTTGAGAGTATCCAGCCCTTGAATCTGAATTGTATCGATCTCCTGAAACCCTCAGACATCGCAAGTGCGTACGGCTTCATACAAGCTTCCCAGCGGATGCCTTACGGGAATGAACTCCTGCGCAATGTAGCCACTGAAACCTGTTTCGACAATGGCCTTACAAATGGCCGGGTAGTTGAGTTCCTGAGTATCGTCGATCTCGTTACGCCCGGGATTACCGCCAGTGTGATAATGTCCAATGTAAGGATGAAACTCGCGAATATTCCGGATCACGTCCCCTTCCATGATCTGCATGTGATAGATATCATAAAGCAATTTAAATTTGTCAGAACCAATGCGTTTCGCCAATGCCACCCCCCACTCGGTGTGGTCACACTGATAATCCTTGTGATCGACTTTGCTGTTCAACAATTCCATGCAGACGGTTACCTTGAATTTTTCGGCAGTCTTCATGACTTTCTCAAGTCCAATGGCACAGTTTTCAAGACCCTCATCATCGTCCAATCCATCACGATTGCCGGAGAAACAAATAATATTGGGGAACCCTGCCGCTGCAACTTGAGGAATCATGCGTTCAAAACCTTCGATCAGTTGGGCATGATGCTCAATTCTGTTAAAACCTTTGGTAATACCTCCCGGACCGTTGGACATCGCGCAGGCAAGACCGTATTTTTTAATGATCGGAAACTGATCCGGTGTGAGTAGGTCAATGGAATGCATGCCAAACTCTGAAGCCGCTTCTGCAAGTTCTTCCAAACTCAATTTGGAATAACACCATTTACAAACGGAATGATTCACATTGCCCTTGAGTTTGACTGGCTTGATGTTGGCAGCTTCCAGTTGCGACGCAATATTTGAGCTTGCGGCGACTGCCATGCCAGTTGCGGTCAGAGACTTCAATGCACCACGACGGGAGAGTTTTTGATTTATCATAAGCTTTCGTGTTGATCTACATGCTATTCGAACCGAATCACCGCACGCAGTCAAATCGAAACCTTGGCTCAGAAGGGCAGTTGCGGAGCCTCCGCGCGTACTCTGACTGGGCTCGAATGGAGGTAGTTCATCTTGGAAAGTTTATGTATCAGCCACCTTTACGATAGGCACAGCGCAGATCGAAGATGGTCCAATTTTCCTGGGAGGAAAGACATGAAATGACCAAACAACTCGACTCATCTTCAATGTCCCCATGAAAACTTGAAAATACCGCCCCCGCGAATTCTTTGGGAGAATGAGTCAATGTGTGCATCATTCCATGCTTTTTAAAATTTTCTCCTTTGACCCTCTATAGGCTAGCGGTTACCTTTTGCGCCAAATCATTGGAAATCCGAATGAAAAAACCAACATTACTAATCATCTTTCTGATTGTTTTCGTGGACCTGGTGGGTTTTGGCATCGTTCTGCCATTACTACCCATTTATGCAGAACAGTTTAAAGCTTCCGGATTCATGATCGGGTGCATCATTGCTTCCTACAACCTGATGCAGTTTTTCTTTGCACCGGTGTGGGGCAAGCTTTCGGATAGAATAGGACGCCGCCCCATCATTTTGTTGAGTACGGCCGGCTCGACGATTTCGTATGCCGTTTTTGGTTATGCAAGTCTTCAAACCGGAACCTATGGCTTGATCATACTACTCGTTTCGAGAATGTTGGCAGGTGTGTTCGGTGCAAACCTCTCTGTTGCATCTGCTTATGTTGCTGACATCACGCCACCTGAAAAACGATCTCGAGGTGTAGGGCTTGTCATCGGACTTGGCTTTGGTATGGGCTTTGTCTTCGGCCCGATCATTGGAGGATTGAGCGCAGCATTTCTGGGGATATCCGGTCCAGGCTGGGTCGCAGCAGGCATCTGCCTGATTAACTTTATCGCAGCCTGCTTCATACTTACGGAGAGTAAAAGCAAGGATGCCAAACCCGCAGTCAAACGTGCTCAATTTCAGCAGTGGATGCATACTTTGGGACAACCCAAGCTGAGATTGCTTGTCCTGCTTGTTTTCTTGGCCACACTTTGTTTCACATGTTTCGAAAGTACCTTGCCTCTGCTGATCAGTAGTTATTTTGGGTATGAGCTTTCTCAATGTTACTACTTCCTGGCCTATTCCGGATTTATTGCGGCAGGCGTGCAGGGAGGAGCTATCGGTAAACTGGTGAATCGGTTCGGCGAAAAACCCTTGATCTTTGCGAGTTTTTTCGGCCTGACTCTGAGCTTCTTCATGATTCCACTGAAACAGAATGTCGTTTGGATTCTGGTTTCACTGACTGTTTATGCTATTTTCTCAGGTATCAATCGTGCGCCTTTAACTGGTCTTATTTCCATGGTTTCACCAGACAATGAGCAGGGGACCAATCTAGGTGTCTCTCAAGGAGCATCTGCCATGGCGCGTATCATCGGGCCTCCGGTCGCACTGACTTTGTATGGTATGCATACGCCCCTTCCCTACTGGGTGTTTGGAGCTGTCGCCTTGGTGGCAGGTGTGATCGCTGGAATTTACCTGCCAAAAATCCTGGGACAAACAAAAGATGGTAAAGGTGGAGCCAACACGACGGCAGACACAAAAACTGCTCCATGAAATAATTCAAGCATGCCCTGTAGAAATACCATTCATCGTGTTCCTTCGAATTTGTTAATGGTATCGGTTTTGTGGACTGCATTGCTGTTTCATTCTGTCATGGCTCTCCAGTCTGAGAGTGCCCATTGGCCTCAATTTAGGGGACCACATGGTCAAGGCCGAGCTTCAGGCAGTTCGCTTCCGATCCCGTTCGGACCTGATCGTTCCGTTATTTGGAAAAAGAATATCGCCCCAGGCCATTCCTCACCCAGCATCTGGGGAGATCTACTTTTGGTGACCACCTACGAATCCGATCAACTCACTACACAGGTATTGAATCGACATGATGGATCTCTACTGTGGAAAAAATCTATCCCGCCCACGAAGATCGAAAGAGGTCACCGCAACGGAACACCAGCCAATTCGACACCGACGACAGATGGCAGATCTGTATTTGTATACTTTGGGTCTTATGGCTTGCTCTCCTACGATATGGAAGGGAATGAGCAATGGAGACTCCCTCTTCCTGTCCCAGTGACCCAACACGGCGCTTCATCTTCCCCCGTGCTGGCAGAGGGACGTCTCTTTTTACAGGTTGATCAGGATATCAGCTCCCACCTTCTCTGCGTAGATGCGGCATCCGGCAAACAAGTTTGGAAAACACCCCGGCCCGGTTTTCGGCGAGGGTTTTCCACCCCCATAGCATGGCCTTCAGAAAAACCCGAACTTGTCATCACTTCCGGGACCTTGCGCGTGTGTGCCTACCATATCTCAAACGGGGAACTCGCATGGGAAGTTGGAGGTTTGCCAAATGAAACAGTCGCATCCCCCGCGTTTGATGATCAGCATCTATACGTCTCTGGGTGGACCATGGGGGCGGGTGTTTCAAGAATCCCCAATTTTGATGAACTTCTTGAAAACGATGAAAACAAAGATGCATCTATTGCGCGCTCTGAAGCCACAGGGCCTGCGCGCATGCACTTCCCTTACATCGATGCAGACAAGGATGGAAAGATTGTTCGAAAGGAGTGGGAAACGATGTCGGATATCTTCAGCAAAAGTGAAAATGCACTTTTGGCTCTTAAACCTGGCCCATCACTCAAAAGCCCTCCAACCTTGTCATGGAAACAAACTCGCGGACTTCCCTACGTTCCTTCGCCACTCGCTTATCAAGGCCATGTTTATCTCGTTAAAAATGGAGGAATGATTTCATGCATGAACGCAACGACGGGTAAAGTTATCTATCGCGAAGAAAGACTTGGGGCCTTGGGCGACTATTACGCATCCCCTGTTGCAGCTGGAAAACAAATTCTCGTAGCGGCTCAATCAGGCGTTGTCAGCGTTATCGAAGCAGGTAATCCGGAACTCAATATCATGTTTCAAATTGATTTCGAAGAAACAATCATGGCGACACCTGCGATCGTTGAGAACAGGCTGTATATGAGAACGAGCCAAACGCTTTATTGCTTCGGGAAATGAGATTCAAATCCTTCGCTCGGATCTCCTTGATTGTCGGAGTTTCAGCCATGGTCATTCTGGTTTTCATTTCGGCCTACTTATTCATCAGACTTCAGACATCCAAGCCAAAATCACTGGCAGCACTGGCCAAACCGGTGATTAAAATGGATCTTCAGGCACCAAGGCATCATGGATGGCTATCTGATCACGAAATCTTTTTTCTTCGAGAAAAAAACCAAGGGGATTTTCTGTGTGTGAAAACGGATATAAACGATGGCCACGAATCGTTGATGGAAGCCCTGTCTCCTCATCTCCAGGACCATGAAGAGCGAGGAAATCATTTTGAGATAAAGTCATCGCCTTCAGGAAAACACCTCGCTCTTGTGATGGGTAATAAAACGGAGCAAGCGCAGTTTCTCCATGAATGGGAAAGTGAGAAGACCGTCGAATTGAAAGAAGGGCTTAATAATATGTTGAATCTGACCTGGTTGCCTGATGAATCTGGATGGATCACCTGGAAAGTTGATCCATCGACAACATTCAAAGAAACCCAATTTTCATTGGATCCACATTTATTTTCGACAAATGCCTCCTATTCAGGCTGGAACAAGCTGACGTTCCCCTTTTTCCCAAGCCCTCCTTATGTCTTCATGAAAAACGGCACTCTCGGGGTTCTGTGCTTTGAGCATCTCATGAAACGGTCTGAAAAGAGCTTGTCGCTGCATGTGATATCCTTTGCCAATCAGACAGCGAAGAATGCATCAAAGCGGCATTTGATGGTTCCGAAAATGTTGGTAACCAAAAACTCTTCTGTATCGCACTGCCAGAATGGCAATGCATGGCTGATTGCATATGAACGATTATCACTTGGATGGCGCATTCGAAGGACACAGGTTTTCCCTTATTTTAGAATCAGATCAACCCAACAGACGCTCGAACTATGGAATTTAGAGACAGAAACATCCGAGATTCTTGACCCTGATATCGAAATGAAAAACATTGGACACGTGAAGCTCAATCCATCCGGGACTCATTTCAGCTTCACCTGTCAGGGGCAAATCTGGGTAGCCAAGGTTTCAGATTTCCTGGAATAACCATGCGCAATGCAATTATTTCAATCATTGAGGTTCGCTGAGAACCTCAATGACCGATACCAGAAAAACACAAATAACGGTATTCACTCCAAACTGAATTTTTCATGCTTCCTGACTCACCTGTGTGATAACATTCGCAAAGCTGGTTGATTTTGGTCAGTGAGATAGACGCGCAAAAGACGAACACGTATGGTTTAAGGCTCTGGCACCTGGGCATAATAATGGAAACGTAAAAACACTGAGGAATGTTTTCGATGGATTTCACACCGATGTCGGTTATTTTAGCGAAGGTGTTGATCCACATTTTGCTGCCAATCTTTAACCAGTTGCATGAGATTCATGAATCCGTCTCTGTACCTGAAAAATCAAGGTTGGCAAATCACAACGCCGGCCATCAACAAACCCGACTTATCAAAAACGATGACGTTAACCAGCATTTCATTGGGAAGACCACCGATAGTGGTATGAGAATAGATTTGGAAAGAGGAACAATCCGACGAGCAAGAGGGATTTGGGTTTCGAAAGTTGAAGAACAAAAATAAAAAATCAACGCATTCATCCCTGCAGCCATGGAGTCACTGGAAAGACACTTCATGGTGGAAGGAAATGGGTGCATTTCTTCCGGCCAGCGGCCCTTTGTTCGATGGACACCTGCGCCATCGTCGGAGCTGGCCTTTCATGGCTGCCTGTTACAAAACGGCACATCCAAAGAGTCCATTGGTTGTCATTACTCCCGGCTTGAAACTCCAGGAATCCATGCATCAGGATCTGACAACCTGGTTGCAATGGTTTCAGCAATCAAGAAGACCTGTCGTCTTTCTCACAGCCTTATTTTTACCCCGGCTTGGGAACATCTACCACATGAAGCCAAACTTCCTCATGCGGATGTGATCAGCGAGCGCTTGGACACATTGATGGCTCTTTTGCGATGGCAATCAGATCCTGAAAAACCAACCGGCGCCTGTCATTGTCACCACCCATCCCAGGCATTGATGCAACGCACCTTCGAACCAGATGATCTTCAAGGACGTGCACGAACATTGAAGGTAGGAGATATAATCGACCCTCTGGATCTGGTCGAATGGCTGGAAGATCAAGCGTATGAGCCGGAAGCCAAGGTCACCCAGAAAGGTGAGATAGCTCTCAGGGGCGGCATTCTGGATGTGTTTCCTCTTAGCAGTCCCTGGCCGGTACGTCTTGAATTTTTTGGTGATGAACTGGAATCCATCCGCTATTTTCAACCCGAATCTCAACTTACACGAGATCGTGTTGAAAAGATCGAACTCACCCCTGGTGGAGAGCTCGGCATCATCAAGCAAACAAATCGAGAAGAACGAGAAAAGCAGGCACCAGTAAGTTTATCCCCTTTTCCAGTATCCTGGACTATCTCCCTCAAGATGCATGCATTCTGGATACAGCAGCCATTGGCATCTTCAAGAGGCAGCAGAGCATTATATGGAGCAAATACCTGAGGATGATCCCTATTTCATGGATTGGTATGGATTGCTCAAGCGTTTGAATGATGGCGATTTTAAACGTGCCGAATTAAAGGAAGCTGATCAGGGTGGCAGCTTCATTGAAGATTCCCCTGAACCTATGTCGATGGATCAGGGCATGGAGCTAAATCCAGATCTAGAATCCATGGAACTATACCGTCCATTGGGAGATCGACGTCCGGAGGCTCACATCGCAGAAAAACAACGTCAGGATTTCCTCAGCCAAATGCATCGTTGGTTGCGGAAGGGATATCAGGTTCTGGTGATTTGTAACAACGAAGGCGAAAGCCAGCGCTTTCAGGAAATCTGGAGTGAGTCAGGGTTCAACAGCGATTCTGCTCAGTCAAAAAACCTTCATTTGCTCACGGGTAGCCTTAGTCGAGGTTTTGTGGCTGACTCACTTGGATGCGCGATTGTCACTGATGCTGAAATTTTTGGGCGCTACAAAGTACAGCGCCCTCGTCGCCTCAAATCACCCCACGCGGCAGCAGCAAAATCTATACTGCAAATCGATTTTGCAGATCTCGAAGAGGGAGATTACGTTGTACATCTGCAGCATGGTATTGGGCGTTATGTAGGGCTGAGGCGTTTACCTCCAGTGGGTTCGCAATCTGAGGATGATGAAAAGGGCCCCGAATATCTGGTGATTGAGTATGCTGCCAAAGACTACGGAGACGAACCTCCCAAACTTTACGTCGCTGTCAGTGAGGCTCATCTCGTCAGCAAATATATTGGGGCCAGTAAAGGCAGACCTCAATTAAACACGTTGGGGGGGCGTCGTTGGCAAAAAGCAAAAGCTCAGGCTGAAAAATCCATTCGGGATCTTGCGGGGGATTTACTTCAAATACAGGCTGCACGCGCAAGCGAATCCGGACATTCATTTGGGGAAGACACACCATGGCAGAGAGAGTTCGAAAGTGCGTTTCTTTATGAGGAAACCGACGATCAAGTCCGTGCCATCGATGCCTCCAAACAAGACATGGAGCGAGCCAAACCCATGGATCGATTGATCTGCGGAGATGTCGGCTTTGGAAAAACGGAGGTAGCCATTCGCACAGCATTTAAAGCCGTGATGGGCGGACGCCAGGTAGCCATCCTGGTTCCAACTACAGTACTTGCTCAACAGCATTACAATACGTTTGCTGATCGCATGGCAGATTACCCGGTGTGCGTGGAGTTGCTGTCCAGATTTCAAAAACCCAGGCAAAGTCGTCAAATTATTCAGGATCTGGCCACGGGGTCAGTCGACATCATCATCGGCACTCACAAACTCATTCAAAAGGACGTTACTTTTAAGGATCTGGGGTTGGTGGTCATTGATGAAGAGCAGCGTTTTGGTGTCGCACAAAAGGAGAAATTCAAATTAATGCGCAAAATGGTCGATGTCCTGACCCTGAGTGCAACGCCGATTCCACGCACGCTTCATCTCGCATTGATGGGGGCTCGTGACATGAGTACGATTGAGACGCCCCCACAGGATCGTTTACCCGTCGAGACAATAGTGATTCCTTTTGATGAGGATGCCATCAAGAATGCTTTACGCAGGGAGCTGAATCGTCAGGGGCAGGTTTTTTTCCTTCACAATCGAGTGGGCACCATCAACGTCATGGCTCAGAAAATTCAGACTCTGGTTCCGGATGCGCGCGTTGTAGTGGGACATGGGCAGATGGAAGCAAAGGAACTAGAAGGAGTGATGCGTACCTTCATCAATGGAGAAGCCGACGTATTGGTATCCACAACGATCATCGAAAGTGGCATCGATATCCCCAATGCCAACACCATCATCATAGATCGAGCAGATCGTTTTGGGCTCAGTGAACTTTACCAGTTACGCGGCCGAGTAGGACGGTACAAACACCAGGCCTATGCTTACCTGTTGCTTCCGCGGCATGCGGGTGTCCTGACGGATGCGCGCAAACGATTGAGTGCAATGAAACAGTACTCCAAGTTAGGCAGCGGATTCAAAATTGCGATGCGTGACCTTGAAATCCGGGGAGCTGGCAATCTTCTGGGATCTCAGCAAAGCGGTCATATTACAGCCATTGGCTTCGATCTTTACTGTCAACTTCTCAAGCAGAGCATCTGCGCATTACGCGGCGAAAAAATTCCTCCGCGTGTGGATGTAAAAGTCGACATGGATTTCCTTTTGACGAACCCTGGAGAAACCAGCGAAGCACAAACCAAGGAAAGCAAGAAGAAATCAAGGCGCCGAGGGAAAGACAGTTTGGAAATTTCCATACCACGCGAAACGGCGGTTTACATAGAAACCACCGACGTCAGTGAAGCCCCCGCAGAGAAAGTCATTGCGGTCGTCAAGGAACCATCCTACCTGCCATTGGATTACGTGACAGAACCTCAGCAGCGTATTGAAATATATCGCAAGATAGCTGAAATAAACGATACCGAGTCCCTTCAATCGCTTAGAAATGAACTTCGGGATCGTTACGGGCCCTTGCCTGATGCGGTAGAGCGTTTGATGCTGTTGAGCGATCTGAAATGGAAAGCCTTCCTCAAAGGCATCAGTGAAATCGCCACCCAGCGAGATAAACTCAAAATCATGCGCAATGGACAATGGGTCATGATGAGTGGCAGGTTTCCCCGCCTTACCCGAAAGTCTGCCACTGCCAAACTCAACGAAATCCACAAGTTTGTCGAGATGTTCAGGTAATTTCAGCAGTGCTCAAAATCAGGCATCATTATTTCCAAAAGCTGATGAGGGCATTCGCCACGCTGACTCTTGATCACATCAGGCGTTGCCCCAAAAAACACTCTCAATCCCTTTTACTGCGATGACTCATACGCAGCTATGTGAAGCTTAAGCCAACCATAAGTTCGAATCAGTTCAGCATCAGGCTCGCATGGAGGCCACATCAACCGTGCTGGCGCACGACTTTACTGCTTCAACCCACGCCGCCTAGTCCTTGTTTTTCAGAATGGCAGTATCCCACCCTCGGATATCGCTGGGCTTTGCGTCGGTGATGGAAGGGTTAAAACTGAAGGTACTTGGATTGTAAGGTCCGACAAATGAGACATCTGCATCGGCTTCAATCTCTTTCTCCATCCCCATGCACCAGAGCGTCGCGTTGACGATCATGCGCCGGACTCCCTCACTGAGGATGTCCTCGGAGGCGCCTTGAGTTGAACAGAATACGCGCCCTTCCTTGCCAGATTTCGACTGATAAGTTTTTACCCAGGCGGCGGGTTGTGGGGGTTTGTTCTCCAGAGGCTTGGCTCCAACTTCCATGGAAGAGAGTACCTGATTTTTGGCAAGGATAGTAGAGCCCGGCATCGGGACAGCAGAGTAGGCTCCCGCCATGGCATGCATATCCTTCACTCCTCGCATCACAGGATGACTCGCCTGACCAGGAACCACATGCATCGAAGTTGCATACTTGTGATTACTACCGTAATGACCGGCACCCAATGCGGGGTTCCATGTCTCACCAAGAATTTGCCGACCGAATCCACCGACAAAATCACCGGATGTATTGTAGTTGTACTTGGCGTATTTACCCTTGATGCCATTGAATGCATGTGTCGTGGTGCGAAGGCCAAGCAAGGGTCCTCCACGATCAAGGTAGCCTTCAAACTTTGCCATCCACGCATCGTCTGGATGGAGGAACCGCATGAACAGGAACAACATGTCCGCATCGTCAATGGCATCAATCCCCGGTATGATTGATGAGCCAGGCTTGATAAATCCTTCAGATGTCTGACCAAAAAGCACGGTACATTTGAAACCGTAACGTTTGGCAAGGATGCGGGCAATCGCCGGACAAGATTCTTCACCTCGATATTCATGATCAGAAGCAATGAATAAAATATGTTTCCCCTTCCCTGGCCCTGAATCCCCTTCATAAACCACCCACGGTTCCGCTTGCAGGGAAAACGCTCCCTGCAGCAATATGGCACAAAGGGTGAGCATGGACATAAGCTTGCTATGGGTTTTGATTCTCATATTTTTTTCTTTTGAACGACTTCTTGTCTTAAGATTGATTCTGAATAGAGCAAAGTGTAAATGACTCTTCATGACAAATCAATCATGCAAGCATGATCCGTAAAAGCGCCGCGGATCATCTCTTTTAGACGATGGATGGGGGTATGAGGAGTATGTGATGCAATGGATAAGAACATCAAATCCATGGACTCCAGCAAAGATCAGAGCAGGTGGTTCCGGAACTTCCCTGTCCCTTGTCGTTTCCAGTGCCCTTTCCCATCCCCTGCCGCAAGCATTCCTGCACACTGCCAGAGCCGGATCATGACGACTCGATCTGCCGTCGAGGCTGCATTTTCGCATCCAATTTGAAAGCAAAATGCAGGAAGATGCCCACATCATCATGAGAACCTTGTATCAAAGCCTGGCGGGTTAAGGGTTCGATGATTCAAATGCATCTCCTCAGGCCCTTCTCACAGAAAAAACATCATCCAACCACTCCCCCTCTTCTGCTCGACAGATCTCACACGATAAGTAGGATCTGAACATTCCGAATCCCGACATCACAAAATAACCATGAATAAAAAACTTATGAACATTCATGAACGCATTCGAAGTGAAGCCTTGCGGTTCCGATTTTCTGTCTGTGTCAGGATGGTCTGTCTGGTGTGTTGCCTGTCGATAAACACCGGACCTGCCCGAGCTGATGAAGCAGCGTCCGGTCCGATCGATTTCAATACTCATATTCTTCCCATCCTCTCTGATCGATGTTTTCCGTGTCACGGCCCTGACGACAGCGCACGCAAAGCCGACCTCAGGCTGGACCACAAGGATCATGCATTCGCCTTACTGAAAGATTCCGATGGTCACGCCTTTGTCCCAAGTGATCCCGATCGAAGTATTGCGTGGCAACGTATGCAGTCTGAAGACTCTGACGAACGCATGCCGCCTCCTGAGTCTAATTTAAGTTTGTCCACAAAGGAAAAACAACAAATACTCCAATGGATCAATGAGGGCGCTTCATGGACAGAGCATTGGGCCTTTGTTCCAGCCGTCAAATCCACCCTCCCATTCGAACAGGAAAACCCTTTGCAAGAAAATGGGCATATGATTCGTCATCCGATCGACGCATTCGTTTTGAGCGCATTGAAAGATCGCGATCTAGACCCCACACTCAGGGCTTCAAAGGAGTATCTGATCCGTCGCCTGAGTTTCGATTTGACCGGTTTGCCACCCAGCCCGGAAGAAATCGATACTTTTCTGGCTGATGACTCTCCCACGGCCTACGAAAAATTGATCGATCGTTTTTTGCATTCGCAAGCACATGCGGAGCGTCTGGCCATGGAGTGGCTGGATGTAGCGCGTTACGCCGATTCACAGGGAATGCATGGAGATCGCGAGCGTTATCATTGGCCATGGCGCGATTGGGTAATCAAGGCCTTTCAACAGAACATGCCCTATGACGCATTCATCACTTGGCAGTTGGCGGGCGATCTCCTTCCAAACGCCACGCGAGAGCAAATCCTGGCTACGGCTTTCAATCGCAATCATCCAGTGTCAGCCGAGGGCGGCATCATTGATGAGGAATTTCGCATCAAATATGTACAGGACCGTATCAATACTGTTGGCACCGCTTTCATGGGGTTGACTCTGGAATGCGCCAGTTGTCATGACCACAAATTCGATCCAATTTCACAAAAAGATTATTATCAGTTGTCCGCTTTTTTCAATAATCAGAAGGAGCTGGGCATGGTAGCCGAAGGTGGCAGTTCTTCCGGCCCCGTGCTCCTTTTACCCGACCCTGAAAAAGAGCACGATCTACAACAGCTCGAGGAAGAGTTGGATCAGGCATTCAGAGAACTTGAGGAAGTGAAAAGAGATTGGATCGCTGATGCCAAAACTATCCAACGACTAAAGACGACTCCTGTTTCAGCACCCGTTCCAGAAGCCGTATTCCCTCTGGATACGATGCGCAAAGAAAAAATCCCTGTCAAAGGCGCCATACACCGGGTGGTTCGCAACACACCTATCGACAAAATGGTGGATGACAATCCAAAGTCCGTGGCATCTGGTGACCCTGAACAGGTAAATGGGCGCGTCGGAAATGCCCTCCGTTTTGACAAGGAGTTTGATCTGGTCTTTCTACGTGAGGACGGAACGTTCGAAATAAACGAACCTTTCTCCGCCGGCGCCTGGATTCGTTCGGAAAAGGCCGGCAAAAACCAATCCATCATGGGCATTTCAGGTGAGCTTGGTAATGCATGGAAGGGCTGGGATTTCTTTCTGGATGAGGAAAGCCGGCTCAACTTGAGATTGATCGGATTTTGGCCGCAGAATTATCTGCAGATAACATCAGAGATCTCGTTAGCCAGGGACGAATGGCATCATGTCATGTTCACATATGGTGGATTGGGTAACACGCAGGATACAGGGCTATTCGTCAATGGAAAGAAGGTCCATCACACCGTTCCTTACGACAACCTTTATCGAAGTATTGTCCACAGCTGGGGAAAACAGGAAGGGTGGCCACAAAAACCGGTTATCGTTGGCAGAAGTGGCCGTTTTTACACGGGTGACAACGGCGTGTTCCTCGGCAGCATCGATCACATTACATTTTTCAAATCATGCCTCAGCGAACGGGAATCTGCTGCTTTGTTCTCAACGCTGACCAATCAGTCGCTGGACGAATCATCCCAACCTCCATCCTATTTTACGGATCATTTACTGCGTCGCGAAGAGGCGAAATCCCGTGATTTAAGAAATAAAATCCGGTCGTTGACAAAACGTAAATTAGCCTTACTCAAAAGTGTACCTGAAATGATGGTATTGGGAGAAATGGAAAAAGTTCGTAAGACTTTTGTATTGAATCGTGGCCAATACGACGCTCCAACTGAGGAGGTATTTCCCGATGCACCGGACAAGATCTTTGCTTTCGATGATGATCTGCCTCGAAACCGCCTGGGATTGGCTCAATGGTTAACCGACATAAAGAACCCCCCTGACCGCGCGCGTCACGGTCAATCGCTATTGGCAAATGATCTTTGGAAGGGGCATTGTCGACACGCCGCAAGACTTCGGTTCACAAGGCGCTCCGCCCTCGCATGCCAAACTCCTGGATTGGTTAGCCGTGTCTTTCATGGAATCTGGCTGGGATCTGCGCTGGTTGATTCGCACCATGGTGACTTCTGCCGCATACCAACAATCCTCAGTCAGTGCGCAGCAGCACATGGAAAAGGATCCGACTAACACCTACCTCGCAAGAGGTCCATATCACCGTCTTTCAGCCGAAATGATTCGTGACAATGCGCTGAGCGCAAGCGGTCTCCTTGCGCGTAAAGTCGGTGGACCAAGTGTCAAACCCTATCAACCTGCTGGATTGTGGGTAGAAAAAACGGGTCCCGGAAGCGCTTACAAGCACGACACAGGCTCCAAGCCTTTATCGTCGAAGCATGTACACCTTCGTTCGAAGAACCACACCTCACCCTGCCATGATCGCCTTTGATGCGCCCAATCGTTCGGTATGCACGGTGAAACGCGAGCATACCAACACGCCGATCCAGGCATTGACCTTACTCAACGATCCAGAGTTCATGGAAGCTGCACGAGTGCTGGCACAGCGCATGCAACTAGAAGCAGGCAAAACCATCGATCATCAATTGAACTTGGGATTTCGACTTCTATGCGGGAGGTATCCGGACGCAACCGAACTCAACTTGCTGACCACCCTTTTTGATCGGGCTTACACCAAATACGAAAACAATCCAGAGGCAACGAATGCCTTATTGGAGGTAGGAGCGTATCCTCTGAATCCGAAGCTGGACCGGGTTCAGACGGCAGCGTTGACACAAGTTGCCTCGACGATCATGAATTTTGACGAAGCCTACATGAAACGTTGAAACAGGCGCAAGCGGTAACAATATTCAACACCTTCATCAGATGAAAAATAGCATGCACGACATCATCAACGAGTCCAACAGACTGAACCGTCGCACCTTTCTCGGTCAATCGGCAGGTGGTCTGGGCGCCTTGGGTTTATCGACATTATTGCATCGAACAGGATGGGCTGCGACCGGAACCCAAAATAGCCTGCCCCATTTCGCCCCAAAGGCAAAACGCGTCATCTATCTATTCCAAAGCGGTGCTCCTTCACAGATCGAAACCTTCGATCACAAACCCATACTCCATCAGAGACATGGACAGGAACTACCGGAATCAATACGTCAAGGTCAGCGCCTCACCGGCATGACGGCGGGTCAAAGTTCTTTTCCGATGGCTGGCTCCCAGTTCCCATTCTCCCGTCATGGTCAATCAGGCACCTGGTTCAGCAGCCTGCTGCCGCACACCGCCAAAGTAGCCGATGATATTTGCGTCATCAACTCCATGCATACCGATGCGATCAATCACGATCCAGCCGCCACATTGATTCAGACTGGCTCTCAATTTCCTGGTCGCCCTGCGATTGGTTCATGGATTGATTACGGCTTGGGAAGCGACAACGAAAACCTGCCGGCCTTCATCGTTTTGATCACAAAGGAACGCTACGGACAGCCTCTCTACGCGCGATTGTGGGGAAACGGATTCCTACCTTCACAACATCAAGGAGTACAATTCAGGTCAGGGAAAGATCCCGTGCTTTACCTCAACAATCCTCCCGGGGTGGATTTCAAGGACCGCAGAGATCAGCTGGACATTCTGCGCCAATTGCAGGAACGGCAGTCCCAACGCTTCAATGACCCGGAAATTCAAACGCGCATTGCTCAATACGAGATGGCGTTTCGCATGCAGACCTCCGTTCCTGAAATAACCAATACCACTGACGAGCCCGATCACATTTTCGATCTCTATGGTGAAACATCAAGAGATTCGGGTACATTTGCAGCAAACTGCCTGCTGGCGCGAAGGATGGCGGAAAAAGGGGTTAAGTTCATTCAGCTCTACCATCGCGGCTGGGATCAACATGACGATTTGCCATCAGGAATCCAGCGTCAATGCAAAGATACCGACCAGGCATCAGCAGCCCTCATCACAGATCTCAAACAACGGGGGATGCTGGACGAAACACTGGTGGTCTGGGGAGGAGAATTCGGGCGTACCAACTATTCCCAAGGGGAACTGACGCAAACAAATTACGGACGAGATCATCATCCAAAGTGTTTTTCCATCTGGATGGCCGGAGGAGGTATTCAGGGAGGAAGGACTTATGGCCAAACTGACGATTTCAGCTATAACATAGTTGAAAACTCGGTCCATATTCATGACTTTCAAGCTACTTTAATGCATCTGATGGGCATCCACCACGAACAGTTCACCTTCAAATTCCAAGGCCGGCGCTTTCGACTTACGGATGTTCATGGACATGTGTTGCATGACCTCATGGTTTAATACGATCAAAAGCCCATCGAAGACAACGGTTTTCCCCTGAGATCGCCTGGTCAAGGGTTGAATGAGGAAGGAAAGAATACGGGTATAAGCACATTTCTCCATGGAGACAGCCAATAAGATTGATATGAGAAACGGATCTCCGTTTAATGATCTCATACACCACAATATTTTTTGATAACAACCGAGGTATGATCACGAAGAATAAGCTGAGTTCTCCAAGCGCCAGGATGCAACGAATCGCCCTTCTCATTGGCTTGATCTTTGTCTGCCTGGTTCAGGCGAGGAGCGCAACACGTCCCAATATCATTTTCCTTTTCGCTGACGATCAGCGAGCGGACACGGTTGGAGCACATGGAAACCCACACATTCAGACCCCAAATTTGGACCGATTGGCAGAAAGTGGCTTCAGCTTTAGACGCAATTATTGCGCGGGATCGTTCAGCGGTGCTGTATGTGTCGCGAGTCGAGCCATGTTGATGACTGGGCGCCACTGGATGCGACTGCCTCGTAATAAACCTCAATCCAATTGGGGAAACGCCAAACCGCTGCCGGCTTTGCTGAGTGAGAGAGGTGACTACCAATCTTTCATCATCGGCAAATGGCACAATGGCAAAAGCACACTGGACCAATCTTTTCACAACGGACAGTCCATCTACATGGGGGGAATGGCAAATCATGCTGATTTCCAGGTTCAGGACCTGTCTGAAGGCAAACTAAGCGCAAAACGGGATGCTGGCGGATTCTCCAGCACTGTGTTCGCAGATGAAGCTATACAGTATATTCAGGGCGCTGGAACAGAACAACCTTTCTTCCTGTATGTTGCTTTCATGGCTCCGCATGATCCACGTAATCCACCGGAAAAGTATCGTCAGAAGTATTACAAGAACCGCCCCCCCCTCCCCTTGAATTTCCTGCCACAGCACCCGTTTCAAAATGCCCCTCAAGCCACATCCGGTCGTGATGAAGGACTCGCACCCTGGCCACGCACGAAGGAAATGATCAGTGATCAACTTTGTGAATACTACGGTTTGATCACACACCTCGACGAACAAGTCGGCCGGATTATCAAAGCACTTGAAAAAAGTATTCATTCAAAAAACACGATCGTCATTTATACAGCAGATCATGGGTTGGCAATGGGCAGTCACGGGCTACTGGGTAAACAAAATGTTTATGAACAAAGCATGAGTTGCCCACTGATTCTGAGTGGGCCCGGCATTCCTTCTGGCCAATCAAGCAATGCTTTCACCTACGTGCACGATCTTTACGCCACCATCTGTGATTTCGCAAGCGTGGAGCAGCCAGTTGAAAACGATTCCAAAAATCTGCGGTCGATCATGCATCTTGAAATCCCTCAAGTGCACGATTCTGTTTTCCTACCTTTCCAGGACAACCAGCGTGCCGTCAGCGATGGAAAATGGAAACTGCATGTTTACCCTAAAATCAATCACCGTCTTCTTTTCAACCTTGAAGCGGATCCGCACGAAACCACTGATTTGCTCCATGATCCTGCTCACCAGTCACAAGTCATCAGAATGTCCAAACTGATGGAGACTCACCGTAAAAAACTCGGTGATCCTTACCCTCTAGGCGTTGCGAATCCTGCATCAAAAAAACCCAATTACGCGAACGATAAACGCACCCTTGACCGATGGCAACCGAAGTGGATTCGAGACAAATATTTCGATGGGCGCAACAACCCAAACCATGGAATCCGAAAAACGAACTAAATCATCATGGGAATGCGGCAAAGTTCACAAGTCGACAAGGAATCTCATTACTGGGGATTTACATCGCAATTTTGCTATTGATCATGAGTGTTTCACCGAACTTGTCACCCTGACCATACGCAAGTGATTGGAAAACATTATCAGGATCTTTCAACAACCATGGCGAAAAACATCACCTGAAATTAAACACTATGGAAATACCATGGTGAATGGAAACGATAGGACAGTCCCTTCATACGAAGGACAAACCATACTTTCCCACAGTGACACATCTTCACCGAATGCTTTTCGTTTCAACGCCGTGGGTCTAATGCACTTTCGATCGACTCAATGTAGCGCTGCAGGTTAGGGGTATTCTCAACCTTTTGAGCTTCGCGGAGCGGGATCAAAGCCGCTTTGAGGTTCCCTTGTTTCACCTGTAAACGTCCCAGAAAAATATAGGCATCGGCCTCAAATGGACCCAGCGCCGTGGCTCTTTCGAAATAATACTCGGATTCTTCATAGTCCTGATTTTCGAGATGATACTCTCCGAGAAGCATCAGACTGTTACCGTCCAAAGGATCCTCTTCGACTGATGCGGTCAAAATCGCATACGCTTTTTTTGGATCGCCAAGCCTCATTTCAATCCTTGCCAATGCAGTATTCACCTGGCGTTGTAACTCAAGGCCAAGACTCCCTTGTATATCTGACTGGATGAGCTGAAAGTAAGATTGAGCTTCTTCAAAGCACCTTTTCCCGACTAGATAAATCAATGGCCGGACCGCTTGAGACATTGCGACAGGTGGATGCTTGCGATAACCTTGCGCGTAACTGTCCAAGGCTAATTTGGAAAGATCCTCATTCAGGTAAAGGTCCCCAAGCATCATCTGACTCTCCCAGGTGGATGCTCCTGAATCTGACAAAATTTGAAGATTGGCGATGGCTTTTCCTGTTTGTTCTGAGCTCAGAAAGGCATTGACCTGAGCCAACCAGAAGGTCGATTCTTCAGGTCTTTCAACGATGAGTTCGTCAAACAACGCAATGGCTGATCTCAACTGTTCCGTCTTGATCAGGCACATTGCTTGACCTCTTTTGAAATCAAAGCTGTTCGGGTCGAACATACGCGCCATGCGATAGGCAGACAAAGCTGATTCATAATGAGCTTCATTCAGATGCGCGTAAGCAAGCAATCCATATGATTGAGCATCACCACCCCCCAGTTCGATGACCTTGATCAATGGACCGATTGCTTGATCCATCATTCCACGCTGCACATAGGATAGAGCAAGTGTTCTCCATGATCGCCTCAGTGAAGGAAACTTTTTCAATGCGCGGAGCATGTAAATTTCGGTGCTGGGATAATCACTTGTCTGGTAATAAAGATTACCAAGAATATTCAAAAAAGCGGGATTAGTATCTGGCGTGAGCTCTTTCTCGATAAGTTCGATTGCTTTTTGTGGGTTCGTTCGGATAAGAGGCATGATGGCTTCCTGCAGCGGCCGATCTTTGACTGTCAATTTGGGTTCAATGGCTTCATTGACTCCATGACTGGCCAGAAACCGACGCCTGAAAGCCGCACTGTCAGGATCTGAATCCGTGAGAGGAAAGGAAGCGCCCGATGCTAGCAGTATCGAGTGCACAGTTACTATCAGAACTAAAATGTATGGATAAGTAGTGAAATGTATCATCTGGGAGCCTGCAATGTCATTGGAAAACTGCCGCGCACGGTGACTGGCCGACCGTTCACCTTGGTGATTGAAAAACGTGCTTGTGAAGCTGCTTTCTTTGCAGCTTCGCGCAATCGAGGGTGATCGAAGGAGATGGAAAGGATACGATTGACTTTTACCTTTCCGGTCTTATCGATCAATATTTCCAGATTAATCCTGGCCTCCTTCAAACCTCTTCTAGCAAGTTCCCTGGGAAAATCAGCGCGAATCATCTGTCCGTTTAAAAGGGTTGGAACCTGCAGAAGCTCATCAAAATTGAATACTTTTTCGATATCTGCTAATGTATCTATTCCATCAATGGTGGGAATATTCGGGATCCCCATTGATAAGGCAACTCCCATACCGGGAGCGAGAGAAAGCTCGAGCTGACGAAGGGGAACTTCCTCGACAGGACGTTCCATTTTCGGAATGACAGGTTGAAGATCAATCTCCATGTCACTGACCTCTTCGGATGGGGGAATGAAGGCAGGTGGCGGTGGCGGTGCCATCAGCATTGTTCTGTATTCCACGCTGTCTTTTTCCGTATCATTCAAAGTTTGCGTCAACGGGATAACCAAAAACAATCCAGTTGAGATCAGAAGAGCTCCACCGGCAGCCAAGCCCCGGATTGAATTCTTTTTTGTTTGTGGAAACCCTTTGATCACTATTTTTTTGTGGCCAGATTTATTTGTTTGGCTCCTGCCAGTGCGGCTTCGTCGTGAACGTTGGCGTATAAATCAATGGAAATCGTTCGATCGGCTTGAACGATGACAGGCATATCTTCCTGCTTGAGCAACCGCTTGACAACCCCCCTGACACCGCGAAGGCCAATTTCCTGACCTCCATGAAAGATTTGTCCATCGGAAGTGATTGCAATCAATATGGAACGCTTTTCAAGTTGTTGCGCTGAAGCCGCCTGAGGCTTCTGCACTTCAACGCCGGACTCTTCCACAAAGACCGTGGTCACAATGAAGAAAATCAGGAGGATGAAGACAATGTCAATCAGCGGCGACACGTTGATATCGCTGGCACGGGATTGTTGATCAAAAACTAATTTCCGTTTTCTCATGATTTGTTCAGGCAGTTTGAATAGCCCCGCTTGAATTTGTTGGCAGCTTCGATCCGATGGATGAGACCTTTCCCTTCGTTGAACCAATCGGACAGCCCAATCTGAGGAGCCGACATGTATTAAAACGTTCCAGACGTACAATAGATCGCCTGAGCCGGTTTCTCCGTTGAATAATGATTGAGAGAATGGCCATGGCCGGTATGGAAATGATAAGGCCAGTCTGAGTCGTAATCAGCGCCTCAGAGATACCTTGAACGACATTTTGAAATTTCTCACCTTGACCGACAATCATACCGTCGAAAGTCGAAAGCATACCCGTCACTGTTCCCAACAATCCCATCAGAGGACCAATAGTGATCATGATTCCTAGAAAATGAATGCGTCGGTTGATCGGTGGAAGGTATTCATTGGAGACCTCAATAAAATGCCTTTTGACGTCTTCGATATCTGAGTCCTGGTTCCACAGCATCTGACGCAGCGGTATGGAGCCTTCATCTAAAATCTCTGTTATTTCATGATCTGAAAGCAAGTGAACTCCCGATTGCACCAGATAATGATGTTCCAGTTGCAACCAGAGAAAAAGAGCGCTGTAGTAAATGAAGAATGTCAGAATGAGGAGTGGTAGCATGAGCCAGCCACCACTCACCCAAGTCCAGATCACTTCGACAAAAAAGTTGTTGGGGTTCAGTTCCACGGACTAGTCAGTTGAATTTTCTGCAGCCTTGAAGCCAACATCTCGGCGGGACAAGCCGTTCACAAAAGCAATTGAGAGTTTCTCCATCTGCGCCAGAATGCCAGCGACTCTTCGCGATAGCAAGGCATGCGCAATCAAGGCGGGAATTGCCAGAACCAACCCCATCTCGGTTGTGATAAGTGCCTCCGAGATACCGGAAATAAGCGGTTTGGGATCTCCCGCTCCGAATATTTCCATCAATTTGAACGTCTTGATTATTCCCGTTACCGTCCCCAGAAGCCCGAGCAAGGGCGCTGTGGCAGCAGTGACAGCAATCACATTGAGAAAGCGCTCTAATTTAGGCTGCGCCCCCAGGATAGATTCAAACATGACTTCTTCTACCAATTCAACAGATTCGCCCGCGTTCTTGACACCTTCAGTCAACATTTGAGCTGCCGGTCCAGATTGCGATGCGGCCAAACTGAGAGCTCCCTTTGAATCGTTAGCGCCTAGTTTTTCAATTATTTCGTGCACAACCCTGGGTTGTGGCTGGCGGATCAAGGAAACCTGAATGGATTTATAGATGGCGACAACCATCGAAAGAATCGCAAATCCAATGATCGGGATAACCCAAACCCCTCCTTTTTTAAAATGCTCTTGCCAGGATTCCTTCGTCTCAGCAAAAGCAACCGCATCCCCCAAAGTCGGATCCACGGGAAGAAGGCCAATCCCGGTCTCTGAGAGATTTTGGATGGCCTTCACCTCGGAGGATCCAATGGAGCGCATCTTGGGTTTTAAAGTACGGGTCTCTTCCACCCAACCAACTGTGCCTTTTGATTCCGATATGAAGTAAAGAAGTGGCCCCACTTGAATGAAACTCCCCGCAAGCTGCTTTCCCTCTGGATCCAGCGCTGAGCCGGGATATCTTTTACCTGCCAACAGGCCATCGATACGATCAAGGGAATCAGCTATCTGTTCCATTGAAGCTGAAATCTTCTCGGCTTCAGTGGTATCATCTCGCTCAAACAACAGGTCCAATTGACGAAGATCTTCTCCAAAAGTCGTTATTTCTCCTGGAGAAAGTGCAGCCTTGAATGAGGATTCAAACTCATTGAACAAGTTACCGGCAATATAATCCAACTCCTTTTTCCCGGCCGCCACTTGGGATTCGAGTTGCTCCAGACTCAGGCTTGATCGGTCGCGCAATCGCTGCCGCTCTTTTAGAAGGCGTTCTTTGCTATCCGATTCATATCGAAGGTCCGAAAGTTTTTTCCCCATCGGGATTTGCTGATCTCGAATTTCCAAACGCAGTACTTTAAGGCGCTCCGTTGCTTCCTCGAGTCGATTTTGCTGCCGCTCGGTAAGTTGTTCAATGGATTGGGTCCATCCGAACGTCATGAGGCAAAAACTGACACCACAACAAATACGCTGCACCAGGTGAATCGCAGAAAATCGCTGTAATGCCCTCATCTTTGGGTTTGTTTTGTGGCGACTGGCAGTGAGAGAAACCCAGCTTCGACACCATTCCCTGATGCCAATGCGATCGCACGTTGAATACTGGAGACAAGTTGTGGCCGGGACTCCCATTGCCAACCGTTTTCGGCCGGGGTACCGACGCCCCCTTCAGCACTGTCCGATGTCATGAAGTATGAGGCACCGAGTCCGAAATGAATGGTGTAAATTTCACGTGTTTCCCCATCCGAGAGATTCATGAGCTCCTCACCTGTCGTCACCACTCTGTCAAATCTCTGAATTTCAGTGATCATTGCGATCACCGCTTGCATGCGAGCAGCTATACCGAGTGATGTCTTTTTGGAATCATCAGGCAGACGATCCATGATCATTTTTAATTTATCCGCCAGCGGTTTTGGAAGGCGTGGAAAGAGTGTTTTTAACCGAATCTCGAAAGACTCAAGAGAGATTTTTACGCTGCTGGATAATTCTGCATGAGTGTCGCTCTTTTTGACAAGTTCGATGCGGCGTCTCTCGCTTTCATCGGCAGCAACGCTCAAGTCTTCCAGTTGTTCCTTTATCGTGACGATTTCAGCTTCAGCCACAGCGGTCATGTCTTCCAGAAGACGCTTTTTTTCATCCCAGGCGAGCCGTTCTCTGGAAATATTTTTTTCAAGTTCCACCCATTGAGCTACGGCAGCCCGCGCGTCAGCAAGGCGGCTGTCGGCAAATGCCATTGATTCGATTGAGCCAAGGAGCGTGGTGATGACAAAAAGTTGCCATAATGTTGTTTGGAATGTCATTTTGTACTACTTCATTAATAAGAATGAGTCTCAATTGCAAGCAGAGAGCCATGTGTCCTGCTAATAAATACTCGACTGGTTTTTGGAATGCAAATACGCCAGTTGACCGAAAAAGGTCAACTGGCGCGATTGTTCGAGGAACTGAAGAGGAAATCCACTTCAGAAATTCATTTCTACGCCTCCGTTGAAAAATCGTGGTAATCCTGGACGAGGACCATGAGGATGCCTGGAAGCCACATATTCTTTATCGAAAAGATTGCGGATACCGCCAAAAATGGTCGTATTCTCCCTTATCTGATAGCGAACCGAGAGATCCGTTAACAAGTAATTGTCAGTCGTCCCTACCCTGGCATCTGATGTGCCATCAGCTCGGACATTTGCGCTGTTGTTACTGGCACTTGTAAAGGTCTCAGGAACATAGGTAAGACTTGCATAGGCGCCGAGTTTCCCAAATTCCAAACCAGCTTGAAGATTGAACTGATAAGTCGGGATGTATGGCACTTCTGCACCATCGCGACCGCCTTCAAACAAAGATTCTGCATCTGTATTTCTGGCATCTCCATCCAGAGTCGCATCGGTCAGTGTTGCACTCAAGCGCACAGGCGTGCGAATAGACCAGTTGGATGCTTGACCATGATCATAACCAATCGCCAGTTCAAGTCCCATGGAATCGATATCGCCGACATTTTCAGTGGTCGCAGAACCGCCTCCGCCAATGTTGCCTCCAACGATCAAGTCGTTGAAGTCGGTCCTGAACGCAATGGCCTCTGCTGTCAAACCCCGTTCAGGGTTGTTGTATCTTGTGCCCAACTCGTAGCTCCATGACGTTTCTTCTTCCAGATTACTGCGAATGGATGATCTTGGACCAGGCATCGAAAAGCCTCGGTGAACACCAAAAAAGGCATTCCAGTCTTGATTGATTTCGTATCCAAAACTGACACCACCAGCAACCGCATCAATACTTCCATCACCGGAGTCAGGACTGCCTCCTCCATCACCGCGCCGTTGATCCTGTTCATATTCTTGATCAACGGTTTCAAAGCGAATACCAGGCGTTATCGACCAGCGGTCCCATTTAATCTGATCCTGGGTATGAATCGCAAGCGCTCTTGACTGTTGAATCCGGTCTCCGGCAGCTCCCTTCACTCCCGTCTGGGCACCTGTGATGGTCCCATTGGCAGCCTGGTCATATTGCACATCCCACTGAAAACGATCAATTTCATCGAAATGTAATCGAACACCCGTTTCCCATTCATGCTCGGCATTACCTGTTACAAATTGCTTGGTTGCGGTGGTTTGAATACCGTAGAGCTGGTAATCTCGTGCATTGTTCCTGAGACGATACGTTCCGGCAGCCTGACCTTTCAGGATAGCTAAACCTCCACCGGGACCAGTATCCATTAGAGCTTGGGAAAGCCCCATTTTGACAGGTGCTCTCAAGTCTTTGAGTTTGGCCCAGTTTCGTGTGAAGTTCTGAAGGTAGGCAGTGGTTGCGATGCGCAAGCTCGGATCCGGCTCGACAATGTGACGAAGCGAAAACTGCTGTTGCTCTGTTTCAATACGATCAAACCTTGAAGCTGCGTAACGTCTGAAGGGATCCGCACTGAAATCTTCCTCTGATAATCCGAGGTAAGTCTCATTCGCGTCCAGGCCAGAGAATCCATATTTGAATTCTATCCTGTTGTAATTGGCCGTATCAGGTTCCCAGAAGATTTTTACCATGGGCTCAACCCGCCTGAAACCCGTGTCATCCGTGTCGGAAAAATCAGGTGTCGCATCGATGGTCTTGAACCCATCGCTACCGTGATAGAACCCTTCCACCAGATAGCCAATACGACCACCTTTGTTAAGCTCCTGAACATCACCATGCCAAAAATGCCCAATCACCTCGTTGTAGGATCCATATGAGAATTTGAGGAATGTCTCCTGATCGACCGGTATGGGCGTGGATAGATAATTAATGACGCCACCTGTGATATGGGGACCATACTTGATTTGGCTACTTCCCTTCAAAATTTCCAAACCACTCATGCGTCCTATATTTGGAATATAATAAGCCGAAGGCGCTGAGTAAGGGGCAGGCGCACTGAGGATACCATCCTCCATGACGGTGACAGCTTTGCTTCGTTCAGTTGTGACACCCCGCACACTGATATTCGGGAAAAGCCCGCTACCATCTTCTTCTCGCACATAAACGCCCGGTACTTGACGAAGAACACGGTTTACATCGACGTTGATTTGCTTTTTGAGATCATCCTTGCCGATGAATACCCCAGAGGCAGGAAGCACTTGCTGTGATGCATCGGAGCCAATCAAAGACACTTCAGGCAACAACAGTGGTTGATCCGTCTGTGATTGCTCCATGTTCGAAGATTCCTGGGCTTTGAGTGATGAGGAAAAAACCAACCCCATACAGATTGTAGTTAATAATCCTGAATGCATGCTGATGCTTAATGCATTATTTTTTTTGATAACCTCTCTTTGTGAGGTGAGATTTCGGTTCATTTTATATTTCCAGATATTGTGTTAAGGATTTCGCTGTTGCGATTGAGACTCATTCTCATTAAGCAAAGCCTTCTGTCAATATTTTTATTTGAGTTAAGCAAAACTTTTGAAATGTTTAAGTGAGTGGTTTTGATTGTTGGCTCAGGATATTTTTTGTTCGATCATTAAACCAGAAGGAGCGGTTCACCGGAAACGCTGTCGTAGCGAGTTCAAGAGAGAATGTTTGAACCAAGGATTTTCACCATAGCAAAGGATGCTGCTTGATCGTAATCAAGCGGAGTTGGAAATAGGATCAAGCAAAGCAGATCATTGTCGGATCTGAAGAGGCCATGCTGAGATTTTTCCAAAGGAGCTACATCAAGTAACTGGTCCATTTCATCGCAAAACAAGCTGCCTCCTGTTCGCTTGAAAGTAGAAAAACCTCAATCGAGATATCGATCAGGCCATGCGTCAGCAAGGAAACGTCACCACCAAAAAAAAGGCCCTCGAGTTCTTCGCTGTTGCATCTGACTGAATGGCTTCCATGCAACATGCGCATCCAGGTAAAGAGCGTTTCCACCCGCAGGAAGCCGATCTTGAGCCCCTCCCCCGGCAAGGTGAGGAGAACTGTGCCCCTTCCAACCTCCATCGACTTTGGAAAAATTACCGCCATACCCCTCACGATCGTTGCGATTGGAGAGCGTGGCATCAGCGACAAAAATCCCCTCGGAAATTCCAATGGTATAAGTAGCCCCGCTGCGGTTGTCGGTCACTGTCTTTAACTGAATACGCTCAAAAATATTGCTTTGTGCCAAACCCGGGGATCCCTTGGTGGCAAATGCGTAACCAAGGACCTTGAATTGAGAGGTGAAATTCCAGAGGGTGTCGTTGTTCTGTTTGGCAAACGACGGACAGTATAGGATGTTTCGATCAAAACCGTATCCCAGCAAATTGGAAACAACGGTCTGGGGCATATCCCACGACCAATTACCCACCTGATTCTGATTATTGACCATGGGTGGCAGATGATTGTTGTTATCATCTGCATACATGTGACTGGCGATACCAAGCTGCCGCAAGCTACTCAGGCATTTGGTTCTTTTGGCCTTTTCCTTGGCTTTGGATAATGCCGGCAGAAGCATGCCTGCAAGGATGGCGATGATGGCAATCACAACCAATAACTCAATCAGTGTAAAGCCAGATTTTAAATCAGATTTTTTCATGGTTCACTTCCTTGGATTATTTCCCATGATGCGCTGCTGATATGAGCAAGTAAAGCAATTATCTAGTGAACAGAACCCTCTCAATGGAGCTTTTAAATTCGGGAGTAAGCGAAACAGTTGTTCAGCGATGTGATTAAACTTTTCTGGTTTCTGATCACTTTGGATGTTCCTCCATTGTATTCATGCTCAATTTGCATGAATGACCCACCGATTTCGAATTGAGCTCTATCAATTCTCATGTGTGAGAGTGGCATGGCGCTTGCAATCAAAGTTGTTGAATCAAAGAAACCTGGTATGAAAAAAATATTAAATATTGCAAAGCAAAAATTCGCATTCGCTTTAATCGGCTGCTCCATTCTTATTGGCTTTTCAAGTGCGATGGCTCAATCAACTATTTTCAATAATGACGTGGTAATTGCACATGGTTATGGCTCAGCTTGGACGCTACGTGGCGCCAAGCTCGAGGCTTATGATCAACTGATGGAGGATCGAGTAAGAATTGAAGCTAGTATTCCAGCTCACCTGAGGATCGAGTGGGAACAAATTAGAGGAACTGAAATGTCATACTGGAGCAGCTATGGCTGGCATTTAACTCAGGTTGGCACTGTCTACGATCCAAACGGTGCAGTCTGTTATTCAGAATTCATGCAATTAATGGATATTCTTGAAGCAGCTGAGCAACAAATAATCGATGACCTCGATGCAAGAGGGTGGATTGGTAATATGACAGGAGGGTCCAAATGCGATGAGGTACATGATTATATTCAAAACGCCATTCGGCGTATCGTAAACAACTTGAACGCAGCGTTTACGTGTTACGATGTGGTAAGTCTATGCGACTACGGATGGCTTCCAAATGAATATGCAGCGCATATTTATCTTGGAGTCATTGACAAGAATACGGGTGAGGTAATGTATGTGCTGGACCCCTGGCGTTACGCGGGCAGCTGCCACCTCATTCCATTTGAGCAAGATCCCAATGGAGGAAATCCTGACGAAATAATCCCATGGGAATTGGACGGCACGACAAATCAGCTCTATGATTACATGTTTCATGAATGAGTGTTGCGCGGGCAACCCATCAATTTTTTCATGGGAATCCTTCCTGTGAAAACCATCGAAAGCCCTTGAAATTTCAAGGGCTTTTTTAACATGAATAGCATACCGAAGAGGGTCAGAATTGTTGGACACAGCACCGTATTTCCCCTTGTTAACTCAAAAAGCATGCCTCATGAGTCAGGCACACAATAAAACATGCCCAACCTCAAAAGTTCTGTTTTTTGAATTATCTAATCCATTTTAAATGATAGAGTAGCGATTAGTTTATTTGGGATTTTTCACTTGGAAATTTGAATATTACACCAACGTTCGCACTCTGCGTTTATTAGTTAAAGTAGAGGTTCAGAAACATGACAATAGGATAAGAAAATCCGATACTCCTTTAAGATTGGCACCCAAGTGATCATTTGATTAAAACCTGAAGGCAGCGTGATTTTGTCCTGAGTTAGTGAATTAACCCAATTAACAAGTGGCAAACGTAACGGAAACTTGTAACGATCGTAAGGGTAGAAAGCGAACGCTGCCATGAGCCAGACAAAACGAACATCTCAAGAGTATACAATCCTTTTGGCCATCATCACTGGCTTGGCGGCCGTTACTTTGTTGGTAGTTTCTTTGGTCAAGGGACGAATGGAGGCCTCCCTCAGGGATTCCGCGGACAAGGTTCTGAGAGAACAACTGCCCGAGCTGGGCAAGGTGGATGCCTATGCTTCCTCTGATCGATGTCAATCCTGTCATCCTGGCGAACATGCGTCCTGGAAGGGCACTTTCCATCGCTCCATGACCATGCAGGCTAAGGAAGGGAATGTGTTCGGTGCGTTCGATAATCAAACGATTCTTTCGGACGGATTGGAATACTCAGTTTACAAAACCAACAATACTTTTTGGGCCCGGATGCCAGATCCTGACTTGTTGATGCAGGCTGCCCAAAAAAACAGAAAAGCTGATTTAAGCAAAATCCCGCATGTGGATCGTCAGGTGGTGATGACAACCGGGTCTCACCATTATCAGACGTATTGGGTGGAGAGCCCCCGCATGGAAACCCTGCTGCAGACCTTGCCCTTGGTTTACCTTATCAAGGACAAACGCTGGATCCCAAGAGAGGCCGCTTTCATGCGTGGACCCGAAGATCGCGAGCGGATGGTCACCCAGTGGAACCATCATTGTATTCGCTGCCACAGTACAGGATGGAATCCAGGACTCAATGATGACACTGGCATGCTGGAAACTGAGGTTGCTGAATTGGGCATCAGCTGCGAAGCCTGCCACGGTCCGGGTGAAGAACATATAGCACTGCATCAAAATCCAGCCAACAGGTATGGATCCAGGCTGGGAAATGATCGCGACCAGGCAATCGTAAACCCCGCGAAATTGGATCATGAACGTTCCAGTCATGTTTGCGGGCAATGCCACGGAGTCTTTATTCCCAAAGATGAGGTAGCAATGCAAATCGCCCATGAAGGCGTTCAATTCAAACCGGGCGATCTTTTGTCCGATTCCCGATACTATATCCATTATCCAATGGAAGGAGATCCGAAGACACGCTGGGATGAACTAGAAAAAAACCCAGCATTCTTTCGCGAACGTTGGTGGGAAGATGGAAGCATTCTGGCGGGTGGCCGAGAGTTCACCGGCATGTCCCGGTCTGAGTGTTATGTCTCAGGTGACATGAGTTGTCTTTCCTGTCATTCCATGCACGATGCGCCTCCTGCAGATCAGCTAAAACCGACACTCGTTCGTAACCAATCCTGCACCCAATGCCACACCGAGCCAGCATACAATGAAAGCATCTCTGATCACACCTTTCACATGCAGGATTCTTCGGGTAGCGACTGCATGAATTGTCATATGCCGCATACAACGTACGCCTTGTTCAACGCTATTCGAACGCATCAGATTCAATCTCCGAGATTAAAAAGCAGCACCGAGTTTGGTGTACCCAACGCATGTAATCTCTGTCACCTGGATAAATCTTTGGGCTGGGCGCAGGACCATATGGCAGACCGCTACGGTAGCGAGGATTTGAAACTTACAGAGGAGCAAAAATCCATATCAGCAGGTTTGCTGTGGATGTTAAAAGGTCATGCAGCTCAACGTGCCGTAGCCGCTTGGCATATGGGTTGGGAACCAGCGATTGAGGTTTCGAATCCGGATTGGATGGCACCTTTTCTCATACCACTGCTGGAGGATCCTTACCCCGTTGTTCGTTACATTGCCTACCGCAGTTTGCAACGTATCTGGCCGGAAATATTAGGGGACTATGATTTCATGGCTTCCAAGGATATATTGGCAGCCCAATCCCATGCATTACTCGAAGCATGGGAGTCCAATACTCAACCATTGACACCCAACGCAACTGTGATGATCAATGATTCAGGCCAGATTAATCACAGGTTATTGAAGAGATTGCTGAGACAGCGGGACAACAGGTCAATCACCATCAAAGAGTGATCTCTCATACTTTTTGCATTCTACCCTGTTTCTTTCTGTGCAGTGTTCGTGGATGAATCTTGCTCTCTCAAGATCCAGAGCTTTTTTTGATTTAACTATTGAGATGGGCATCGGCATTGTTTTTACGAATACGTACACGTGATGTAAAAAGAGTATCCATGAAGAAAAAATGCTTAGTGTGCGGCAAGGCATGCGACGAAAGTTCTGGCTGGAAAAATGCCAAGGAACAGTGGGTCCACCGCAGATGCTTTGATATGGAGGTAGCGAAAACACCCCCAGGTTAAAGTGTATTTCATTGGCTGCTCTGGTGGGTTTGGTATTGCTGCTGGACCTACACAGCCACCTTCATTGTTATCGTGATCCTGCCCGCCGGCGTTCCTTGGAAGTTTGGATTATATTTATCGGCTTTGGGACCTTTTATTTTCTGGAGGATCCGCCGAAAGGATGAAAAAGACAGGGAATGGAATCGCGTTAGGTATGGCTGATGCTGGGCTTTTACCTGATGACAGAGGGAAGGCGTGGCTTGGATCAACAATATTACCGGCTATTTGCCAGGTGTGACCTGATCGGCCTGTATAACAAGTTGGATCAAGATTTTTAATCCCAATCCTCAAGCCCTATGATGGGTAAAGCAAATTGAAAGGCACCTTCCCATTCGGGTGTGTCAGCTAGCCGAAAACATTCGTAGATGCGTTTCTTTGTTTTCGCCGTGTCCCAACGTCGCAAACCCAGCAAAAGCCCCCCCTCATGTCGGTGATCGACGTGCCGATGAAGAATGAAGGCGTCAATACCGGGCATGGATTCAATTTTCTTGTATGCGTAGCAGTACGCCGCAGCCTGAATCATTTCACCATCATCTGTTTTAGGAGTATCAAAGCCCTGTTCACTGAAAATAATGCGACGAGCAACTCCATCATAGAGCAATGATTGTCGTTCCATATACTTTTCCAGGACTTCGATATTCTTAAAGGTAATGCGTTTAGTATTCGGCTCCATCGTAGCGGACTCATCGTTCCAGAAGCGCGGATCGCGCAGGTTTTCTGGATAAGGGATGATAGGCAAGGTGCCAATCAAAATCACCTTCCCAGCACGCGCACGCCTGGCAAAGTAATCCAGAAAATGCACGTCCAGGAAATGCCTGTTGCTCGTCCCCCGCGGGAGTAACGAATGGCCCAGTGATGCTCGAGGGAAATATAAACGCGTGCCCAGGACGATTGCCCGCGGACGGCACGATGTGCCAAGCCGGACCGTATGCGAAGATAATCATGGGCAAAAGCCTGCATGCTCACCCGGCCCATGTTGGCCCACCACCAGTGAGAGTTCACTTCGTTGCCGACGATGTAGCCGACAATACGACCGTGCTTGCGGTCCGGATGCGACCAGCGTTCCGCCATGAATTCGAGCGTAGCGGAAAACCAGTGCCTGCCCTCTTCGCGATACTGGTATTGAACGCGCAAAGGCGATTGGGCGGTTTAGGCTCAGCCGCCGTTTGGATGGAGCATGAGCTGATTGATCGCGTGCATCGTGCGATCGGTAAGCAAGCACGATCAGGTTCACCAAAGACCCCCTTCTCGGAAAGAGCGCGTGGATTTGAGAATCCATACGAGCAGAGATAACCGCGCTGAAAATGGTAGGTTTTACCCTTGAACCTCCAAGCAGGGTTGCTCGGATCAGCGCTTGGGATCAACCAACTGACTCAGGTTGATGTTGAGCCCTGCGTGCTTGATGCCAAGATGCAGGGCGTCGTCGACGAGCTCCACTTGGAGCCCTTTTTTTGATACGGCCGTAGGATAGGGTTCAGTGTAGCGAGACGTTACCTCAGCACTGGAACGCCTGGCCCCCACTTACCGAATGCAAACACCAAAAGAAGGCAGGCAATTTTCAGAGCCGGTTTGCTTCATGAGAAGTACACTGGGGTTCGAGCTGAAGAGCCGGGGCAATGGATGATCGCCTGATTTCAACCCGTTGTTGTTTGCAACTGGATACGGATATAGTAGCTCAATGGCTCACCCGTATTGCCCACGAGCTCTAATTTTACAAACTTATTCAAGGGAACTTGCCTCCGATCACCGTGTTGTGGATGGTTGCGATTGATGCAGTTCAATTCAAGATCAGCGGACATTGCAGTAAGCTTCATATCGACCCAACCATTTGCGTGGCCTTTCCCAAAATAATAACTGACCGCTGGTTGGTTGATGAGTTGGAGATGGTCCCGTTGATCATGCTGCCACTCATGGGTATGACCATAGAAATAAGCTTTGGCATGCTTGCGTTCAGCGAGAATTTTCAATAGCGACGCTCCGTCACGCATGCCATGGATGGGGCGCACACCACGATTGGGATACGGGTTGAAATGACTGAAGATGAGGGCTGGTTTATACGGTCGTGCGTCGAGTTGGCCGACCAGCCAGTTCAACTGTTCATCCCCCAGGACTCCGTTTCCTGAATCAAGCAATATGAGATTTGCGTGGGACAATTCAATCACATCCGCTTGAACACCCATGTGTTCCTCCTTTAACCAGGGGATCAATTTCCAAAGGTTCTGACGATTATCGTGATTACCAATGGTCACATGGACGGTAATGCCAGCGATACGCAATGGTTCCACCAGCTTGAGGAACTGTTCATATTCCGCTTCACTGCCACGACCGAAAGTACAATCACCGTTGATTATCAAGTGAGCCGGTCGAGGTTTGAGTGCGATGACGCGCTTGACCGTTTGTATCAGGCAGTTCGCTATATGAACACTTTCATGCTCAGATTCCTTGACGGGCGAATCAGGCCATTTTGTCCCTGGGTAGACACGGCTTGGATCAGCACTGACATGTGTATCCGCAAGTAAGGCCAATCGATTTGAGTCCACCCCAACATGATCGCTGCCCACGTCTGCCAATGCATGCGATGTCATCATCGCTATGCTGCCAGAGGCGAGCGAACCACGAAGAAATTGACGACGAGTAATCGGATTAAGGATGATCGGCATATTGATATTTTTATTTTTTCGAGTGAGTGATCGCCTTTAAAATGGATTCTACAGTCCTCAACCTCTCCCAGCATAGGGGCAAACTTTCAGTGTGGCATCGCCATTGTAAACCAAACCCAATTATAAAGAAATGATAGCCGCGTGTTTTCAAACATGCAGCCGGAAAATCCTGAACGATCAAAACACACCATTCGTTAAGGCGCCCACAATCTGAAATATGCCTGGTTTCCTTCTGACGAAATCATAACCGTATTTTGATCATTTACCGGCACGACAGGCTCATCGACATCGGACCACTCGCCTTCAATTGTCTCGGCACGCTGAAGGATGAGGTCCGATGCAGCAGAGGGCCAACTCAATTCAATCCCCTCACCTTCCAGGCGTTGGAAAGTGATCGTGACATCGGGTGGCTGTGGAGTAGGTGGAACAAAGTTGCCTTTCACGATGTGAATATCATCCAGCACCAAGGTATGGTCGCCCTTCGGGAGCGGTGTCGAACTGGAGTATGCCATCCTGAAAACTGGGCACGAATGTACATGTACCGCAAATGAAACGGCAAGTTACCTCCGGCAGGGAATGACTTCCTCGTCAAGCAGGACTTCGTCGTCGAAGCTCACGGAATAAGCAGTGAACCCATCGCCGCAGCAATTGCGGGCATTGACGTAGTAATACAAGCGTGTAGGTTTCGCCCGCTTCAAAGCCTTCGACCAGTTGCGACATGGCTGCGAAGCGCCTTGAATGAACAACACGGAATCTTGATCCAGGCCGGAACCATTATCAGCAAAAGGCCCGCGGCCCGTCACGTTCACGCCGCGGCCACCCGCTGACTAAATTCCCACCCGGCGAGGTTGGACGGCTGGACATACCCCACACCCACCGGGCTGCCGCTTGCTTCGAAACTGGGGTTACGAATCACGACTTCGTCCTTGCCACGTGGTATGACATTCACCGCGTCCAAGAGAATGGTGGCATCACCCTCAGCCTTAGTCACAAACTCCAGCAAACCTTTGGAGCTCGATGCGGTAAAGGACACATTTTGAAAGTAATAGGTTTCCAGGCCGTCGACGGATGCAGGAAGAACATCCTCAATCGACCATAATTCTTCACCAGCATAGCTGGACACTCAGGTTGATCGTTCCGCCACAGCAATCCCTGAGCATTGTAGTTGAATTGAAGCCAATAGGATTCCCCCTCCTCAGAGTCCTTCAATTTCCTGGGACAAAGTATTGTTCCCTTGCAGGACGGCAACTTGCCGTCGATCAGGAATTGCACCGTTATCGTGGAACGGACCGGCAGCCAGATTTAAACCAGTTCCCCCATTCCAGGAAACAATGGATCCGATACCCACGCCGCCGGGAGCCTCGTTACTCTCAAAGCTTGCGTTGCGCACGATGGAACTGACGACGTTGACGGCCGTGTCGTTGGCAAGTTCCAATCCAGCTGGAGGATTGATCAGGATACGAACGGCTCCTCGGGATCCTCCAACGATTTCAACCGTCTTGGACGTTTTCACCGCCCTTTATCGAAATCGATGGACCAGTGCCCCATTCTCATCGGCACCTGCACAAAGCTCGCGATGCTTGGATCCGGGCTGGTGAGGGTCAGCTGGCCGGATTTGATTGCCAAATAGGCTTCGGGGACTAGTGATCGTCACTTCGCCCGTCTGACCAGGAGCCAGCTCCAGCGCCATGGGCGAAACCTGCACCGGCGGGAATGACTCACCCTACTGCCCCCTCCAATCGGATCGAGTCCAGACAGAATGGTGTGATCCCCGTCGTCGGTCTGCTGGAAGCTGAGTAGTCTTCTGAACATCGTCCGCCGTCAAAACTGACCGAAGCGCGTGCGATAGGCATTGTTGCCGCCGACCGGGAGATACCGATTCCTGAAATACCTGCTCTTCACCCAGCACAGACAGTCAATTGAGGATTGTCGCCCTGTTCGGGCATTGTATTCGAAAGTCAACTTGTAATCATTGCCAACGACGAGACTGTCCAGAGTCTGAGTCAAAGATCCCAAACCTGAAATGAATCCCACAAAATCGGATTCTGATGTGCGACCGTTGTCACCGAAAGGAACCCAATCCGTCCACGTTGACCCCATAGGTTCCTTCGCCCAACCCAGCCCGCGATGTTGGCCGGGCTGATGATGCCGTCCGGATCTAACGGGTTCACCGCTGGCTTCAAAACTAGGGTTCATGACGGGCACCTCATCTTCCCCACGAAGACCACAAAACTGATCGCGTCCAGATTCAGTGTGGCATCGCCAGCGGCGATGGTTTGAAAAGTAAGCACTCCGGCATCAAAATCGGGCACGAAAGGGATGTTACGAAACTTGTAAGGATTGCCGTCAGTAGAAGCGATTACGTTGTTAATCCGATCCAATTCCACATCGTCAAGGCTCACCACCAGATCAATGGTCCCTCCACAGCAGCCACGCGCATCGTAATAAAACTGAAGCCAATGGGGTTCACCTGGTTCAAACCCGAAGACCTCCTGCTCGAGAGTCGATGACCCCTGAATGAAGGCAGCACGGGCTTGGTCAGGGATAGGCGTCCCCCCCGTTATGGAAGGGACCGTCAGCTTGATTCACCCCGCTTCCTCCCTGCCATTCTTCAACTTCACCATAATGCGGCCAAGTTTCCGGGTAGTTGAATTCAAAACTTGGGTTCAGCACTGAATTCTGCGCCAAGGCATGCCAACACAATGACATCGCAATGGCCGTGATACTGGCTTTCAATGGGTAAATATTTTTCATAGAGAGCAGAGCTGTAGCAAGATGGATGTAGATGAACAGTTTTACCTTAATTTTCGAATATGCACCCGCCAACTGCAAGCAACACAGAAAGTCCATGGATCTCCATGAATTTTTTACGGGTGAATATAAGCATTGTTTACATATTGAAGTGCTTAAAAGTCAAGCTCGTAGACGCGGAAGAAAGCACCTCATGACGGCACCGTCCTGTCATTTTCATAAAATCACCTCAAAGGAGGCGGACAAAATCTCGAGAAATTTCTCTGGATCTTACCGCCTCCTTTGAACAGCACTCGCATGCTGATTCAAACAGATGGCACCGTTTCAGACAGATTGCAAAGCATCCCATTCCATGAGACGCGGTCCATCATGTGTTCTCTTAACTTCACTTTTCAACCGCACGGAAAACCTCTGTGAATGCGTTGCCATCTGCGGTGATTACCCTGGACCGGGATTCGTTTGGCGAAATGCGCTCAATCATGACTACACCGTTGGTGATGTTGCCTTCCATGTCGCGCTTGCTGATCGTCCCACTCATTCTGTGGCGTTCGACGTGGCTGAGATCTACAGCGACGAAACTACCTTTCGGTCCGTGGGCATTGGCAACCAGGTGACCACGATCGGACTGCCAACTGATCAACTCGTTCTGAACACCACCATCAGGATCGACCCATGTTCCATATAAAAAGTCAGCATCTTTTCTTGGTTTGGTCCAATTGATCCTGGCACTTGTTCCATCACTGCGTTCCACGGTCCAATCGCCCAGCATCCACTCCCAGGGGCATTCCGATGGGATGGGATTGGAAGCCTGGTTTCGCTTCTTGCTCTTTCGTTGAAGGACGTGACGGTGTTTGATGTCCATGGCCTTACCGGCAACCACCATGTCATAAAGATCCGATTGCATCTTCCGAGCGGATAGTTTGGTATTTTTGACGGTGTAGGTAGATTCAGTACCATTCAGTGTTTTTTCGCTGAGTTTGGTCACGGTGCCGCCTTTGAAGAACTCTATCGTTCCTGTATTCGACCACTGCGTATCTTTTCCATCTACCCCAAAACCTACCGTCACCAGGTGATGGGTTCTCGCATCCATGTAATACACTTGTGTTCCCGTACTATGGTTTCCCCCCACTCTCCTTGAATGTCGCCTTCCACGTATTCTCCACAGCCGTCCTGTTGGATAACCAGCGCCACCGTGATTCCCATTCGACGATTCCCCCTTCTATCATTCCCTCAAAGCCACTGACCGCCTCAGAGCCCCCTTGCCAGTTCCCCATCAATGGAGCAAATTTCTTGAAGGATTCATTCACCGAGGCGGCGGAGGCTTCGGTGGATAGCAGGACTGTTAGCAGCGTTATGATGATTGCTCTCATGATATTCATCTCTTTAATTTTAAATTTTGATTAATGATTGTTCACAACAATGATCAGTATGCGTGTTATTCCACCTTGCGAGATATTTCAGGAAGGTGGGTCAGATGAAAATGTTCTGTCTTGCGAGAGGCTCCTTCAAACAGATCCATCATTTGTGCGTGCTTCTTTGAAGTCGCACGCATTTCATCACGCTTTGCCAAGCCTTGGAGATACTGCAGCTGACTTTTACCGGGTAGAACCATGGCGATCAAAGGCATTTCGTCTCCAAAATCACATTCGTAGACATATCGATGCAATTGGATACCAAGCTCGGCATCGATTTCTTTCATCAATTCGAGCGCTTTTGCAAAATCCGACATCCTGTCTCTTTTAGGATAAGCCCAGTAAATCTTGCGGTATGGATGATCTGCCATATTCAAATCACCATTGACGTAGGATAAATCACTTCGATACCGAAACATTGAAACTGTATTGTGATGAGAGCCAGCTACCCATGATTCCATGAGACTTGTTTTGCCCGTCGCTTTATATTTGGAAAAAACCTCTTCCCACTGTTTTTTTTCTTCATCGACTTGAGCATAGTTGGACAGAAAACTCACATCCCATATGCGGTTATTGGTATCTTCATAGAGGTCCCACCCCTTGAAGGAAGGAGCATTTTTTTCCACGAAGGATTTTAATTCTTTCCATACCCCCTTGAGCGCTTGAGCATCGTTTTTGGGTATCACGTTCACTCTGACGATATGTTCAGAGATATCCTCCTGCGCACGCACGGAAAAGGCCCCAACGAATCCACACAACAACAATATAAATTTTGCGTTTTTCATTATTTTTATGGGATTTATAGATAAAGCCACTAAAGCACACGGTATTCAGTGGTTCAATGCACTCACTGCTTACAGCACATGTGTCCCACTGTAATTAGAAAACGTTCTCAGTTGATCAGGCGGGCCATTTTTTTTGAGATTTATTGCGGGGGGAACGTCCTTTTGAAACCGAATCACTGGTTTCATTTATCTCCGATTCAATAACTGCAAAGTCGATTTAATCACGATAAAAGCCATCTTATTAGAAATGACAAAGGCAGGATCGCATTTAGAAAGGATTCATAGATAAAGTTTCAAGATCTTCTCTTCCTTGAAGCCTCAATGTCATCGCTTTGACACTGGCTGGGCTTTTTTTGAGTCGATCTGAGGATGGATCGACAAAATTTTATGGCTGCTATTGTTCCCTTCGGCCCCTTTATGATCGAACCCGATCTCCAACAAGAACAAAAGGTATCGATCAAAGTGCCCCATCTATAATTGATGATCCGGCAGGGAAAACCACACATTGATTCTCTTAAGGTAAAAAGTTTTGTCCATTAAGCATTCCCTTTATTCGAGCGTTCCGCCCCCTGCTCTCTCGTAAGTATTCTTGAAATGACCCCTCTAATGACAGTCCCAAGGAGAACAAGAAATGCGGCGAAGGACAGCACAACTGTTCGCCCCTCCTCGCCAAGGATTCCCAACAAACCCATCCATGCTCCCATTGCAAACAAGCTCCACATGACCATCCGGGAAGGGAATGGGTCGAATCCATGATTTTCGTGTCCCAGTTCCCGTGCGTGCTGCTCTTTGATCCACTGCTCGACATTGGCTGCGCCCGCATCGGTCCCTTGTTTGAATAATTCAAATCCAAATAACATCAACAAGGGAAGGATCACACCGACGAGCACCTCGACATTCTTCGCGTTTTCCGAAAGAAATTGTGCAAAATTCCAAAAACGGTGTCCCTCGGAAATCAGCGGATTAACAGCAAAACCAAACCTGAGCATCAATCCGATCCCGAAACTAGTGAGAGCAACGATCACCATCTCACGTATCCCAATCCGCTTGCTGAACAGTCCCCAGAGGGTGGGAGCAAAGAGCGGAACGACCAGCAGGGAATTAATGGATACGATCAGCTTCTCCGCCCCCCCCCATTTTTGGTACGAGCAGAGCCATAATGACTAAGAGTACACCCAGCAAGATTGTAAAGAAGCGGCCCACTATCACCAGACGTCGCTCAGAAGCCCATGGATTCAGAACAGCACGGTAGAAATCGTTGGTCAAAACCCCTGCAAACACATTCAATTGAGAACTCACCATACTGGCTGTCGCCGAAAACAAGGCAGCCACCATGAGTCCCATGATCCCAGGAGGGAGAACCGACTCAGCTGCCAGCATGTAGGCTTGCTCTTTGTTCGCGCCTTCAACTTGCGCACGATAAAGCAGCGGAGGCAGCAGCCAGAATAAGGGAGTCACGAGGTACATGACTCCAAACAAGTATGCCGATTTCTTCGCCGCTCCTGGATTCCTTACTGATATGAACCGCTGAACGAAGGCCCACTCTGCTCCAATGATAAAAAAATGAATAATTGTCCAGCCGAGCAGGAAGAACCATCCGTACTTACCGGCGACCGGGCTCAGGAAAGTCTCGGGTACGGCAGTGGAAAACGATTCCCATCCGCCAAAACTTTGAAGCATCAGAACTGCCGTCAAAAACACGACGACGGTCAGCACGATAAACTGCAGGACGTCCGTCATCAGCACCGCCCATAAACCTCCCATCATGGTGTAGAACACCACGATCGCACCGAAAATGATGATCGCTATGGTTAAATTGAAATCCATGATGGCTGTCAACAGGATGCCCAATGCATAAAGGCTCGCCCCCACACCAAGTATCCGCTTGAGAAGGATCGTCCAAGTAAAGAAATGTAATCCACCACGTCCGAAACGAAGGCGCACGAATTCAGCGGGCGTGGCCACGCCCAACTTGTTCCAATAACCCGCGACGAAATATCCCACAGCAAGTGCGGCAATGCCGTAACAGGTATTAATCAAAACCGCAACGATGCCCAATTCGTAGGCGATACCGCCCCATACCACAAAGGTGTTGGCTGAAAACATCGTCATAAACCCACTCAACCCGGATGCCCACCAGGGAGAGTTGCGCCCCGCGGCAAACATCTCGGACTGACTTGTCGTCCGTCGTGTAGACACCACACTGATCATCGCAAGACCAGCGAAATATAAAAACAACGTGATGTAGTCAGGTGTGGTCATGCCGGAATCAGAGTTATTGCCTTTTTCATCGCTTCGGACGGCTCCACTCCAAGCCCCGGAGCATCGAGCACTGTAAACGCGCCTTCCTCGCATCTGAGACGATCGCCTGTGAAGTGGCGGAAAGGGCCAAAGATGGAATGTTGGTACTCGTGATCCGTTGCGCAGTCCAGCGAGGCGGCTGCCTGCAAGCTCGCAGCGAGAAAAATCCCGCTGCCGATCGTAGCATGCGGAATCACCGTCAGCCCATATTTCTCCGCGTGCCGACCGATGCGTAAAAACTCGGTGATCCCCGTGTGTCCCATCTCCGGCTGTACGATATGACAAGCCTCCCGGTCGATGCGCATGCGGGCTTCATGCAGCGTTCGCCACTCTTCCCCTACGGCAATCTTTTGTTCGCACTGCTTTGCCACCTTGCGCAGTGCTTCGATGCATTCGGGGGCAACTGGAGCTTCGAGAAACCAGGGATTAAATGATGACAGCTCCCGCGCCAAATCAATGGATTCCTCCGCAGTCAATGACCAGTGCAAGTCAGCCGCAATACGCGCGTTTCCACCAAGTGCCTCGCGCAAGCTCTTCAGTTCTTTCACGGCCCCCTCGTCTGCAATCGGGAGGGCAAATTTGAACGAATCGAAACCCTGTGCTTGCCATTTCTGGGCCAGTTCACAGCGTTCCGCAAGCGTATCCTCGGGCAGACCAGACACGTAAGCCGGGATCCTCTCTACTCGACGACCACCTGCTAGCTCCGCAACCGAAACGCCCTTAATCTTCCCTACGATGTCCCACAGCGCAATGTCTATGGCGGCGATGGCGTCGTGATAAAATCCGCCTGTATACCCACGTACGCGCATCAGGTCATAAAGATCGTCATGCACGCGTTCGACATCAAAAGGATCCCGACCAATCACGAACCCAACTAGCAGGTCATGGATAATCTCGGCTGTAGCTCGCGGTGCAACAAGTCCGTATGTTTCTCCCCAACCGACCACACCATCCCTAGTCTCAACTCGGACTACCAGTGATCGGTTCTTCACAGGATAAACAGTCCGGTTACCTTTCCGCACCAAATACCCGGCTTCATTCACCTTCTCCCCTTCACGCAAGCTGCCCAGGTAAGGCTTTTCCTGACTCAGATCGACGATGAAAACCTCGATACCTTTGACCTGATCCAGTGAGTTTTCACCTATCATATCATAAAATTACAGCCTTGAGATCGGAGAGCATTTGATCAACATCTTGACGGGTGAATTCATCAAGTTCCGGTAGTGGAGCCCTCACATGCAGTGCAGGAGTGATACCCCGTTTGCTCAGGACGTACTTCGTCAGTCGCATCCGATAAACAGACTGCGAAACCAGAAGGGGCAAGCTGTCTCGGTAAAGCTGACGAGCACGTTCCGCCTCTGCGTTTGAAAAAGCGTTGTACAGCGCAACATGTAAGTCGGCTAACTCGATCGCAGGCATCGCCCCGTGTGCACCACGGCTTAGTTCATCGATAATATAGCGTGCACCACCTCCACCAAATACCCCCTTCAAGTGAGGAATCCCAGCATGACGAAGTCCCGATATAGCGGGTCCGGAAGGCAGCGTCTCTTCCTTCACGTAAGAGATATTCGTGTTACTGGCGACCAGTTCGAGAATCTTCTCTGCCGCAAGACCTGCCCCGATAGGCGCCGGCGCATTTTGCAACATGATCTCTGCGTCCGGGAGGCCTTCGCCGATCTCTGTGAAGAATCGCCGGTGAACATCCAAATCTTTCCCAAGACCATTTGGAGCCATCACCATGAGAATTCGAATCCCGTTTTCTTCAGCCTGCCGACCTGCAGCAATTACCTCCTTTGCACTGGGAGCGCTGGCTCCACCAACGATGGGGATTCGGCCATCGATCTCCTCCGCAACCAGCGCCATCAATCGCCCCCGTTCATTAGACGTCAGGAAGTTGTATTCGCTGGCAACGCCCGGGAACACAACCCCATGAGATCCTGCATTTAACGCGAACTGAACGACCTTGCGTTGCGACTCCAGATCGAGCGTATTATCGTCGTGAAAAAGGCTTGGAATGACCGGGAAGATTCCTCTGAGTTTATTGATTTTACCAATATTCATGTTATTGCGTTCCGAACGTTTCACTGCCGATTAAGGCGAGGAGTAAATCCTGAAAACCTTCACTCTCACTCAGGTTGTCCAGGACGATCTGCTCAATCTCTTTACGTTCTCTATAATTAGGGACACGGCCAGTGGCGTAGGTCATTAACTTTTCAGAAAGACACTGCGCAAATAATTCGACATGCTCAGTGAGCCAGTGTTTGAAGTCGACTACGTGCTTAATCTCGGTGCCATCGGGCAGTGTCCCAGAGGGATCAATCTTTCCGCCATTCGGCCAGGAATCGCGCCACTTCCCCACTGGATCGAAGTTCTCCAAGACGAATCCGACCGGGTCGATCCGCTTATGGCATCCCGCGCAGGATGCCTCCTTGGTATGTGCTGCCAACATTTCCCGCGGCGTGGTAGCGCCGCGCACATCCGGAGTTAAAGCTGGCACGTCATCCGGCGGCTGGGGAGGAGGCATACCGATGATGTTCTCCAAAACCCAGACGCCTCGCAAAACCGGTTGAGTGTCGACGCCGTTCGCCGTCGTCAGCATGATCGCCGAGTTTCCTAACAGTCCGCCGATGCGTCCCCCTCGAGGAATCGTGTGGCGTACTATTTTTCTAGCGTCACCTTTAAATTCGAGACCATAGACCTTCTTCCCAAAGGCGGGTGAGGTATAAATAAAATCTGGATCGATGAAGTCAGTCATTGGGAGGTTCTCGCGAAGCATCGCGGCAAAGAACTGTTCGACCTCCACGCGCGCTATTCCCAATTCGTTCTCACCAAACTTGAATTTAGGATCAGGCATAATTTGCGGCAGACGATTGGTATCCAGCCATTGACCGGTGAAATCCTTCACCATGGCATCCTGGTGCCCCCCGGGCATCAGACGCTGCGCCTCAAATTTTAGAATTGCCGGTTCAGAGAGCCGGCCGTTGTCCGCAAGCTTCAATAGATTGCTATCCGGTGGTGCCTTCCTCAGAAAATAGGAAAGCCGAGCAGCAAGCTGATGTTGCTGTGTCTCCTTCGTCCCGATAGAACGGAACAGAAAACGGGGAGAAAGCAACACCTTCCGTAGCACGAGATGCATGCCCTCATCAAATGAATGTCCGGCCTGCCAATGATGCATACCGATGCGAACAAAGTGACCCACTGTCTCGGCACTGACAGGGCCACGAAATGCCTTTGGAAGGAAACGAGTCAGTGCAACTCTCAAGTAAGTCTCTGTAGATTCCTCCGGATCCTTGCCAAACAAACTTTTTCGTCGGGCGTATCTCTGCTTGTCTTTGGGTGAATCGACGAGACGCAACGGTCCTTCCACGGTAACCTTATGAAGTTGCAGTGATGGACCGTTATCGTGGTAGTAATGACAGAGCGCGTCTGCGAACGTGTAGCGCCCGCCGCTAATCGTACCAAGGAACTTCAGTAACTCTTTAGTCAACGGCGATTCCATCGTGGCATGACTCATGTCCAGATCCGGATCAACAAAGTGCCCCGTGATGATTTTCCAACCATTCATTCCCCGCAGGTGGGCATGGCCCTTCATCGACTTCAGGGTCATCTCCGGATAAAGTGTTTTCTGCCATGCAGCCAGCATCCGGGAATCACGCTCGAACCAGGCCTTCATATGAGCTGCAAACTCTTTGGGCTCATGCGACATTTCGGCGTTCAACCAACGAAAAAGCAGGGTCTGCCCTTCATAAAGATCGGCCTCAAAGGTCACGCTCTCCGGTGACTCCTTCGTGATAGGAAATGTGGTCAGGAGACGAAACTCAGGGACGTGGGTTCTGTCGGACGCCGCCACTTCACGCGCCCTTACCTCAAGGATCATTGGCGCTTCACTCTTCGGGCGAAACTGGGATGCACTGACCCTCATCCGGTAAGTACCCGAGCGGGTGATTTCGATGCGACTCGGCCACGTGCAACTACGCATCACTGAGTCATTTCCACGGGAAGCCAAACGTAGAGAGTCTCCAAACACTGCCGCGGCGGAAAAGCTAAGGACCAGGTCTTCGGGTCCAGCCGTCAGGACCCTTGGTTCTGGCTTCGGTCTGGCGGGGGGATACAGACTGTCCGCGAGCTGCGATGCCACTTCCTGATAGGCATTCATCAGAGTTGGCGATAGTGTCAAACCCTGCGCGAGATTGTTGAAACCGTGCACCGTTGGATCCGGGGGGAAACCCAATGGGAGTGCAAACTCGCGCATGTCAAACAACACCCGAACAGTTGCTTCAAATTCGACGTTGTTCAATCGGCGCGGTTGCGTTCCCCCAAAGGCAACGTGCTCCGTTAAGGATGAGTCCAGCCAGGTAATGAGTTTTGAACGCTCTGCAGGGGAAGGTTGTTTCTTCTTCGCGGGCGGCATCTCACCCGCATCAACAACTTCGAGAACACGCTCCCAAAAGTGCTGATTCTGCTCAGCAGTCCAGTCGACCGTAAGTGTCTCCAGGTTGACGTCGCCTTTCTCAGTATCAGAATCGTGGCAGTCCAGACAGTATTGGTCGATAACTGCCGCAGGACCTGTAGGAATTGATAAAGCACCAGAGACCGACTGAACTTGAATCGCCCATGCAAAAGCAATGGCAAGCGAGATGTTGAGCACCAATCTCACGAAAATTTTCCATTTAGATTTCGATGGGCGTTTGAAAACGCATCGACCTCCATGCCGAGCTTCTGCATGATCGTCAGGTATAGATCTCCTAGAAGTGGAGTCGAAACATCCTTCGGATCAAAGGCAAGATGCCCCTGGTGATTGAATCCCCCTCCCATGACAAGTGTCGGTAAATCTCGGTTGCTGTGGCGACTGGCATCACCCATCCCCGTTCCAACCAGGACGACCGTATCGTTTAGCAACGACTTACCGTTCGCTGTTCGTTTTTCCTGTAATTGCTTGATGAAGCCTGCCAGGCAATGCACGTGTGCTGTTTCGATGGCAATTAGATCTTGAATCATTCCGGGATCATTGCCGTGATGCGAAAGTCCGTGATAGCCCGCGCCAAGAGCTCGTCCATCGATTGAAAAAACCTGCCCTAGCCCATCCAAAAACATGGATAACACTCTGGAAGATTCGGTCTCGATGGCCAAAGCCATGAGATCATAAAAAATGTTCTCTGCCTCCATCTGCAGATTCGGCGTGATGGGATCATAGTCCGGCAGTTGATAATCCGGTCGTGGAATGGGTTCGTTGATGATTTCCAACTGCTGTCCCATCCGTTTTTCGACAGCGCGCAATGAAGTGAAATATTGATCCAATCTATCCGCATCGCTGCCGGGCAGCGATCTCTGGAGTTGACGGGCGTCGACGGTGACTTCGTCGAGCGCGCTGCGACCACTGCGCAAGAGGTATTCGGTTCTTGCACGGTCTGATTTGGAAGGAAAAAGTCGCTTGTAAAGCACACTCGGACGTTGAATCAATGGTAAGCCGATCCCCTGCTTGGTGAAGCTCATCGCTTTCGCGCCTTCACCCGCACCCGCCGTCAGCTGGATTGAAGACATCCGTGATTTGCCTCCGATCTCGTCTGCGATCATCTGGTCCACTGAATATTGCTTGGGTGTATGGCCACTCAGGAAATTCGCCCAGTTGTTATGGCCATTAGGTGCACGGTGATCCAGTCCTGAGAAAATCGTAAAATGGTCACGGAACGCGGCGAGAGGCATTAAAGTCTCAGGCATCGTGTAAGCCGTACCTGTCTCTTTAGGGTAAAAGGCATTCTGATGCCATCCAAGGTAGGTTCCGATAGCTACAAAATTGCGTGGACCTGTCGATGCACTGACAGGTACCGCAAGCGATTCTAGGTATGGCAGAGCGATACATACCCCCGCAGCACGTAGGAATTTTCGTCTGTTCATGTTCGGTTCTTGTGCTTGTTGGAGGATTGTCTTGTTTTGAGAGAGGGATGCAACGTTTTTATTGAGACTAAAATACAAAAACATAACCGCCCTTCTCCAATTCTATTTGGATAAGGGTGCCGAATCAGTCACCAGTATATGCATCTAATCGAAGAAGGAGGAGAGATTAAGAATTGAGCTTTACTGAACTGTTCGTGGTCGACTCGGACTCCCATTTGTAAATAAACGCCATGAAGCGTTCGGAGTTCTCAAGCCATGTAGGTGAGTAAAATGAATACGCAAATAAGTATCTTTCTTGGAAATTCTCTTGCGCTACCTGGACTCGAGGAGATGGTGATACTAATAAAGTCCGACTCGATTCCCAAGGAATCGAATCCATTCTTGAACTCATTGGTCAACAGGACCGAAGCGCGTTGGACGCGGTGTGCAAGGAAGCGCCTTCCGCGAATAGCATTCAAGAAAACGATGGGAATCTTCTTGAATCAGTGGGGTTGCTTTCGCTGGAAGGCGCTCCGTGTTTAGCCCTGGAGGCTATTTTGATTCTCGGGAATGACGCACTCGGTAATATTGGTGGCCATTTTTTGTATTCGGCTTAAATTGCAAAACACCACCGGTGGATATTTTCATCTTATCGATCTCTTTCCATGTCTTGAAGTCCCTAGAACCTTGAAGTTCATAGGTATTCCCACCGGAACCGTACCATTTAAAATGCGGTCCTCTCTTCCCTGGAGATATTTTCAAGGTACTGGGTAATTGCCCTAAATCAGGAATTTGGAATATTGTCCCCAGGTTGATGTTACCGTGATTGGCGGGATCCTGCAGACTTCCTTCATCACTACCTGGATTAAGATTTGATGCCGTGTCGTCGGGCGGAAACAGAATAAGCGTTTGTAAGAACTCAATGACCTTACGTTGCTCGTCGTCTGAAAGAGCGGCAAATGCGTCGGCCTGTTCCTGGGCCTCACCCCCATGCCGCAAGATCACTTCTGTAAGGTTGATGCTTCGCCCGTCGTGCCCATAAGGTGCCGTTGAACCCACGCCCCATAAAGGCTCGGTGATCATTTGTGTTGCCACAGCCCCATCAAAGTGACGTTCATGAAAGGCATCTCCTAGATCATGTCGTTTGAAATCGGTGAAAATATTCTCTACTTCGAATGATTTTCCCTGCGGCAAAGTCAAAGGATATTCTTCACCGTCCTCAACCATCATCCATCGTGTGGCTGCCGTCGCGTAGAGTCGATTTAATTTACCGTTAACTGGATCAAAAACAGTTTCGACATCGGCTAACCTTCGATCGAAATCAACGGTGAAGTTTTGGACATGACAACTTGTGCAACCGATTTGATTCATTTTCACAAGTCCCTCTTCGGTTCGTGCAGTCTGCTTTCCGATTCCCGGTTTGAAGTAGTTCAGTAAATAGAATTCCATGAAATCCACCAAAGCGGGATCAACCTCATCGACCACACCATCGGCATCTTGATCATGCGATGGCCCCAGCGCGGCAGGAGCAGAAAAAGAGTCTGCCTGCCCATCAAGTATCATCCCCGATGGAGTCGTCACAATGCCTCCAGCCGCCGCAGTTGCCAAATCGGGATCATACGCCTGCAAGCCCATTTCATCCTTGAAGGCCCCAACAATGAAATCCCTCATGGAAAATGAACTCCCTTGAGCGAAAAACGGTTTTACTCGTAGATCAGCATCCAGACCTTCCAACTGAGAAGTATCTAAATTACCATTCGAATCCACCGAGAGAGTTCCAAAGTGAACTCCTTTCGCAGTGAGAACCGCACTGACCGAAGTTCCCGTTTGTGAGGCTTGTTCCACGAGCTTTGCTTGCTGACTGCGAAGGGACCAAGTCATCTCATCCGCAATCATCTCTTGCAGCCCCAATCCAAACAGATGCGGTGCGTCTCGGCTGTCCGGCCGCGTTGTCACCACTCCCCCAAAACCAGCCGCTCCTTTGGGACGGCCATGGCACCCCGCACAACTATCCGAAATACCTGCACCCAAAGCAGGGTTCGCAGTGATGTCACCAACCGAATCAGCCGTTACCCGAGGTCCTAGTCCCTGTGTGGCGGTGAATTTCCGCTGGAACAATTGACGCCCCCGCCGCACCGCTCTGGCAGGGTCCCGCTTGATCAGATACTTTGATGAGAGAGGCATTTTCACATGCCCTCTCCCAGCGCCAACCTGTTCTGCAAGAGATTCGGTAATGGCGCCTGATAAAACCGTTGAGCCGACCTGACTCTCGTCGACCAGCTGAGCTTTGGCCCCGACAAACGAACCTGCCAGAGCACTGCAAAGAATTATTTTCGCTTTAAGTGTCATCATCCTACTTTCTTTGAGCGTTAATCATCTGTAATTTGCACAGCATGTGGGGTTTTAAACTTAGATTGAGGTTACGAAACATCGCCTGAATGACATGGCTCAGATCAATGACCTCAAATCTCGACAAACCTTGTCTCAATCCTCCGTGTGTCACCATGAGGCACTGCCCGTTTCCAATATTTTCTCAACATGGGTAAAGCAGCTTAACGGGGGCCAGAATCATACGAACCATGTCGTAGTTCGTACGACACCGTGCCCATCGCAGGAGAAAAACCTCTGGAATTGGATTCGTGGGGCACTGAGGAAAGCAGGCGTGAGGTTAGCTCTCGAAGGCTATGAAAGAAATGCCTCCATGTTTCATCGGGCAAAACTTCAATGCGATGGAGCCATTGGATGACACCGGCCCGCTCTCACTTGATCCAGTTGAACAATGAAAAATCGCGACGCATCAAATGCGGACGATGCAACACTCGAGACCCACGACTTCCAGGCGTTTTAGTAATCACAGAAACATCCAAATCATATCAGCGGAGTAAGATCCAGAAACTCAATCCGTTCGGATGCTGATTGCCGAATTTAAAATTCTAAAAAACTTTGCGTTCTTTGCATCTTGAATCTGGCGAGGGCAAAAGAAGAAAACCATTACGTATTCTTTGGGTGATCATTGAAGGCAAAGGCTCTGGTTATTGTAAAATTTCACGGAGTAAATGTGATGCTCTCGCCGCCTTGGGCAGAAAATTTTTAAAACGCCTTGAGGCTAAACCTTGAAAATATATGTGCGAAAGCTCAGGTTCGAACATATGCATTCAATCAAAGCAATCAAATGGCTGCGTGATACCGGAATTGCAGAAGGAGTCTCCAGTTTACTTCTATTTTTCGTGGCCATGCCTTTGAAATACCTTGCGGATAAACCTGAGGCCGTAAGCGTCGTCGGAATGATCCATGGGCTCCTTTTTGTCCTCTATGTCATCGCCCTTGCGCGCGCCGCCTTTGTCTTGAAACGCCCATGGGGTTGGTCTGCCAAAATTTTTACTGCGGCCATCATCCCATTCGGACCTTTTATCGTGGAGCCAGGCCTTCGCCGTGAACAAGAAGCACTGGCCAGGGGTTTATCAAAATAAATTGCGAGGAAATGTAAAAGCAGAGCATTGAGTGCTCCTTTTTTTAAGCCTTGCGCTTCCTCATCGCCCCTCAGTAACCGCCAATCTTGGCGGGAGCTTTGAGTATGTGAGATCATGAGGCTCACGTTAATTACAAATGAAAGCCTATGCCTTGGCGGTTCGATCGTCTGATTCAGGGGCAGTACAAGTCAAGTTGGCAAAGTAGTCTGGATGCTCGACCACTCGCCCCGTACTTCTCAACCGGTAAATTCCGGGTTCGGCCGGTTCAAGTAGATCGGGAAAAGGTGGCAAGCTGCATATTTCTTCAGTGTCATAAAGATCAACCTGAATGCCCTTCAGATTTGAATACGTCCGGATCACTCCAGCCCATTGTTGCGTATGAACCATCTCATCCCGTGCATTCTCAAAGGTCACTCCCACCAAAACCACCTTACCGATGTATTGCTGGGCATTTGATTCATCCAATGTCGGGAGGTCGTCGGCTTGCTGCCAATCAGAGCCAAAATTAGGAGGTTTCGCATTCATGATGGGTCACTTTAACAGTCATGACAATGTGGAAGCACGTCAAATGATTTCAAGGCAAGCAAAACGTTTCCATAACTTTCAGCCAAAAAGTGGAGCGGGTCGAACCTCGTTCCACCACCATGAAACGATGCAAGCGGTGGACTTCCGACGCCCCTGCCCCCCTCAAAAGCCATTCCTGACCAAAGTGAACAGAAACCAACGAGTCTTTTGATGATCAAGCGCCCATCGTTTTGGAATGGGATTCGCAGCTCAGTCAAAGCAATGATTCCGGATTTCCCGTTTGATACCCCGATAGGTATGAGGAATTTTAACTGCGATTCGAGAGTCCTATTTTTATCTCGCCTGGTGGCATTTATCTCTGACTCAATGCATGCAGAAAGAGATGCGCATACTCGCATGACAAGTACCCCCGAAGCAGGTCAGCTAAAACAAAGGGTCGGAGCGATCAATGGAACGAGTATGAAGACGACGAGGGAGATGCGCATCAATCCATGTCTTGATTTATAAGTTGCTCGCCTTTCAGGATGTCAAAAATCACCCACCTTCATCACACCCGTCTTGAATTTTGTTTACCCGCAAATTGTTGACACCTTCAATATTTCTGCATTTTTTTCATTGGCAAAACAATGACAGGACTCATCTTTGAGTCATGAGAAATGTTGTCATTTATTCGCTGGGAGGACTGATTTTCGGACCAGGTATGGCAATATTCGTTTCCCTCATGAATGGAACATGGGACAATGCCATCGGTATGAGTTGCCTCATGTTTCCGATTGGCTTTTTACTCACCTTTCTGGCCACGAAGATCATTCATCTCGGAAAATTCATCACTGGTGGCAATTCTGTTTTGGGTGCGTTGGCAGGAGGAAGTGCCATAACAGGAATTATCTCATCGATCATTTTTCTACAGGTAATTGGATTGAAGCGTGATCATTATGGCAGCACTCGTGATCGTCATGGACCGAATGCCTCAGACGGCTTGCTTGAATTCCTTGATATCGGCAAATTTGGACTTGGGGCAACCTGCATCATCGTCATGGTCCTTTCCCTGGTCATGGTTATCATGACTATGATTTACCGTTATCGCTTCGTTCCAACCATTCACGAAGTGGCAGAAAGCGGAAACATACAATCACTTCAGCATTTTCTGAACTCAGAAACTAGGGACATTCATGAAAAAAATTCCGATTCCCAGACTTCGCTGCACGTGGCATCGTCAAAGGAGATCGCTGAAACACTGATCGCTCGAGGTGCGGATGCCAATGCCAGGGACAAGAACGGAAAAACGCCTCTGCACGCGGCCGCTTTCGAGGGCAGAAAGGAAATCGTTGAATCACTCATCCCACACTGCACGGATATCGATGCAGAGGATAATCATGGAAAGACTCCACTTTACTGGGCGGTTTTGAAATGTCACGAGGAAGTCGCAGACCTGCTGCGCAAACAAGGCGCAGTTGAATAAATCAGGTAAAATTACCATTGCACTTAGGATGCACGAACGCAGATCATGACAATAGCATTGTTTAGAAATAGCCGGTGCATGCTGAATAGAATTCAGTCATCCTTTGTAACAAAAACCCCTTGTTTATTGATAATATCATAGTGAGAACGTGGACCCTCATGTCGCAAACATTAAAGCCTTTCCTATTCAGTGTCTTGATCGCGACCGGGTGCTTGACATACGTCACAAAAGCAAGTCCGATCGAGCATCCCAACGTAATCTTTATCATTTGCGATGATTTGAACGACTACGTCGAAGGGTTCGGCGGTCACCCTCAAACGAAGACACCCAACATGGCGCGACTGGCCGAACAAGGTGTCAGGTTCACACAGGCACATTGCAATGCACCCATCTGTGGCCCTTCTCGGGCAAGTTTGTTTACGGGTATTTACCCTCACAACTCCGGCTGTTACGGCTTTACCAAGTGGGATACTTACGAGGTATTGAAGCATTCAAGGACCTTGCAGGAGCACTTTGAGGCAAACGGATACTTTACCCTTGGCACAGGCAAACTGATGCACCATCGAGCTGTTCAGAGGGGATGGCAACAGTATGGGCACCCAGCTGACTATGGACCCTTTGTAGTTGCAGGCGACGGGAAGACGGCTCACCCGGACGTGCCGGCACCCTATCGCAACATCGGGGCGGTCGACGGTTCCTTTGGTCCATTCGTCAATCTTGATGACCGCAAGACGGAAAGTGGACTTCCAATGAGCTGGCTCAACGGTGGCTGGGGAGCTCGAGCCAAAGCACTTCGAGTCGATTCTGCAGATGATCGTGACCAGACACCGGATGAACTGAATGGTGACTGGGCGGTGGAGCAACTCCGTACGTTGGCAAAAAACGCCCATGGTAAACCATTCTTCATGGGCATCGGTTTCATTCGTCCGCACACACCCCTTGATTGTGCCACCCACGTTTCTTTGACATGTTTCCTCTGGACTCCGTCAAGCTCCCCACGATCAGACCTCACGATATCGACGATACCCACGTGCGCTCGATACGCGGTATTCCCAACGGAGAAGAACCAGGCTCGACACGAGCGGAGGACATGGGGCTGCGCTTGTATTCGAATCTTGTGGCGTCCTACTCGTCCCGCGAAGAAGCCTTGCGGCGCTTCATTCAGGCTTACCTGGCCAGTGTGGCATCGGTAGACGAACAGATAGGACGCATTCTGGATGTCGTTGATCAATCGGGTCTGAAAGAGGATACCATCATCATACTGACCAGCGATCATGGCTGGGGCATGGGAGAAAAAGATTATCTTTACAAAAATTCGTTATGGCAGGAAAGCACACAGGTACCGCTCATCGTTCGATTACCGGATGACACTTCAGCCAACACTCAATGCGATCGACCGGTCTCGCTCATTGATTTATATCCAACCTTGGTCGACCTTTGCCATCTGAAGGGTACGACGATGAAGGATCGGAAAGGTCATCCACTGGACGGGTATAGCTTTAAATCACTACTAATGGATCCAGTCAAAGGCAAGTGGTCTGGACCAGACGAGGCACTCACGGCTCTTTACAAGTGGCGTATGGATTACCACCCTGCGCAGGAAAGTTATTCCTTGAGATCGAAGGACTGGCGTTACATTCGCTATGAAAACGGAAAGGAGGAATTGTACCAGACATCCAACGATCCCCACGAATGGAACAATCTTGACGAACGTGCGGAACATGCCGACCGGCTGATCCATTTTCGAAAACGTCTTCTTGATCGAATCCCTCAGCCTGGCACGATTCCGCCTCAACCAAAGTGGAAACCCAAGGGTTCCAGCAATCCCAATTCGAAAGCCGAAGCATGGAAATCTCAATACTTCTCAAGTCACCCTGCGGCCGATGCCAACAAGGATGGCAAATTGACATGGTCAGAATTGAAAGCTTATCGTGAAGTAATTGATCCATCGTCAAAAAAATAATCCAGTGACGGAAGAGTGATAAACCACTTCATGAACCCTCAATATAAAAAAAGAAGACAGCAGCATAGCTTCAAGTGGATCGCTAGCGTGTCCATTTTTTTCATCTCTCTGGTTGTATCGGCTGATGCAATCAACTTCGAGCGTGACATTGCGCCTATCCTGGAGGAGCGCTGCATTGACTGTCATGGTGAAGCTAAAGAGAAATCCGGTCTGCGACTGGACACCCGTGCGAACATGCTGCGCGGTGGTGATTCAGGGTTGGCTGCCGTTATCCCGGGCAATCCAGAAAAAAGTTACTTATTGGAAGTCGTCAAGCACCTCGATCCCGACGTCATGATGCCGCCTGATGAAGACAGGATTCCGGCGAAGGAAATCCATTTACTGGAACGCTGGATCAAAGCAGGAAGCATCTGGCCGGGACAGATGGCAGCGGTCGAGGAAATGAAATCAGATCATTGGTCATTTCAGGCTATCCGACGACCCGACAGCCCGGAAGAATATGCTTCCTATTCAAACCCCATAGATCGCTTTCTGTTGAAACGGTTGAATGAGGATAAACTCACGTTTTCAGATCCTGCAGTTCCACGGTCATTGATTCGTCGTGTCTCAATCGTTCTGACCGGTTTGCCACCGACATTGGCTGAAACCAAAACCTTTCTGAAAGCCTATGAGAAGGATAGTGATCAAGCATATGAATTACTCGTCGATCGTTTATTGGATTCCGCACATTTCGGAGAGCGTTGGGCACAACATTGGTTGGATGTCATTCGCTGGGCAGAAACAAACGGCAGTGAAAGCAACATGTATCGCAAAAACGCCTGGATTTATCGCGACTATGTGATGCGCGCTCTGAATGAAGACAAGCCATATGACCGTTTCCTGTTCGAGCAAATCGCAGGCGATTCGGTCGGTCAAGGTGATGCAACCGGCTTCCTGGTGGCTGGCCCGCATGTACCCGTGGCAACGGTGGGCCAGGAACCAGCCGCACGAAGGCAGGCGCGGGCTGATCGCATGGATGAAATCATGCAGACGGTCGGGGCCTCCGCACTCGGTGTGACCATCGGCTGTGCAAGGTGTCACAATCACAAATTTGATCCAATCTCGATTCGCGATTACTACGCCATGACTGCTGTTTTTGAGGATGTCGAATTTGGAAGTCGATTTCCCGAACTGGCAACAGATCATCCGCGCCGATTACGCGGTCAGGAACTCTATGGAAAAATTCGAGAAGTGCATGCAGAGCTGAAACCGATGGGCCCTTGGGTAGAGGATTGGGTAGGTTACAAGGAGTTGCATTTTGATCCTGTAACGGCACAAAAGGTTCGTATCAAATTCAACTGGGGTGGTGTTCGTCTCGACGAAATCGAAATCTTTGGGCCTACCGGTCATGGTCGGAATGTGGCTGCAGCAGCCGAAGGCACACAAACATTCAGCCCTCCTGAAATGGCGGTTGCGCGTGCTGATCTAAAGCACGTCAACGATGGGAAGTATGGTACTCAGGCATGGGGTGCAAAAGCAGCAGCTGACAGCAAGAAAAAACCCTGGATCGAATTCACCTTTACCCAACCGCATGACATCGAACGTATTCGTCTAAGCACCAATCGCGAAGATTTTTTTGAAACAGCCTACCTCGAAGGGCTCAATAAATTTAATTTTGGTCCTTACCGTGTTGAGATTCCCACGGAAGATGGTCAATGGAAGCAGATTGCGTCCACCATGACATTTGATCAACTGAACAAAAAACACACATCTCGAAAGAGTCTGTTGAATACCCTTCAGGAACTGATCGCGCTTGTGAATGAAGAAGGACCAAGACCAAGTTTTGTCGCTCGTTTCATCAAACCGGTTAACACTCATATACTCATGCGCGGAAGCCCCGAGAATCCTCGAGACGAAGTGCTTCCTGCTGGATTATCACAACTTGGTGGAGATCTTAACCTTCGAACACACGCCTCGGGTCCAGAGCGGAGAGCAGCTTTTGCTCAATGGCTGATCAAACCCAGCAATCCACTTGTACCCCGAGTCGCTGTCAATCGAATCTGGCATCACGTTTTCGGCCAGGGTATTGTCACGACCACCAGCGATTTCGGTGCTGCCGGCACGCCGCCCACACACCCCGGATTGCTCGAGTGGCTGGCAGCCGAATTCATGCAGCCTGCATCCCGTCTCGCAAGAAGTAACGAAACGCAACCATGGTCCATCAAGCACATGATTCGTTTGATGGTGATGTCGGATGCGTTTCGTCAATCCAATGCGCCAGGAAAGGAAGGAATCACCGCTGACGCAGACTCACAGTTGCTCTGGAGATATCCACCCAAACGCGTTGAAGCCGAAGTCATTCGCGATTCGATTTTACAAGCATCGGACACGCTGGATCGCACCATTGGAGGACGCAGCTATCGTATCCACAACGTGAAAAAACGATATGCCCAATGGGAAGTCACGGATAATCATGGTTCAGAGACGTGGCGGCGAATGATCTATCAGGAGCGCATGCGCCGTGTGGACGACCAAATGTTTACCGCATTCGACTTTCCAGACTGCGGGCAAGTTCGAGCCAAGCGCCCCGTCTCGACGACACCGTTGCAGGCGCTCAATCTCATGAACAGCGATTTTGTCATGGACCAATCAAAGCTGATTGCTGAGAGAGCGCGTCAGGACACGAAGTGGCCATCCAGAGCTTGCCATTCAGCGCTGCTTCGAGTTGCTACTCGGTCGCCCTCCAACCGTCAATGAGCAGGCCTCTTGCCTGGATCTCGTGAGGGAGAGTGAATTGCAACTCGTTTGTCGTGCGATCATCAACTCCAACGAATTTGCATTCCTGCCCTGATTCACATCATGAACAATCCCGAACACCTTTCCTTGCATGGACGCCACTTATTGGACCGGCGCCATTTCCTCGGCACGGCCGGGCTTTCAGCCGCTGGGTTGGGGTTGGCAGGCTTGCTCGATAATGAGGGACTGCTTGCCAATGAGTCTCAGACCGTGAGCGGTGAGCTGCCGATCCGCCCAAACATCGATCCCAACAACCCTTACGCTCCAAAGGTCGTCACATTTCAATGCAACCGCCAAGCAGGTATTGGTTGTCTACTCTGCCCGGAGCGGTCAGTCATGTGGACACATTTGATTACAAGCCTGCGCTTTCAAGATTGCACGGCAGGAAGCCTCCGGGAATTCCTGCGGTGACGTTTGAAGGACCGACGGGCAACATCGCGAAACCCTTCTGGGAATTCAATCCGTATGGACAGTCCGGAAAAAATGGTCTCTGGTCTACTGCCCCATCTGGCGGAACAGGTGGATGACTTGTGCTTCCTGCACTCGATGACAACGAATACCAGTGCCCATCCACAAGGAGAAAACTTCATGAACACCGGCTTTACGATGGAGGGCTTTCCATCGTTTGGAGCCTGGGTCACCTACGCACTCGGCACAGAATCTCATGAGTTACCGGCTTTTGTTGCTATCAAACGATCCCCGCGGGCTCGCGCGAAGCGGTAAAAACAATTTCGGCAACGGCTTTTCTACCTGCAGCCTTTCAAGGAACAGACTTTAACTCAAGGAACCCACCCAACAACTTGCATCGACCCAAGGGTCTAAGTCGCGATGCAGATCGCCGTACCGCTGAATTATTACAACGACTCAATGCTCAACATCTGGAAAAATACCCCAGTGATTCGAACCTCGCAGGCCGCATCGCCAGCTATGAACTGGCAGGCCGCATGCAAACTTCCGTCCCGGCAGTCATGGACATGTCTACTGAGAGTGCATCGACTCTGAAACATTACGGGCGTCGATCAGGGAAGCGAACTGCATCGCGAATACGCAAAAAAATTGTATCCTGGCCCGGCGGCTGATCGAGAAAGGCGTTCGCGTCGTCCAACTCTATAACGGGAGCGATCCTGCGGGTGGGTAACGGTATCACCAACTGGGACTCGCACTCTGACATTCTGAAGACCCACGCCATGCAGGCGGAAATCATGGATCAACCCACAGCCGCATTGCTCGCGGACATGAAGCAGCGGGGTTTGCTTGAGCACACGCTGGTCGTCTGGGCCACGGAATTTGGGCGCATGCCCTTCCTTCAGGCCAACGGTACCGG